>CAYXSA010000023.1:0-52181 GCA_964467315.1 uncultured Saprospiraceae bacterium | reverse complement strand
GAAAAGTGAAAAGTGAAAAGTGAAAAGTGAAAAGTGCATTTTTTTCGCCTAACTTGCAAATTTTTAGCATTTATTTTTAGATATAAATAATTGATAATCAAGTACTTATACACCAAGTACCATTTTCGCTACGCGTTAACTGCGTTTTCGCTGCGCGGTTACTTCGTATTCACTTTTCACTTTTCACTTTTCACTCTTTTGGGCGTGCCCCTGCTCCCCGCGCTAACGCGCTTAAAGGTCGCAGGGTCGGGCTATTCATTAGAGCCGTAGCACGGCGTGCCTACGGCACTTGTGCCATGCTACGGCTCTACATTGCTATCCCTCACGCAAAAAAAATACCCGCCGCGCCAAAGGGGCGCGGCGGGCGGTATTGCCATATTTTGGCGGCAGCATAGGGGCAGACCCATGTATCTGCCCTCTTGCACCCGCACAAAAAAACATTAGTCCATCTTCACAATCTTATGCGTCTCTGTCTGCCCGCCTGTGCGCACCTGCACCAAGTACAAACCCTGTGGCAGATTGGCGAGCGATAAGCTGATATGCGTTTCGCCGCGAGCCTGTAGGCGGCTGATTTCCGAACCTTTGGTATCGAAAAGCAGTATAGTCGCTTCTGTATAGCTTTCTGTAAAAGCGATTTGCAAATTTTCGCGCGCGGGGTTGGGGAAAAGAATGTATTGGCTACGGGCTTGTTCCGCCGTCGTTTCTTCTACGCCTACGATTTCCGTACAAAAGCTAATCGCCGTCATATTGCCAAGATAAGCCCGCGCTGCATCGAGATTGACCACACCGCCAGAGGCGAGGCGGCTGCTATCCGCAGAGGCAAGTGGGGTAGCCGTTGACGTCAATGCCTGCTTGACGGCTTCAGCGCTTGCTGTCGGGTATTCATTGAATAAAATCGCCGCCGCCCGCGATACATAAGGCGTAGCGAAGGAAGTGCCCGACTGCGCTACATTCGTCGTGTTGGGGCTTGCGCCCTGCTGCGGGATAGCCACCCCCGTAAAAGTACCAGGCGCAGCGATATGCGCCGAAAGTCTACCGTAGTTGGAGTAAGCAGCGAGGTTTGCGCCCCCATCTGTAGCGGCAACTACCAGTATATTCGGCAGGCTAAAATGCGCGGGATAATTGCCCACTACATCATTATCCATGTCTTGAGCATCGTTGCCCGCAGCACAAACGAAAAGCACCCCGCAGCGGCGACCCGCATACTCTATAGCATCGTTCAATACATGAGAAAACTCGCCCCGATAGCCCCAGCTTGCGTTGATAACGCGCACGCTGTCTTCGTCGCGCACGCCTGTAGAGC
Source organism: uncultured Saprospiraceae bacterium (assembly GCA_964467315.1). Taxonomy (GTDB): domain Bacteria; phylum Bacteroidota; class Bacteroidia; order Chitinophagales; family Saprospiraceae; genus JAAFIM01. The sequence goes on along the minus strand of CAYXSA010000023.1, from coordinate 50,878 downwards.
GGTTGCGATGATAATCCACCGCATAATAAATGCCACAAGCCGCCTCAAAGGTCGAACCCTGCCCAAATCTATTCGTAAACTTAATCGGCAAGAGCGCTACAGAGGGCGAAGAGGGCGAAATAGAAGGTGTACCAATACCCGCCGCGATACTGCCGACTATAGTGCCGTGATTGATGTCGTCGTAAGGTATATTGTTATTGTCTAAGAAATTGAAACCCAAAATGTCGTCTACGAGGCAGTTGCCGTCGTTATCTATGCCATCGTTTTGAGTTTCGCGGGCATTGGCGCGTATGTGCTGCGCAAGCAAAGGGTGGTCGGGGTCGCTGCCCGAATCGATAATTGCTATCAGCGTGCGATTGGGGTCTGTGCTGCCTTGCGAGGCGTTTATGCTGGGCATCGCCATCGTAGCGGCGGAGTTGCCCGTCTCTAAGGGGTAGTTGGCATCGGCAGAGCGCAGACCAGGTTTGTTGCGGGTGCTGGGTATGGCGGAGCGGGTGCCTGCGCCGTTGGCAGTCAATTCGATATTGTCGGGCAGCACCCAAAGTTGCACATCGCCACACATACAATCGCGGGTTTTACGCGCGCCGAGCGTATCCTGCAAATAGCGGATAGCCGCATCGCGCTCCTCGTTGCGGGCGGAGTTGTTCAGTTGTATGGTCATCTCTTGGCACATAATCACGTTGCTATCCGCATCGTAACAATCGCCAATGATGATATCCTTTCGGCGAGAAAAAAGTGTATCCAAAAACGGGAAATCGGGTGAATGCACCCAATGCGAAAGATGGCTACAGTCTAAAACCCGATGCGCCGTTGTGCGTATGCCTACGCGCTGCTCGCCTGACATATTGAGGGTCGATTGCAGAAAAATACCGTTGGCGTTTAGGGTGTCGAAGGTTGCGCTTCCCGTTGTGGGCTGTACGATGTCAGCCGTTACAATCGAAAATGCTGGCTCTATAGGGAAGGTCGGCAGATTGACATTCACAGAGTCCCGCCCCCATTTCCAAGTATAATCGTGGCGTGATATGCCCCAAGCTGCAACCATAGCCTGTCTATCGCGGTAGCGGAAAGCCCAATCCTCTATGTCCAAATCAAAATTCAAGGAGTGTCCCGCTCCGCGCCGACGCAAACCGCCCGTGCCGATAGAATCCAAGCGCTGTGGCGCATATAGATAACGCGTTATCGGATTGCCCGTGCAAGTACCTACTGGTATGCCAAGCGAAGTAAGCACTGCAGGCGTAGCCCCTAAAGCAACGTTGAATGCGTGCAAATCACTGGGGTCGAATAGATTATCTTCCACATGCAAATGCCCCAACTCCCAGCAATCTGTGCCTATCGTCGTATCTATCATGCGCGGCTGACTCAAAAAATCGACCATTGCTGCATCGTTGGCATTGGGGTCGGCAAAAACAGCATTTATGAGCAAGGTAGAAACATCATTGAAGTTGTTTTCGCTGATTTCTACCATCTCCATTGTCAGCAAATCTAAGGGATTATTGGCTTTGGCTTCCCACTGTTTGCCGAGAAAATGCTCTGGGTAAAAGGTGCCCGATAGCTGATTTGACCAAAGTTTTATGGCGCGCAATTTTTCAAGCCCCCCATAACAAGGGCAGGCGAAGTTTAGCCCCGCAGCGGCGACGCTAATGCTGCACATCGCTTGCGGCGCAGGAAGCGCCGTGAGTAGACAGTCCTCAAAATCCAATACCTGAAGGCTGTCGAAATCTTCCAGCAAAACAGCAGGTATATTTGTTATCGAATTGTAGCCGAAGGAGGCTATTTTTAGACCGCGTCCTGTGCAGGCGCTTAGCAAGCCATCTATATTGGTGATGGCGTTGAAAGAAAAATTAGCCTCTACAAGTCGAGGCAGCGTTTTGGTGGCAAATGCGCTAAAATCGCCAGTAAGCTCGTTTCCCGATAGGTTCAAAACTTCCAAAAATTGAAAGGAGCTATCGGTGAATGCATTGGCGGCAAGGGTACTCAAGGGCAGAGAGGCAGCCCCCGCGCGAAGATTGACAGGGCGCATAGCCCTTACCCGCCATTCCGATTGGGGAACACCCGCAGGCAGCGCCAGTTCCACGTTTGTACCATTCAAGCTCGTTATCGTAACGCTTACGCCTGCTGCGGGTATAAAGGAGCTATCTAAAAACTCCATACGAGCAAGTTCTAAGAGCGCAAGCCTATCGGGTTCGTAGATGGGGATAACCTGCGCTTTTGCTTGCCCCGTATATAACAGCAGCAGCAAGAGAAATAGTAAAAGAGGCTTATTCATAGAGGCAAAATATGGTTTGGAATAAGAAAAAGCAAGAATAAAGGCAATACGCTTGGGTGTACCTTCGCGTGAGCGGGTGTAGGGGCGCGCCGCTGCGCGGCGCGGTATGCGGCGGCAAGCCGCCGCATACTAAAACCCCGCAACACGCGACCCCAGCGCTCTGCGCTGGGGGCACGCCCAAAAAAATGTTTAATCTATCTTCACAATTTTATGCGTGTGGGTCTGTCCGCTTGTGCGTACCTGCACCAGATACAAGCCCTGCGGCAGATTGGCAAGGGATACGCTTATATGTGTTTCGCCGCGTGCCTGCTGGCGGGAGATTTCTGAGCCTTTGGCATCGAAAAGCAAAATAGTTGCCTCCGTGTATTCCTGCGTAAAAGCGATTTGCAGATTTTCGCGCGCGGGATTGGGGAACAAAATATGGCTGCTTGCTTGCTGTTCTGCTTCGTCCAACTCTTCCACGCCAATAAAATTAGTGCAAAAACCAATAGCGCTCATGCTATCGAGGTATGCCAAAGCGGCGTTGAGATTGACCACACCGCCAGAGGCGAGGCGGCTGCTATCGGCAGAGGCGAGTGGGGTAGCCGTCGACATCAGCGCCTGCTTAACGGCTTCAGCGCTTGCGGCTGGGTATTCGTTGAATAAAATCGCCGCCGCCCGCGATACATAAGGCGTAGCGAAGGAAGTGCCCGATTGTGGGAGCGTCGTCGTATTGGGGCTAAGTCCCTCTTGGGGGATAGCGACATTGGTAAAAGTGCCAGGTGCGGCGATATGGGCGGAAAGTCTGCCATAATTGGAGTAAGAAGCGAGGTTGGCAGCCCCATCTGTAGCGGCAACCACCAGTATATTCGGCAGGCTAAAATGCGCGGGGTAATTGCCCATATCGTCATTATCCATGTCTTGAGCGTCATTGCCCGCAGCGCAAACGAAAAGCACCCCGCAGCGGCGACCCGCATAGGCGATGGCATCGTTTAGCACATGAGAGAACTCGCCCCGATAGCCCCAGCTTGCGTTGATAACGCGCACGCTGTCTTCGTCGCGCACGCCCGTAGAGCGATTGCGATGGTAATCGACCGCGTAATAAATGCCGCAAGCCGCCTCAAAGGTGGAGCCCTGCCCAAAACGGTTGGTAAACTTAATCGGCAAGAGCGCTACCGAACTATCTGTAGAGGACAGCGCAGGCGTGCTAAGCCCTGCTGCGATACTGCCGACTATAGTGCCGTGATTGATATCGTCGTAAGGTACATTGTTATTGTCCAAGAAGTTGAAACCTAAAATGTCGTCTATGAGGCAGTTGCCATCGTTGTCGGTATCATCATTTTGGGTTTCGCGGGCATTGGCGCGTATGTGCTGCGCCAATAGTGGATGGTCGGGGTCGGTGCCCGAATCGATAATCGCTATCAGCGTGCGGTTGGGGTCTGTACTTCCTTGAGAAGCGTCTATGCTGGGCGTTGTTGGCTGCGTGATGGAATTGCCTGTATTAAGAGGGTAATTGGCATCGGCAGAGCGCAGACCAGGTTTATTGCGGGTGCTGGGTATAGCGGAGCGGGTGCCCGCGCCGTTGGCAGTCAGTTCGATATTGTCGGGCAGCGTCCAAAGTTGCACATCACCGCACATACAATCGCGGGTTTTTCGCGCGCCGAGCGTATCCTGCAAATAGCGGATAGCCGCATCGCGCTCCTCGTTTCTGCCCGAATTGTTGGGCTGAATGGTCATCTCTTGGCAAACGATGATATTGCCCGCATTGTCGAAACACTCCCCAAAAACGATGGTTTTCGGGCGCGCTTGAAAATTGATAGCGGGAAACTGAGTGCAAGAAATAGTATGGTAGATAAAGGAAGAATCCAATAAGGCGTGCGCCGTCGTGCGTACACCTACCCGAACTTCTGCAGGGTCGAGCAAATCATTCAACGACAAGCTGATGCCGTTGCTACCCAGTGCAGAAAAGGTAGGGCTGGCTTGCACTAAGCTAAAATTCACCTGCTCAATGCCGAAACTTTGGTCGCAACTCGCTATCTTAAAGGGCGTTTCCGTAGCATTGCCCCAAGTCCAATCGTAGCTGTAGCGCACCATACCCCAATTCGTAGATGCTCCCGTGCCGCTATTGCGAAAACGGAAAGCCAAGTCCTCTATATCCAAATCAAATTCTAAAGATGCGCCCGTGCCGCGCCGACGCACCCCACCAATGCCGATGAGGCTATCGCGCTGTGGAGCATATTCATAACCCAAGCCCAGATTGCTCTGTATGCTTGCCGTTACGCCCAAAGCGACGTTCATCGCATAAAAATCGCTATAGTTGAAATAATTGCCCCGCATTTTTACCGCCGTCAAATTCGGCTGCTCCAAAAAGCTTGAAATGCTTTGCACTTGTAGAGCCAAATCCAGCAAAAAAGGCGAAACGCTCGTAAATTGATTGTCGCTAATAATCAACTCCTCCAAAGGCAGAGGAGTCCCCAAAGCCGCTTTAATTTCTAACTGCTTCGCCAAAAAATGTTCGGGATAAAAACGACCGCTAAGCGTGCTGGTAGCCCCCACTTGGTTCGGAAATTTTATATGCTCTATTTTTCCCAAACCCGCATAACAAGGACAAGTGCTACTAACACTCCCCAAAGTAACCGTACAAGTGCCTTGAGGCGCAGGCAACTGCTGCAGAGGATTATATCCAAAATTAAAGTCTATCAAATTCGGATTGTTTTCCAGCAGTGCCGAGGGGATACTTGTTAGCTGATTGAAATCAACAAATACTGTCCGCAACGTACCTTCCAAACTGCCACCGCCTAGATCTATAACGCAAGCATTTATAAAGGCATCTATGCTCGTTAGGTCGTTATTGTTGACCCAAAAGTTTTGCATACGCTCAAAACGCTTGCTTGTAGGTAGCATATCCGCCACATCGCCCACGATTTGATTGTCATATAGATGCAAATCTACTAAAGAGTCGAGCCGAGTACCCTGAAAAACAGGCAATAAGGCAGCCGTAGAAATCGAAGCGTAGTCGGCAGTATCGGCGCGAGCGCCACCTAATCTGACGAGCACTACACGGTACTCATTGTTTGCTGTGTCTACGTCAAGACTAAGACCTAAATCGTTGTACTCTAAAGCATCTGCGTTGCTCAATACAGGCAATTGCGTAAGGTAGGTATAGGTAACCCCCCCCGTCGAAGTATCCGCAATAAACCCCTTGCTATACAAAGAGTCCAGCGCTATTTTATCCTCTGCATTGAGCGGGATCTGTGCCTGTGCCTGCCCCATAGATAAAAGCAAAAGCGCAAATGGTAAAAGATTTTTAAGCATAAAAGGTCTGATAGTGTTAGTAAAAAAAGGCGATAATTTATTATTTTTTATGGCGTGCCCCCGCTCCGCCGCCTGCGCCACCACGAAGTAGACGCGACCAACGGGAGCGAAAGGGGCGCAGGCGAGGGCAGCCACAAGGGCTGCCCCTACGCGGTCGCGGGGTCGGGCTATCCGCTGCATCAGCCCGCTTAGGCGGGCTGGTTCCGCTCCTATCCCTCACGCAAAAATGCAGCCCACAAAAAAGTCCATAACCTCCCCCCGAAGGGCAAAGTTATGGACATAATTGCAAGCTATGATTAATTTATTTTCAGCACTTTATGCGTTTCCAATCCCTGTGCGCTTTGTATGCGCAGCAGATAAATGCCCTGCGGCAATTCGCGCAAGCTAAGGCTGCTATTGCCCTCTTGGCTCATTTCGCTGCTTAGCAGCCTGCCTTGAGCATCCAGCAAATCTATACGCCGCTCGCCTGCTCCCTCAAACTGTAAAAACAGCGTCCCTTGAGTAGGATTGGGGAAAACCTGCGTGCGGATACCCTCGCCTTGCAAACGCTCCACAGATATCGTATACTCCGCACAAGCCGTAATATCTGTCATCTGTGCCAGATACGCCAAAGCCGCTTCGTAGTTGAGTTTGCCGCCACTGGCGATTTTGGCAGCATCGGCAGCAGGTAGAGGCGTAGCCGTCTGCATTAGCGCAAATTTCACCGCCGCAGGGCTGGCATTTGGGTGCTGATTGAAGAGCAAAGCCGCCGCCCGAGATACCAAAGCGGTAGAAAACGAAGTCCCTTCGAGTACTATCGCAGACGTATCCGCAGAATTCCCCGACTGCGGAATAAGCGTAGACGTAAAACTGCCGCGAGCAGCAATATGCACGCTTTGCGCCCCATAATTGGAGTAGGCAGCCAGATTATTGTCGCCCATATCTGTAGAGGCTACAGCCAGCACATTCGGCAAATCAAAATTGGCAGGGTAGTGGGGCGCTGCGTCGTTATCCGTGCCATCGTTGCCCGCAGAGGTAACGAAAAGCAAACCGCAACGACCATCTGCATACTCTATAGCCTCGCGCAAAATCGTAGACTCCTCCCCATAATAACCCCAGCTCGCATTGATAACACGCACGCTATCCGCCGTAGCAATTCCATTCGTGCGATTGCGATGGTAGTCCGCCGCATAAAAAATAGCGCAAGCCGTATGAAAGGTCGTACCACTGCCGCGTCTATCCGTGTACTTGATAGGCAGCAAGGCGATGCGGTTCATATCCGTAGGCGCTACCATTGGCGCACCAAAACCCGCCACAATGCCCCCTACAGCCGTACCATGTCCATGGTCGTCGTAGGCTACATTTGTGCCGTCTACATAGTTGTAACCCAAAACATCGTTTTTCTCGCAGTTGCCATCGGTGTCGGCAGGCTGCGGATTAACCAAATCTTCCCAAACCTCATTTTGATTGTAGCGGATATAAGGCGATAGGATACGATGGTCGGGGTCTGTACCAGAGTCGATTATCGCCACCAGCGTAGCGGAAGCATTCGTATTTCCTTGCACAGCTTGCACGGTAGGATTGTCGTCGATATGCGTCGTATCCGTACCAGGCAGCATGCTGTAGTTGGCATCAGCAGAGCGCAAACCAGGTTTGTTGCGCGTGCTTGGTATCGCCGAGCGTGTACCCGCACCGTTTGCCTCCAAATCTACCGTCTGAAAGGTATCCGAGAGTGCCCACAACTCCACATCGCCGCAGTGGCAAGACTCCACTACCTCCGCACCAAACTCCGCCCGCGCGCTATCCAACTGTGCCTCCGTTGCATTCGGGTCTGTCTGCACGATGATTTCCTGACAAACAATAGGTTGCCCCAAACTATCCAAACAGTCGCCCACAACGATACGCTTTTTGCGCGTGTGCAGCGTTAGACCAGGGAAATTGTCATTCGTAGCCCAAGAGAAAACATAAGAACGGTCTACGCCCGCTGCCGCGACCATGCCAATACTGGGGCGGCTGCGCCCCGTAAAAGCCGAGTCGCGCACGATGAAATTCGTTTGCCCGATGCTCGTCAGCGTATTAGAAGGCGCTGTAACGCTCGTATTGCCGTTGAAGCCCGAAGCAGTCGTAAAAAATGTTGCTAAAAGCACAAAATTCGCCGTATTGTTGGCAGCTATATCCGCCTCCGTTCCCCAAGTCCAACCGTAGTTGCTGCGCTTCACACCCCATTGCGCCAAAAGCGGACGCACCGCAGGCGGCACGCGGTAGCTGCTTTCGCGCACCTGCAAATTAAAATCCAAAGGCTGACCAGTGCCGCGTCGACGCGTACCGCCAATCCCTACGCTATCTTGATTGTTATAAGTAAAGGTCGGAAAATCTATGCTCGCCCCATTCGGCAATGCCTTGCCAAAGCCCATAGAAAGCCTAAACAAGTCGTCAAATTGCAAATTGTTGCCATCTACCCGCAGCGAACAAGTAGGCGAAAAATAACTACCCACCGCCAAAGGCGCAATGGTGTTTTGTATCATCAAATCGCTCATGAGAGGCGAAACCGCATCAAAACGATTGTTGCGAAAATCCAAGACCTGCAAGGCCCGCCCACCCACAGGACGAGATAAAGTTTTACCAATAAAATGATGTATCATCAAATGCCCGCGCAATTCATTGTTGTTCAGCCGTATCTCGCGCAAAAATTCCCCCATATTGTAGCAATACAGCGAAAATGGCGCATTGCTGCTCGCTACGCCGATTTTCGGTATAGCATTCGCCATATAGGTCGCATTTTCTACCACGCTCGATATCCGATTATGGCTAAAATCCAAAACCTCCAACTGCAACAAACGCCCAAAAATCTCCGAATGAAAGACCGTAAATAAATTGTGCGAACAATCAAGCGTCTTCAACACATTCGTTGCAGGTATATCCGCCAGCGTCGAAGTCTGAGGCATATTCTGCGTTTCCTCAAATGCCGAACGCAAAAATAAATGCTGCAAATTCGGCGCTACCACCAACATATCCACCATCACAACAGAAAATAATTCATTACTGTCCGCGCGAAAACTAAGCAAATCGTTTCTGCGATATTGCCGTTGCGCTACACCCGCAGCGCCAATAAGCCGATTATTGGTGAAGTTTATGATCCGCACAAACTCCAAACCACTCAGCATAAACATACTATCTAGCGCGCTATAGTAGGGGAGGCTACCAGGAATTGAAAGGGGATTATTGCGCCGATAGATAAAATCAAGCTCCTCCACCACAAACATCATCGTAGGTATAGAACGAGGGCGCAGTTTTATGCCAAATTGCTCCGCAATAATAGTATCCAGCGGGCTAAGCGTACCCGAAGGCACCGTGTAAGCGGGATCAATTAAGCCCGCATTGCGCATGCGTGTTAGCGCTGCAGCGTCCTCCGAACGCAGCGGAAATTGCCCCCAAAGCGCCGTGCTTGTGAGCAAAGAGAAGAGGAAAAAGCTTGTAAAAAATTTCAACATACAATAGTCCTAAATATTAGGTGAAGAAATGAGCATCAAGATTTTTTTATTTGGGCGTGCCGCCGCGCCGCTGCGCCGCCAAAAGCGGCGCGGTGCGTCGCGCCGTCGCGTGCTGCGGGGGCTGTCGGTGCAAAGCTGCCCTAAGGGCAGCTTTGCACCAGCGCTACGCGCTGCCCCGCTTCGCCCGCTCACGCGAGCTCGTCCTGCTGTAGTGCTTTAGCACGAGTGTACTATGTCGAAAAAAGCTATTCTGTTACCTTTAGCTCTACGCGCCGATTGAGCTGCTCCTGTATTTCGCTGTTTGCCTGCGGATGTATCATCTCCCAGTTGCCGTAGCCCTTGTACGAGAGCCGCTGCGCCGAAATGCCCCGCGCTACCAGATAATCCCGCACTGAGCGCGCCCGCTCTTCCGAGAGGCGAAAGGAAGTAGAGCTGCGCTCTATTGGCGCTTGATTTGGCTTGTTGATATGCCCGCCGATTTCTATTTTCAAATCTTCGTCCGTTGCCAAAAAGGTATAAATACCCTCCAAGGCCACTTTCGAGGAGGGCAGCAAATCGGCTGTGCCTGGCTGAAAATATAAATCCGTAAGCATCAATTTGCCGCCAACCAGCGCCCGCTCAAGCGAAAAATTTAGCTCTACTGTATCCTGAAACAAAGGCTTTACGACCTTCGCCACAAAAAAATATCCCTTGCTATATGCCCGCCCCTCCGCGTTGGCAAACTGCGAAAAGCGAAGCTCGTAGTAGCCCGCGCTATCCGTCTGCAAAGAGTCCCGCCCTTGCAAGGAGTTGAAAATAAGCGTCGTTTTCAGGGGCTTTTGGGTAGCGGCATCGGTTACCCGCCCGCGTACAAGACCCCATACGCCCAATTCGCTCGCGTCTAACTCCTGTATGACGTATACGGCTACCCGACGATTTTCGGCTCTGCCCTTTTCGGTGCGGTTGTCGCTGAGCGGGCTATATGCGCCGTAGTGCCGAATGTCCATACGCATTGTATCTGCCCCCAAACGCGATAGCGCCATTTCCACACTCAAAGCCCGCGAAGCCGATAAGGCTTCATTGAAGGCGGCAGCGCCGATAGAGTCTGTATGCGCGTGAATCCATATCTTGCTGTCGGGTTTCTCGGCTTGAGCGGAGATGATTTTACGCAGCGCAGGCTCAAATTGAGATTCTACTTTCGCTGAGCCAGAGCCGAAATAAATGGTTTCGGCGAGCAAAACACGCTGTTTCTTTGTATCTTGTTGCGCCGAAACCTCGCCGCCGTAGTAGCAAAATGCCCAAAACGCAAGCAATACTGTAGGTATAACGTTCATGGTTGAGATAGTGTAACAAAAAAGCACGCATTTTATTCCGACAAAAATACGCTATTCTTACGGCATTTTGACTATACAAATAGCGCTAAAACGCCCAATAGAAGCCAAAAAATATATACAAATTTCTGCCAATTCTTATCCCAAAGCGCCCGTGAGGGCGCTAACTGCGTGAGGGATAGTAGGGGCAGACCCATGTGCCTGCCCTTTGGGGCAGCACAGGGCTGCCCCGCATAGCCCGACCCCGCGCATAGCGCGGGGGCACGCCCAAAAAAATAAACACAAATACATAACACAAGCCATGATGACTTGGTTACAAAAGTGCCTGATGCTGGCTTATTGGGCGCTTGCGCAGCAGCAAGGCAGCCTTAGCGTTGATTATCTGATGGGGCGTTTTGATCCCTCCAACGATGCGCGTTTTGTGCGGGTAGATGCGGCTTTTAGCTCGCACACCATCTATATGCGCAAGGAGGCGCATCGCGCTTTCGTCGAAATGCACGCAGCAGCAAAAAAAGACGGTGTGCGCCTGCTTATCATCTCCGCGACCCGCAGTTTCGAGAAGCAAAAAATGGTCTGGGAGGAAAAATGGAGCGGCAAACGCCCCACCTACGGCATAAACACCAACGCCAAAACCCCGCCCATAGACCGCGCCCGCGCTATACTACGCTACTCGGCTATGCCTGGCACCTCGCGCCATCATTGGGGCACGGATATCGATATAAATAGCGTCGCTTTCTCATATTGGCGCAGCGTGGAAGGGAAAAAAGTCTATGCTTGGTTGCAAAAAAATGCCGCCCGCTACGGCTTTTGCCAAACCTATTCCCTTATCGGCACAGCCGCAAATCAGCGCAAAACGGGCTATCAGGAAGAGGTCTGGCACTGGTCGTATATGCCCGTATCGCGGGAGCTGCTCAAATGGTACCTGCGCAGCATTCGCAATGAAGATATAAAGGGCTTTTCGGGCGCAGAAACTGCTGTAAAACTCGATATTATCAACCAATACGTGCGCGGGATAAATCCAAATTGCCAGTAGGGGCGAATAATTATTCGCCCGCTATGATAGCGCTATCAGCACGATAGACAAAACCGCCACCCCTACGCCCGCGAGATTGATGGGGCGCAAACGCTCCGAAAAAAGCAACAAACCCGCCGCCGTAGAGCCCAATAAAATCCCTACATTGTTGATAGGCAAAATCATGGATTTATCCGCCCAAGAAAAGGCAAGCAGCAAAAAAAAGATGGTAAAATAGTTGGGCACACCCAAAATAAAACCCGCAGGCAAAGCGCGCCATTGCCAAGAAGACAGCCCCCGAAAATGCTGTACCACCAACGCAATCGTACCGAAAACCGCCGCAATGCCGAAGGAAACCAGCGTAAACATCGCCGAAGCATCTTGCGGATTCGGATCATTTTTGATAATTACCTCCTGCGTATACTGCAAAATGCACTCTATCGCCCCGCTCGAAAAGAAGGTGATGGCAGGGAAAACCCAAAGAAAGGGCGCAGCAGCCGCAGCAGGCGCATCAATTTGCTCGCTACTAGGCTCTTTCGGTGCGGGCGCATTGGTGAGGAAAATAGCGATTACTGCCAATAATAAACCGCTGATTTTCAGCCAATTCGCCTCCTCCGAAAAAGCGTAAATGCCGAAAGGCACAGAGAGCACCAAAGACATCTTTTGCATGACCGTCGCCACTGCCAAATTGAATTTCTGCAGGGTAACGCCTATCGTATAAAAACCGAAAACAAATAAGCCGCCCAAAACGGTAGCATAAGGCAGCCAAGCCGCCTGTAGCAAATCCATACTAAGCGGCTGTTTGCCCATTACCACGCTGCCCGTGAGCACGCAGACCCAATAATTGACCACAATAGCGGGGAAGGTAGGCACCCGAAAACGTTCGTAAGACTTCAGAATGAGTAAGAGCAAGACCGTAAAGGCGATGCTCATAAGCAGGTACATCATTTTATATTTGTATGGAAAGGCGAGAGGAATGCCTTAGATTTTGGCGTTGACCAACGCGATAATTTCGCTTTCTGCCTCTATAGCTTTTTGCAAAATTTGCTCAGCTTCGCGCAGGGTATCTGCGGCAAAAACTTTATCGTGTAGGGAGGCGAGATTTATTTTTACGTTGAAATACGCCGCATACACCGCACTACGCGCGCAAAGCGCACCTACGCCCGCATCGGTCAGCGAATTGGGGTTGCCCGTTTCGACCATTTCTTTAGCCAGCGGGAGAACCTGCGCGGCTAACTGCATCGTGCGCAACGGAATTTCTATAGCGTAGCGCGTGGCAGATTGTATAGCTTTTGTGCGGGCTTGCTTTTCGCTATCCGTGTTTTTTGGCAAGCCAAAGGCGGACATTACCCCATTGAAAGCGGCAGTATCTTCGTCCACCAAATATAGCAACTGCGCCTTTAGCTGCTGCCCGCGCTCGGCTACAGTGGAAAACTCCGCCCATCTTGCATCCCAGCCGCGTTTATGCGCCGAGAGATTGGCGACCATCGTAGAGAGTGCCGCGCCCAGCGCGCCCAAGTACGCCGCTACAGAGCCGCCGCCAGGGGCGGGCGCATCGCTTGCCGTCGTATCGGCGAAAGTACGCAAGGACATATCTACCAGCGGCGAGGGCTTTTGCAGCTGGTATTCGATGACTTTTTTCTGTGCATCGAAGGGGGCGAGCTCGTCCAAACCCATCGTTTTTACGGCGATGCGTATGAGCTCCGCCTCCGATACGCCCGCAGATAGCTGCTGCCGCTCCAAAAAGTATTTGCCTGCATCTGTGAGCACGCGCAAGGGCACCATACCCACCAATTCGGAGCCTGTTACCCGCATACCGCGCGCAGTAGCCGATTCGCAACAAGCCTCAAAGGCAGCGTGTAGGGGCGTGTCTTGGATATTGGTGAGGTTCATAGATACTTGAGCTACCCCGTACTCTTCTATAAACCAGCCTATAGCTTTTACCGATTTGCATTTGCCTGCTTGACGCAGGGGCTCGCCCTTTTCGTCCGTGAGGGCTTTGCCTGTGAGGGGGTCGCCCTCGCGTAAGATGCGCCCCTGTTCGCGCACGTCGAAGGCGACGGAATTAGCACGGCGCACGGAGGCCGTATTGAGATTGACGTTGTAGGCTATGAGAAAGTCGCGTGCGCCGATAGCCGTAACGCCTGCGCGTACATTCAGCGCATTGGGGCCAAAATCGGGCACGAAGTCTTCGCGGCGCAGCTTCTCCGCCATGCCTTCGTATTCGCCTGCGCGTATGGTAGCAAGATTCTTAAATTCGGGCTTGCTGGCGGCAGCCTCGTACAAAAATACCGAAATATCCAACTCTTCGCCGACGCGTTTGGCGAGTTTGCGCGCCCATTCGGCACATTCCTCCATGCTGATGCCGCTGATGGGTATGAGCGGGCAAACGTCCGTCGCCCCCATACGCGGGTGCTCGCCCTGGTGTGTGCGCATATCTATCAACTCGGAGGCGCGTTTTATCGCCAAAAAAGCCGCTTCTACGACGACGGCAGGCTCACCCACGAAGGTTACCACCGTGCGATTGGTCGCCTTGCCAGGGTCTACGTCCAGCAGTTTTACCCCCTCCACGCGCTCAATTTCTTGGGTTATGCTGCGGATAATTTCTTCGTCGCGTCCCTCACTAAAATTCGGCACGCATTCAATGATTTTTTGCATCGCTATTTATTGACTTGGTTGCTTATTTTATCGTTTATCTGTTGGCGGGCTAAATTTTTTTTGGGCGTGCCCGCCGCTTGCCCCCCGCCGCGCCTATGGCGCGTCGCCCCCGCAAATGCGGGGGGCGGCGGTCGGGCTATTCGTTGCGAGCCGTAGCATGCTACGGCTCTACACTGCTATCCCTCACGCGCTATCATTCAAACAGCTTCTAAACACACAGACTCCAATTATGAAAAAATTTGCTTCTATGCTCTTATTCGCAGCGTTTGCCTCGCTGGCTTTTTCTGCTTGCAACAAAGAAAACGACGACGACTGCGAAGCCAGCGCAACGCCCGATATGCGCGCTTGCTACGAAATCTATGCCCCCGTCTGCGGCTGCAACAACGTAACCTATAGCAACGACTGCGTAGCCGAGTCCTATGGCATCAGCGTCTATACCAGCGGCGCTTGCCGCTAAGCGACAAAGGCTTTATTTTTTTACTTTTTGCGTGAGCGGGTGGAAGGGCGCGCTGCCGTAGGCGGCGCGCGACCGCCCTGCTTTTGGCAGGGCGGGCACGCCCAAAATAAAAAGGCTTATCCCTGCGATAGGGTTTCGGAAATATCCGTCTTGTACGCTTGCATAGCAGGCAACAGCGCCGAGAAAAATCCGACAAACAAAATCACAAGCCAGAGCCAAAGTTCTTCTATCAAGAAAATCGCGCCCTTGAAATCATAATGATAGGCTTCCTCCAAAAATACGCCTACTACCGACATAGCGGCATGGCTAAGTAGCGCGCCGACAAGTATACCAATGCTTGATAACCATAAACCCTCGCATATAATGAGCGCAAATATCTGCCCGCGACTCGCGCCCATGCTGCGCATAATCGCCAGCTCATAACGCCGCTCTTTGAGCGAATTGAGCAGCGATACGAAAACACTTAGCGCCGAAATGCCGATAATCACGAACGCCAAAATTTGCAGCATCTGCGAGCCTACGCCTGTCATATCGATGAGCCTTTGCAGCTCGCGCACGGGGCGGGCTACGCCCATTTCTTCGCTGTTGTCGGCTATGATTTTGGGCACCATCTGGTCTGCCATCGCCGATACGTTGCCTGTACCGTCCCTTTTATAAACCACCAAATAGGCCGTTATCTCCTGCCCTTCGGGCGAAATGGGCGCGAGCGTGTCGGTATTGGTCGTTGGGTGCGCGTGGTCGTGTCCGTCATGGCTGTGGTCATGCCCTGCGTGGTCGTGTCCGTCATGGCTATGGTCATGCCCTGCGTGGTCGTGTGTATGGGTGCTGTCGTTGGGGTCGTGTTCGTGCTCTTCTTCTTCGTGGTCGTGTTCTGCGTGCACGCGCCAAACGCTGCTAACATTCGTCAGTAAAAGCACATCGAGCACTGTGCCCGTCGGCTTCAAAATGCCCACGACCTTATAGGCGTATTCTTTGTGCGCGTGCATATTGTCGTCGGCTACCAAGCCGTGCGCGCCATAGAAAGTATCGCCAAGTTTTAACTTTAGCTTTTCGGCGACCCTTGCGCCTGCTACTATTTCCATATCCTTCTCAAAGCGCTTGCCCTCCTTCATAGTTGCCCCGTAAAGGTCGATATAATCGAGGGTTGTGCCTACGATGCGATGCGTTTTGTAGCTATCGCCGAGCGCCAGTGGTATGGCTTTTTCGATGTAAGGGTTTTTGGTGAGCAGGTAAGATTTTTCCATCGAGATATTGCCTGTCGGTATATCGATGTGGTAGACGCTCGAAAGTATCATTTGCAAGGGGCTGCCTTTGGCGCTGACGACGAGGTGAATGGGCTCTATATTTTTGTAGAGTCTATCCCGAAATTGGCTGTTGAGCAGCAGCAAAAGGCTGGTCAGACCCACGCCTAAGGCGATAAGCACCACGTTGAGAAAATTAGAAAGCGGCTTGGAGCGTATATATTTCCAGCTAAGTGCGAGCAAATTCATAGGCGAGATGCGGATATTTGCGGCAAAGATACTATTTTTGGCACTGCGAAGCGCGAAGAAGTGGCGAGCGACTGCAAAAAAATCTGTGTATTTCTGTTTTCGTCTGTGAAAATCTGTATGCTATAAATCAATGCGCGAAAGCATCGAAGAACATTTGGCGGTAGTGGCGCAGTTGCTGGCAGATGCAGGCTTATGCGCGCGTTTGGGCGCTGTGGCTGCCGATTGCGTGCAGATGTACCGCAACGGCGGCAGGCTCTGGCTCGCAGGCAATGGCGGTTCGGCTGCCGATGCCCAGCATTTAGCCGCCGAGCTAACGGGGCGTTTTTATCTCGATCGTCCCGCCCTTTTTGCCGAAGCCCTGCACTGCAATACGAGCTATCTCAGCGCCGTAGCCAACGATTACGGCTACGAACAAGTCTACGCCCGCCTGCTGCAAGGCTGCGCCCAAAGGGGCGACATGGTTTGGCTCTTCTCCACCTCTGGCAACTCGCCCAATATCCTACTCGCTGCCCAAGCCGCCCAAGAAAGGGGCTGCATCGTCGTCGGTTTCACGGGCGAAGGCGGCGGCAAACTCGCCCCGATCTGCCATTATCTGCTATCCGCTCATAGCCACAACACCCCCCGAATACAAGAAACGCATATTCTCATGGGGCATCTGCTTTGCCAAAAAATCGAAGCCGATATCTTCGGAGCACCCTGAAAAGTCTGCCGCGTGAGGGATAGAAATGGAAGCGCCGTAGGCGCTGCAATGTATAGCCCGACCCCGCGACAGTAGAGCCGTAGCATGGCACAAGTGCGTAAGCACGCCGTGCTACGGCTCCGCCTGCCGCCCTTTGCGGCAGGCGTGGCGCGGCGGGCACGCCAAAAAAATCATAAATAACTCATAATCAACCATTTATGTCAAAATATCAGCTCGAAGACGATACTTACGAAGACGAAGAAGACGCGCAATATCAAGCCGCTATGGAAAAAAACCTCCAAGAATATCCCGCTTGGAAGGAAAAAATCAAAAGATGGACTTGGAAAATGGTCGCCGACAAACTCCGCACGCTCGAAGTGAAAATCTCCCGCCACGATTTTGAAAATTTTGCCGATGAGCTACCCTCCGCCTTTGCCGTTGCCAGCAAATTTTTAGACCGAGTACCCACCAACAAAGGCGGAAAAATACTCCAGAATCTCGGCTTCGTCTGGGCAGCGATGGAATTTTTGTGGGACGAGTGGATAGGCATAGACCGTGTAAGCCTCGAAAGATTTTTTTTGTTTCACCAAACGACAGATTCAGAATGGAAGGAATCCGTCCTGACGACAGATGCGGCATATACCAGTTGCATAGAAAGTTGGCAATCCTTTTTTGATGACCATTGCCAAACGGCACGCAGTTACGAAGAGGTAGTAAGCTGGCTAATCGTCGAAGACGACTGGTTAGAAAAGAGCATACAGTATACTTTAGAGCTGCTCATGGACGGTGCCAAAGAGCAAGAAAAAGCCAATTTGGGCATGGTCGCCCTTTTTCACGAAATCGGCAAGCAGTTGCAGGGCATTGAAACAAAAAATGCTTATTATGCGCTCGCGCAAATCTGGCTGCACTTGGTAAACGGCAACGAAGAGGCCTTAGAAAACGCCGTAGAACAGTACCGCAGCCATTTTCCTGATAGCGTTAGTAGCGTATACGAAATGGTCAGCGACTTCTACGAAAATCCGCCCGCCTACGCCTACACCCCCGCCAATACCCAACGCAGCTACGAATACAAAATTAAACTCCTCAGCAGCATCGACCCCGATGCCTAAAAACAATCCCCTTATGATAACTAAAGAAGAAATTGTACAGAATTGGCTACCCCGTTACACGGGCACAGAGTTACACGAATTTGGGCAATATATCCTGCTCACCAATTTTAGCAACTATGTCGGCATCTTTGCCGATATGCACAATGTAGAGGTCAAAGGCATCGGCAAAGCCATGCAAACCGCTACCTATCAAGATATTACCATGATAAATTTTGGCATGGGCAGCCCCAATGCCGCGACTATCATGGATTTGCTCACCGCTATCAACCCCAAAGCCTGCCTATTTTTAGGCAAATGCGGCGGATTGCGCAGCGATAAAAATAGCGTCGGCGACCTGCTTCTTCCCATTGCAGCCATACGCGGCGAAGGTACTTCCAACGACTACTTTCCCCCCGAAGTGCCCGCTATGCCCGCCTTCGCCCTGCAAAAAGCCATCTCCACCACCATACGAGATTTTGAACTCGATTACTGGACGGGCACCGTGTACACCACCAACCGCCGCGTTTGGGAGCATGACCAAGAGTTCAAAGACTACCTGCGCCGCATTCGTTGCCTTGCTATAGACATGGAGACCGCTACCATCTTCGTTACTGCCTTTCGCAATCGCATCTCCGCAGGCGCGCTGCTCCTCGTCTCCGATATGCCCATGTCGCCCGAAGGGGTAAAAACCAGCAAAAGCGATGAGGTCGTTACCCGCAATTATGTCAAAACGCATATCAACGTCGGCGTAAAATCGCTCGAACAACTTATCAACAACGGGCAAACTGTCCGACATCTGCGCTTCTAAACGCCACAAAATAGCTTTGTTGGTACTAATTTTGCGGCGCTTTCGTTTGTCTATATCTATGCCTACCTATATTCTTTATACCTCTATTTTGCGTGTTATGATTATGCCAAAAATCTTATTCTTCTGTCTTTGCTTTTTCGCCGTGCAAGCTACTTGGGCACAAGTCGATACACCGAAAGCCGACAAAAAAAAGGTGCTCACCATCAGCAGCGAAGCAGACGCAGCGCGGCACGATAAAAGTATGCGCACAGCCTGCGATAAACAGGCAAAAGCCGATGAAAAAAAAGCCGCCGATGAATTGGCGCGCATGAACGCCGAGATGGATGCATACATCCGCAGCATCGACTGGGACGCAGAAACCCAACGCGCCATCGAAGGCTACGGCAATGTTGCCGATGAGCCTAAGGACAAAAAAAATAACAATAAACCAAAATAAAGCTCGCCGCTTTATTTCATAAAAAAAGCCCCCCTGCAGCAGTTTGTCGCTACAGAGGGGCTTTTTTTTGTCTTAAAACTTTTTTTGGGCGTGCCCGCCGCCTGTAGAGCCGTAGCATGCTACGGCTTAGGGCGGCGGTCGCGTGTTGCGGGGTTTTAGTATGCGGCGGCAAGCCGCCGCATACCGCGCCGCAAGGCGGCGCGCCCCTACACCCGCTCACGCGAAGGAACTTTTAAACCTTGTCCCTCTTTTGCAGCCTATTGTCGGGCGAAAACGACTTTTTGCGTTTGTTGCGTACCATTTACGCTATCGCGCAATATGACGAAGTACACACCGCTTGCCTGCGCGCTAAGGTCTACAGGCAGCAAAAATTGGCGCTCACCATCGGCTAAAGCTGCATAGTGCATCTGCCGACCCAATACATCGACTATCTGCAAGCTTAAACCTTCGCTTGCCCCTGCCAACTCTATAGACACTTGGAAAGCGCCTTGCGTTGGGTTCGGGTATACGCTCCATTGGGCAAAATTGCCATTCGTAGCCCTTACGCTCGTGATGGTGATGCTTACCGCATTGGTGCTTACATTGCAACCATTGGCATCGGTAACTGTAGCGGAGTAGCTGCCAGAGGCGACGACTTGCAGCGTGCTGGCGCTGCTACCGTCCGACCAAAGGAAGCTATAAGGCTGTGTACCGCCTGCGGCATTGACGCTAAGCGAGTTGCTGCTGCTTGTTACAACACTGGCAGAAAGCGCTGTAGCAGGCTGACTAAGGTTGAATGTAGCAGTCGACACGCAAGCAGCATTATCAGTAACGGTTACGCTATAAACGCCCGCACAAAGTCCAGAATTGGTGGCGCTATTGCCGCCGCCATTCGACCAAAGGAAGCTATACGGTGCTGTGCCATTGGCAGGAGTAGCGGTGATGCTACCATTGCAAACGCCAAAGCAAGAAAGGTTATTCAGTTGGCTGCTGATGGTTACGGAGCAAGAAGCTGCGCAGCCATTTGCTACCAAACCGCTGGCGCTGACTTGGCAGCCGTTGTTATCGGTAACGGTTACTATGATAGTGCCCGTACCGAGCGCGCTGATGGCATTGCCTGTGGCGCTGTTTGACCAAATAAATTGGTAAGGTGTGCCGCCGCCTGTAGCGATAGCTGCTGCTGTGCCGTCATTGCCTGCGCAGGTTGTGGCTGTAGTGCTTACATTGAGCGAAAGCGCGCTAAGCGGCTGGCTGATGGTGGCATTTACCGTAGTTTGGCAGCCGTTGGCATCGCTGACCGTGATGACGTAGTTGCCCGCCGCCAAGCCCGCGAAGCTATTGCCTACTTGTATGCCTGTGCCGCGATTGTACAGATAAGAAGGCGTACCGCCGCTCGCGCTCACTGTGAGCGAGCCGTTGCTACCACCCAAGCAGCTAACATTTCCTTGCGCGCTGATAGCCGCAGTCAATGCCGCAGCAGGCTGTGTAACTGTAGCCACTACTGTTACTGAACAACCATAGGCATCAGAAGCCTCCAGCAGGTGGGTGCCAGCCGTCAAGCCTGTAAATGTGCCAGTGCTTTGCATTACTGTACCGCGTGTGAAGATATAAGGCGGCACGCCGCCGGTAGCATTGATAGTGGCGCTGCCATTCGTGCCACCAAAGCAGCTAACCGTATTGGTAGCGCCTAAAGTAGCGACGAGGGGCGAGCTTGCTTGTACCACTGTTGCGGTACGCACTACAGCACAGCCATTGTTGTCTGTAACCGTAATCGTGTACGTCCCAGCAGCCATGCTGCTAAACGTACTGTTGCTTTGTGCGCCTGTACCACGATTGTAGGTATAAGGCGCTGTACCGCCTGATGCAGAAACTGTTATACTTCCTGTACTTTCCCCAAAACAAACAACATGCGTGCTTGCTGTCGTTGCCGTGATAGCGCTTGGCTGTGTAATCGTAACGCCTTGCGTCGTAACGCAGCCACCGTTGTCGGTAACTGTAACGGTATAAGTGCCCGCCGCCAAGCCCGAGAACGTGCCCGTAGACTGTGCGCCTGTACCGCGGTTGAACGTATAAGGAGCCGTACCGCCTGTAGCGCCAATGGTCGCAGCGCCATTGCTACCGCCGTTGCAGCTTACATTCGTTTGGCTGCTGACAGCGGTAGCGGGAGAAGTGCCCGATTGGGTGAGGGTAACGGGACGTATAGAAACGCAGCCAGCTGCGTCGGTAACGCTTACGTTGTACGTGCCCGCTACAAGCCCTGTAAAGCTACCGCTTGCCTGTGCGCCTGTGCCGCGATTGAAGGTATAGGTTGGCGTGCCGCCTGTAGCGGCGATGGTAAAGGCGCCTGTATTGCCGCAGCCCGTGATATTCGTCTGGCTGCTGATACTGGTCGTGATGGCAGAAGGCTGTGTGATAGTAGCCGAGCGCGTAGTTTGGCAGCCTGCATTATCGGTAACTGTAACCGTATAAGTACCAGCCATTAAGCCCGTGAATGTGCCCGTGCTTTGGCTGCCCGTGCCGCGGTTGTACGTATAGGGAGCTGTGCCGCCGCTACCGTTTACGGTTAGGCTACCATTGCTGCCGCCACTGCAGCTAACATTGGTAAGCGAGCCCAAAGAGCTTGTTACCGCATTTACGGGCTGGGTGATGGTTACGCTGCGGGTCGTTGTGCAACTGTTATTATCCGTAATGGTAACATTGTAGCTGCCTGCTGCGAGTCCTGTGAAAGCGCCTGTGCTTTGTGCTCCTGTGCCACGATTGAAGGTATAAGGAGCAGTACCGCCGCTGGCAGCGACTGTAAAGGAGCCTGTAGAGCCGCCGAAGCAGGCTACACTTGCTATGCTGGTGGTCGTGCTGCCGAGCGCTGTAGCTGGCTGGCTGATGCTGGCGGATTGCACGGTAACGCAGCCCGTATTATCGGTAACGGTTACGCTGTAAGTGCCTGCTGTCAAGCCTGTAAATAAGCCCGTGCTTTGGTTGCCCGTGCCGCGATTGAAGGTATAAGGGGCAGTGCCGCCTGTAGCGCCAATCGTCAGGCTGCCAGTGTTGCCGCCGAAGCAGCTTACATTGGTTTGGCTGCTAACGCTGGTAGCTGGAGAGCTGCCTGATTGGGTAATAGTAACGGAGCGTATAGCTGTGCAGCCTGCGCCGTCTGTAACGGTTACGTTGTAAGTACCTGCTGCCAAGCCTGCGAAGCTGCCGCTTGCTTGAGCGCCTGTGCCGCGATTGAAGGTATAAGAAGGCGTGCCGCCTGTAGCCGCAATCGTAAATGCGCCCGTATTGCCGCAGCCCGTGATGTTCGTTTGGCTGCTGATGCTGGTCGTGATAGCAGAAGGCTGGGTGATGGTAATTGCGCGAACTACCGTACAGCCATTAGCATCACTTGGCGTAACGCTATACACGCCTGCAGCCAGCCCTGTTGCCATAGCAGTAGTCGAAGCATTAGACCATATAAACGTGTAAGGGGCGGTGCCGCCTGTAGCTGATACGGTAGCAGAGCCATTGCTGGAACCAAAACAAGTAGCGTTGCTGTTTAGAGAGGTCGTTGCGTTGAGTGCTGCCGCAGGCTGCGTAACGGTAACGCCGCGTGTAGCCGTACAGCCGAAATTATCGGTAACGGTTATCGTGTATGCACCTGCTGTCAAACCCGTAAACGTGCCCGTGCTTTGGTTGCCTGTGCCACGATTGAAGGTATAAGGGGCAGTGCCGCCACTGGCGGCAATAGTGGCGGAGCCTGTACCACCAAAACAAGCCACATTTGCTTGGCTGGAGATACTGGTCGTTACTGCGCAGGCACTGGGTAGGTTGATATTGTCGACATAGACATTATTGCCCCAGCCCGATTTATTGATAAAGGCTATAGAAACTTGACCTTGTCCCGCAAAAGCTGAGAGATTGACGGTTTTGTTCACCCATTCGGTGGTGCTTGGTACAAAGTTGACAGTGGTATTTCCTGCCCGCGTGGCGAGTTGGCTACCGCCTTGCAGGTAGGCTATCGCATAATTGGGCGAGCAGTTGGTAGAAACTGCCACGATTAAGGTATCGGAATTGGCTGCGCTGTATAATCCATATGCCACATCGAAAGTAAGCTGTGGATTGGTGTGCGTGCTAAGGTCGAGCGTGGGGAGTATGAACCAGTCGAGCGTACCGCCTGGGTTGGCTGCGCCTGTACCAGAGAAATTATCAAATTTCATAGAGCCTGTGCCTACACCGTAGGCGCTTACGCCTGCTTGATAGACCCAGTCGAAGGCATCGGCATTGGGGTCGAGAATATCGATATTGGCGGGAATGCTACCCGCATTAAATCCTTCGCTATAAGGAGGCAAAACAGCAATGGATACCTCCGAAACGGCTTGGGCGGTATCGTTGGCGATATTGATGTCCGTCAGACCATTGGGGCTGTTTGTCCATGCGCGGAAGGTAAAGGGCGCGCCTGTAGGGAAGGTCGTAGAGGGCAGCGTAACTGTAGTCGAAGCGCCAACAGCGAGCGAACCTGTCCAACTGAAGTTGTTGATCGTACCTGCATCGATCCGATAACGGATAGTTGCCGCTGTGAGGGTTGTGCTGCCGTAGTTGCGCAGGGTAACGATGGGCGCAGTAGGGTTTACGCAGAGCAGGCTACCTGCTGCGGGGTTCTGTATGTCGAGAATACCCGCATCGGGTCCAGCCGAGCAGGGGGCAGCAATGCCATCGAGCGTAGTAGCGCCTGTATTGTCAGGGTCGAGCCAGTTGCTCAGGCGACGGTCGGCGGCGGTGCCGTTGCTTTGCCAGTGGTAAGACATTTTGCCGTAGCGGTCAGGCGCGGTGCGGTTGGAGCAAGAAGAGCCGCCGCCTGTGAGCGTGCCAATCATGCGACCAGCGCTATTGAAGAGTGCGGAGCCAGAAGAACCACCTTCCGTAACCCCGTGTCCACTGGCAGTGGCTACCCAGCTAAGCCCCCAATGTGTATTGGGAGTGGAGCCACCCCAAGAGGTAGAGGAGGTAGTAGCTGTGAAGGTTGAGATTTTTTTGATGTCGCCAGCGGGGTGGTGGATACCGTAGCCGCCCGTTGTAGCAGTGTTGTTTCTGTCCCAGCCTGCGTAAAAAACATTGTAGGCTGCTGGTGGGCTGCTATTGAGCTGGAGCAGGAGCATATCGGAGCCTGTATTGCCGCCTGCGTCGTTGCTACGTGCGCGGAAGGTCGCACCCGTCATAGATTGGGCTGTAGAGGGCTGCGTGCCAGGATTGGCGCAAGTTGCGCCCTGATAGTTAAAATAAAAAATCCACTGATTGAGGTCGGTAGTGGAGGCGAAAGTAGAGCCACTCAATGCGCAGTGTTCGGCGCTGATGAAGTACGGGGTACAGTTTTGGCGCACATTGTTGATGAGGGTGCCAGAGCACCAGCCTTGCGATGCACCCACGCGCACGAGTATGCGCGCTACTGCGTTGCGTTGGTTGGTTCTGCCTGTGCCTTCGGGGCAGTTGACATTGACTTCGCAGCTTTCGGAGTCGCCGAAATCTCTTACATCTTTGTAACCGTGTCCGATTTCATGGATAACAAAAGAGCCTTTGCCTGTGGCGTAGACGGGTTCGTAGTACTCTACGATGATGTCATCGCCGAGTACGTGCGCGGTAGCCATCTTGCCGCTTTCGTGGTTGTTGTCGGAGGTGAAACCACCCAAAACGTACTGCCCATCGACACTATAGGCGTGCATACGCGCGCCGCGCGGTAGATTAAATTGGCTGAAATACAGAGAAATGCCTTCAGCGCCTTTCGCCTGTATGCGCACGCGCCAAATACGGTCGCCATTGCGCAAACTCTGCCATTCGCCCCCTCGTTTGGGGTCGATATTTACGGGGACGATGCGCCCGATGGTGTAGAGTTCGCCTTTCTCGGCGCGGGCTGCGTCTTCTGCGCGAACACGCTCCATATCGAGCGCAGGAGCCACTACGGTAGGCATCGTAAGCCCGAAGCCGCCATAAGTGAAGCTCAGAGGCATAGAGCCGCCGTCGTTGAGCTGCGCCCAAGACGAACTAAGCGACAAGCCCCAAAGCATAGCAAGTAATAATAGATTTTTCATCATCAGCAAGAAAAAGAATTAAGAATTACGAATTATGAATGACGAATGACGAATTTTGTGCGCAAGATATTGATAGTTGAAAAGTAGGGCATTCGTCATTTGTCATTCGTCATTAAAGGCGCGGCTTGCCGCGCCGCCGCGTGAGGGATAGCAGTGGAAGCGCCGCGTAGCGGGGCTGCAACGGATAGCCCGACCGCCGCCTGCGGCGGCGGGCACGCCCCAAAAAAAAATATGTACAAAGTTAGTTATTTCTCTGGAATTTGTGCGTACAAATTTTTTAGGGGCGCTATGAATTCGTGCGTGGGGGGCAAAAGGCGCAGACTTTGCAGAATAGATTGGCGTAATTGTCGATGGTATTTGGGCAAAATATCGGATAGGGGCAGGCGCAAAATGTATAAAAAATGCTCTTCCGACTCCTCTAAAGCGGCAGGGTTATGTTTGAGCAAAAGTTCAGCGAGATGCGCGCGCGCCACAAGGTTGGAAGGCTCCGCTTGCAGTGCCAATCGGAACTGTGCGGCGGCGGCGGCATGGTCGCGCTTATGCTTCCAGAGCAAATAGGCGAGCGTTTCGAGGTAGGCGCTATGCGCTTTTTGCAGCTCGTTTGCCTGCGTGGCGAGGGCGAAGGCTTCCGCCAAAGGCTCGCCGCGCTGAATGAGCAGGCAGGCGAGATTGTTGGCGGACATGGCGGCGTAATTGTCCCAACGCGAGCGCGTATGCTCCTCCAAAGCCAGCCTATAGTAGCGCTCCGCCGTCTTGCCGTCGGCATAATGCTGGCTATACAGCACCCCCAAAAGCGTGTAAATCATGCAGCTCGAATTGGGATATAGCTCGTGCCAGCGCTGCAACCATTGGACTTGTCGGGGCAGCTCCTCCTGTCCTTCGCCCTGTTCGAGCATGTAATTGACGGAGTTGAAGCGGTAATTATTGAGGAAAAAGTCGTCGGGTTCGTTTTTTAGCAGGGCATCGCAATAGCTAATTGCCTTGCGGACTTCGGCGTAATGATAAAAAAGTTTCATCAGCTCGCGGTAGATTTGCCGCCAGCGCGGGTACATCAAAAACAGGGGTTCATACGCTGCGCGATGCTTCTCGAAGCGCTTGTAAGCGCGTTTCCAAGCCAGCGGCGTATTGCTTTGCGCGATGCGAAATATCTGCAACTGCTCCTCAAAAGCCGCCTCATTTAGGGGCTGCCGATGGGTAGAATGGGCGTTTTGGGCGCGCAAAATCTCGGCAGCGAGCGATTTTATGCGTTCATAATTGGCGGGCAGCAGTTGGGCGAGCATATTGGCGGGCGCGAGCAATTCGGCGGGCAGGCGCTCCGCTTGCACCGCTTGCAGGGTCAGCAAGCCGATTTCTACATTTTCAAAATCGGGGTGCAGGAGCAGGCGCTGCAATTGCTCGATTTGTTCGTGGTCGAACGGCGGGTTTTTCATGCGTGTATCGTGGTAGCTTTCAGTTTTCGCCACAATGTACACGTTTTTTTTGTATTCACCCTATCCGTTTGCCTCCTGTGGCGGCTTAATTTATATCTGTATGCAATTTTTTGGGGACTGCCTTTTAGGGCAGACACATTGGTCTGCCCCTACTATGCGCTTCGCGTTCACTTTGTGTTCCTCACGCGAGGGAAGACGGGCTTTATTTCCGCTGAATAAACAAAATACTACAAAAAATAGTCTATTTATTCAAATACTTAGACCCCACCCCTCAAAATAAAACGCGCCCCAGCATATTTCGGCTGGGGCGCGTTTGGTTCTTTTAGTCTGCCAATTTCAGCGCTTCGGATATTTTTTCCATGCCTTCGTCTATGTGTGCGCGGCTGCTCACCAGCGGGGGGGCTACAAACAAATATGACCAACGCGGGAGCGTAAACAGCCCTTGTTCTTTCAGCTTTGCGGCGACTTTGGGCATAACGCCCATTTCCTGCGGCGTAGCGTTCCAAGGCGCAAGCGGCTCTTTGGTTTCGCGGTCTTTGACCAGCTCGAAACAGCCCAGCAAGCCCGTATTTCTCCAGTCGCCTATGCAGCGGTGGCGGCTTTTCAGCTCATTTGCCCATTGGTCGACGTATTTGCCCAAATCGGCGGCGTGTGCCACCAAATTTTCGTCCTCATAGACCTTTATCGCCGCCAAAGCGGCAGCACAAGCCACCGAATGCGCCGAATAAGTCAGCCCCAAAGGCAAAACGCGCTCCTCAAATGCTTTTGCAATCGTTTCGCTCACGATAACCGCGCCCAAGGGCAGCGCTGCGCCTGTCAAACCCTTCGCCATACACATCATATCGGGGCTAACTTCGTGGTGGTCGATGCCAAACCATTTGCCTGTGCGCCCAAAACCGCTCATTACCTCGTCCGCAATCGTCAAAATTCCATATTTTTCGGCTATCGCCTTCACCCCTTTCCAGTAAAAAGGCGGGTATTTGATGCAGCCTGAAGTGCCCGACTCGCCTTCCAACAAAATCGCCGCGATGCTCGAGGGATTTTCGTACAAAATGACCTGTTCTAAGTTGCGCAAAGCTGCCTCGCCGCAGGCTTCGGGCGTATTTGTACCCCAAGGGCAGCGGTAGGAATAGGGATTTTCTACGTGCAAGATGTTCGGCACGGCTTGGCTATCGACGGCGAAGCGGCGCGGGTCGCCACCGACGGAGATTGCGCCGTAGGTTGCCCCATGATAGGAGCGATATTGGGCGATAATTTTGTGCCTGCCCGTGTAAATTCGCGCCATTTTCACGGCGTTTTCTATCGCCTCCGAGCCGCCTAAGGTGAAGAGCGTTTTTTGCAAACCTTTCGGGGTGATTTGCGCCAATTTTTCGCCCAATTCGCCCCGCACATCGGTCGTCATGGAGCAGCTTACGAAGCTCACTTTCTCCATTTGACGCGTTACCGCCGCCGTTATCGCGGGGTGCGAGTGACCCAAGTTGTTCGACATGAGTTGGGAGGAAAAATCGAGGTATTTTTTACCGTTTTTGTCGTAAAAATACACCCCTTTGGCGCTTTCTACGTGTATCGGGCTTAGACCCGCTTGCTTCGACCAAGAAAAAAAGGTGTAATCGAAGTTTTTTTGCAGCATCGCCTGCCGCTCATCGGCTAAAGTGCTCGCGTCTTGCATGGTATTTTCTTGTTTATCCGTTTATTTTTTTGTTTTTCGCTTCGCGGAGGGCTGCGCCGTTTTGGGCGTGCCCGCGCCCCAAAAAAGGGGGCGCGGTCGGGCTATTTGGGGCGTATTATTATCGCCCAAATGGGCGAATAATTATTCGCCCCTACTATCCCTCACGCATTTTATCCCGCCGCAAAAAGTTGCGGCGGGCAGCGGGCTATTTATTGGCTAAAATCTCTCTTGCCTGCTGTACCCATTGGTCGCGCTGTATGGCATCTTCTGCAAATCCGATAGCTGCCGTTAGTTTTGTGATGAAAACATCGTCAAAGCGGCTAATTTGCTCTATCGTATAGATACCGAAATGATGCAATTTTTGCTCTATGAAAGTGCCGATACCGTTGATTTGTTTCAGGTCATCGCGTCTGCCGTCTACGGGGCGGGACGCATTGATGCGATGTAGGTCGCTCACTACGCTGCGCTCTATTTCTGTTTTATACTTCGGGTCGATGACGATGCTGATATTATTGGCAGCAGCATCGGCGGCTGTTTCTATGAGCTTCTCGGCTGCAATCGTCGTATAAAACCCTTCCGCCTGCAAGGCGAGATGCGCATAATCCAGCGCTTTTTGCATCTGCAAAGATTCTTCTTCCGTAGGCACTACGATAACCTCTATCGTATCGTCTTCGAGCTGTGGCATATTTGCCAAGTTCCGCGCCAGCGTGGCGGGGTCTTCTATGAGTTCTTCTGTGGGTATATCGTTGTGTAGGGGCGACTGTGCAAGGTTGGCTTCTGCGATTTCTATCATGCGCGCGATGCGCTCGTCGTCGTCTACGGGGCGGTCATCATCGTCCTCGCGGTGCATAACGAAGGTCGAAGGGTCGATTTGCTGGTAAAAACCAGGCATAGCCAGCGCATCTTGCGCCTGCTCGCTTAGTCGCAAAAAGCGTTCGTTGTCTTCTTCTGTAAGCAGATGTATTTCTTCGTCGAAAATCTCCGTATGCGCTTTTGCCTTCTCGTCGAGTTGGCGCAGATTTTCCTCTAAGGCTGCGGGGTCTTCTATCAATTCGCTTTCGGGTACCCCGTCAAAAAACGGGTTGCCGCTCATATTCGTTTCGGCTTGAGCGAGATACTGCTGCATGGTTTGCAGGTCTTGTTGTTCGCGCTCTTGGGCTTGGTTTTCTTTGTCGGTATAGTTATGCAGTTGGGTTTCGGTTTGTTGGGCGGACTGCCGAACTTGCAGCAGTTGCTGCTGTAGCTGCTCCACTTGGCTATGCCATTGGTTGGCTTGGTCGACTTTGGGTTGCAGGATAGCGACGAGATTGCGATGTTGTTGTAGCTCGTTTTCGGAGCGTTCGAGCTGTTGCTCGAGCTGGCTGAGGCGTTCGCGGTTTTGCTCCGTTTGTTGTTGGAGTTGTACGGCTTGGTCGGCTGCTTGTTTTCTGTCCAAATCGTGCTGATTGGCTTGCAGGCGGGCTTGGTCGAGCTGAAGTTGAAGTTGCTTCTGTCCGATTTGGGCGATTTCTGCAATTTTTTCGGACTCTGTGATAGCGATTTGCGCGTATTTGTATAGGCGTTTTAGCTCGCTGTATTCGTCCTTTGCGTTAGCTTCTTGCTTTTGGGCTTGGTAGAGTTTGGTATTGGCGAGTTCCAGTTCGTTGGCAGTGGCTACATTTTTGGATATTTGCACAGCCAATTCGCCTTGTGAGCGCGCCAAATCGCTTTCCAGATTGTCGACGCGAGCGGATACGATTTTATGTTCTTCTTGCAAATCCTTGTGGTCTTTGCTCAATTTTTCGAGATCTTGCGCCTGTATTTTTATGGTACGTCTTGCGGCAAGGGCCTTGGGCAGCGAAAATATCAGCCAAAAAAGCAGGATACCCAACAAAAAAGAACCCAGCGTCAGTATGAGCAGGGCTATGGTTTCATCACCCGATTGCGGGTTGAACATCTTAGCGAGTGAATCAAAAATTTTCATTGAGTTACGAATTACGAGTTAGGAGTTACGGTTGCGCAGCAACCGCATAGTACCATGATGAGTTTTATTTCTTCGGGGCGAAAATACAGGAAACAGCTTTAATTTTTGCGTTTTTTTGCGTGAGGGATAGCAATGGAGAGCCGTAGCATGGCACAAGTGCGTAAGCACGCCGTGCTACGGCTCGCAATGGATAGCCCGACGGCGCGACCTTTAAGCGCCTTTGGCGCGGGGAGCGCCGACACGCCCATGTTAAGTGAAAAGTGAAAAGTGAAAACGCGTAGCGAATACGAACGGCGCAGCCCTCTGCGAAGCAAAAATTATATTTGATGTATAAATAATTGATTGTCAAGTAGTTAAATCTAAAAATAAGTGCCGAAAAATTTGCAACCTTTAACAAAAAAAATGCACTTTTCACTTTTCACTTTTCACTTTTCACTTTTCACTTTTAATTATTTTGATATTAACGCGGCGGTTGCGGGACATGATTTCGGGGTCATATACGCCGTCTGAGCGTTGGTCGGGTGCTAATAGTTCGCTTTCGCCCTTGCCTTCTGCCTTGATGGTAGCGGCGATACCGCGTTTTTCGAGAAAGAGGCGCACGGCGTTAGCGCGGCGCAAGGATAGTTGTTCATTGAATTTGGCTTCGCCCTTGCTGTCGGTGTGTCCGATGACGAGCAGCGTATGCGTGGGATTGCGTTGGAAGTAGCTTTGGAGGGAGTCGATATAGACCAAAAAATCATCGCCAGGCGCGAAGGTCTGCGAGCCGTAATCAAAATTAGCGCTTTTATCGAAATAGGTAACGTCGTCGAGCGAATTTTCGAGCTGATTTATTAGATTACTGTCGGGCAGTTCGTGTTTGGTGCTGTCGTTGTCGGCGAGGGGTGGGCGATAGTTGAGCACCTCAAAACTGATGGGCGTATTGAGGCTGTCTTGAAACAGTTTTTGCCCCTTCGCGCTCAAGCGTTCGGCGGCGATGCCAAATTCGCGGTGCAATTTATCGACTACAGCCATCGCGCGCGCTACGCCCAAATCATTAAAACGCCCTTGCTGCTCGGCTTGGTCTTGTTCTTTTTGCAGATAGCGCCCCGTTACCCGCAGTTTCGCCTCAGGGTTCTGTTGCAAAAAAGCCCCCAATTTTTGATAAAAATCCGTATGCGCTTTTAGCTCTATAGGCTGTGAAGAGGCATAATCGAAGCAAAATTCGGGGTAATTTTCCAAAATGATATAATCGTCCGCCTTCACCGTGAGCGTGTAGGGGACGTTATAAAATCGCACCGAATCAATCGTCGGGATAGCTGGATGGCAAAGGTTGCAAATCTCGCAAACGTAGTACCGATGCGCCCAACCCAGCCACGAAAGGAAAATCACCAAAACGAGCGTTACGCGCAGGAACATAGATTAAGGGGCTATTTTTATTGCAAAACACCTTCATAAGTACGCGTGATGCTGTTGCCCGAAAGCAGCAGCGACTGGCTCACGAAGCGTATGCGATTGGAGCCATCGCGCAGGAGTATCAGCCGCTGGTAGTTTTCTTCTGTGTTATTGGCATTGTTGAGTACAAACTCTGTGCGCGGCTCGTACAAACTGCCGTAGTTATCGCTCCGCAAGAAAGCGACATTATACTGCAAAAACTCCATCTCCGTATCCGTGACGCGCGAAAGCACGATTATCGTATCCGTCGTGCTGCTCGATACGAGATTGCCCCCGCCGTCGCGCTCTTCCTCCGTGATGGCAACATTGTATAAGCCCGTGAAGCCGTCGAGTACCAAAATCAATTCTTCTTCCTCATTAGGCTTGGGCGTAGGCTCGTTCTCTGATTTCTTGCCACAGGCAGCCGAAAACAACAAAAAAAACGCTAAAAATAGAAATGAACGCATGAGAGAGTTACGAATGACGAATGACGAATGACGAATGATGCTAAAGTACTTGCTACCACTGCCGCCGCAAGGCGGCATAGTACCAGCGATGCGAGCGACAGCGAGCAGCGCAGTACAACCTAAAACAACTGCGGCACAAAAGGGAACGAAAATTTTGTAGAGTCCGTATACGCGGGCAGATCGCCTTTGGGTACGAACATCGCTTCATCCTCTTTCAAGACGACTTCAGTATTTTGGAAAAAATAATTATAGTTCCAAAACAGCTTGCGCGCTACGAGGTGCTGTATCAAAAACACATCGCCATTGCCCATTTCTACCACATAGCGTTGTATTTTTTGCCGCGTGCCCACGTCGCCATCGCCCCTATCGGCTACCAAATTGATAACGGGGCGGAAGCGCAGCGTTTGCGGCTGCGTGTGTAGGCTTGTTTTATAGCGCACGGTTGCGAAGATAGGCATAAATTTCACAGAATCCAACAATGCGGGCTGGTCTATTATGTTTTCTGCTATCATCGTGCTAAAATCATCGATAAAAGCCGACGCATTGCGCGTATTGAGTGGGGTAGTGGGCTTCGTGGCGGCGGCAGTGTTGAGCGCGCTCACGCTGATTTCCTCCGCATTTTTTTGCTCCAGCCTAAACGATGCGCCCAACTGCGAGGGGGCGACATATTCGACCTCTATCCATTCGAGCGTGGCGGGGTCGACACGGAAAATAGCCCTATCGCGCCAAGTTTTCTCGTCCGTCGTGTAGCGCGTATCCAGCGAGCCGACCCAACTCGGATAATACACAATATACGGCATTTCTGCCCCTTCCATCATAAAATGCGTCCCTTCCGCCCGCTCTGCTGCGCCGCCGACATAGTAGGTGCGTATGCGCTCGCCGCTTTTGTCGTAAATTTCGACCTTTTTGCCATGCACTGCCAAATTTTTTACCACATTTTCTACGCCCGCCTTCGCCACGGGCATCCGCGTGCGCACCTTGCCGATGGTCTGCAAAAGCGTATGTATGCCCGAAGGGTTCGCTATCCATTTGCGCCCCGTTATCTTATTGGTGTATATCCAAAGCTCGCCCTCGCCGCGTTCCAGCAGCACCTGCTGTCCGTTTCTATCCGCGATAAAAATGCGCTGCACCTCGTCTATATTCTCCACCGCAAACTGCGTATGCACATTGCCCGCAAAGGTGTCTTTCGTTTTTTTCGTGAATTGCCACCAACTCACTGCCAAAAGCCCCACTAAAGTTAATAAAAGTATCAGGTTCTTTTTTGACATAACTCGTTGATTTTCATTTTTTTTTTGGCGTGCCCCCGCGCCCTTGGCGCGGGGGCGGGCTATCCGCTCCATCAGCTTCGCGCCTGCGGCGCTTTGCTGGTTCCGCTGCTATCCCTCACGCAATTTTACAGCCTGCGAAGATAGGCAGCAAGCCCATTTTTGAGGCTTTTGTACGATTTCTCTTTACTTTAAGCGATTTTTTTAAGCGTTGGGGGCGCTGCCCCCAACGCCATGCCGCAGCCCCCAACAAAAAAACGCGCTACTCGGCTTTGTATCGGGTGCGCGTTCTGCTAATGCCGCTGACTCGGGGGCAGCATTGCCTTTATTTTGCTTTGAATATCCTCCGTAGCTATCCGAAATGCTTGGTCTTTGCGCAACATCTCTTCTACCGTCTGGCAGGCGTGCATTACCGTCGTATGGTCGCGCCCGCCGAATGCCTTGCCGATTTCTACCAGCGACTTGCCGCAGAGCGTCCGCGCAAAGTACATCGATAGCTGCCGCGCTGTGGCTATAATCCGCGTACGGTCTTTGTCTTTTAGCTTATCGAGCGGAATTTTATAATAGTCGGCTACTACGCGCTGCACAAAATCTACATCTATCGTTTTCGTGCTCACATCCTCGACAAATTTGCCGATGACCTCCGCCGCCAGCGTCAAATCTATATCCCGCTGATTGAGTGCCGCCTGCGCGATGAGCGAGATAAGTATGCCTTCCAACTCGCGTATATTGCTGCGTACATTGTACGATAGGTATTCGGCAACGGACTGCGGCATATCGATACCGTCCTGTTCCATCTTTTGCAAGATTATCGCCAAGCGCGTCTCTACCGATGGCACCTGCAAATCCGCCGACAAGCCCCACTTAAAGCGCGAAAGCAATCTATCCTCTATCCCTTCCAAGTCCTTCGGCGCTCGGTCGGAGGTGAAAATAAGCTGCTTGCCCGCTTGATGCAGGGTGTTGAATATGAAGTAAAATATATCCTGCGTTTTTATCTTATTCGCCAAAAACTGTATATCGTCGATGATTAGCACATCCATCTGCGCATAAAACTGCACAAAATCGTTGCTCGAACCGCTTTTCATCGAGTCTATAAACTGGTTGGTAAACTGTTCGGCGGGCACATACAAAACGCGCAAGTCGGGAAAATTGCGCTTCACCTCGTTGCCGATGGCATGCGCCAAGTGCGTTTTTCCCAGTCCTACATTGCTAAATATCGTCAGCGGATTAAAAGCCGAGCTACCAGGCTTTTTGCCTATCGCATAGCCTGCCGAGCGCGCCAAGCGGTTGCAATCGCCCTCTACATAGGTATCAAAAGTATAATCCGCGTTTAATTGGGAGTCGAATTTTAGCTTCTGTATACCTGGCACCACGAAGGGGTTGCGGATTTCGTGCGGCTGCCCTCCTTGCTTGTTGTAGTTGTTGTTATAGTTGCCGTAGCCGTTTTGCCCTTGCTGTATATTGGGGCGCTCGGCACGAACGGGCAATTGCCCATAGTGCTTTTCTAAGTCCTTCGATACGGTAACTTGCTGTGCATTGCCTGCGGGCAAAATCGGCGTTTTGTGTATAGGTGTTTGGTTCGGCTTGGGTATCCAGTACGCCAAGCGCGCTTCTGCGCCGAGCATGGTTGTCAGTACCTTGCGCAGTACTTGTATATAGTGTTCTTCCAACCATTCGTAAAAGAATTTGTTGGGAACCTGAATAGTTAACACACGCTCCTCCAGCTTCAGGGGCTTTATGGGTACGAACCAAGTCCTGAAGCTCTGCGGGTCTACCTCCGATTGTACCATCTGTAGGCATCGCTGCCATACGGCGAGGTGGTCTTGACTCATAGAAGCAAGTGTGTTGGGAATATGTTTTTAGCCGAGTAAGTCGCTGATAATCAGCAGCTTAGAAGAGATAGGAGCAGATAGAATATACGCAAAAAAGTGTAAACGCGAGAGGGATAGTAGCGGAACCACCGAGCCACGCGTAGCGGGGCGAAGGTGATGGAGCGAATAGCCCGACGCAAGCGCCGCAGGCGCGAAGCGGCTCGCCCAAAAAAATACGCTTTTATCGGGGCTGCAAAATTCGTTATTTAGGCGCAAAAGCCCAAATAACGGGGCGGCTTATTTTTTTATTTTTTGCTTTTTTGCGACAATTCGACTTTTCTGTACGCATAAAAGTTATACAATCCAAACGCCTTGCCATTGCCAAAGGGTATAGATGAACCATATTAACTGCGGGCTTTGCTCGGTTTTTGGCTTTTGCAAAAACTCGCTAACCAGTTGGCGCACAGCGTTTTGCGCCAGCGGAATGCGCTCAAAAAAGGTCTTATCCTCGCATAGATTTTCCAAATCCGAGCGCAGGCGCGTGCGCAACCAGCCTTCTACAGGTATGGCAAAACCTTGCTTGGGGCGCTCTATCATTTCGGCGGGCAGGAGCTTATAGAGCATGTTGCGCAGGGGCATTTTCGTTTGTTTGCCGATTTTTTCGGAGTCTTTGAGTGCGAGGGCGAGCGCCAATAGTTCGTGGTCGAGTAAGGGTTCGCGCCCTTCTAAGGCATGGCGCATGGTGGCGCGGTCGACCTTCGTCATAATATCGCCCTCCAAATAGCTGACTATATCGCTGCCGCCCAAAAAGCCAAGCAATCTATCGGGGGCGATATTTTCCAATTTTGTCCAGTCGGCGGGCAGAAAATCGGGCGCGGGCTGCGCTAAACTGGGCATCAATTTATGCAACTGCGCCTCCGTGAGATAGGTCGAGGAGAGGCGGAAAAAATCTATCGCGTCGTGTGCGCCTAAGGCGCGTTGTAGTTTGGGGAGTTTGTTGCCCAAATTTTTGTAGCGGCGGAGTAGGGGCAAAAAGCGGGCGTTTCTCTCCAGCCATTGGGGCGAAAAGAGCGAGAGCAGAAAGCCGCCCAACTTGCGCAAGGGGCGCGGCATTCGGCTCAATCGACGCTGAAAGCTAAGCGCAGCTTCGTACTTGGTATAACCACCAAAAAGCTCATCGCCCCCATCAGCCGAAAGGCTGACCTTAACGCTTTGGGCAGCGAGTTGGGAAACCAAGAGCGTCGGGATGGCGGAGCTATCGCCAAAAGGCTCATCATAAACGAAGGGCAGCAGCGGCAGCAGCTGCGCAAAATCGGCTTCCCCACAGTACAATTCCGTGTGCTGGGTACCGAGATGCTCGGCGATGCGGCGAGCGTGCTGCGCTTCGTTGTATTGCTCATCTTGCACGCCTATAGTGAAGGTGCGCAGGGGCTGCCCCAAGCTCGTTTGCAGCGCCGCCACCACTAGAGAAGAATCTACGCCCCCGCTCAAAAAAGCCCCCACTTCCACATCTGCCACCATGCGCAGGCGCAGGCTTTCCATCAGCGTAGATTCCAACAACTCTTGCCGCTCGCCCGCATTTTGGGGCAGCGTAGGGGCTTGACTATAGACCTCAAAGGCGCTCCAGTACGGCGTTAGTGTTCGTTGCCCCTCGCTATCGATGCGCAAGACCTGCCCTGCGGGTACTTTTTCCGTGTTTTCATAGATGCAGTAAGCAGGCGGCACATAACCCAAGCGCAAAAACTGCCGAACCGCCTCCGCGCTCACCCGCCGCTCAAAACGCTCCTGCGTGCAAAGGGCTTTTAGTTCCGATGCCCACAAAAACAGCCCCTCTTTTTCGTACAAATACAGCGGCTTCACCCCCAAGCGGTCGCGTACCAAGTACAGACAGCGCTCCCGATAGTCCCAAAGCACAAAAGCAAACATACCCCTGCAGAGCTTTGCCGTTTCTACGACTCCCCAAGCCTCTATCGCCAGCAAAAGCGTTTCCGTATCGCTGTTGCCTGCCGAAACTATGCCCTTTTCTGCTTGAAGTTTTGCCTGTATCTCGCGGAAGTTGTATATTTCGCCGTTAAAAGTTATCCACCATCGATTTGCGAGCTGCATAGGCTGCGCGCCCAGCTCGCTCAATTCCAATATAGACAAGCGCCGATGCCCCAGCGCTATATCTTCCCCCTCGCCCACGAAAGCGCCCGCGCCGTCAGGTCCGCCATGCTGCAAGCTGTCGCGCATCTGCTCCAAACGCCGCAGCCGCTCCCCGCGCGGGGCGATATTTTTACTTTTCGGCTGCCACCAGCCTGCTATACGACACATGAGAGTTACGAGTTACGAGTTACGAGTTACGAAGTTCGTACATAACGGCTTCGTGAAGCCACAAATAACGCCACCAATGCGCAGAATAAGCTATTTTTTTCTATTATTTTTTGCTTTTGCTCCGCTACCGCTACTTGCGCAAGGCACAGCCTTTACCGCTAAAGGCGGTTTGACCATCGGCACGCAGCGCTGGAACGGCGCGGACGCTTCCTTGGCGCGCTTTTCTTATCATGCGGCGGGCGCTTTCGAGTTCCTCACGGGCTGGAAAGACACTAAAAAAGTCGGCGAGCGCGTCAATAAACGCCAAACCATTTTTGGCGTAGGCTTGGGGCTGCACAACAAAGGCAACGCCGTGCGCGTCCGCTTTCAAGACCCCAACAACAACAGCATTTTTGTCCGCGAGCAGCTTAGCAACTCCTTTACCAACCTTTCCGCGCTCTTTTTCGCCAAAGGCGCGCACCTAAGCGGCACGCAAACAGAGGTCTACTATCTCATGGGTTTGCGCATCGATTACACCGTACAATTTGCGCTGCTCACGCAGGGCATCGACCCCTATGTCAATCGCCTAAATTATGGGCTCACGCTGGGCGGCGGCATGACTTATTACATTCCCAATTCGCGTTTCGGGATATTTTTGGAAGCCTCCATTTCGCCCGACATCTCGCGTCAGCTCTATGTTCCTGCGGGCATTCCCATCGTTTATCAAGCCGATGGGCGCACCTATTCGTACCCCAGCTCGGAGCTGCGCGTGCATAATTTGATACTCGAATTGTCGCTTGGGTTCAAGATTTTACCACCCGTGTACGAGCCTGAACCCGAAGACGAAGAGGTTTTTTAGGGCTTTTTTTTGGGGGGCGTGCCCGCTGCCCCAAAAAGGGGGCAGCGGTCGGGCTATTCAGGGCAGCCACAAGGGCTGCCCCTACTATCCCTCACGCAAAAAATCCCCGCCGCGAAAGGCGCGGCGGGGCGGTGTCGCCATACCAACGTCGCCATACCAACATTGTAGAGCCGTTGCATGCAACGGCTCCCGCTACGCCAATACCATCGCGCCAATACCAGTATGCCTATATTCCACCGCATGGGAGCCGTTGCATGCAACGGCTCTACTGTCCTGCTATTTTACTTTCTATAAACGCCAAATGCGCCTTTTCCTCCGCATCAAATTGCTCTTACGTGGAAAATATAAAATTTTATATCCTTAATCCCAAATTGTCTTATGAAGTATCTAATCACATTGTTTTTTTTATTTTTTTTGTCCTTCAGCAGTTTTGCTCAGCGTGCCAACCCAACAGATAGGCTTTTTGGTACAAATGGAATTTTAATAGGGCCAGAAGGTTACTCTGCCTCTTTGGCGGTCTTGCCTGATGACCGATTTTTGGTCGGAGGGAGGCTTGATAGCGCCAATAGTAGCGCAGTTATACGTTATCGCCTTAATGGTATAGTCGACAGCAGTTTTGGCGTGGCTGGCATTGCTCAGATAAATCTTCCCAGCAGCAGCACTGTAACAGGCATTATACCACTGCCTAACCAAAAAATTCTTTGTATGTCTTCGGTAGATGGCGTGGATAGCAGCTTTTTTTTAACGCGTCTGCACCCTGATGGTGACTTAGATAACAGCTTTGGCGTGCAAGGGCTTTTGAGTTTATCTTATGGCGAAAATTTGCATTTTGGCGTACAATCCGATGGAAAAATAATTTTAGTGGGTGAAAATTCATATATTATACCTGCTGTGTATCCTTGGGTAAATAATGATATTCAAAAGCGCCTAATTTTGACTCGGCTCCACGCTGACGGACAGCTTGACAGCACTTTTGGTAACCATGGAATTGTTATTTTTTCTGTTCGAAGAAATACTTTTTCCAACTCTATATTGATTCAGCCTGATGATAAAATAGTTATTGCAGGCGCGGCAGGATATTCAGGACAAATATGGCAAGAGGGAGAATATGGGCCTGTTATTGAGTATTATAATGTGAGTAATCCTTTAGCTGCGCGATTCACTGCAAATGGGCAGCCCGATAGTAGTTTTAATGGCAATGGGAGGCGAGAGATAAGTATAGCAGGCCCAGCTTCCAATTATTATGGGCGTGGGGTGCAACAAAGTTTTTCATCATGTCGCCAACAATCCGACAGCAAGCTAACCTTTCTCGGAACTGAATACTCTGGGAGCGCGTATCCCTATACGTTTGCTTATCGGATGTTTGCCAACGGAGCTGTAGACAATATGGTAGCTCAAATTGTAGCTCCCGAGTATTACGAACGCCGCACCTCATTTGCCTTGCTGCTTCAACCTGATGGCAAAATGCTGTGGGCAGGGAATACACACGATTTTAACGCCTCTATACGATACCCTATTCTTCTACGATTTTCTCATACGGGCATCCCTGACGCACAATTTGCAAGAAATGGCTGTTTTGTTGATAGTA
Source organism: uncultured Saprospiraceae bacterium (assembly GCA_964467315.1). Classification (GTDB taxonomy): domain Bacteria; phylum Bacteroidota; class Bacteroidia; order Chitinophagales; family Saprospiraceae; genus JAAFIM01. The sequence goes on along the minus strand of CAYXSA010000023.1, from coordinate 11,118 downwards.
GTGCAGTACACCGAACGATTTTAGCTATAGAACTACAATCCAATAGTCGTGTGCTTGCACTGATACCTCATGCAGGGCGTTGGGCATTAACCCGATTTTTTACAGGTCTACCATTAGGGGATATTGATTTTGCTGAACAAGCACCAGAGCTTGTTCTTTATCCCAATCCTGTAACTGATGCCGCTTTTTTGCGATATAGCCTTCCTCGAGAAGAAGTTATTAGTTTACGCTTGTTTGATAGTCAAGGGAAATTATTGCAAACTTTCATGCAACACGAGCGACAAGCCATTGGTGACTACGAGATAAATCTGCCAATCAACGCGGATTTGCCGCAAGGCATTTATTTTCTCGAATTTTCGTCACCTAATGGGAATAAAACCATACAAATACGCAAATAAAATGTACGGGGCTTTTTAAAAATAAAAACGGCTATGGAGCAAATTGCTTCGTAGCCGTTTCCGCATAGCCATAGTTATGCTAATTTTTAAGCCTACTTCGTTACCACAAATTTACGTGTTTGCCAGCCTTCGGTGGTTTTTACGCTGATTTGGTAGATGCCTGTGGGCAGTTCGCTAACGGAGATTTGTGTTTGCGTGCCTGCGAGATTGGCGGCAGCGGCGACCTGCTGACCGAGAGCATTGGTGATGCTGTACGCCAACAATTCGCGGCTGCTTTCTACGTTGAGCGTTGTGCGGGTCGGGTTGGGGAAGAGGCGCAAAGCGGCAGCGTTAGCCGTTTCTTCTACACCAATCACCACACCCAAAAATTCTACATCGGCGATGCCGCGCACCATGAGTTGATAGCCAGCGGGGCAGTTGGCTTCGGTGCTGATTTGACGACAAACACCCGTAACATTGAAAGAATCGGAAGCCATAGCCGCCATGAAAGCGTCTGTATCGTTATCGAAACGCACTTCAAAGGTATCAAGGGCGCTGTTTACGACGCGGATATTCACGCCAGCAGCCGTATTGACAGTCGTATCTACGAGCACGACATTTTCCAATTTTACCAATTTACCCTCTTTGCTTTCCACGAAGGGCGCGCTGATGATTTCGGGCGTTACTTCCGCGTTGGCAGCGGAGGCGACTTGGATAGAATCGGGGGCGAATTGGGTACCGCAGTTGAATTGGCTCACGAAGCCGCGCACATGCAGCGAGTCGCCGCGTTGTACATTATAACCAGAAACACCAGCCGCCGAAAACACGGTAATACCTGTATTGGAGCCGTCGATAAGCGCAAAATCAAAGCCCGTACCGCCGCGATAATCGACGCTATGTACCACGCCGCGTATCTCGCAATAAACATTGAGCGAGTCGGGCGCGCCAGCCGCATTCACGCCGCGCAAAGAGGCGATAGAGCGCAGCGGATAGCTGATAGTCGCGCAGCTTTCCAAAACACCAGGCGAGCCTTTCAGCAGATTGCCGTTGATGGTGATGCCCGTAGAGGCGGAAGAACTCGCCCAGTTGGTCGATACATTGTTATCATTAGCGGGATTGCAAAGGATGAGCGAAGCGCCCAAGCCGTTTGCCTGCGCCTGCCAAGCGCCTTGATAAGCGACGGAGTCAATCACCGCGCCTGTGCTATTGTGCAGGCGGATGGTCGTGCCCGTATTGCCCAAACCCGCATTGCTACGCCATTGGCGCGGGGTGAAGGCGAGCGAAAATTGGCGCATCACTGCCGAATCATTCACTGCAGTTACCACCAATTCGCCTGCTGCGAGCGTGAAGCTACCGTTGAAAGTGTCACGGATATTTTGACCGCCGAAGCTGATATAATGCCCGTTGAGGTCGACGGAGCTTGAGCCCGCATTGTAAATCTCGATGAATTCGAGCGAGTCCGTGTTGCTTTCGGGCGGATTAAACATGATTTCCGAAATGACCAACTGCGCCTGTGCACCTGTTGATACGCCCAATAGCAGGGCGAATGCTGTAAACCATTTTTTCATAGCAGAGCAAGTTTTGATTTTGTGGACTTGAATTGGGCACAAATTTAATAAAAAATGCTTGTCCTATGCAGGCGCGGCGTACGAATTTAATACAAATATAACGCCGCCCCCATGCCCAAGATAAAAGGCATAAGGACGGCGTTTTTTTTTGGGGGGGCTTAGAGCTGTTTATTTATCTTTTTTACTCGCTGCGCAGGGGCTGGCGATAAATACCTTTTTCTGTGCGCACTTGCAGTATATACAGCCCTTGCGCGAGGTCGGCGCTGCTGATTTGCCAAGTCGAGGCGGCAGCGGTATTTTCTACGCTGTGGATTAGTCTGCCGTCTAAGCTGTAGATTTCGGCGCTCTGCAGTGGGCTGCCGTCGCGGCTTTCGAGGCTAAAAAGGTCTTTCGTGGGGTTGGGAAAGAGGAGCGGCGCAGAGGCGGTGTTGGCGCTTTGTTCGTTTACGCTGACGGGCGGCGTTTCCAAAAAGTCTACCGTAGCTACAGGGCGCTGCGTGCCGATGACATTGTTGTCGCGGTCAATCAACACTACATTGCTGATGCGAATTTGCATAAACCGACCGACGGGGTCGCGCAATATATCGTCGCGTATGGTCAGGTTTAGCGTGCCCAATCTACCGCCGATGCGTATATTTTGTAGGTCTCTGCGGCTAAGGGCAACGACTATGCGACCTTCGCCCTCGTAATCCTGCTGAAATTCTATCAAATCGCTACCCAACCCCGAAGCGTTAAAATCAATGCCTACGCTGCCGTTTACGATTTTAGTGGCTTCGTATTCGAGCGTGAAGGCTACGCCGTATACGTCGCCCTGCCAAACATCATCGCCTAAAAAAATCTCTAATTGCTGCCGAGAGCCCGTAGGTAGGCTGCGACTTTCGACGCTAAAGGGCAAATTCCCGTTAAGCGAAATATCTGCCGTATGGTCGAGTTCTTGCCCAAATTGCGCGCAACCGACCACACCCGCGATATCGTCGGAATCAATCAAACCGTCGCCATTGGTGTCGATGTGTTTGTAGTTGGGCAAGCCATTTACGGGTGCGCTAACCTGCCAATCTTCGGCATATTGCCCCTGCCAATCGAGCGAAGCGGCAGGGCGACTATGTCCTGTAGTGCCATAGGTCAGACCGATAGGCAGCAGATCAAAATGATTGACTTGCCCGTTGTTGTCGGTATCGCCTGCCCAGACGCAGGTAGCAGTGCGCCCGCTGCCGTTGGGGTCGGAGCAGTCGGCTGTAGTGCTCTGCGCCGCTAAACCCTGCGCAAAAAGTAGCGCAAAAAGCAGGTAAAAAGTGGTAGTTTGTGTATATGGTTTCATCATAGCAATAGAAGAAGGGGGAATGGAGGTAGTTTTTAAGCGGGAATATCCCAAATCGAATTGAGTGGGATTTCTTTCTGAAAGACGATGCCTTTGCGGCAGAAGAGAATTTCGTGCTCTAATTCTTGGTACATGGTTGTATGAAATTCATACAAACGGTAGCCGTTTTGGTAGAGGTTGAGCGCATCGGCTGCCGTAAACCAATAGTGCATATCTGCGATGTTCTTGCCTGCGCTTTGCCAGATATGCCCGTCCTTACGATGCAGGGGGTTGAAAGGCATGGGGAAATCTTTGGCGATACCGTTGGGGCATAGAATATGTATACGCTGCCTTAAAATAGCATCTTTGGTGTACCACATTCCGTCCTTATCGTCTGGATTTTCTATTCTGTACACGATTCTGGTGTCCATGATACTACAGTAAAATGATAGGCAAAAGATGGGGGAGTGACGCGTGAGGGATAGAAGCGGAACCAGCGAGCAGCCTGCGGCTGCGAAGCTGATGGAGCGGATAGCCCGACCCCGCGCCAGTAGAGCCGTAGCATGCTACGGCTCCGCCTGCCGCCTTTGCGGCAGGCGTGGCGCGGGGGCACGCCAAAATAAAAATTAAAACATAAACGAAACGTTAAAATTCTGCCCTAAATAACGCGAAAAACGGCGAAAAGGCTGCATAAAAAACGCAAATTTTTATTGCTGAAAATACTGCATAAGTTGGGCGGCGACGGTTTCGTATTGGTATTTATCGACGCTTTTGCGGGCATGATGGCGCATTTTTAGCAGATTTTCATCGCTTTGGAGCGACTGCGAAAGCCCAAGTGCGAGCGCCTGCGGGTCGGCGTAATCGGCGATGTAGCCATTGTGCAGATGCTCCACCATCTCGGGAATGCCCCCTGTATCGAAGGCGACGACGGGCGTGCCGCAGGCGAGGCTTTCCATGACGGTATTGGGCAAATTATCTTCCAAAGAGGGCGTAACGAAGAGGTCGGCGAGCTGATAGGCGGCGCAAATCTGCGCGCGGTCCGTGAGATAGCCCAGCGTGCGTACCTCGCAAGGTAGCTTGGCGAAGCTGCTTTCATCGGCTTTCCCGCCGACGAGCAGAAGCGTATTTTTTGCCCAAGTTGGGTCGATTTGCTGCCAATAGCGAAAGGACTCCAGCAATAAATGCAGCCCCTTGCGGCGCTGTTGCAGATTCATAGCGAAGCAGAAAATGATGCGTTTGTCGGTCGGTAGTTTATACTCGCGGCGCAGGTCTTGGCGTGCACTTTCGCTGAGGGGCGCATATAGCTCGGTGTCGATGCAGTTGGGGATTACTTCGATACGGGCGCGGCGGAAGAGGCTGCTTTCGAGCGCTTGAGTTTTCATCCAAGCGCTGGGTGTGATGATACGCAAGTCCAAATTTTCGTACAGCGCCTGCTTTTCTTTCCAGAGTTTGTGCGAGAGGTCGCCCGCATGTGGGCGGCGCAGCAGGGGGCAGTTGCCGCATTCGCGCAAGTGCTCGCGGCATTGGTCGGTGTAGTGGCAGCCACCCGTAAAATACCACATATCGTGCAGGGTAAAAAATATCTTTTTACCCGCATTGGCGAGCTGCCGTATGCCTTTGAGCGACTGAAACCCCTGATTTATCCAATGAAAATTCAGTGCATCGACATTTTGCGCCAAGTCTGCGATGGAAGCGCCGTAGCGGGCATTAGAAAATTGGAAGCGGACGGATTTATCGCGCTGATGCAGCATAAAATGCAGCTTTTCGGCGGCGAGGCGTGCGAGGCTTTTTAGCTTGCCCCAGCGACCTTCGCCTACGGAGCCATCGACCCAATCGGCTTGGCTGCGTTTTTCTTGCACCAGCATATTTATTTGGTGTGCGCTGCCCGCATAGCGGTTTAGCGCTTCCGCAGCGCGAAAGGCGGCAATAGCCGCGCCGCCTGTGCTATCGCTGCTAGAAACTAAAGAAACATTCACGAATGACGAGTTACGAGTTACGAGTTACGAGTTACGAAAGCTTGGGGGCTTTCGCGTATCTTTTTACTGTGGGAGCTTATCCACTGCTATCTGCCCGCACTGAAAATGCCCCAGTGGGCATTGTTTTTTGCCGTGTATGCCGCAGGGGCGGCAGGGGAGAGGCGTATCGATTTGGGCGATTTGCTGCCTGTCGGATAAGGGCGTAAAGCCAAAATTGGGCACTGTAGAGCAAAAAAACGCCACCAAAGGGGCATTCATAGCAGAGGCAAGATGCAGGGGGGCGGAGTCGTTGGTATAATTCATGCGGGCGCTTTGCAGGATATACGCCGAAGCCAAGAGCGAAAGCCTGCCGCAGGCGTTATGTACGCGCTCGGCAGCCTCCGAAGGCAGCAGTGCGCGTATCTGCTCGCATAAATCCGCATCGCCCTTGCCGCCCAGCAATAAAATCGTAGCCTCCTTCGGTAGGGAAGCTATCAGCATAGCCCAGCGCTCTACAGGCAGCGCCTTCGTTTGCCAGACCGAAGAGGGGAAAAGGCAGTAAAAAACAGCCTCCTCGCCCTCTATGCCCAATTCTTGCCGCAGCGCTTCGACTTCTGCTATATGTTCGGTTTGGGGATACAAGCGCGGCAGAGCTGGTTGCTCATCGGTAAAAGGCGCAATCAGGCTTTGATTGCGCTCTATTTCGTGCGGCGAAGCGGTTTTGCCTGTGGCATCGAGCTGATGCTCCATACAGCGCGTATAGCCCCAGCGGCTCATAAAATGCGTATCAAAGCCGATGCGCTCCTTTCCTCCGCTCAATGCCGTGAGCGCCGCCATTGAGCCGTAGCGCTGCATGTTGACGACCAAATCATAAGGGCTGCGACGCAGCTCGCGCCAGAGCCGCCACCAATCGCGCCACTTTTGCCGCTTGTCCCAGACCAGCACCTTTTGCACATACGGATGCCCAACAAATAGGCTTTCGCTGCCGCGCCTTACGAGTATATCGATGCTATCTTCAGCATGATGCGCCCGCCATTTTTCTATCAGCGCCGTAGCCAATACCGCATCGCCCAAAAAGGCGGTCTGTATGAAGAGGATTTTTTTTGCTGCCATTTCAGGGGCAAAATTAGCCCTTTTTGAAAAAGAAATCTGTTTCCACAGAAGAATTTTCCCAAGGAATTTGCTTGCCACCCGATGCCTTGCGCACGGCTGCCCGCACCTGCTTAAATACGTCTTCGAGCTTTTTGGTAGGCGTATCGGCGAGCGTGCGCAGGAGTTCTTGAGTGTATAAACCGTTTTTGCCTGCCCCGTCGCTGGCTACTGCCCCTGGAGCGGTAGAAAACGCCACCATCGTATTCACGGGCGAATTTTGTATCTGCGTAAAGCCCGTATGCGCCTTAAATCTATCCCCAAATTCTTTCTTGTACGGATTGTCGCGGCAGGCATCGAGTATGACGATATTCATGGGGTTTTCGGCATATTCCAACTCTACAAACAAGCGACCCAAATCCACTGCCTCAAACTCAATATCCTGCTCCTTTTTGATGTCGGCATCTACGGGAATCAGATAATTGCGCCCCTCTGCCTGCAAACCATGCCCCGCGTAAAAAAACAGCCCTACGGCTTTTTCTTCCTTAATGTATTGCCCAAAATCGCGGATGATTTGCTTCATTTCGCGCTGTTTTGCGTCCTTGTGCAGCCAAACCTCAAAGCCCAGCAAACGCAGGCGCGCCGCTATATCGTCGGCATCGTTGGCGGCATTTTTTAAGGGCACGCTGCTGTAAGCGCTATTGCCAAAAATCAGCGCCACCCGCTTTTCGCCCTCAATAATGCCTTCTGCGGGCGCAAATTGCTGCACAATGGAGAGGGTGCGCGTGCTGCTCGTTGCGCCTGTTGTTTTATTGTTTTCTGCCTTCGTGTCCGTGCCACCGCGTGCCGTTAGGTCTGTTTTATTCGTAGGCTCTACTTTGGCTATAGTGCTGCTATCGGTTTTGGTGGTCGTAGTGGTCGTCGTTATCGGCTCTTCGCCAAATTCTTGCACCAAAACGCCCTGCTTAAACACGCCCTTTTTTACCCGCCCATCGGCAAAATAATAAGCTCCATCGCCTTGACGCTGATTTTGCACATAGTCGCCCACGTATTTATCGCCCGTCAGCCATTCCATCGTGCCGTAGCCATGCCGCTTACCGTCCTTAAACTCACCCTTGTAGATGTCGCCATTGGCAAAATAATAAGCGCCGCGCCCGTTGGGCTGCTTGTTTTTGAACTCGCCGATGTACTTGTCGCCGTTCGTCAAAATATAGCGCCCTTTGCCATTTTCGCAGTCGCCATTGGTGCATTTTCCGTCCTGCGCTCCTACGTTTGCCGCCGCGAAAAGCAGCAAAAAAACGGGTAAAATCAACTGTCGTATGCTCATTGTATCCTTATTTCGTTGGTGATAGTTTCGTTTTTTTTGGGCGTGCCCCGCGCGCCACGCCTGCCGCAAAGGGCGGCAGGCGGAGCCGTAGCATGCTACGGCTCTACTGGCGCGGGGTCGGGCTATTCGGGGCGTATAAATATACGCCCCTACTATCCCTCACGCAAACAAGCTGCCCAAACCCCTTTCCGTACACAAAGCTGCGAACTCGCGCAAACTGCGTACCACAAGCAGCCTATTATATTTTTCTTTCCCAAAAGCCTCCTTGGCGGGGCGTAGTGCCCTATCTACAAAAACGCTCTGCGCGATGCCCGCATTTTCGGCAAACTGCAAATCGCGCTCGCTATCGCCCAACATAACGCTTTTCTCAAAATCTATATCCGAAAACTCGCGCTTCGCCTGCAAAGCCATACCAATATACGGCTTTCTTTGCCAAAAATCGCCCGTCGCCAGTTCCGTCGCCGCATAAACTGCATCTATACAACCGCCTGCCGCTCGCACCGCTTCGCACATACGCGTATGTATATCCGCCAAGTCCGCCGCCGACATGAGCCCCTTGCCGACTCCCTGCTGATTCGTTACCACGAATATACGCCGAAAAATCATACTCAAAGCCGCCAATCCCTCTAAAGCCCCCTCAAAAAACTCGAAATCCGCCCAACGCAGCACATAGTCCGTGCCTGCTGTCTCCTGCGGCGGCAAATTTATCACCCCGTCGCGGTCAAGCCAAAGCGTCCATTGTTTTATTTTCATTGATTTGCTTGGTGTCGTAGGTACTATGCAGCCTTGCGGCAGCAGTGATATCAAATATTGAAAAAACAGCGAAGCACAGAATATAAGCGTTTTGCCAAAATTCGTCATTCGTCATTCGTCATTCGTCATTCAAAATCCCTATCTTTGCGGCGCTTTATAGCATAAGTAACTGTGCAAAATTATTTTAAGCTTCGTAAAGCGCCGTTTCGAGCTTGAAAACCAAGCGTAGCGCAGGTTTTTAAGTTTGAAACAAGCAGGAAACAGCTTAAAATAATTTTGCTTTCGTACTTAGTACAACTTAAACGAAAAATATATCCGTCTCGGTACAAAATTATGGTAGATGTTCTCTTAGGTTTGCAATGGGGCGACGAAGGCAAGGGGAAAATTGTGGATTTTCTTGCCGATGGCTACGGGGTCGTAGCGCGTTTTCAGGGAGGACCGAATGCGGGGCATACGCTGGTATTAGATGGTAAAAAGTTCGTCTTGCATACCGTGCCTTCGGGGATTTTTCGCGCCAATGTGCTCAATCTCATCGGTGGCGGGGTAGTGATAGACCCCATAACCCTGCAACGCGAAGTAGAAGGCTTGGAGGCGGCAGGCTTGAAAGATGTACGCCAGCGCTTGTTGGTCGCCAATAAGGCGCATTTGATATTGCCTACGCATCGCTTGCTCGATGCGGCTCAAGAGGCAGCCAAGGGCGCGGAAAAAATCGGCTCCACCCTGCGCGGCATCGGACCGACTTATACGGACAAAACTGCCCGACAGGGTTTGCGCGCGGGCGACATCAAAGCGGCGAATTTCCGCGAGATGTACGACAAACTCAAAGCCAAACACTTGGCAGCGGCGGCGCATCTGCCTGCAGTAGAATTTGATTTGGAAGCCGAAGAAACCAAATGGTGGGCAAGCCTGCAAACCCTGCGCTCCCTACCTTGCATCGACAGCGAGTTTTTTATAGAGGCGCAAATCAAAAAAGGGCAACGCATCTTAGCCGAAGGGGCACAGGGGACGATGCTCGATATAGATTTTGGTACTTATCCCTTTGTTACCTCTTCCAATACGACAACGGCAGGCGTTTGTACAGGCTTGGGCGTATCGCCCCGACTCATAGGCGAGGTCATCGGTATCACTAAAGCGTATTGTACGCGGGTGGGTTCAGGCCCCTTTCCTTCGGAATTGGAAGACGAAACGGGCGAAAGCCTACGGCGTGCAGGCAACGAATTTGGGGCGACTACGGGGAGACCCCGCCGCTGCGGCTGGCTCGATTTGGTACAACTGCGTTATGCCTGCTTGCTCAACGGTGTTACGCAAATTGTGATGACCAAAGCCGATGTTTTGGCGAATTTTGCGCGTCCACGCATGGCGGTAGCTTATCAGTTGCCAACGGAACGCACCATAAATTTGCCCTTCGATTTGGTGAATACGCCCATATACCCCGTATGGCGAGAGTTTGCCGACTGGGGCGACCTTAGCGGCTTGTCGACCTTTGAAGCCCTGCCCGCTACCCTGCAAACCTTCATAAAAGCGGTGGAAGAATTTTTATCTGTGCCTGTACGCTACATTTCTACGGGCGTGGGGCGGCACGATTTGATAGTGCGGTAGCGGAACAAGGTGTAGGGGCAGACCAATGTGCCTGCCCTACGGGCTAGCGATGCGGAGGGCTGCGAAGCAGTACCGCAGGCGCGCCTGCGGTATGAGCGAATAGCGAACCCGTAGCGTAGCGGCGACGCGCAAGGCGCGGCGCAGCCCCCAACGAAAAGAAAAATCCTATAAAAACGGAGATGGTAAAAATCGAGATAGCACACGATACGCTGGCGCGTAAGATTTTTGAAAAGGTGTCGGCAGAGGATAAAATGCGTCGGCGGGTCGTGCTTTTTTTGCAGGATAGGCAGGGGCATTATGCGCAGACGCGGCAGTTGCTCAACCGCAACGACCTACATTATGTGGAGCCGTATTTGGAGGCTATTTTGCCCGATTTGAGCGAAGAAGTTTTGTTATTTGTCAAACGCTCGCGCCTGCGTAGAGCGCGACAGAAGGCGTTTTTGGTCTTTTTTACCCTGCTGGCAATAGCGATTTTGGGCGGCTTTCTGGTCTATGAAAACAGCAATAAAAAACATTTTGCGGCGCTGTACGATCAACTCGGTACGGCTACCCGCGAGGTAGAACACAAGAGAGATTCTTTAGAAGAATTGCTAAAACAAAATCGGCGCTTGTTTGAGGAAAACGGACTCAATACGGATAGCCTCAAAAAAGTCCAAAAACAGCGCGACCAGTATCTAAGCGACCTACAACGCAAGCAAGACAGCCTGCGCAATACGAACCAAAAATTGGAGCGCAGCGCCCGCGAATTGGCGCAAGCCTATAAAGACCTCGAAGAAGCCAATCGCAGAATAAAGGAAGAAAGCGAGCGCAAACTCGCCACCGCCAAACAAGAAAAAATGAATAGCCAAAAGGCGAGCGACCTAACCCAAAAAGCATACGAAGCCTACAATAAAGGCAATCAAAAAGATGCTTTTCAGTATGCCGCCGACGCTTGGAAACTCGACCCCAACAACGATATAGCCGTAGATATTTTGCGTCGACTCAATAAGGACATCCATAAAACACCCAATTGGAGCACACCGCCCTTGAATATCATACGCGATAATGCCAAGCGCTTCAATTATAAACAGTAGGCAGTAGGTGGTAGGCAGTAGGTACTTTTGGTGCTTTATGATTTTGGCTGGAGCCCTACATAAAAGGATAAAATTACACG
>CAYXSA010000022.1:0-52291 GCA_964467315.1 uncultured Saprospiraceae bacterium | reverse complement strand
CGGCAAATTCGCGTGCCGCGTCTAAGGCGTGTTCGCATCGTGTTCTTCTGCATAATCGAGCAGGCGGGCATAGAAGGGAAATTGGGCGAGGGTGGCGCTATCGCCGATGATAACGAGTTTTTTGCGGGCGCGGGTCATGGCTACGTTCATGCGGCGGGTATCTTTCAAAAAGCCGATTTCGCCCGTATCGTTGCTGCGCACCATGCTGATATAGATAACGTCGCGCTCCTGCCCCTGAAAGGAGTCTATCGTATCGACCTCGATTTGGGCATCGGGATAATGGTCAAAATCCTCTTTGACCTTGTTTTGCATGAAAACGACCTGTTCGCGGTAGGGCGAGATGATGCCGATGCTTAGTATATTGCGCTCCTCTTCGGTAGAAAGCGTCAGCAGCCTATCGAGATGCTGGCGCAAGATATGATATTCTTCCTCGTTGTAATGGCTGCGGGTTTCTTCATTGGTCTGCTCCTCGAAACCACAACCCGCCGTATCGATAAATTCCAGCGCCCGCGTATCGGGGGCATCGGCGAGGGTGAGCAGCCATTGGGCAACGGAGGGGTCGGCTTTTAGCCTGCCTTCGTAGAACATTTTATTGGAAAAGCCCATGATTATCTCGTGCATACGATACTGTGTATCAAGGAGTTGCACGCGCTCTTGTCGCTTTACGCATTTTTCGAGCAGGGTAACGGCTAAACCCGCTTTGGCGGCTTCCATAGATTTTACGGTAGGGGGTAGTTGACAGGGGTCGCCCGCCAGTACGACCCGCTCGGCTTTGAGTATGGGTATCCAAGTCGCAGGCTCCATCGCCTGTGCCGCCTCGTCGATGACGACGGTATGAAATACCCGCTTTTCCAAATTTGCGTTCATCGAGCTCACCAGCGTACAGGTGATAACGTCGGCTTCGTTGAAAATTTTGTCCGTCAGATAATCCTCCAACATACGCGCCTGATACAGGATTTGTTTGGCTTCCTTGCGATTGTCTTCGCGCTCTTGTCGCTCTTTGGGGCCAAAACTGCGCTGAAATTTCTCCGCTTTTCGGAAAAATTTATTGGCTTCGACCCGCATTTTTTTGACCTCGTTCATCTCTGGCATACGGTCTAAAATCCCTTCTATCGTATGCTGCAATAGACTTTCGTCGATGCGCGAGAGGTTGCCTACGCGCACGACTTTTAGCCCCTTTTCGGCGAGGCGCTCGGTGAGCAGGTCGACGGCGGGGTTGGAGGGGGCACAGACCAAAATTGTGCCTTCCGATTTGCTCAAATGCTGTATGGCGGCGACCATCGTGGTCGTTTTTCCCGTGCCAGGGGGGCCATGTACGACGGCTATATCTTCGCTGTCGATGATGGTTTGCACTGCCCTATTTTGGGAATCGTTTAGTCGGGGCAATTCGATGGTATAGCCGCTATTGCGTCGAAAACTTGCCTTGCCAAAACCGAGTAAAATCTCGCGCAAATCGGCAGTGCGATTGTTTTTGGCATTGCGCACGGCGACGAGTGCGCGCTCCATCTCCACATAACTGCGCTCGTCGAAAGAGAGCTGTATGCCGATGCGATTGTGCAAGACCCAAGAGGCGAGCTCTGTGCCGTAAAAAATAATTTTCATCTTATTTTTATCGACATAATGCACCACGCCTTTCTCCTCCATCTCGTTGTTGGCGGCTATAAACTGCTCCGCAAAGACGCTTACCACCGCGCCCGCGCGGATTTTATGCTGCTTATCGCGCCCTTTTTGCCGCTCCACAACGATAAAAGGATGCTCGCCCAAACTCCAACCGTTGCTATCCACCACCACAGGAAACCAGCAAGAACCGTTTTCTACGCGCTGCTGCACGCTTGTTTGCTTAATTAAAGCCTCATATTGGCGGATTTCTTCCGCTTTTTCTTGCGCGAGCAGCAGGCTCAACGCTTTTAATTCTTCTATGCTGGACACGATGCGAGGGAGTTACGAATGACGAATGACGAATGACGAATGACGAATGACGAATGACGAATGACGAATTGTACCGCTTTTTGCGTTTATTGCGCAAATATACACAAAGCACATTCGTAATTTGTCATTCGTCATTCGTAATTCTTTGGCGTGCCGCCGCTCCCCGCCGCTAACGCGGCTTAAAGGTCGCGCCGTCGGGCTATCCGTTGCGGCGCGTGCAGGGGCAGACCAATGTGTCTGCCCCTACACGCGCCTACACTGCTATCCCTCACGCATTGCAAGCTGTATCGGGCACATTTACATAGCCGCCTACGAAAAAGTTCCAATCCTCTTTTTATGAAACCTATAAGCAGCGCCCTATTATTGGGCATTTTTTTCCTATTCGCGCTTGAAAGTTCGGCGCAAACGCTTAATTTAGAGCCTACTAATCGCAATGTCGCCCTCACAGAGATACTTGGCGAATGGAAGGCGATAGACTACCCCGAAATAAAAATAAGCTTCGTTTCAGATAATTATTTTGTGGTCATAGCGCCGCAGCCAAATTATGCGGTAAACGCTTATATGTTTTTGATACAAAACGATAGCATACCCTCAAAGGGCGTAGCGCCCAATTGGCCTCCCTACGACTGCGAATTGCATTTTTTCAGCAGCGATACGCTGGAAATAAGATACCTCGCCCCTCTTAGCAGCGAGTACACAAGCACACGATACATACGACCATGAACACCGAAAACGCCATCTCCAAAGCTAAAAACTATCTGCTCCTTATAGCAGAAACCCCAGATGCAAGCGCAGATTTGCGCTATTTGGTCGATAATTTTTGCGGGACTGCCCTTAGTAGCAGCGCCGAAATACCCGAGAATCAAAAAAATATAAAAGTCTATGCCTGCGGCGATTTTGCCGATTTTGAACTTAAGAGCGCATATACGCTACACATCATTCGGGAACTTTCGCGCAACTACGAGCAATGCCAAAAAGAAGGCGCTGCAGTCATCGACTTAGGCGCAGTGCCCATCGTCGTTTGCGGCGCGGGGGTGTATTTTCGCGCCCTATTTGAGGAAGAAGATATTTTCCATAGAATCAAAGCGGTGCACGAATTTCAAGAGCTAAAAGAATCTACCAAACCTTCCTCTTCGCATAGAAAAGGCATCTATCTGACGAAGGTAGAAAAAGAACTCGATGCAAAAGGTCAAGAAAAATTGCATTTTCGGCTCTTGCGCTGTAGCAGCAATCTATCGGGGGCTACTGATAATCTACGCGATATAGACCAAAAAATAATCGCCCGTATAAGCGAAGCAGCACGCTATACCTTCGAGCAGGAAGCCGACTTAAATCATGTCCTCGCACAAATTTACGAAAACAAAAAGCGCGAGGACGCAGAGGGCAAAGAAGCCAAAGCCCGCATAAAAGCCCATTCCGACAAAACGAAAGATATGCCCGCAAACGCGCTATTGGCTTTTTGCACCTTCTACGACGGCAGCAATAGGGAGCAGCTACAGGCTTCAACAAAAGATAAATACGATTTATGCTACAAAGGAGTCAGCGGGTTGACAAAGCTGCATTTTCGGCTAAAAAATACCGTAAAAGACGAATCCTTAGCGAAGGAATTTAGCGTTACGCTGTATCCCAATTCGGTGTTTTTTATCCCCCTCTCTACCAATCGGCTATACACGCACGAAATACGCCCCTCTATGCTCAATATCGACAAAATCCCCACCCGCTTGGGCTATGTGGTGCGCTGCTCCTATGCAGAAGCCGTATTTTTCGATGGAAAAACCTACCTAAAAGAAGGCAGCGAACTCGTGCCACTTGCCCCTATGCAGCAGGAATCCTTATCCAGCCTGCGCAGTACCTACTACGAAGAAAATGCTACCGAAAATCGGGTGCAATACGGCAGGGTGCATTTTAGCATGAATGCGGGCGATTATGAAAAACCCATCTATTAGACGACCATGCAAGATATAGACTTCCAGCATTTTAGGCTCGACTTGAGCGGATGTACCTTTGCCGACTTGGCGGCTTCCGTTGAGTTTGAAAATATCGGCAAGGGCAGACGAGCCACAAATATACTGCTACCCAAAAAAGAAGCCTATCCGATAGTTCGCACAACGACGCTTTACGAAAAGGCGGCTTTTGTGTTTGCAGATATACATAAAAATATCGCCGAAATGGCGCAAAAGGAGGTAGCCCGCCGACTGGGTAGCACAAACATTGGCGAGTTCAACAACGGGCTGATAGAAATATACGAGCCGACATACAGCAAAATGGGCTACCACTCCGACCAAGCCCTCGATTTGGCGGAAGGCTCTTATATCGCGCTCTTTTCTTGCTACGAACAGGGGCAAAATACCCCCAAAAACGCCTTGCGCAAGCTAAAAATTCAGGATAAAAGGGCAGAAAGGGAGCGCGAATATGCGCTGGAGCATAATTCCTTTCTTTTTTTTTCTTTGAAAACGAATGCCAATTTTTTGCATAAAATTATCTTAGAAAATAGCCCTAAAGAGGCTTCCCGCTGGTTGGGCATTACCTTTCGGCAGTCCAAAACTTGGCTAACATTTCAGGGGGCGAACTGTTTTTTTCAGTCGGGTATGCCGCTATTGCTGGCAGATGCAGAGCAGCGAAAAACGTTTTTTGCCCTGCGCGCCGAAGAAAATCGAAGCCTTGATTTTGAGTATCCTGAACTTGCTTATACCCTGAGTGCGAGCGATTTGCTTTTGCCGAAAAATACGCTATGAAAATAAAAAAGCTAAAACTACATACCCATGCGCTTGAGCGCGAGCTGCATTTTTATGCCGAAATCTTGGGTTTTGAAATTTTTGCGAAAGGAGATGATTTTTTCAGCGCAAAAATCGGCTGGAGCGAGCTAACGTTTATAAAATCCGAGCGCGAATGCAAGTATCACTACTGTTTCCTAATCCCTGCGAACCAAATACAAGCCGCTTTGCGATGGATGGAGCAAAGAACGAGCGTTCTCGATATAGACAATGGGCGAAAAATTGAGCATTTTATAGAGTGGAACGCCCATTCTTTTTACTTTTACGATGCCAGCGGCAATATCGCAGAGTTTATCGCGCGCCATAATCTGCAAAATAATGAGAAGGGCGATTTCGATATATTTAAGGTATTGGCTATCAATGAAATAGGTATGCCTACTGATAATATCAAAAAGCTAAATGAACAGCTTTGCCAGCAATTAGGTACAAGGTTTTGGAAGGGAGATTTTGAGCGTTTCGGCACAAATGGCACAGATGAGGGGCTTTTTTTACTGCCCAATTATCAGGTAAAAAAAACATGGTTTCCAACGGAATTAGCAACGCAGCCCGCGCCTTTTGAGATAGAAGTAGAAAGCCCCAAAGGGACTTATGCTTTGAATTTTCCGATATGATTTGCTATGCTTTTTTGGCTTAGCCGCCGCGCCCTTTGCGCGGGCGGCTGCCATATTCAGCGTGAGGGATAGTAGAGCCGTAGCATACCATGCTACGGCTCGGATAGCCCGACCGCGCCGCCTTTTTAGCGGCGCGGGCACGCCCCCAAAAAAAGTGAAAAGTGAATACGAACGGCGAAGCCCTCCGCGAAGCGAAGTAACCGCGCAGCGAAAACGCAGTTAACGCGTAGCGAATACGAGCGGCGCAGCCCTCCGCGAAGCGAACATTATATTTGATGTATAAATACTTGATTGTCAATCAATTAAAAGTAAAAGTCGTGCAAAAAATTGCAAGTGTAGCAAAAAAATGTACTTTTCACTTTTCACTTTTCACTTTTCACTTTTCACTTTTCACTTTTTGGGCATTAGGTGCGCGTCTAGAAACTGCTCCTGCTCCCAAAGCAGGTGAAAAATGTTCTCCCGCGCCTGATAGCCATGACTTTCTTTAGGCAAAATGACCAAACGCGCAGGCGCTCCGTGCCCTTTGAGTGCCTGAAAATAACGCTCCGATTGGAGGGTAAAGGTGCCAGGATTGTTGTCCG
The DNA here is from genome assembly GCA_964467315.1 of uncultured Saprospiraceae bacterium. Taxonomy (GTDB): domain Bacteria; phylum Bacteroidota; class Bacteroidia; order Chitinophagales; family Saprospiraceae; genus JAAFIM01. The sequence goes on along the minus strand of CAYXSA010000022.1, from coordinate 46,396 downwards.
CCTCGCCGTGAATGAGCAGCAGCGGCGTTTTCATCTTGTCGGCATACGAGAATGGCGACATTTCAAAATACAAACTTGGTTTATCCCAGTAACTACGCTGCTCGCTCTGAAAACCGAAAGGGGTCAAGGTGCGATTGTAAGCGCCACTGCGCGCTATGCCGCAGGCAAAAAGTTTGGTATGCGTGAGCAGGTTCGCCGTCATAAATGCGCCATAAGAATGCCCACCAATAGCCACCCGCGCGCGGTCTATGAAGCCCAAAGAATCGACTGCATCGATGGCGGCTTCGGCGTTCCAGACCAGCTGTTGCATAAAATTATCGTTCGGCTCCGTCTTATCCTCGCCCACGATGGGGAAGGCGGCGTTATCCAAAACGGCGTAACCTTTGGAGACCCAATAGATGAAGGAGCCGTAGGAGGGGAAGGTAAATTCGTTGCCCGTTTGGGTGCTTTGCCCTGCGGAATTTTTGTCCTTGTACTCGCGCGGATACGCCCAAATGAGCAGGGGCAGTTTGGTTTTTCCGTCGTAATTGGCGGGCAAATAGAGGGTGCCTGAGAGTTCTACGCCGTCCTTGCGCTTGTATTGCAATAGCCGCTTATCGACCTTATCGAGGGCAGTGAAGGGATTTTTATTGAAGGTAAGCTGCTGCAATTTATCCTTCTCGCTGATGTCGCGTATGAAATAATTGGGGTACTCGCTGCGCGATTGCTGCATGGTGAGTATAGTGCCCTTATCGGCATCGATGAAAGAAATCAGCGACTCTACGCGGTCGGTGTAAGCGCAGCGATAGAGTTCGGTAGTTTTCAAAGTAGCGATATCGAAACTCGACACGAAGGGGAATTTACCTTCCTTCGTATAGCCTTCGCCGATGCGCAGCAGCGTTGTGCCGTCTTTGATGAGGAGGGCGCTGCGTCCGTATTGATTGAGTTGGGTGGCGAAGCTGCCCGCATCGCTGTAAATGTCCTGATAATTACGGTCTTCAAATTTGCGGGCTGTAGCGGTATTCTCGCGGCGCGGGTCGACAAAAAAACTGCGCATATTGCGCGTATCGTACCAATAATCGGTTACTATTGCCAGCGAGTCGTTGCCCCATACAATATCATTGTAACGCTGGCTTGTGCGCATAAAAGAACGGGGCGCGGACTTGAAGGGCGCTTCCCAGAGATAGAGTTCATCGCGGTATTCGGCTTTTTCGTTCGTATCGCCCCCGTCGCGAGCTTCCACAAAAAAGAGGGTGCTGGGCGCATCGGCGCGCCAGTCCATTTCTCTTTTGCCCTTGCGTACTGCCATAAAACCTTTGGGCATAGACTCCGTCAGCGGAATTTCATTTACGATGCTAATGAGCGCGCCGCGTCGGTCGTAGACTATCTGCTTTTGCGGAAAGCGGCTAAGCGGTACGACATAAGAAAAGGGGCGCTCTATGGTGGTAATGAGCAAATAGCTGCCATCGGGCGAGAAGCTACAGCCCGAATAAATCGCCGCCGCAGGCAGCAGCCGCTTGCCCTTGCCTTTGAGGTCTAAGTCCCAAAGTTCGCAAGCGGCGAGGCTGCTAAAATTTTGTTCGTCTGTCGGATTTTTCAACAAATCCTGATAGGTGCGGTTGGGCGCTTTGCTGCCATCGCTGACGGATACAATGGGCGCTTCGGGCAGTTGCTGGCTGGCATCTATCAAAGCAGCGCGGGCGGCGGGCAAGAGTTTCACGATGAGTCTATCGCTCGTGCGCGCCCAAATAAAAGGTTGCCCCAAGATTGCATTTAGGGGCTGCGAGGTCGGTATGCGCTGAGCGCTGGCGCTTTTTACGTCGATAACCCAAAGCTCTACCCCTTTTGCGCCTGTATGCGTGAAGGCGATTTTGGTATCGTCGGGCGAAAAGCTATAGTATCCAAGCTGCAAATTGGCAGGCAAACCCTTGATATCGCGGGCTTCCTTTTCTTCGATGCCCTTTATTTTGAGCTTATGGACATAGCTCATGGTCGCCGAAATATGGTCTTTATGATTGATGCGCAAGCCCGCAAGCCGCATTTCCTGCTGATTTAAGTCCGCCAGCGTCTTATAGGTGCTGCGGTACATCAACAAAAGCGTTTTGCGGCGGCTATCTAAAGCCGTAGAGGGCGCTCGTTCAAAGTCGGCAAGCTGCCGTATCGGCTCGCTTGGCTGTTGATATTTTAGATTTTCTTGAGCCTGTATCTGGGTCGTACCCAAGAGGCATACGGCGGCTAAAATGCGTAAGTGCATACCATAAATTTTAGTGATAAATCAATGTAATGGGGCAAAGATAGACATTTTGAGCCAGCCCTAAACGCAAAAAAGCCACACACCGTCGCGGTCTGTGGCTCTTAAAGCTTGCATTGCAAAAAGAATTTTTAATTGGGGAGGCTTTGCTAATTCTAATTCTTTAAAATTGGGGTAACATTTTTCTTCACTATGAAAACTTGCTTGCTATATTTAAACATCTCTTGTTACAAAGATAAGTAGCATTTGCAGACCCCGCAAGCCCCCTTAGATAACTGTCCCTTTTGCAGCGATAACTGTAGTATAAGAGTTTTACGCTTGATTAATGTTGCCAACAATGCCGCCGATACACCTAATATACTTGCTACCAATGCCGCCGTAAGGCGGCATAGTACCTTCTTGCTTGTGCGCATTACCTAAACACGCTATCTGCTATTTTTTCCTTTTGCACCTGCTTCAAACTATACTCAAAAATGATTTCGCCGCTCGCATTTGTGCCCTTGCATTGATAGGGAAAACCCTTCGCAGATAGGCGCAACATCGCATTTATAGCATAATCGCTCTTAAACAGCGCTTGGAGTGGTTGCCAATCTATGGCGATATCGGGCGTATATTCCAGCTCGATTTTCAGGCTCGGCGTGCGGGCTTCTACGTTTACCATTTTTTCAAAACGCGGCTCTATATTGCCTCTTCCCGTTTCTTTTGCGGCTTCGATTTTATCGGCTTCGCCATCGATTTGTATCGCATCGGCGTTAATATCCATCTGGAAACTGCCGTTCATTTGGCGCATTTTCAGCTTTTTGCCGCCTGCATCGGGCACCAAACGGAAGACGGGTTCATCGGCTTTCGTGGGTTGCAAAGCAGCTACCTCGAAGGCAATTTTATCGCCCTTGATGTACCAAGTTACGAGCATCGTGGGGCTGCCTTTTTTCTGGTAATGCTGCACAATTTTGCCTTCAAAGCTATTTTGGGCACTTGCCGTGCTGGCAAACATCGCCATAGCGAAGGCAAATAGCGAAAATATAGGTTTCATAATTTGTCCGTTTATTGGTGTTTTTTTTTGGGGCATCCGCCGCGTTACACGCGGCGGCGCTACGCTACGGGTTCGCCTGTCGGCTCATACCCACCCGCGAGCGGGTGGGTACGCGCGTGAGCCGCAATTTATTGCGGCTCTACACGCGCGCCCTCCGCATCGCTATGCCAATCGGTTAGGCAGGCTTTTTCTCTTAACAATCTGCGTAGACCTGTGTGCTGAAAAATCCGCGCAACACTTTTCACTTTTCATTTTTCACTTTTCACTCTACTGCACCCTTCCGCGTATATTGTTCGTTTGGTAGTTGCCGTTGTTGATGCCTATCAGGGTTTGCCCATTTTTGCGGATAGCAGAGCCAGCCGTGCCACCTGCGGGGAAGCCCGTCGGGGGCGGATTGGGAAAATCCTGATTGAATATGGTTACATTGCCAGCAAAGGGAAGGGTTATCTGCGCCAAAACATTCACGACGAGCGTGCCAGGCAAGCCGTCTGCGCCGTAGTTTCCGCCCTGTCCACCGAATACTCGCGGCGTGAGGGTGATGGTTACAAGGGTGATAGTGAAGGAAATGGGCGTATTGAGTACGCCGCCCGCGCCGCCTGTGGCAAGTACACCGCCTGTAGCGTTTTGCCCCGCAGAATAATAGCCAAAGCCAGAACCCAAATTGCCGCCCTGTCCGAGTTGAGCACCGCCGCCGCCGCCCGCGCCGATACCCAAGCTAAAATTCACACCAGGTATAGGCACATTCACGAGTAGACCGACAGAGCCGCCGCCGCCACCGCCGCCGTATATTTTACCGTTGGCATTGATGATATGCGTATGTGTGGTAAGGTTGATAGCGTCCGTGCCAGGCAAGCCTGCGCCTGTGCCGCCGCCCGATACGCCGCTGCCTGCGCCGCCGTTGCCGCCCCGAGCTAAGAGGTCGCCTTCGTTGTATATACCCACCCGCGAATCAGGGTGCAAGCCGCCCGAACTAAATACAGGATTTGTGCCCGTATTCTGCATCGTTACGCCCGAAGCGATGCGCGCTACGACGCAAATCGGCGTGGCTGTCGGCAGGCTATTGGCTGCTTGTAAATTGTAATTGGTCGTAGGCGAGGTAATATCGACCTCTATGCAAGGCTCTACCGTTACCACGAAAACCTGTATACCGATAGTATTGCCGCAAACGGCTTGTACGATGACGGGGTAAGTGCCCGCTGGAGCGAAAATATCCGCCGTTACGCGCAGGCTAATCGTATCGCTGCCCTGTGCCACGAAGGAACTAAGCGTTGCCGTGATGCCCGTCGGCAAATTCGGGATAACATATACTGCCATCGTTTGCGAAGCGCCCGCGATTTGCTGTATATATAATTCCGTGCTATCGCTGTTGCTCATAATGCGGTCGATGCTGCCCGTTTGACGCGAGGAGCTAAAGTTAAAGGCGCAGTCATCGCAGTTGCGTTGCCAAGTCGATAGCCAACAGCGTCCGTTATAGTACTGCATGACGCTATCGGTCGTATTGTAGACCTGCAAACCCGCTTTCGGTTGCACGATATTATCGCGCTGGGTGGTCGTCAATCGGGGCAGTAGCAAGCCGCGCGTAGTAGATTCCAAATGCAAAATAGCGCTCGTATCGGGCACTAAGATATTGATACCCACCTGCGCCGACAGATTGCCGAAACCCCAAGCCAAGAAAAAAGATAGAAATAGTGCGTTAATTTGCTTCATATATATCGCAGTCTGTTATATTCGTGGTACATTCGCTTGTCTGCCTTGCGTGAGGGATAGGAGCGGAACCACCGAAGGCGCTTTGCGCCGAAGGTGATGGAGCGGATAGCCCGACCCCGCGCATAGCTCCCCCCTTTTAAGGGGGGAAGCCGCCCACAAGTGCCGAAGGCACGCCGTGGTAGCGGCGGGGGGGTGCGCGGGGGCACGCCCAAAAAAATAAAAAACCTTTCCCGCCCCCCAACTGCCAAAAGTACGGCAAGAGCGGCGAAAATCCAACAAAAATATAAAAAATATGTCTACGATACCTCCCTCAGATACGGATTGGTCGTATTTATTGATGCACGCAGGCGAAGAGGAGCAGCGCGAGCATTTTTATCATGCCGTAAGCCCGCCTATCGTGCAGAGCAGCAATTTTGCGTATGCGAGCGTGGAAGATATGCGGCGGGTGCTTGCCGATGAGCAAAATAAGCCGCTTTATACGCGGGGTAGCAACCCTACTGTGCAACTTTTGCAGCAAAAAATAGCCGCTTTAGAGGGCACAGAAGCGGCGCTTGCCTTCGGTAGCGGTAGCGCTGCTGTTGCCGCCGCCATCGTGGGCAATTTGGCAGCGGGCGAACACGCGATTTGCGTGCAAAAACCCTATAGTTGGACATTCAAATTGCTCAATACCCTGCTCCATCGCTTCGGCGTGAGCTGTACTTTTGTCGATGGCAGCGATATCCAAAACATCATCGCCGCCCGGCAAGAAAATACCCGCCTTTTGGTGCTCGAATCGCCCAATTCTCTGACATTTGAATTGCAAGATATAGCAGCCTGCGCCGCTTGGGCGCGCGAAAACGGGATAATTTCGGTCATAGACAATAGCTATTGCTCCCCGCTCAACCAAAGACCCGCGCAAGTGGGCATAGATATCGTCGTGCACTCGGGTACGAAGTACCTCAATGGGCATAGCGACGTGGTTTGGGGGGCACTTTGCTGCTCCAAAAAAATGGCGGAAAAGCTGTTTACATCGGAGCTGATGACGCTCGGCGCTATACTTTCGCCGCATGATGCTTGGCTGGTGCTGCGGGGGCTGCGTACACTGCCACTTCGCGTAGAGCGCAGCGGCGAAACGGCGCATAAATTGGTCGATTTTCTTGCCTCGCAACCCTATGTGGACTATGTTTTATACCCGCATCACCCTTCCTTTCCGCAGCACGAATTAGCCAAGCGGCAGATGCGCAGCAGCGGGGGGCTTTTTTCGGTCAATTTTAAGGCGGAAAGCATGGAACAGATGGAACGATTTTGCGCAAAACTCGCCCGCCGCTTCCTGCTCGCCGTGTCTTGGGGCGGCTACGAGTCGCTGCATCTGCCTACTTGCGTTTTTTACAACAACAATAGCAATTACAACCCGCCCTTGCCCTATACTTTCGTGCGTTTTTACGCAGGATTGGAAAGCTTCGAGTTCCTACGCGAGGGTATTGAAGCGGCAGCACAAGAATTACGAATTACGAATGACGAATGACGAATGACGATTGCGCTTTGTGTTTAGGTACTATGCCGCCTTACGGCGGCAGTGGTAGCAAGTACAAAAAAGTGAAAAGTGTTGTATTTTGTGCCTTTTCATTCGTCATTCGTCATTCGTCATTCGTCATTCGTAACTCATGCGTATAGTCATCATCGGCAACGGAATAGCAGGCGTAACGGCAGCGCGGCACCTGCGCAAGCGCTCTATAAATGCCGAGCGTAGCATTCGGGAAGAGGTCAATATCTTGATAGTTTCTTCCGAAACGGCGCATTTTTTTTCGCGCACGGCGCTGATGTACGTCTACATGGGGCATATGCGCTATGAGGATACGAAGCCTTATGCGGACGATTTTTGGCAAAAAAACGGGATAGATTTGCGATACGGGCGGGTTGAGCGCATCGACCCCGTGGCGAAGCTCCTGCACTTTGCAGAGGGCGAGGCAGAACCTTATGATGTACTTATTTTAGCTTGCGGCTCTCTGCCCAATCGCTTGCAGGGCTTGGCGGGGCAAGATTTGGCGGGCGTGCAGGGTTTGTATAGCTATCAGGATTTAGAAAGTCTGGAAGCACGCACAGCAAAGATAAATACTGCCGTTGTCGTCGGCGGCGGCTTAATCGGGGTAGAATTGGCGGAAATGCTGCTTTCTCGCGGCAAAAAAGTCTATTTCCTCGTCCGCGAAGAGGGATATTGGTCAAACGTGCTGCCAAAAGAAGAAGCCGATATGGTGAGCGCACACCTGCGCGCGCATGGGGTAGAACTGCGTTTGCAATCGGAGCTTGCCGAAATAATACCCGACAGCAGCGGGCGCGAAATTGCCACCGTTCTTACGAAAGCGGGCGAACGCATTGACTGCCAATTTTTGGGGCTCACCGCAGGCGTAAGCCCCAATATCGCTTGGCTGCGCGCTGTGGAAGGTTTAGACCTAAATAGAGGCATTTTGGTTGATGAATACTTGCGCACAAGCATTGAAGACATTTGGGCTGTAGGCGATTGCGTAGAGCTGCGCAAACCCGCCGAAGGTCGCCGCCCCATAGAAGCTATCTGGTACACAGGGCGCATGATGGGCGAGGTAGCCGCGCACAATATCGCCGCAGAACACAATCTCGTGCGCGGTATGCTGCCCTACGATGCGGGCATCTGGTTTAATTCCGCCAAATTTTTCGACATCGAATATCAAACCTACGGCTATGTGCCCTCCGCAGGACAAGTGGACGAAAAAGTCGATAGCATCTTTTGGAAAGACGCAAAAGGCGAGCGCTCCATACGCATTGTCTACGAGCGCAGCGAAAACGCCCCCGTATTAGGTTTTAACGTCTTAGGCATACGCTATCGGCAGGAGGTCTGCCAAAAGTGGATACGCGAAAAAGCAAGCCTGCACAGCGTCCTGCAAGAACTTAGCTTGGCTAACTTTGATGTAGAATTTAGTAAAGAATACGAAAACAATCTCCGCGCTGTCTACAGCCAAAAAACAGGCAAAAAGGTAGAAAGCACCAAACTGCGCGGCTTGTCTGCCGTCTGGGCTTGGCTAAGCGGAAAGACGTAAAACAAAAAAATACGCGCTTCCCCCTCCAAAGAAGGGAAAGCGCGTAGATTTTTAGCTCAAAATAGCAAGCGCGAACTTACTACTTTTTCAAGCCTTGCAGGGCGATATCTACAATTGCTTTGAAGGCGGCTGCGTCATTCATAGCCAAATCGGCGAGCACCTTGCGATTGAGTTCGATATTTTGCAATGAAAGCGAGTGCATCATGCGAGAGTACGACATGCCATAAAGGCGCGCGCCTGCATTGATACGCGTAATCCACAATCTGCGGAACTCGCGTTTTTTCTGCTTTCTGCCGATGTAGGCATATTGCAAGCCTTTTTCTACAGCGTTTTTCGCTACAGTATAGACGTTTTTGCGTATGCCCCAATAGCCTTTAGCTTGGGCAAGAACTTTCTTTCTTCTTCTTCTGGAAGCTACGTGATTTACTGAACGTGGCATGGTTTGAATTTATCAAATAAACAGATGAAAGGCAGGGGGCGCAAGGTGAGAAGAGAATTTGTTACCCTACGGCTTTTCCACGCTGCCAAAAATGGGATAAATTAAGAAAAAAGCAGCGCTTAAAGCACCAACATTTTTTCTACGCGATACATATCGCCTTTGAAAACAAGAGCGGGTTGGCTCAAACGAAGCTTGCGGTCTTTCTTCTTTTTGGTCAGAATGTGACGCTTGCCTGCGCGTGTGCGCTTGATTTTACCCGAACCTGTAACGGTAAACCGTTTTTTTGCACTGGAATGCGTTTTTAGTTTTGGCATGGCTATGAAATGTTATAAAAATAAAAAAGCGGCTGCAAAGATAGCAACCGCTTTTGACTTTTCCAACGCTTTTGGGCGCTTTTTTGGCTATTTTTTCTTCTCGAAAATTAAAACTTCGTCCTCCTCATGCTCATCATCGTCAAAAAGGTCATCATCGTGATGGTCGTCTTTTAGGACAATGCGCTCATCGCTCGCCTCCGTTACCTGCCAATCCTCGCTCATCTCGTCCCAAATTCCGCTTTCGCCCAGATTAAAAACGAGCTCCTTTTTGCTATCGTCGCGCTGCTCCCGATAGCTGCCCGTATGCGTGCTGCCGTCCGCCTGCGTCGCCGTTATCGCGCCGTCCGCAAAGCTAAAGGTATAAGCCGCAAAATCCGCCGTATGGTCTTCTTCCTCGTCCGTCAGTTGCACCACACGCCATTCGCCGCGCTCCAAATTATATAGAGCGTCCGCCGTAAGCTGCTCCGATTTGTTGCAAGCGCCCAGCGTAAGCCCCAGCGCCAAAAAAACTGCTGCCATTTTCATCATACTTTCCATGATTTAAGCGTAAAACAAATGAATGAACGTAAATACATATATATATAAACGAAACTTTGTTGCAAAAAGTTTGGCTGCCTATTTTTTTTTTGGCGTGCCGCTGCGCCAAAAAGGGCGCAGCGTCGGGCTATTCGCTACATCAGCCCGCGCAGCGGGCTGGTTTCGCTTCTATCCCTCACGCAAAACTTGCTGCGCCGCCAAAGGGGCGGCTTGTGCAGGCTATCTCTAAAAAAACAACTTTTCACTTTTCGCTACGCGTTCACTTCGTGTTCACTTTTCACTTTTCACTTATCTGCGTATCATTATCAGCCTGCTGAGTTGGCTGCGTTCATGCTCCAAACGCAGCAGATACAAACCCGCCGCAAAATCGTTGGCAGGTAGCCATGCTTCGTATTGCCCCTGCCCATAAGATTGACTATAGAGCTGCCGCCCTGCCAAATCAAACAGCACCAAGCGCGCACCTCCATCAGAGAGTAGGGGGCTGCGCACGTAAATCCCATCGGCTGCGGGGCTTATCACGACAAAATACTCCTCGCCTATGGTTGCGTCGGCTACGGCAACGATATGCGAGCGCAGCGGCTGCCGTACCCAGCGGCTTTTTACCGCCAAGCGATAATAACGCACGGGAGCCGTCGACAAATAACGGCATTCATAATGCTCGCGCCCCTCTTGGGCTGCCATACGGCTTATCGGCTCGAAGTTGATAGCGTCTTCGCTGTATTCGACCTCGTAGTATTCGGCGGATAGGATTTCTAAACTGCACAACTCCCAACGAATTCTATCGTCTTGCTCCATTCTTTCCGCCTGCCAAGAGATGAGGTGCGAATCCATAAGTATACTGCGCTGCGGCAGCGCCAAATCCAAAACCACGGGCAGATGGTCGGAATTATGAAAAAGCGCATTCAGCACCGATGCAGATACGCCCGATGTATTCGTAGGCGCATTGATGCGGGTATTGTAGGTAGAGCCATTATTGCCCCAAGCGCGGTAGCTCTGCGGCAGATAATACAAATCGCTGCCAAAAAGTAGACTATCATTGAGCAGCAGAAAATCAAATCTATCGTCCATGCCGCCCACCGCGCCACAGTCGTAAAAGGGGGAGCTAAGAGAACGCGTAGACTGTGTATGATAGGGGGCAAAAGCTGCATTGGAAGACCAAGCCCCCCCTTGATTGAGTGGGTCGCGCAAAGCCTGCATCAGCAAAAGATAGCCACTTTCGTCGGCGCTGTAAAAATTGAAATCGCCGCCGAAAACTACCCGCTCCGCGCCCTGCTGGTTTATGTGCTGGGCAAGGAGTTGGCAGGCATCGCGGCGGGAAAGCGAATCCGAAAGGCTTGCCTTTAGATGCCCTATATAAAAATCTACCCACAGCGTATCCCCCGTCAAGAGCCGCAGCCCATCGCGGACATACATACGATAGTAGCCAATATCGCGGGTATCGGTGAGGACTTCGCCCTGTGTGTGCAACACCCAGCGGGTAGAATCGTAGAAGAGCATATTATTCAAATCGCGCTGCAGGGTGCTGGAGCGGTTGAGGACGAAGTTGGCGCGGCGGAAACTGCCCAAGCCGTTGTTGTTGAGGGAGCGGCGCAAGATGCTGTCTGCGCCTGCCTCCGTTTGCAATTCGCAGACCATGAGCAGGCTGGGGCGTATATCGTCGAGAATGAGCCGCAGCGTATCCCAGCGGGCAGGCACAACGACATTATCGCCGCAGTCGTTGCGCCCATTGGGAAAATTGAGCAGGTTATAGGAGGTGATGCGCAGGGTGTCCAGCATTTGTGCGGAGGCTGCGCCACTCGACAGCAGCAGGCAGCAGCATAAAAAGGATATTCGGTAGAACATATAATTTAGATAGGCAAGCAGCAGTAACTAAGAATTGTTGGCGTTTCGGACAAAAATAAGCAAACTCGCAACTATACTATAGTGCAAAAGCGAAAAGACCGCTAAAGAGCGTATATTTGCGCGTTTTTATGCGCCGCGCCAAGCGGCGCTTTTTGCGTGAGGGATAGCAATGTAGAGCCGTAGCATGCTACGGCTCGCAATGAATAGCCCGACCGCCGCCCCCCGCGTTTGCGGGGGCGACGCGCCTTGAGGCGCGGCGGGGGGCAAGCGGCGGGCACGCCCAAAAAAAATAGCCAAAAAGAAAGATGCAAGACATAGACCAGATAAACCTTCAAAATCTGCCCCGCCATATCGCCATCATCATGGACGGCAATGGCAGATGGGCGCAACAACAGGGGCAAGAGCGCGTACAGGGGCATCGCGGCGGCGTGCAAGCGGTGCGCGATACGGTGGAAGCCTGCGCAGAATTGGGCGTACAATATCTGACGCTTTACGCCTTTTCGACGGAAAATTGGAGTCGCCCGCAGTACGAAGTCGAGGCGCTGATGCAGCTGCTCGTGGATACGATACATGCCGAATTGCCGACCTTGCAAAAAAACGGCATCGCCTTGCAGACCATCGGCAACACGGCGGATTTGCCCGAGCGCACCCGCAATGAGCTGCAAGAAGCCATCGCGGCGACGGCAAAAAATACGCGCATGACCCTGATTCTCGCGCTTAGCTATAGCGCCAAATGGGAGCTTATACAGGCGATGCGCAATATCGCCCGACAGGTGCAGGCGGGCAGCCTTAGCATTGACGAAATCGACGAAAACGCCGTACACGCCGCGCTTACGACAGCAGGCATACCCGACCCCGAGCTGCTGATACGCACCAGCGGCGAGACGCGGATTAGCAATTTTCTGCTTTGGCAGATAGCTTATGCGGAGTTGTATTTTACCCCGACCTTTTGGCCTGATTTCCGTCGGGCACACCTATACGAGGCGATAGCCAACTATCAGCAGCGGCAGCGGCGTTTTGGTCTGACGGGCGAACAGGTTGCGCCTTAAAACAGGCGGCAGAATGTTAATCTTAGCTGCCGCGCCCTATCGCTAAGGGCGTTTTCCCCGTTTCGGCAGTTGTGTTAGTTTTTTTTTATAGTTTGATAATACTTGTATGCGAATTCGCCAGATTATTTTTCGCTGTTTATGCCTGCTTGCCTTCGCTGCTGCCAACGGTAGCGCAGCGCTTTATGCACAGGACACGGACAGCTTACCCGAGCCAGATATCGACCTATTCGCCGCAGACGAAAACGAGCCGCGCGAATACGAAATAAAAGCCCTCAAAGTCAGCGGGCATCAATTGTCGGATTCCGCTTCCATCGCCACCGTATCAGGCTTATACGTGGGCAAGACCATTACCCTACCAGGCGAGGACTTGGCGCGGGCTATCCGCCAAATTTGGAAACAAAACCTATTCGTAGACGTATCCATTGACATCACCCAAAAGTTGGGCGATGAGGTATCCTTAGAAATCGTTGTCAAAGAATATCCGCGCCTATCGGGGAACGGTTACAAAGGCATCAAAAAGACCCAGCACGACGAGCTAAACACCGCGCTTGGGCGCTACTTAGTCAAAGGACGCGTTACCAATGACGCGATGCGCCTCAATACCATCAATACTATACGCGCCTACTACGAAGAAAAAGGCTTCCCCGATGCTAAAGTAGAGATAACGGAGATAGAAAACCCCGCCTACGGCAAGGGCTACGTTAGCTGGGTGCTAAGCATCAACAAGGGCAAACGGCTGCGCATAAAAAATATCGTCTTCGAGGGAAATACCCAAATAGAATCCGCCCGCCTGCGCCGAGCTATGAAAGATACCCGCCAAGCGCGCTGGTATACTTTCTATAAAGCCTCCAAGTATATCGTAGAAGACTATGAAGCCGACAAAAAGAAAGTCATCGACCTATACAACGCACGCGGCTTGCGCGATGCGCAAATCGTATCGGACTCCGTTTACACGGTCGAAAACAGCAAGGGCAAAAAATCGCTGATGCTCAAAATCAATATCGACGAAGGCAAACTCTATTACTTCGGAAATATCATCTTTCGCGGTAATACCAACTATAGCGCCGCCGAACTAATGGCGCGCTTGGGCATCAAAAAAGGCGATATTTTCAATAACGAGCTTTTGCAACAGCGCATCAATTACGACCCCAATGGGCGCGACATCAGCACCCTCTATATGGATAATGGCTACCTCTTCTTCCGCGCCGAAGCCATCGAAAAAGGCATCGCCAATGATACCGTCGACGTAGAAATTCGCATCGCAGAAGGCCCCATCGCCACCGTCGACAAGGTCATCATCAAAGGCAATGACCGCACACACGAGCACGTCATCCGCCGCGAACTACGCACCCTGCCAGGCGACCGCTTTAGCCGCTCCGATATTATCCGCTCGCAGCGCGAACTCATGGCGCTCAACTATTTTAATCCCGAAACTATGAGCATCAACACGCCCGTCAACCCGCAACGCGGTACGGTGGACGTAGAATACATCGTCGAAGAGCGCCCCAGCGACCAGCTCGAACTCTCCGCAGGCTGGGGCGGCGTAGGGCGCGGCGTTATCGGCACGCTTGGCGTTACCTTCAATAACTTCTCCCTGCGCAATCTTCTGCACCCCGAAACCTGGTCGCCCCTGCCCGCAGGCGATGGGCAACGGCTCTCCATTCGCGCGCAAAGCAATGGGCGCTTTTTCCAATCCTACAACTTCTCCTTCACAGAGCCTTGGCTGGGCGGCAAACGCCCCATGGCGCTCTCCGTTTCGGGATACCACAACCGCTTCAACAACGGCAGACCGCAGGAAAGTAGCGACTTTTCGCAGCTGCTCATCACGGGCGTATCCGTCGGCATTGGCACCCGCTTGCGCATTCCCGACGACTGGTTTATACTCCAAATGTCGCTCGATTACCAAAATTTGGACTTAACGCGCCGCTTCGAGTTCAGCATTCCTACAGGCAGTTTCCACAACTTCGCCCTCAACGTAGGTCTATCGCGCAACTCCATCGACAACCCGACCTTCCCCCAACACGGCTCCTCCATCGCGCTGAATATGAAATTCACGCTGCCTTACTCGCTTTTCTCCAATAAAGATTACGCCAGTATGAGCGATGCCGACAAGTACAAACTCGTCGAATACCACAAATGGGACTTGCGCACCGAATGGTACACGCCCCTTGCCAAAAACCTCGTCTTTAAAGCCAGCGCCAAATTGGGTTTCTTGGGCTACTACAATAAAGAACTCGGACTTACGCCCTTCGAGCGCTACGAACTCGGCGGCGACGGTATCTCCAATTTCATCGGCTTGCAAGGGAAAACCATCATCTCCATGCGCGGCTACAAAGACCCCACCAATGATGTCAGCGAGGCGAACCGCTTCGGAGCGGCTATTTACAACAAATTCACCGCAGAAGTCCGCTATCTCATCTCGCCCAATCCCTCCGCCACCTTTTACATTCTCGCCTTCGCGCAAGCAGGCAACGCTTGGTCAAATTTCCGCGACTACAACCCCTTCCAGCTCAAACGCTCCGCAGGCATCGGCCTGCGCGCCTTCCTCCCCATGTTCGGCACGCTCGGTTTCGACTACGGTTTCGGCTTCGACAAAAACCTGCCCGCAGGCACTAAAATGTGGGACTACGGAACTTTCAACATCGTTTTAGGCTTTGAGCCAGAGTAAGTGAAAAGTGAAAAGTGAAAAGTGAAAATTCACTTAATGATTTGGGCGTGCCCGCCGCGCAAACGCGCGGCGGTCGCGTGTTGCAGGGTTTCAGTACGGCGCATACATGCGCCGCACCGCGCTACGCGCGCCCTTCCACCCGCTCACGCTTTTTAAAAATTTGCGTAGGGGCGAATATTTATTCGCCCCCGCTATATGTGGGCGAATATTTATTCGCCCCTACACACACGCCGTCTGTGTGCTAAAAATTATGTCTATGACTCAAGAATGGAACTTAGGCGACTTGTCGCAAAAACTCATACATCAAGAAGGCGAAAAAGCCATACTGGTCTCCCTCATCACCGCCAATATCACGGACGAAAAAGCAAAAGAGCATCTCGATGAATTGGAGTTTCTCGCTCGCACGGCGGGTGCGGTCATCTTGCGCACCTTTACCCAAAGGCTACCACACCCACACAATAAATTCTTTATCGGTACGGGCAAGGTAGAGCAGATACAAGAATACATCGAAAACAACGAAGTCGATATCGTTATCTTCGACGACGAACTGAGCGCCAAACAAAACAACAACCTCGAAACCGCCTTCAAACGCAAGGTACTCGACCGCACCAGCCTCATTCTCGACATCTTCGCCCGCCGCGCCCAAACCGCCCAAGCCAAAGCCCAAGTCGAATTGGCGCAAATGCAATACCTCCTGCCCCGACTGCGGGGTCTGTGGACGCACTTGGAGCGGCAGCGCGGCGGTATCGGTATGCGCGGGCCTGGTGAAAAGGAAATCGAAACCGACCGCCGTATCGTCCGAGAAAAAATTAGCCTCCTTAAAGAGCGGCTTAGCAAAATCGACCAGCAGGCACAAACACAGCGTAAAAATCGCGGCGAACTCATACGCCTCGCCCTCGTCGGTTATACCAATGTCGGAAAATCCACCCTACTCAATGCCCTCAGCAAATCGGAGGTATTAGCCGAAAACAAACTTTTCGCTACGCTAGATACTACCGTGCGAAAAATCGTACTCGATTCTATGCCCTTGCTGCTTTCGGATACGGTCGGATTTATCCGAAAATTGCCGACACACTTGGTCGAAAGCTTTAAGTCGACGCTTGATGAGGTCAGAGAAAGCGACCTCTTATTGCACGTTGTCGACATCGCCCACCCCCAAGTAAAGGAGCATATCGCCGTTGTTACCGAAACACTGCGCTCCATCGGCGCAGGCGATACGCCTGTACTCTTTATCTTCAACAAACTCGACCTCTACCGCCAACGCTATTTCGATAGTTATCTAAGCGAAGAAGAAAAAACGAGCTTAGAGAACGACCTGCGCGCACATTGGCTACACGAATGCAAGGGGCAAGCCGTCTTCGTTACCGCTACCGAAAAGGAAAACTTCGACGAACTCCGCCAACGCGTAAAAGCCCTCGCACAAGAACTATACATTGAGCGATACCCGCACCAAGTACGCAGTTGGTAGTTACGAGTTACGAGTTACGAATGCCCAATTAAGTATTTGTTTGCTGCTTTTTTTTTATCTTTGCGTGCTAATAACATACGTTTTTTAAGAATAGCATATTCGTAAAAACTCGTAACTCGTAACTCGTAACTCGTAACTCGTGTTAGTAAATATATTGATAGTTGGCTGTATAGCGGGTTTTGTATGCCTCTTGCTGACGAGTTTTTATTTTCGTTATCGGGTGCTGACGGCATACCAAGTACTGCGGCGCAATCAGGTGGCTTTTGATAAGGCGCATATATTCGATAAGACGCGTTTGGAGGCGGAGATACTGCCACGTTACCCAGCGCATAGGGAGGATATTTTGCGCTTTGTGGGTGGGATACGCCTATCCATGCGCATAGCTTCTTATTTGATTGTGATAATTACGATTTTTGCGGCTGTATTGATGTTTATACGCGAGTAAGCAAGCAATAGCAAAAAAAGCGCTCCAGACCGAATTAACGGTGTGGGGCGCTTAGTGCTTTAAGCTTAGTGTGTTGTAGTGGCTTATTTGCTTACCATCGTAATAACGAGGTTGAGCACGATGCCTACTGCGAAGCCTGCGAGTGCTGCATTACAAGCGGTTTTTGCAGATGCGGGCTCTTTGTCTTTCTTGATGAAATAGATAATCGCTCCAGCCAGAGGTATCAAAAAAGCGAGTACGGTGAGTCCTGTGCCAAGCTGGTCGTTGGAATTTGAGTCTTGTGGTTCGTCTAATGCCATGGTTTTAAAATAGGTATTGATAGAGTGAATAAATGCTATCTCCGAGAAATTTGCCTATGATAGCCGCTAAGGACATGAGCCCTATGCCTGCCATAAGTCCTGTGGTGAAGCGTAAGAAGTTATTGCTGCGGTAACTTGTATAGGCTTGTACGGTGCCGTCGATATAGGTCGGCAAAATTAGCGCAATAGTCAGCCAAAAACCCCAATCAAGCAACCCAAACATAAATATAGGCATGAATAAATAACCAAGATGTATGCCCGTGCAGCGTGCACAAATCGGAAATTGTTTTCCTCGAAAAAAAAAAGAGCGTTCAGGCTTTTGGTGGCAGTAGGCAAAATGAAGTTGGCGGCTCATTGGGCGTATTTTGCCGCTATATTACAACTTTTTTTGTAAACTCAAAACATTTTATTTTTTTCTTGATAAGATTGTGTTTTGAGGGGAATTGCACAAAATTTACGAAAAAACCTTAGTTTTGTAGGGGTTACAAACATTAAATGATCCCATTATAATTCCCTCCCATGAAAAAATTTTTTTTTGCATTTACGTTTTTTACATTTTGTATGAGTGCCTGCGCTCCGAAAACAGCCGAGAGCGGCAACCATGCCCCAAACAGCAGCCCCGCCAGCAGTACAACACCCAGCAGCGTAGCCCCAGCAGCCTTGCCCAATAGCGTCGACTTAGAGATGCTAACAAGCGCCCCGATGAAAGGCAGCGAAGCAGGCAATGATTGGTATGAATTTAACATCGCCTTTGCGAAGGGATTTAGTTCGGCAGGGGCAGAAAACAGCGCCGCCCTGCTTGCCAGCCTCAACAAAGCTATAGCTAAAGACTATTTTGCAGCAGAAGTACAGCCCGATGCCAAGAGCTTCCAAAATGCGCTGGCGGCAAAGGTCAAAGAGATAGAAAGCAGCAACGGTAGCGGCGAACCACCTTTGGCAGAGCAAACAGTACTTTTCAATGATAAGGGATTCCTTAGCTTAGAATTGCGCAGGCTTGCAGATATGGATACCCGCGAGTACTATACTTACGACTTGCATACGGGGGCAGCTATTGAGGTAGAAAAAGCCATCAGCAAAGAGGCTGTAGCCAAACACATAGAAGCCAAGAACAAATTTTATACGGAAAACGCCGCTTATTGGAAGCGGAAAAACGAGGTCAGCATCCACATAAAGCGCCTTTGGCTAACGCAAAAAGGTTTAGCTATAGAGTTTTTGGTAGAGCTTAGCCCCGATGCGGAGGAATTTTGCGGGGGCGACGAGTGCTGGAATGGGCATACGATACCTTTTAGCGAATTGGCGGGCATCGTACAAGAAAACTCCCCTCTGGCTCGGCTGACAAAATAACTTTCTATAGTTGGAATGCGTGAGGGATAGCAGTGGAAGCGCCGTAGGCGCTGCAACGGATAGCCCGACCCCAGCCCCTTTAAGCGCGTAGCGCGGGGGCTGGGGGCACGCCAAAACGGCGCAGCCCTCCGCGAAGCGAAAAAAATCCCCGAAAATGCAGATGAAACACTATTTTAAGCTTGCTCTTGTGTCGGTAATCCTTTTGCAGAGTTGCGCAAGCGAGCAGCCCAAGACCGCTGCCAGCCCGCCACCCGCAGCGGATACCACGAATAACCGCCCTACGCCGCCGCCTGCCCCGCCCAAGCCCGCACCCGTCTATTATAGCAGCGTGCAGGAGCTGGATAAAAAGACGCTGCCCTCAGGCAGCACGCCCAAGTCCTTAGTGATGCGCCCGACGAATACGCACGTTTATTCGATGAATTTGGAGGGTATGAACGTTTATGAGTACGAGCGCGCAGGCAAGCGCGTAAATCGGATTTTAGAATTTACGCGCACGCCTGCCAATGGTTTTGATTATACGACGCGGCGCGCCATCGCCTCGCATGCCGAAAAGCCCGTAGAGGCGCATTTTTCGCATGGGGGGCGCTACTTGTGGGTGTCTTGGCACAATGGCGACGGGGTAATAGTTTGGGATTTGGAGGACGAAAACGCTTTTGCCGCCGATACAAGCGCGCGAGAAGCGACGGTGCAGCTACACGATGAAGCAGGCAAGCCGACGGAGCGCAAAAAAATCAAGATAAAATTTATCCGCACGGGCGAAACGCCCAAAGTCATCACCCCGACCAACGACGGGAAGTATATGATGGTGTCCAACTGGCACAGTCATACGATTAGTTTTGTGGATATTGCGGCTGCCGCCCCCTTGCAATGGCGGGTCGTAAAAGATGTGAAGGTAGATGCCATTCCGCGCGGTATGAGTGTGAGCGACGATAATACGAAGGCTTACATAGCGCTCATGGGCGGGGGCAGGGTAACGGAGATAAATCTATCGGATTTCTCGATTTTGGGCAGTTATAGCGTGGGCGCTGCGCCGCGACATCTTTTATCGAAGGGCGATACGCTGTTTATCTCCTTGAATGCAGGCAAAAAAGTGCTGCAATTTCATGCGGTAGAGAAAAAAATACTGCGCTCCGTCGTTACCGATATTTCGCCGCGCACGATGGAGTTTAATCCCGATAAAACCTTGCTTTTCGTCGCCAATTATAAGGGCAATTCGGTGCAGGTATTCAATGCCTCGACCTTAGAACCCCTGCATCGCTTCCCTTCGGAAGGTGCCCCTATCGGTTTAGCGGTTTATCAGCAGGGCGACAATTTGGAGCTTTGGGTAGGCAAATATAATACTTCGTCTGTGGAGGTGTTTAGCTGTAAGTTAGGCAATCCGCTATAATGGAAATTCCCCCGCCTGCGCTATATTGCATCGGGGGAGACTGTTTAAAAAACCCCTTAAAAAGCCATTCACTTTTCACTTTTCACTTTTCACTTTTCACTTTTCACTTATCACTTATCACTTTTTCGGCGTTAGTTGCGATTTGTAGGCGCTGTATTCGCTGACTTGCTCGCGTGTCCAGAGCATAGGTTTGTAGTGTCCGTCGCGCCAGAGGGGGAGTTGGTCGGCGAAATGCGGGCTTTTTATATTGGCGCTTTGTCCGAGTGGGGCGATGCAGCGGCTATTGGAGAGGTTGCCCATGTCGATAATTTGCCTGTACGAAGCGGCGCAGATGGTGCCGCCATATTGTTCGTTGGGCATGAAAGACTGCTGATTGAGGGTATCTTTATCGCCGCCTGTGGCGATGCCCGACAGATTAAACCATTCGTCAAAGGGGGCTTGCACGCCGAGCGCATGATTGAAGGTAATTTGATGTATTTTTCCCCAAGCCCAAGTTTGGGGGCTGCCGCCCAAGCGTTTTTGGAGCGTGTCGACGGCAGTAGCGAGGGCGCGGACTAGGAAATTTTCGGTTGTATCGCCCTTGCGCCACCATGCAGACTGCGGATTGGATATAATGCGCAAGAGCGCATCGGCATCGTGCGACCAAAATTCCATATGTTTGAATAAATCGGCAAGCTGCCCCTTTCCACGCAGTCCTCTGCTGACTTCGGCGCTGCTGCGCTCCGTGATGATTTGCTCTATGAGCGTCTGCAAAACGACATGATAAATGCTGGCGGCAGCGCTTGTGGCGCTAACTTCGGCGTTCCAGTCGGCGAGCAGTTGGCAGGCTTCGCGCTGTATTTGCGGTATTTCTGCGCCCAACTTGGGCAATAAATCGGCAAAAAGGCTTATCCAAGCGGGGGCGGCAGTAGAATAAACATCATTTTGCCAATGCTCAAAATCGGCGAGCGTATACTGCTTTTGCCCCGCGAATAGCTGCTGTAGCCGCTTCGCTCTATAGCCATTCATCCACAGATGCCCCAAATCGTAGGGATAATCCTCGCCTACAAGCCGATTGTTGCAGGTATATAGGTAGCCACTCGGCGGATTGAAAGCCTGCGGCATCGCCTCAAAGGGAACGAAGCCTGTAGGCTCCTGCTGCCCGTCGTAGCCGCAGAGCGGCAAACCGTTTTTGGGCTTGTTTCTGATGCTCACTTTGCCCGTGCAAAAATAGCCGATATTGTCGTCGGTGTCGGCATAGGCAAGATTGAGCGAGGGCGCATGAATGCAGGCGCAGGCTTTCAAAAAATCATTCCAGCCGTCCGCTTTATTGAGCAGGTAAAAACCACGCATCATCTCGTTATCCTCCGACAGCGCGGGCGAATACAGCGAAAGCGCCGTACCCTTTTCGCTACTCTTTGCGGCTATAATATCCGAAATAATGACCCCATGATGAGTGGAACTAATGGTTTCGATATGCGGGCTACGGCTACCTTTTACATAAATTTGCTCCTGAATTTGCTGCGTTAATCGTATTTCGCTGCCTGCCTCGTATTGTTTTGCCTCCTTGCCGATGAGCCGCTCAATATATACGTCCTGCATATCGACAAAGGAGAGGGTAGCCCCCCAAGCGATGCGGCGATTGTGCCCGATAAGCACCAGTGGCACGCCCGCTACAGATACGCCCGTACACTCGTAAGTGGGCGAAATGAGATGATTTTCTATCCAGATATTCGGATTATTGAGCACCAAATGCGGGTCATTGCAAAGGGCGGCAGATTGCGTATCTGCCATCTTCTCGGCGCTTACTGCCCAGTTGTTGCTGCCGCCAATGGGGCGCAAAAAAGCCCCCGAAAAGGCGCGCAAGCTGCCATCTGCCAAACGCTCGTAGGTCTCGTTTTGCGGAAAAGAAATCGGGTTATCCTTCGGATACTGTATAAATAATTCCGACGCGCGCTCCTCGCCCAAAATTTGCACCCATTGCATACGCTCGATTTGGTGCAGCCAGCCAAAGGACATTTGCATCGACAAAAATCGACCAATAGCCAGGCTGTCTACGGGTGTCCAAGCTTTGGGTTTGTAGCGCAGGAGCTTAAATTCTACACTCAAACGCTCTTGATGCGCATCGAGATAGGCATTTACGCCCTCGCTGTAGGCTTGCAAAAGGGGGGCTAAATCCGTACCTTGCAAGCGCTCCCAATCCTTTTCCGCCAGCCTGCGAAAACCTAAAGTGCGCAGGGTTTTATCGGCGTTGAGGGTCTTTTTGCCAAAAACTTCCGACAACTGCCCCGAAGCGATGCGCCGCCACAAATCCATCTGAAAAAACCTATCTTGCCCATGCGTAAAGCCCTGCGCCGCAAACAAATCGCTTTCCGTCTGCGCGTAAATATGCGCCACCGCCCATTTGTCGCGCACAATCTCCACGCGTTGCGAGAGCCCTCGCAGCTCGAAAGGCTGATTATAGTCGCTCAAACTCTTATCGCTCGCACGATGCGAGTACCAGCGCAAAATAGGACGAAGCAGTTTTAGTATAAAACTCATGGGAGTTACAAATTGCGAATGACAAATGAGGAATGCGAAGTGCAGGACTTTGCAAATGTACGCAAAATCTTTTTGCGCCGCGCCCTTATGCGTTCACTTCACTTTTCACTTTTCGCTACGCGTTCAGTTCGTGTTCACTTTTTTGGCGTGCCGCTGCGCCAAAAAGGGCGCAGCGTCGGGCTATGCGGGGCGTTTCACCATCGCCCCGCTGGGGCGAATGTTGATTCGCCCCTACTATCCCTCACGCGTTTTATCCCCGCCGCAAAGGACGGCGGGGCGGCGGAAAAAATTCTTGCGGCAGTACCACACTTAAAAAAATGCAGGGCGCAACTTTTTGCGCCCTGCGCCATATTTTGCGTGAGGGATAGTAGGGGCAGAGCCCTGTGTCTGCCCCAAAGGGCAGCACAGGGCTGACCCGCATAGCCCGACCGCGCCGCCTTTTTAGCGGCGCGGGCACGCCCCCCAAAAAGCACTTTTATCGTATCAGGGTAAATTCGCGTTGTTGGGTGCTGCCCTCGGGCGTGGAGAGGCGAAGGAAATACAGACCGCTGGCGAGTTCGGCGGGGAGGGAAAGGGGGAAAAGATTAGCGCCTATGGTGGCTTCCATCTCTGTGCGTAGGAGCGTTTTGCCCAACAAATCGAGGATTTCTATGCGCGTTGTGCCCGTTTGGTTGGTCTCGAATTGGAGATGGAGCAAATCGCGGGCGGGATTGGGAAAGAGTTGGAGGGAGGCGCTGTTTTCTTGATTTTGGCGGCAATCGGCGGCAACGATGCGGCTGTAGTCCGTCGTGCCGTCGCGGTTCGTTTGGCGCAGGCGGTAATAATTTACCGCATGATCGGCGGCAGTGGCATGGGTAAAATAGTAGTCCGTTTTTGCCAAAAGCGCAGGCAATTCGGCGATGGGGCTGTATTGAATGCCGTCGGTAGAATGCTCCACCGCATAGGCGCTTACGTCGGCGCTACCCGTTACCCGCCAATAAAGGTCGGTTTGCGCGGCGTTTTGGCTATGGCAAGAGGCGACAAAACTCAAGACTTCGAGCGGCAGCAAGCAAGGCGCTACGAATGCATCGTTTTCGCCCAAGCCTAAGGCGGTATTGTTGAAACAGCGCACGACGGCAATCTCATCAGCGCCGATGGTCGTAACGCCTACGGGAGCGGGCATGAAGGTAACATACCAAATATAGGGGTCGGCAGCCGTGCCGCTGCCTTGTGTGGGGCGTACATCGAAGGAATCGATTTGGTAAGTGCTGCCGCCATATTCGAGCGAATAGCTTACATCTATGGGGAACTGCCCGACTATCTCGAAAACGGCAGTATATGGCTCATTGGTGCAAACGGCGAAGGGCGGCACACTGCGCAGGCTGAGTTGGGGCACGGGCGGATAGGGGGTAAAATCCCAGCCCGCGTTATTGCCTTGGTCGTTGGCATTGCCACCACCCTGAAAGATGGCGCGCCCGCTGGTAGCGAAGGTGGGCGATAGGGAAGAGATTTGCGCCGTATCGCAAAGGGCAGTAAGGCAGGCGGTTTCGGTGCTTAAGCCGTTGCCCGTTGCCCATATATCGCGCATATAGATAAAATCGACGCAGACCTGTCCGCTATCTTTGCGGATATAGGCTTGAGCGCCCGTGCTGGAGCTATTGAAAAATATCTCGCCGCCGCCGCCTGTGCCTACAGCCTGAAAATGCGCGCCATTGGCAAGGTGCTGGGTAGTGCCCGAAGTAAAGGTATAAGTACGCGCGGGCGAAAGCTCCAATAGATGCAGATAGCGGTTATTGGTCTGAAAAAACGCATTGCCCGCTATCTGCATAGTGCCGAAAACGTTGTTGGGGCTGATGATGGCGAAGGTGTTGGCGGCAGCGGTGGCAAGCGATAATACAGAGTCTACGGTGCAATTTGTGAGCGCCAAAAATCCCGCATTTTGCAGATGCAATACATTGAAGGTATTGTTTGTGCCCGTGATGCGCCCGCGCCCGCTGGGGTGGGTAAAGCTGATATTGTGGTATACGGCATTCGGATAGGTCAAAAATTGGAAATTGGTGGTCTGATTGGTCGCTGCCGTTAGGGAAAAATCTGCCTGAGATACATCTAAAGTAAAGAGCGAACCGCGCATATCTACAGCAATGCCGCCGCTGGCTATATAAAATTGGCTCGTACCCGCAAATAAGGCTCGCGCAGTGGCGTAATTGCTATAAAAGCTAAAAGCGCGCACGGTTTGGTCATTGGTGCGTAGGGTGCCGTTTTGTAGATAGAGGGCATAGGCAGAGGGAATAGCGGTAGGCACGCGCAATTCGTCTTGCAATGTCCACTCGCCGCCTACCCCCGTGAACACCAAACCGCGACGGAAAGCGATGCCATTGGAACGAAGCGTATGCCCCAGCGTCGTGGCGCGCATGTAGATATCGCCCATAAAATTGTTGGTCATACCCGCAGACCATTGCAAAGAGCCGTAGATATTGATGCGCTCGTTGACGCTGGCGGATTGTAAGATGCCGCCGCTGCTGCTGTTTGACCAAATCATATCGGCGCATTCGGCATAGCGCACAGGCTCTAAGGCGATATTAACTACGTCGGCGGCATTGTCAAAAGATAAATCCGTGAAGTAGACATTGTCTACGCGCGTGGGCGGGCAGTTGCCGACATTGGGGTCGCTGCCGCCGTTCATATCCAGCATAACGCCATCGGCAAGCGACCAACTGCGATTATCGTCCCAAGCGGCTGTATTAGCGCCTGCGCTTTGGTTGTACCAGTACAGATTGCGGGGGGCAGCAGATGCGCCGACCCAGCCTACGATGGTGCCGAGTTCGATGGTGTTGCTGTGCGTAAAGAGGGCAGGGCCTGCGCTGTTGTTGTTGAGCAGCAGATAGTCGGCTGTCTGCGGGGTATTGGATACGAATTGTCCGCCTGATATGCTGATTGTTTGGGTGCAATTGCCTTCTGCATCGAGTCTGCCGCCATCGCGTATGAGTTGCCGGCGGGTAGCGGCTGCGTCGAGGCTATAGGCGTGCCCTGGTGCGAGATACATCAAATTGCGGTAATCAATGGGGCGCACAAAGCTGACATTGCCATTGAAGAAGGCGGAGTCTACGACCATAGCGGAGGTCGTAGCAGCTTCCTGCATGCTGAAGGTGTTGATAGCGTCGGGGTCTATGGTATGCGTGCGCAGGATATGAAAGCTGTCGCGGGTGCCGTTGTAGCCGTAGATAGTGCCCGAATTGCGGAATACAACCTCGTTGTAAGAGTTTGTGCCTGCGGCATTTTGCCGCCATAGCCAAGGGCGGTCGCCGTAATAGGTGATATTGTGGAAGGCGTGCCCGCTGCCTATCCAAGTGCGCATATTGGTTGTATTGGCATCGCCAAGCTGTAGGATATGTATATGCGAATTGGCGGCGCTGATGCTGAGGTTATTGACTGCGCTATTCACCTCGAAGCAGTAGCGCCCTGTGTTGGTGGCATTGGTAGCGGCAGCGAAATAGCCGCCCGTGATATTGATGGTAGAGCCTGCAATATCCAAGCGGCGGACATTGGTGGTATTGTTGGCGCAGAGGCGATAGGTTTCGAGCGTGTGCGTATTGGTGCTGATGCCGCCCCGTCGGAGGTCGAGGGTAAATTCTGCCGCTGTCGAGGGCAGGCGCATATTATCCAAGAGCGTATAATGTCCCGTATCGGATAGGGTTTCTATGGCGACGCGAAAGGGGAAACTTTGCCCATTGGAGCGGATGGTATGATAGGTATTTCGGCTGCGTAGCTTGATAACGCCGTTGTAGAGGAGACTCATCGGCGCGCTCCACTCTATGGAACCGAAAATCTCAAGCAGGGCGGCGTTGGCGGTATAGTTTTGATTGCGAAAATTGCCTGCGCCGAGCCAAGTCATGCTACGGGTTTCGATGAAGGGAGAGTCGACGCGCACATAAGAATTGTTATCAAAGACGACGCTATCCCACATCGTAGGCGGGCATTCGCCGCCTAAAGCGAGATCGTTGGGTAGGGCAGCGGGGTGTAAATTGCCATCTGCCCAGTTGGCAGGATTGTGCCAAGCGGCGTATTGTGCGGCGTTGCTGATATCGGCGGGCACAGCACCCACCCAACGCAGATAACGCCCCGTGCGCGGCGCATCTACGGCGCTTGCGCCCGCGTTCCAGCCCGTTGTGCCAATGCCGTAAGAGTTCGCGCCCGCTTGAT
Source organism: uncultured Saprospiraceae bacterium (assembly GCA_964467315.1). GTDB lineage: Bacteria > Bacteroidota > Bacteroidia > Chitinophagales > Saprospiraceae > JAAFIM01. The sequence goes on along the minus strand of CAYXSA010000022.1, from coordinate 19,885 downwards.
AAGGAGCAGCAGCACCTGTAGCGGAAACCAATTCCATACGGATATGGTCAGCGTTAATTGTAGGCGTAGCAGCAAAGTTGAAAGCGATATTGCGCATGTAGAGCTTATTGGCGCAAGCACCTTGCATATTAACTTGGGCGCTATTGCCGATGTTATAGCTTAGGAGCGAAGGCATCATTATCGTACCGCCCACGTCGCCATTGTATAAGCCGCCGTTGAGCATGGTAAGTGTGCCGTTTGCATTGATATTATAGGTAGCGGCTGCCATGGTGCGGAAACCTGCCTCAAAGGTCAGTTGGTTGAATGTGCCGTTTGGGTTGCCTGTGCCGTTGCCGTCGTTGGCGCGTAGGTTGGCAAATCGGCGGAACTGCACGATATGGTACTGCTCGCCGCCCGCTACAAAATTGCTCGCACTTACGTTAAAATCCAGCGTAGAGCCTGTAGCGTTAAAAATCGTATTGGGCGAGTATAGAAACCAGTGTACAAGATTGGTTATCGTTGCATTGGTAATGTTGAGGGTGGCGGTGTTGGTTGTCTGCGCATCAAGGCGCGTCCACTCGTGGACAATAGGGGCGAAGTTGACCACTGTAGTATTGCCCGAAAGGGTAAAAGTACCCAAATGCGTGAAGGCATTGAAGGTATTGCTGCCCCCAGAAATGGTAAAGGTATTGGCGCGGAAGAGTTGATTGGCGATGACGGTGCCGCCTGTGGAGGTGAAAGTCGCCAAGCGCGAGGTCGCCGTATAGCCCGTAACGGGGCAATCAAAAGTTGTCGTGCCCGTTTGATGATTGACGGTTTGCCCCAAAAAGCTCGTCGTAAAGGTCGCAGAACCTGCTGCATTTGGGTTGATCCGCAGTATAGTAGCCGAGTTGTATCTGTCTATAGTATGCTGCCCGCCTGTGGGCTCTATGCTGATGGTCGCATTGTATAAGCGCACATTGCCCAATGCATGCGATTGCGCACCTGTGCCGAACAAAAATAAATTGCCCGTCCATAAGGTTTGCGCAGGCAAAGCCGCTTCCAGCGTGATGTTGCCGTATACGTCCATGCGCGTAGCGCCTGATATGCGAAAATTTGCCGCGCTCGGTATGATGCTCAAATCGCGGCAGGTAGAATTGGCAAGCGAGGGCAGGGTTATCGTCCGATTTGCAGCCGCTACCAAGCCAAAGCCCGAATTGGCATCTATCACCACATCGTTATTGCTCTGGGGTACTTGCACAAAAGCTCCGCCCGCGCAGCCCGAACAAGCCGCCCATTTCGTTAAATCCGTCCAAGCGCCAGGGCCACCAACCCAATAATAGGTCTGCGCGCTAAGCTGAACATTCGCTATAGGCAGTAGGAAAATAAGCAGGCAAAAAGCCCAGCGTAAACCATGAATCATAAAAAAACTTGTTTATACAATAATTGCAAGGAGCTGAAAATTGCCCGAAAAATAGGCAGAATTTCCCTTTAACGCAAACATTCCGCTTTTTGTTACCGTTAAATTTCGGTTTTTGGCAGACAGTCGGCAATGCGTGAGGGATAGTAGGGGCGGCTGCTTCGCAGTCGCCCCGCATAGCCCGACCGCGCGACCTTTAAGCGCTTTAGCGCGGGGAGCGCGGGCACGCCAAAAAAAATTAACGTTTCAAAAACAGGGAAATGCTGACAAAGTGCTGACAAATTGTCATATCTTTGCCGTTCATATCTATACAATAACGCATCATGCACACAGATACACACACACACAAGGAAGAAAAACATATCGACGAAAGCACGCAAGGCGATGTTTTTTTTCAAGAGCAGATGATAAATACGCGTAAAGCGGGCGATAAAAAATTTTATATCGAAAGTTATGGCTGTCAGATGAATTTTTCGGACAGTGAAATTGTGGCTTCTATCCTTTTTGAGGCAGGTTTTGCGCCCACGCGCGACTATGAAGAGGCGGATTTAATCCTGCTAAACACCTGTTCTATACGCGAAAAAGCAGAAGACACCATCCGCAAGCGTTTGCGCCTCTTTGATGCGGTGAAAAAGAAGCGCAAAGACGCATTGATAGGCATTTTGGGCTGTATGGCGGAGCGTTTGAAAGCGACCCTTTTGGAGCAAGAAAAGCTGGTGGATTTGGTCGTAGGCCCTGATGCTTACCGCGATTTGCCCCGCTTGGTGGCGACAGCGGAGGAGGGCGATAAGGGCATCAACGTTTTCCTATCAAGAGAGGAGACTTATTCCGATATAAATCCCGTGCGTTTGGGCGGAAATGGCATCAGTGCCTTCGTTACCATCATGCGCGGTTGCGATAATATGTGCTCTTTTTGCGTCGTTCCCTTCACGCGCGGGCGGGAGCGCAGCCGCGACGCGTTTAGCATCGTCGCCGAATGCGTGGAACTCCTGCAAAACGGCTATAAAGAGGTTACTTTATTGGGGCAAAACGTCGATTCTTACAAGTGGGAGAACCCCGAAACGGGTAAAATCGTCAATTTCGCCCAACTTTTGGAGCAGGTAGCCGCCGTTAGCCCGCTTTTGCGGGTCAGATTTTCAACCTCGCACCCCAAAGACATCACCGATGAGGTGCTACACACGATGGCGCGGCATGAAAATATCTGCAAATACATACATCTGCCCGTACAATCGGGCAATAGCCGCATCTTAAAACTCATGAATCGCACCTACGACCGCGCCTGGTACATGGAGCGCGTGCAGCGCATCATGGAAATCATGCCCGATTGTGCCCTATCGAGCGATATTATCACGGGTTTTTGCACCGAAACGGAGGAGGAACACGCCGAAACGCTGGACATGATGCGCTTTGCCGACTATAGTATGTCTTATATGTTCTTCTACTCGGAGCGACCAGGCACGCTGGCGGCGCGCAAATACGCCGACGACATACCCGAAAGCGTCAAAAAACGCCGCTTAGAGGAGGTTATCCGCCTGCAAAACCAACTTTCCTTTGAGCATAATCGCCGCGACGTAGGAAAAATCTTCAAAGTGCTGGTAGAAAAGGAGTCCAAACGCAGCTCCGAAGAGCTTGCAGGACGCAATAGCCAAAATAAAGTAGTCATTTTCCCGCGCGAAAATGTGCAAATCGGCGACTATGTCCATGTGAAAATCACCGACTTCTCGCAGGCAACCCTGCGCGGGGAATTAGTTTTAAGTGAAAAGTGAAAAGTGAAAAGTGAAAAGTGAAAAGTGAAAAGTGAAAAGTGAAAAGTGCATTTTTTTTGCGCAATTTGCAAATTTTTGCGCATTTATTTTGTATTTATTATTATTCATAAGTAATTGATAAACAAGTACTTATACATCAAGTACCATTTTCGCTACGCGTTCACTGCGTGTTCACTTTTCACTTTTCACTCTTATCTGCCAATTTATGAATCTTCAGACGATAAAACAGCGTTTTGGTATCTTGGGCAATGCGCCCGCTTTAGACCACGCCTTGAGCACCGCCGCGCAGGTAGCGCCTACCGATTTGACCGTTTTGATAACGGGCGAAAGCGGCGTAGGCAAGGAAGCCTTTTCTAAAGTCATACATAGCCTTTCCAGCCGCAGACACGCGGCATTCATCGCCGTCAACTGTGGGGCAATACCCGAAGGGACGATAAATTCCGAGCTTTTTGGGCATACTAAAGGCTCCTTCACGGGCGCTACAGGCGAGCGCAAGGGCTATTTCGAGACTGCCAATGGCGGCACGATTTTTTTGGACGAAATCGGCGAAATGCCCCTGCAAACGCAGCAATTTTTATTGCGGGTGCTCGAAAATAAAGAATTTATAAAGGTCGGCTCCTCGCAGATAGAAACAACCGATGTGCGCGTAGTCGCTGCCACCAATGTCGACCTACGCCAGCGCGTAGAGCAGGGCAAATTCCGCGAAGACCTTTTTTATCGGCTCAACACCGTGCCCATACGCATTCCCCCCTTGCGCGAGCGCTCGGAGGATATTTATTTGCTATTTCGCAAATTTGCGCTCGACTTCGGCGAGAAGTACCACACGACGGCGGTACGCTTAGACGATAAAGCGCAGATGCTGCTCGAAAGCTACGAATGGCGCGGCAATATCCGAGAGCTCAAAAATGCGACGGAAAAAATATCCGCTTTAGCCCAAGATAAACACCTATCGGCGGAAGCGCTTTTGCGCATCATGCCAGAGATACTACAGCGTGCCAACCTGCCCGTGCCGACCTCAGCCGCCCGCCGAGAAGAATTTGCGCTCTCGCCACAGCCCAATAACCATAGCCAAACGGGCTACTATGAGCGCGAAATTTTGTTCAAATTCTTGTACGAAATGCGCAAGGATTTGGCAGACCTAAAATTGCTCATCGCCGAGCTGGCGCGCACCAACAACCTGCGTATGCCCGCCGCGCTGCCGCCGCTGGTAGGCTCGCCCGAGCTGCCAATACCCAGCTTTTCCGCTGCCGAAGCGCTGGATAAACACAGCGATATGCTGCATTTCGACGATGCGCAAGACGATGAAGAGGACGCTCAAGAAAGCCTGCCCATCAATCACCTGCGCCCGCAAACCTCCACCGCCTTGCTTGCCCCAAGCAACCACAATTATACGCCCCAAAACGCGCCCCTTAGCAGCGATTACAACGATGCCGAAGAGGTGCAAGAACCCCTATCCATCGCCGATATGGAGCGCGAAATGATTGTCCGCTCCCTCAAAAAATACCGCAATCGCCGCAAGGAAGCCGCCAAAGAACTCGGCATCTCAGAGCGCACCCTATACCGCAAAATCAACGAATACAGATTAGAGAATTTGTAATTTGGGGCGTTTTTGGGGGCGTGCCCCGCGCCCTAAAAAGGGGCGCGGGTCGGGCTATCCGAGCCGTAGCACGGCGTGCTTACGCACTTGTGCCATGCTACGGCTCTACTATCCCTCACGCAAATTTTGCGCCCGCCGCAAAAAGGTTGCGGCGGGCATTTTTTTGTTGTCTACGGCAAAAAATAACCGTGCTGAAAAACGAAAGCATTCACACGCGGATAGCGCCCACGCCATCGGGCTTTCTGCATTTGGGGAATTTGTTTTCTTTTGTGCTTACTTGGCTGCTTGCGCGCAGCAGTGAGGGCGGCGGGCGGCTGCACTTGCGCATCGACGATATAGACGCAACGCGCACGCGGGCGGCGTATGTGCAGGATATTTTTGAGACCCTGCATTGGCTGGGCTTGGATTGGGATACGGGCGCAAGGGACGCGGCGGACTTTTATCTGCGCCACTCGCAGCAGTTGCGTTTGGGCTTGTACGAGGCGCAAATTGAAAAATTGGCAGCAGCGGGCGCGCTAATAAATTGCGCTTGCACCCGAAAAAGCTTAGAAGTGCAGCCCTGCACTTGCCCTATATACGCCAACGAAAAAGGAGAAAATGGGTTTTCCGTGCTGCGTTTGGATACCAGCGCGCACCCGATTTTAGAGCATCATGCGCAGATGCGGCGTTTGATTGTGCGCACGCGAGAGGGTAGGGCGGCGTATATGCTAGTTTCCGTCGTGGAAGATGTCCGCGAGGGCGTTAATTTTTTGGTGCGCGGCTCCGATTTGCTGCTGACGACGGCGGCGCAGCGCTTTTTAGCCCAAAAAATGGGCGGCGACTGGGCAAAGTTTGAGCAAGTGGCGGTACTGCATCACCCTTTGTTGCTACAACCCACAGGCGAAAAATTATCAAAATCGGCAGGCGCTACTTCGGTGCAAACCCTGCGCGAGCGCTATACGCGGGCTGCTTTTTTTCGCTTCGTGGCGCATAATCTGGGCTTAGGAGACTGCGATAGCCTGGAGAAGCTGCGCTATTACTTTTCGCCTGCCGTCGTACTGCCCATGCTTAGGCAGCGTTCTAAGCTCGACCATACTTTTTGAGCCGTCAAATCCCAGCCAAAACGCTGGCTGCTCTCGATGCCTTCCCTTTGCATTTTTTGCCGCAAATCGCTATCGGAAAAAACTTGCTGCAAGCCTTTTGCGATGCTATCGATGGAATGCGGATTGACTAATATGCCCGCGCCGCCTGCGACTTCGGGCATAGAGGAAGTATCCGATAAAATGACGGGCACGCCTGCCCGCATGGCTTCGAGTATCGGTACCCCAAAACCCTCAAACAAAGATACATAGACGCTTGCCAGCGCAGCGCCTACGAGTTGCGGCAGGCTTGCCATCTCCACGTAACCCAGCAAAATGACATCTTTCCGATGCTGCATGCTTTCCAGCGCCTCGCCCACCTCGCCCGTCTGCCAAGCCATACGCCCAACCAGCAATAATTTTACCCGCTCTGCGCCTGCCGTAGTTTTTTTGAACTCCTCGAAGGCGCGCAAGAGTCGGGCGACGTTCTTGCGCGGGTGTATAGAGCCTACATAGATAAAATACGCCTCGCCCTCGCTCCAGCGCAGTCGGGCAGCCGTTTTTTCGTCTTCGCTTAGGGGCGCGTAGGCTTCGTTGCAGCCGTTGTACACCACATCTATTTTTCCTTCAGCACAGCCCAAACGCTGCACAATATCGTTTTTGGTGTAAGTCGATACAGCAGTTATACGCTCCGCCCGCTGCGCAAACAAGGGCATATAACGCTCGTAATACTTCTGTGCCAGCCAACCCACCTGACGAGGAAAATGCGCATAAGCCAAATCATGTATCGTCAACAGCGTGGGCACTGGGGCGCGCAGGGACAAAAAACCATCGGGCGAAAAAAATACATCGGGCTTTTCGCGATGTACTAAGCGCGGTATAGCCCACTCAAAAAACAGCCAAAACAGCAGCGGATGCCGCGCAGGGGGGCGTAAAACCACAGGCTTGATATTGTCGCTCGTGATAAATCGCTCCTCAAATGGGCGGTCGAAAGCATAGATAAACTGTACTTCCTTATGCGCTGCAGCCAAGCGGCGTATAACCTCAAAACTAAACCAACCGATGCCCTCCATCTGCGTAGGCAGCAGAAAGCGAGCGTTAAACAAAACCGTTTTCAGGAGTTACGAGTTACGAATGACGAGTTACGAGTTACGAATGACGAGTTACGAAATCGCTGAAGCAGCAAAATACTTGATACTTGCTACCATTGCCGCCGTAAGGCGGCATAGTACCTATACATAAAGCACAATTACGACCCCATTTTTTCCTGCCATTCCAGCCATTCGAGCTCTTTTTCTTCTATTTGTTCGCCGATTTGCTGTAGTTCTTTACTAAGCTCTTGTATTTTTTGGGGGCTCAAATTGGCATCATCGAAAGCATTGGCGAGCCGTATTTTTTTCTCTTCGAGCTGCTCGATTTGCTTTTCTATCCGCTTAATCGCCTTGCGTGCCTCTTCCAAAGCCGCTCCGCTAAGCGTGGGCGTTGCTACGACTACAGGCGCAGTGGCTGTTTTTTTGCCGTTGGTGGCGGCAGCAGTGGGCGCGTTTTTCTGCGCTTGCACAAACTCGCGGTAAGCCGTATAGTTTCCAGGGAAATCCCGCACCTTGCCGCCTTCCTCGAAAGCGAAGGTATGATGTACGAGCTTATCCATAAAATGCCTATCATGCGAAACGACCACAAAACAGCCTTCAAAATTGTGCAGATACTCCTCCAAAACCTGCAAGGTCATCAGGTCGAGGTCATTGGTGGGCTCGTCCAAAAGCAGGAAATTGGGATTGCGCATAAGTATCGTCAGCAGGTAGAGCCTGCGTTTTTCGCCCCCGCTGAGCTTCGATATATATTGGCTTTGCTGCTTATAGTCGAATAAAAAATGCTCCAAAAGTTGGTGCGCATAGAGGCGTTTACCGTCTTTCAGTTGCACAAATTCGGCGACTTCCTGCGCGGCTTCTATCACCCGCATATCTTCCTTTAGTTGCATACCGCTTTGGGTATAATAGCCGATTTTCAGCGTATCGCCATGCACAACCTTGCCCGTATCGGGCTGGATAAATCCCGCCATCATATTGAGCAGGGTTGATTTGCCCGTGCCATTGCGCCCCACGATGCCCACTTTGTCGCCCTTTTGAAACTTGTAATCAAAGCGGTCTACCAGCACTTGATTATCGTACATTTTGCTGATATTGTGCAGCTCCAGTATCTTTGCGCCCAGATAATCGGGCTTGACATGTATTGCCATCGCCTCATTGCCGCCGATGCGTTTCGCCTTTTTTTCTACCTCAAAAAAAGCATCTATGCGCGATTTTGATTTGGTCGTGCGTGCCTGCGGCATACGGCGTATCCATTCCAATTCGCGCACATACAGGTTGCGCGCTTTCTCTTGCGAGGACTGCATCATCTCATTATTTTCCGCCTTTTTGAGCAGATAATAGGTATAATCGCCCTGATATTTGTAGATGCGCTGATGGTCGAGCTCCAACATGACGGTACAAATCGAATCCAAAAAATAGCGGTCGTGCGTTACGACGAGCATAGTTTTTCGGTTGCTGCGCAGGTAGTCCTCCAGCCACTCAATCATATCCAAATCGAGGTGATTCGTCGGCTCGTCGAGTATCAGAAAATCGGGGTCATCAATCAGCACTTTTGCCAGTGAAACCCGTTTTTGCTGCCCGCCCGATAGGTTTTGTATCTTTCGTTCGGTAAAATTGACCTGCAAGCGGGATAAAATCTGCTGTATGCGCGCCTCAAAATCCCAAGCCTGCAAAGCGTCCATCTGGCTTGCGGCGGCTTCCATTTGCTTTTCGTCGCCGCTTGCTAAGGCTTCGTTGTAGGCGACGATAGCGCGTAGACTGGGATTTTCGCTATTGTATAGCTCCTGCCAAACGGTATTTTCTGGGATTAGCTGGCTTTCTTGGCTTAGGAAACGCATACGGATATGCGGGTGTATGCTGATTTTGCCCGCATCGGGGCTTTCTTCGCCCGTGATAAGCCGCAAAAGGGAGGTTTTGCCCGTGCCGTTTTTGGCGATAAGCGCCACGCAGTCGCCCTCATTGACGTGAAAGGTGATATTTTCAAATAAAACCCGCTCGCCGTAGCGTTTCGTTGCGCCTTCTACGCTTAGATAATTCATTTTTTGGAGTTACGAGTTACGAGTTACGAGTTACGAACCGCAAAACTAATGATTTTTTCTCAACCTAATGATTTTTTGGGGCTACCCTTGCGGCGTAGCGCCGCTGCGGGTCTCTACGCTACGGGTGCCCCGTTGGTCGGGGCTGCTTCGCGGTCGCTGTTCGCGCCCGACAAGCGGTACTGCGTTCATTTTGGCGGGATGCTTTAATTTTTTTGCGTGAGGGATAGAAATGAAAGCGCCGTAGGCGCTGCAATGAATAGCCCGACCCCGCGACCTTTAAGCGCGTTAGCGCGGGGAGCGGGGGCACGCCCTATCGCACCCGCTTATACAGTTCGGGCACCAAAATACCGACCAGCGCCCCTACAGCATAACCCGTGATAATGTCCGTAATGTAGTGTTTGCCAGCGCGCCAGCGAAGAAAACCCGTTACGGCAGGCAACACAGCCGCACCCGCCCAAACAAAGGGGACAGCCCGCGAACCTCTGTGATGGTCGTGGTAGACCTTCGCCGTGAAAAACGACATACTCGCCGTTGTGGAAGTATGCCCCGAAAAGAACGCCAAACGCGCATCTTCGCGCTGTTTGTAGGACATGGGCGCATCGGGATTATAGACGAAAGGACGCGTGCGCTTGACCAAAATTTTCGTTAGGTTGGTGATGCCCGTGTTGAGCGCAAAGACCTGCATACCCATCACCGCGACGCGCCAGCCGCTGCGCTGCCGTATATCTCTATCCAGCAGCAGCAAAGCAGGCGAAGCTATCGCCGTAAACATCAGCGCATCGCTGGCATGGGCGGCAGGGCGCGACCAATTGTAGCTCGGCGAGCGGTCGAATGCCCAAATATCCTCCCTGCGCAGGGCTAAAATTTGCGCCTCCGTAAGCGGCTGCAAGCGGCGTTTCATCAGCAGATAACTCGTATGTAGCCCCAAGCTAATGCCTGCCATCGGCGCATCCAATTTCCATTGTATTTGGTAGGGACTCGCTAAGGGCGCTTGTGCTTGCAAAGAGGGGGGCGCGCAGAGGCAAGCTATCAGCGAAGCGAAAAAAGCAAAACGAAGCATCGGATTTTATTTAGCGTGACGTATAGGTACTGCGCTGCTCGCTCCGCTCGCCGCGCTGGTATAATAGGCTTACAAAATACGATTGCAATTTTGTATAAGCTGCCAAATTTTATTTTGTTACTGCGTTGTTTTTTGCGGCGATAGCGCTGCTATCACCTTAAAAAACGCCTTGTAAAAAACAAAATTTTGCACTTCGTGGATGCCTTCGGCGTTCTGGCTTCTCCAAAATGTCCTCATATTTTGTAAGCCTAATGCCGCCTTTCGGCGGCATCGGTATTATGGTATTAAAAAAATGTGTGGGTTGCTGACGACTTTGTAGCTCTATTTTATTGGTTCATATTGGCTATGAGTACGATGGTCGTGATGATAGCAGCGATGAAGAGGATGAAGAAAATAATTTTGGTCCAAGAGAGCGGTTTTTGCCCCTCGACCTTGCCCGTTTGTCCGTTGATGGCGAACTGGTATAGCTTGCCGTTGTAATTGTAGGCGCAAATCCAGATGGGCAAAATGATGTGTTTGAAGGTTTGGTCGTAGTATTCTGTATCGGTGCTTAATCCGCGTTGGGTATCGCCGCCTAAGGCTTTGCTTGCTTGCTGTTTGATTTCGGCTGCCATTTTATCTTCGCCGATTTTATAGCCTTCGTCGACTTCTACATCGTATATACGCGCCTCCCAGCCCACCATCAAAGTCGGGTCGTAATTGGTAACCTCTTTGAGTTGGTAGGGGTATATGTTTTCTACGATATCGACGGTAGCGCCTTTAGTTGCCAAGACCAAAACATCGTCGAAAAAGCGATTGAAATAGCCGCTGCGCCATTCCCAGCGGGTGCGGCGTTCGCGTTCGGTTTTGCCGTTGCGTTCTACCTCCACGTAATAGTAAAAGCCAGCTTCGCCCTGCCATTCGGTATAGGTCTGCGCGTCGAAAGTCCAAAAGGGGAGATAAACGCCGTGCATATCTTTGAGATTGGCGACGATTTTTAGGTCATTGGGGCGGAACCAGCCCGAGCCAATCCAAGTTTTAAATTTATCTAAAGCTTCTTGGCGGGCTATTTTGAAGGGGATAATGCCTTGTGGTTGAATGACGTTTTTGTCATAGGCTTTGGTATTGACTTTTTCGGAGCCGCAGAAGCCGCAGCGCACGGCTACATCATCGGCGGCGACCATGAGTTGAGAGCCGCAGCCATCGCATTGGGTTACCTTTTTTTGGGTATCTGCGGGCTTGGTGGTACGCAGAGCGGCGGCGGCTTCTGCGAGGGGGCGTTCGCGTATTTGGTCGCGGGCGCGCTCATAGTCTTGGGTGTAGCCGCAGTGTTTGCATTGCAGCATTTTTTTCTCTGCCGAATACGTCAGTTCGCTCCTGCACGAAGGGCAGGGCATCTGTAGGATTTTTTCCAGCGTCTTTTTATTCGGCTCAAAATCGCGGTCGTCGTGCTCGCTCATGGTGGTATAATTTCAAGGGGTGAGGATAAAGCGCAAAGATACAAAGTGAATGACGAATGACGAATGACGAATGACGAATTTTGCGCTTTGTGTGTAGATTGTGCTTTATGTATAGGTATTATGCCGCCTTGCGGCGGCAGTGGTAGCAAGTACTATTTGTCATTCGCTATTTTGTTTCAATTTCGCTATTTTGTTTCAATCTGCATTCGTCATTTTAAGGCGCGGCTTTGTCGCGCCGCCGCGTGAGGGATAGCAGCGAAGCCTACGACGCGTAGCGGCGTAGACGCAGCGGATAGCCCGACCCCTGCGCCTTTTTGCGCAGGGGGCACGCCAAAAAAAAAGGCTTTATGCTTGGGCTTGCCTTTTGCTCCAGTAGCGCGCCAGAGTTAAGCCCGAGACGGCGTGCCAGACGCTCCACCAAGCGGCGATAAGCGTCAGCCCGCCGAGTGTGGGGAAAAAATTTAAGCCTAAAACCAGCGCCAAGCCTGAATTTTGGATGCCGACTTCTATGGCGATGGTGCGTTGTTCGCGCTCTTTGAGTCCCCATATTTTAGCCCAATAATAGCCCAAAAGCAGCCCACAGCCGTTTTGTATAATGACTATCAAGGCGACAAAATGGATATAACTGACGAAATTTTTCCAATTTGCGATGAAAGCCAGCAGCACCAGTGCGATGAATAACCCCATCGAAGAGAGGCGCACGAGGCGGGTAATTTTTTGGGTAAAATTGGGTAAAAACTGCTGCACTGCTACACCTACGAGCATGGGTATCACCAACAAAACGCCGACAGACTGCGCCAATTCCCAAAACGAAAGCTCTACGCTGGTGAGTAGAGGCGCGCATTCGGGCGTGAGGGCGGCGTAAAATCCGAAATTGAAGGGGGTCATAACCACCGCCGCGAGGGTAGAAATCGCCGAAAGTAAGACGGAAAGGGCAGTATTGCCGCCCGCCAGATGCGTGAGAAAATTGGAGATATTGCCGCCAGGACAGGCAGCAAGCAGATACATCCCCAAGAGGACGCTGGCGGCGACCTCAATGCCCAAAAGCCGCATACAGACGACAAACAAGAAGGTAAAGGCGGGAAAAAGTAAGAGCTGCGCCGTCGCACCTACAAATACCGCACGCGGGCGGCTCAAAAGGGCGCGAAAATCTTGCATCGGCGTATCTATAGCGATGCCAAACATGACATAGGCTAAGATGATTTGCAGGGCGATTTGGGCGCTGGGATTGAATTGTATTTGTACCTCGTCGATATTCATAAGTTTTGCCGAATAGCCAGTTTTAGGCTATCTTTGTATTTTTATACGCACTAAATTATTTCATTATGCCTGCATTTACGGCTATTTTGGTCTTTGCTTTTTTGTGCTGTTCTTTCTGTGCGCAAGCGCAGCAGGATTCTTTGCCCTTCGCCGATACGAGTTTCTTTTCTATGGAAAATCTAAAAAAAGAGACGGCTCGCCGATTTGAGGAGCAAGACGCGGCGGCTTGTACCTTTTATATAGAAGAATATATTTTCGATGGCGTACACGTTTTGTTAGAAGGCAAGCAGCGCAATATAGAAAAAGCATGGCGAATATACCTAAAAGAGCAAAATAAATTGCGACTAAAGTCGCAAAAATTGCGCAGCTTGTTTAGCAAAACTCGTACTCCTTACTGGAAGGCGCAGCGGGTGCAGCTCACACAGGTGAGCAGCTTATATGGGGATTTGATAACGGTTTTTCAGCGCGAATCGGGACTAACTAAAATGACACTGATTTTTAAGTTGGGGTATAACGTATCGCTATCGCCTGCGCTGTTTCCGCAAGAGCAGGAAAAATTGCGCGCTTTTTTGCAGCATTTTGCGCAGTTGAATTTTCAGAAGCATTATGGCGGGCATCTCAAAAGCCTCGCCCGCGCCACAAAACGCGTAGATAGAGAAATACGCCAAGAAGCGAAACGCCTAAAGAAAGGACAGCGCCGTTATGAACGCCGTTATGCAAGCAAGGGCAAAGAGGACGGACACAAAAAACTGTCCTTGCAAGTGCAGGAGCAACTACTGCACACCTTACAAAAGGAAAAAAATACCTACGAAATGCAGGTTTTGCAGTACAAAAGCCGCAATTCTGCAATCCGCTTGGAGCTAAATAAATAAGCTTTGAAATTTCGTTCGCTTGCCAAAAAATCTTAATTTTGCCCCGTTTGTAGAAATACGGTTACTCAACTCACACACTTAGTACTATAGTACCACTGCCGCCGCAAGGCGGCATAGTACCATTGCCGCGAAGCGGCACAGTACCTAAATAGTCTTACCAATTTATTATGCTCACGGTTTCTAACCTATCGCTGCGTTTCGGCAAGCGCGTTTTGTTTGATGATGTCAATGTAAAATTCACCAAAGGCAACTGCTACGGGGTCATCGGCGCAAATGGCGCGGGCAAATCTACCTTTTTGAAAATCCTATCAGGGGAGATAGACCCTACTACGGGCAGCGTCGCCATCGACCCAGGCGCGCGCATGGCAGTCCTCAAACAAGACCACTTTGCTTTCGACGCATACACGGCGATTGATACCGTGATGATGGGCTTCAAAAAGCTATTCGACATCAAAAAAGAATTGGACGAAATCTACGCCAAAGGCGATTTCTCCGATGCCGATGGTATGCGTGTAGGCGAGCTGCAAAGCGAGTTCGACGAAATGGGCGGCTGGACTGCCGAAAGCGATGCAGCCGAAATCCTGAGCAATCTGGGCATAGCAGAGGAGCATCACCTCAAACCCATGTCCGAGCTCAATACCAACCAAAAAGTGCGGGTGCTCCTCGCCCAATCCATCTACGGCAATCCCGATATCCTCATATTGGACGAGCCTACGAATGACTTGGATGCCGAAACCATACTTTGGCTGGAAGATTTTTTGATGGACTTCAAAAATACGGTCATCGTCGTATCGCATGACCGCCACTTTTTGGATGCGGTCTGTACGCATGTTGCCGACGTAGACCGTCAGAAAATCAGCCTCTATTCGGGCAACTATACCTTCTGGTACGAATCGAGCCAACTCGCTGCCCGCCAGCTTGCCGATAAGAACAAAAAAGCCGAAACCCGCCGCGCCGAGCTCATGGACTTCATTCAGCGCTTTAGCGCCAATGTATCTAAAGCCCGCCAAGCTACCAGCCGCAAAAAGGCACTCGAAAAAATGAATGTCGATGAAATACAGGCTTCCTCTCGCCGCTATCCTGGTATCGTTTTCAAGCTCTCGCGCGAAATCGGCGACCAAATCCTGCGCGTAGAAGGTCTGCGCAAAACGCTGGGCGAAGACCTCCTTTTCGATAAGGTCAGCTTCACCCTCGAAAAAGGGCATAAAGTCGCCTTCCTCTCCAAAAATAGCCTTGCCATCACCAAATTGTTTGCAATTTTGGCAGGCGAAGAAGGCGAACAGGCAGACGCAGGCACGGTAGAATGGGGCGTTACCACCAAAACCTCTTATCTGCCCAACGAAAACTCTAAGTATTTCAATAATGGCGAACTCAATTTGATTGACTGGCTGCGCCAATACTCCAAAGAAAAGGACGAAACCTTTATTCGCGGCTTCTTAGGGCGTATGCTCTTCGGCGGAGAAGAAACGCTAAAAATGTGCAACGTACTCTCTGGAGGCGAAAAAGTACGCTGCCTCATCTCCAAAATGATGCTCGAAGAAGGCAATATCCTCCTCCTCGACGAGCCCACCTCCCACCTCGATTTGGAGTCCATCACCAAGTTCAATAACTCCCTCATGGAGTACCCCAGCAACATACTTTTTAGCTCGCATGACCACCAATTCGTGCAGACCGTCGCCAATCGCATCATCGAAATTACCCCCGTCGGCATCATCGACAAACTCATGAGCTACGACGATTATCTCCGCGATAAAGACATCAAAGCACAACGCGAAGCCATGTACCAAGAAGCCGCTAAACTCATGGTGTAATGACGAATGACGAATGTTGCGCATTATGTAGGGGCGAAACATTTTTCGCCCTTACGCAAAGCACAATCATCATTTATCATTCATCATTCGTCATTCTCTGGCGTGTCGGCGCTCCCCGCCCGCAAAGGCGGGCGAGGGCAGCCACAAGGGCTGCCCCTACGGTCGCGCCGTCGGGCTATCCATTGCGAGCCGTAGCACGGCGTGCCTTTGGCACTTGTGCCATGCTACGGCTCTACATTGCTATCCCTCACGCAAAATTCGGCACCTGCGCCGCAAAGGGCGGCGCAGGCAGTTTAATTTTAGCTATAAAAAACAAACATTAGAAACTCGTCATAAACAATCATGTATAAAAAAGCGATACTCGCACTCTCTACCGCTTCCCTGCTGATTTTGGCAGGCTGCGGCGACAAAAACACCAAAGGCGGCGATAGCGCCACCAGCACCACCACACCCGCCGCTACAGGCGATAAATTTAGCCAATCTTTCGGTGTACTCATCGGCGAAAATCTCAAAAATAGCGGCTTAACGCTCGAACAACTCAAGTCCGCAGACTTCGTAGCTGGCTTAGAAAGCGCCATAAAAGGGCAACCCTTAGTCCCTTTGCAAGAAGCTAACCAGCTCGTGCAAACGAAAATGATGGAACTCCAACAGGCAAAAATGCAAGCCGATGCAGAAAAAATGAACGCCAATAAAGGCGAATTGGAAAAAGCAGGCAAGGCGTTTTTGGAGCAAAATAAATCCAAACAAGGCGTAATCACTACCCCCAGCGGCTTGCAGTACGAAGTCCAAAAAGAAGGCAAAGGCGCTAAACCTACCCTCCAAAGCACCGTAAAAGTCCACTATCACGGCACTCTTATCGATGGCAAAGTCTTCGATAGCTCCGTCGATAGAGGCGAACCCATTTCCTTCCCCCTCAATGGCGTTATACAAGGCTGGCAAGAAGGCGTACAACTCATGTCCATAGGCGCTAAATACCGCTTCTATATCCCCCACGAACTCGCCTACGGCGGACAAGACAAGGGCACAATCCCCCCCTTTTCGACCCTTATTTTTGATGTAGAATTGCTGGAGGTACAATAAATAGCGCTTGGCATTCTATTTGCCGCAGCATCTGCGCTAAGTTCCTCTTTTTCTTCACCTCCATCAACAACCCCCACACGCAAACATATGCACCTGCTCAAAAAATTGCTCCTCTCTTCTTTCGTTTTTGTCGCTGCCATCTCCACAGCCAGCGCACAAAAAACGCCTAAAAGCAGCTCTGGCAAAGGCACCGCCAAAACAAACACAACGGCGACCACTACCAGCGCCGACAAAGCCAATGCCGACAAATTCAGCCAAGCTCTCGGCACCGCCATCGCCGAAAACCTCAAGCAAAACGGGCTCAAACCTACAGACATCAACCTCAAAGACATGATGAATGCGATGGAGTTAGCCCTCAAAGGCACACCCGTCATGGACATCAACGCCGCACAAATGGAGGTTACCAACAAAATCAACTCTCTCCAACAAAGCAAAGGACAAGAGCAAGAAGCCGCTGGTAAAGTCTACTTAGAGCAAAACAAAAAGAAAAACGGCGTGCAAACCACCGCCAGCGGTCTACAGTACGAAGTTCTACGCCCTGGCACTGGCGACAAACCCAAACTCTCCGACAAGGTGAAAGTACACTATCATGGCACCCTTATCGACGGCAAAGTCTTCGATAGCTCCGTAGATAGAGGCGAACCCATCGCCTTCCCCCTCTCTGGCGTTATACAAGGCTGGCAAGAAGGCGTACAACTCATGCAAGTCGGCGCAAAATATCGCTTCCACATCCCCCACGAACTCGGCTACGGTAGCCGCCCCGCTGGCTCTATCCCGCCCTTTTCTACCCTTATCTTCGAGGTAGAATTGCTCGGCATCAACGTCGAATAGAGTTACGAGTTACGAGTTACGAGTTACGAATTTTGTACTCAAGACAAAAAAAGCGCCGCTTTCCGAAATACAGGAAAGCGGCGCTTTTTTTATTTGCCTAAGAAACAGTTTGCAAACAGCTGCTAATCGCTAAACTTGTAAATTTTGCGTTTTTTGCTTTGTCCTTTTTCCGTTTGATATGTTTCTTCTTCTATTTTGTAAGCAGGAAACAGGGCAAAATAACAAATTAGAGATAATATCACTATAAGCACAGAAAAACCTAGATCCAAATAGTTGGAAGTATCTCCGCCGCCAACGACTACCTCATTGAGAGAACTGCGAACCGTAGAGAGTACAACCAACAACGGGACAAATTTGAAAAAATCCATACGATAATTCAAATAGCCCCAAACGCAAACTATATTCACAAGCGGCGCAAGAAAAACGAAAATCCAAGCTATGCTCGTTTCGCTAACTAAAGGTAGTATGGTTAATACTTTAGTCAGAGCGCCAAAAGCTAATAGCCCACACAATACCCAAACCAAGATGCGGTATTGGGCTTTCTTTTTTTCGGTGGGAATTGCTTGTAAGGTTTTGGCAAGTGCCTCCGCTGTAGGGCGGCGCGGGAACTGCTCCCGAAGCAGTGTATAGGCTTCTTGCTTGGTTTTTCCCTCCGACAATAAGCTTTGGGCTTGGAGTTTAGACTCCTTTTCAGGCGATAGCGTTGGGCTATCTAAAAGCGTTTTAGTCATAGCGTTATGAAGATGTTTAACAAATACAGCGGGATAAAGAATCGTTTTTAGGGGCGCCGCTTTCCTGTATTTTGGAAAGCGGCGCTTTTTCTTTTATTGCCTTATGCTCAACCTTTGAGCACATTCGTAACTCGTAACTCGTAACTCCCTACACGGGCAGATACAAGTTGTCTTTAGCGATTTCGCGCCCAATCACAATGTGCTGCACTTCGGAAGTGCCTTCGTAGATTTGGGTGATTTTTGCGTCGCGCATCAGCCTTTCTACATGGTATTCTTTGACGTAGCCGTAGCCGCCGTGTATTTGTACGGCTTCGACGGTGTGGCGCATAGCGACTTCGCTGGCGTACAATTTTGCCATAGAGCTTGCCATTGCGTAATCGGCGTGCTGGTCTTTGAGCCAAGCGGCGCGGTAGACCAGCATGCGGGCAGCCTCTATTTCGGTAGCCATAGCTGCGAGTTTGAAGGCTATAGCTTGATGATCGATGATGGCTTTGCCGAAGGCTTTGCGCTCTTTCGCATAGGCGGCAGCCAGCTCATAAGCACCTGCTGCGATGCCTAAAGCTTGCGAAGCGATGCCGATACGCCCGCCCGAAAGCACCTTCATCGCAAACTTGAAGCCGAAGCCGTCTTCGCCGATGCGGTTGGCTTTGGGCACGCGCACATCCGTGTACATGATGGTATGCGTATCCGAGCCGCGAATGCCCAATTTATCTTCTTTTGCGCCGACCAAAACGCCTTCCCAACTTGTATCTACGATGAGCGCATTGATGCCGCGCGAGCCTTTTGCCGCGTCTGTTTGCGCGATGACCAAATGCACAGAGGAAGAACCGCCGTTAGTTATCCAGTTTTTAGTGCCATTGAGCAGGTAATAGTCGCCCATGTCGATAGCTGTCGTGCGCTGCGAGGTGGCATCGCTGCCCGCTTCGGGCTCCGAGAGGCAAAAAGCGCCAATCCACTCGCCTGTAGCCAATTTTGTCAGATATTGCTGCTTTTGCGCCTCCGTGCCGTATTCCTCCAAGCCCCAGCAAACCAGCGAATTATTGACAGACATGAGTACGGAGCAAGAATTATCAATTTTCGATATTTCTTCCATCGCTACCACATAAGACATGGTATCCATGCCACCACCGCCATATTTCGTATCGACCATCATGCCCAAAAATCCCAGTTCGCCCATGCGGCGTACCTGCTCTTTGGCGAAGGTCATATTTCGGTCGCGCTCGATAACGCCTGGTAAAAGTTCATTTTTTGCGAACTGCCGCGCCGCCTCGCGCACCGCGAGATGGTCTTCTGTAAGTTTGAATTGCATCGTTTATAGGTTATATACGAAGGTATGAAGCTTGATTTATTTCTTTTTTTGGGCGTGCCCGCCGCCTGCCCCCCGCCCGCGCCTTGCGCGGTCGCCCCCGCAAATGCGGGGGGCGGCGGTCGCGTGCTTGCGGGGCTGTCGGTGCTTTGCACCGCGCCGCCCACGGCGTGCTTACGCACTTGTGGTAGCGGCGCGCCCCTGTCGCCCGCTCACGCGTCCTTATTCAAACCCTTGCCGCCAATAAAAGTGAAAAGTGAAAAGTGAAAATTATTGTTTGGATTGTTTGTTTATAAATTGGGCTAGCGATGCGGAGGGCGCGCCGATAGGCGCGTACCGAGCGCGTAGCGCGAAGGTATGAGCGAATAGCGAACCCGTAGCGTAGCGGCGGCGCGCTTTGCGCGGCGCAGCCCCCCAAAAAAGTGAACAGTGAAAAATATTGTTTGGGTTATTTTGCTTAAAAATACTTGATTATCAATCACTTAAAGCTAAAAACAAGTGCTCAAAAATTTGTAAATTTTAGCCAAAAAATGCACTTTTCACTTTTCACTTTTCACTTTTCACTTTTC
>CAYXSA010000021.1:0-52917 GCA_964467315.1 uncultured Saprospiraceae bacterium | reverse complement strand
GGCGTGCCCCCGCGCCGCCGCCTGTGCCAAAGGGGCACAGGCGAGGGCAGCCACAAGGGCTGCCCCTACGCGGCGCGGGGTCGGGCTATCCGTTGCAGCGCCTTTGGCGCTTCCACTACTATCCCTCACGCATCGCAGATAAAAACAGCCCGCGCAAATATAAAGCCAAAGACCACGCAGGATAAACCCACCTAAAATAACGAAAAAAACGTAACTTTTGCTATATTTGTGCTTATATTTAGCACTATTCACTGCCAAAAATCCATAAATCACACCATGCGTTATTCTTTTTTGCTCCTTCTTTCCTGCCTTCTTTTCGCCGTCTCCTGCGCCAACTACAAAAAAGAAGACCTCCACGGCTCTTGGAAAAACTCCGAAATTAGCTTCACCTTCAACGCCGATAATACTTTCAAAATGGATATGGGCTTGAATAAACTCAACGGTACCTATCGCAACGCAGTCGGCAATAGCGTCGAAATGATAAACGAAGAAGGAAAAGTCGTATTTGAGATGAGAATTAAAAGCCTACAGGGCGATAACCTCACCATAAATATACCCTCACTCGGCACAGACCGCATTTACGAACTCAAACGCGTAGCCGCCAGCAGCGACAAAAAATAAAAATCGCAAAAAAATTGCATTCTATACAAAAATGCCGTACCTTTGCGAAAATTTAAGGCTCCATAGCTCAGCTGGATAGAGCATCTGCCTTCTAAGCAGACGGTCATTGGTTCGAATCCAATTGGAGTCACTGCACAAAATCAAGAGCCGCTTTTTTCGGAAGAAAAAAGCGGCTCTTCTTATTTTCGGTACTTGGCAGCCCGCCAAAATTGGTCATCGAAACGCCGAAAAAAAGGCATAATTTCCAACCTGCCTTCGTAGCCTTTTAGCTGCTGCATCGTATTGAAACCCGCTGCGCTGAAAATCCGCTCCGCAGAGCCAAAAAACGCCCGAGCCTCCGCCCCTATCAACCAAGCAAATTGCCCCCGCAATTCTTCTGGAGGCAAAAAGTTGCTTAAAAGCAGCAAACGCGGTCTTATACTTTCCCGCTCTGCGTACGCCGCCGCATGAAAACATAAAGCATCTACTTCCTCCTGCGGTTGACTATGCACTACCAGCCACAAAGGGCGATTTTGTTGGCTTATATTGGGATAAAGATGCGCCAGCCTTGCGCTCGCCCATAGCCGATAATCCAGAGGCAATTCCGCATAAATTAGCTGAAAATCAATTATTTGCGTTGCATTTTCGCGCATCCAATTTTCTTGCGCTACCTCCAATTCTTCCAATCTATACACACGCTCAAAATGCCGAATTTCTGACATCGGCAGGCTTTTTAGGTACTCCGCCCATTTTAATCGCCGAGCGATGTAGTAAAATTTTAATTCTGATTTCGCCTGTAGCCAACTTAGCCACTCGCCCTCTATACCCAAGGGAAAGCAATCCAAATAGACCTCCTCAATAGGGTAGCGGCGCAACTCCTCCGCCCATTCGCCCGCCCGCAAATGCTGTGCAGGCAGGCGCAAAACCTGCAAACCTTCGGGCAGAGTAGGGCTGTAGCTGCTATCCGTAAGTAGTAGCCATTCGCTATAATCCGCCCCCAAAGTATGCAAAAAAGCCAGCGCCCGCGTCAGATGCCCCCAACCGCTACCCGCTGCGTAGTATAGCCGCATATGTGAATGACAGATGGCGAAAAATCTTACTACTTAGTACCCAAAAATCATTTTACAAATTACGCGCAAGCAACTCGGCAACCAAAATAAAGCGCTCGCGCTCGCCCAAATCGGGAATAAGCAGCATACCGTAGCCCTGAGAAAGTTCTTTAGTGTTGATGGTATAGCCTTTGCCAGCGGAAGCGACTTCGAGTTGTTCGCCTTTGGGGCGCACGTCGCCGATTTCGGTCTCGTCGGGGGCTTTGGTTTTTATTTTATCGTCGTAGCGCTTGATTTTGAAGGCGTTTTCGTTCTCTTCGTTGTTGCTGACTTTGATTTTATCGCTGTCTATTTTTACCTTCCAAAGCAGAGAGCCATCGGGGCGGCGCAGTTTTAGCTTGTCGCCATCGTTGTATTTTACCTCGAAAAGGGTTTCGCCGCTTGGGGTTCCGTACTTGCGTTTGTCGCCTTTCATTTCGCTGACGATTTTCGTGCCTGCGATGTCGAGGCTTATCGCTCCCGCTTTGATGTCAATCGTAGCCGCTGCCGAGCCGTCGCCGTTGAGGATTTTTACGCTGCGGTCGGGTGTTTTTTCGGGGCTGTAGCTGCCGCCCTTTGAGTCGGATTTGCCACCGCCACAGGAAGCGAGCGAAAGGAAGGCAAACAGGAGCAGAAAAATAGATTTTGTTGCAGTCATGGTATTTATTTGTGTTTGTTTATCGCCCAAATATACGAAAAAAGCCCAAATGGTAGACCGCGTGAGGGATAGTAGGGGCGCTGTAGGGACAAGGCATGCCTTGTCCCTACATTTGCGCCCCGAATAGCCCGACCGCGCCCCAGTAGAGCCGTAGCATGCTACGGCTCCGCCCGCCGCCCTTTGCGGCGGGTGTGGGGCGCGGGCACGCCCAAAAAAAACAGCCCAAAGGAACGCAAGCCGATTTTTCGGGGTTAAACGAGCTTGCAACAAACGAAAAAATACCATGCACAGCGATAAATATGGGCGAACCTACCATCTGCCCTTTTCTCTCGGCGCGATGAACGACGATAGGATACAATTCGATTGGCAGGCGCTTTTAGATGCGCCCGTAGTGCTGACCGAAAAGCTCGACGGCGAAAATAATTGCATCAAATCCGATGGCGTGTATGCGCGCTCGCACGCCGCGCCCACGCGCAACGCTTGGGCTGCGAATGTCTGGCAAATTTGGGAGCGCGTAAATCACGATATTGGCGACTGGCATCTATTCGGCGAAAACCTTTACGGCGTGCACAGCATCGAATATACCGACCTTTATGCGCATTTTTTCCTCTTTGCGGTGCGCGATGGCGATAGATGGCTATCGTGGCAGGAGGTCGAAGATATAGCCTTTTGGCTGGACTTACCTACGGTGCCTGTACGCGCTAAGGGTACATTTTCAGAGTCCGAATTGAGGGCACTCATAAGCGAAGGAATGCAGGCTGGAAGCCAGTTGGGCGGCGATTGCGAGGGTTTCGTATTGCGCAATATCGACGGCTTCGGTGTAGATGATTTTAACAAAAATGTGCTTAAATACGTCCGACAAAACCATGTCCAAACAGACGAACACTGGACGCGCAACTGGCGACGCGCTGCCCTTCGGCATGAGCGATTGGTGGGATAAATCCACGCAAAGCCTGCGCCTCGATTATTTTGCAGAGAGCGAATACGGGGAAAGTATGCGCCTTTGTCCCCAAGATGCCCAGCATCATGCCGAAGGCGATGTTTGGACGCATACGCTCATGGTCATCGAAGAACTGCAAAAACTGCCTTTTTATATAGAAAGTAATGAGCGTACCCGCGCCTTGCTCTCCCTTTCGGCGCTTTTGCACGACATTGCCAAGCCCGAATGCACAGAAATCGATGCGCAAACGGGGCGCATTTCCTCCCCTCGCCATGCAAAAGTAGGCGAGCAAATCGCTCGTCGACTGCTTTGGGATATGGATTTTGCTACCCGCGAAGAAATTTGCGCCCTTGTTCGCCTGCACGGTCTGCCGCTTTGGCTGCAAGAAAAACCGCAGCCCGATGCGGCGGCTATTGCTGCCTCCCTGCGCCTAAATAATGCCCAGCTTCACGCCCTCGCTTATGCCGACGCTTTGGGGCGTATCTGCGAGGACAAGGACGAATTGCTATTGCGCTGCGATATTTTTGCCGAACATTGCCAAAATTTAGATTGCTTCGCTGCGCCCTATGCCTTCCACAATGCGCACAGCCAATACAAATTTTTTCAGCAAAGCACGGCGCTTTTGCCTACAGAAATCTACGACGATACCCGTCTTGAGATAACTATTTTGGTCGGTTTGCCTGGCAGCGGTAAAGATACCTACGCCTATAAATACGATATGATATTGCCCATTATCAGTATGGACGCTATCCGCGCTCGCCACCATATCGACCCCACCGACTCCCGCGCTCAAGGTTTCGTGCAGCAAACCGCCTACGAAGAAGCCAAATTCCTCGCCCGTCGCGGCGAATCTTTTATCTGGAACAGTACCAACCTCACCCGTGAGATGCGCCGCCGCATCATCTCCACGCTGGGCGTATATAATCCGCGCTTCCGCATCGTGTATATCGAAACCTCTATGCGCAACATCATCGCCGCCCGCCGCGATTATATCCCCGTCGAAAACCTCCTCAAGATGCAGCGCATTTTGGATATGCCCACCCGCGACGAAGCCCACGAAGTCGAGTACATACGCTGGGAGTAGCCAACATACGCGGCGCTTACTACCTAATCCTCTTCCTCTGCCGCCTGCCGCTGCTCCTTTTGCTGCTGCTGTAGGGCGCGTCCTTCGGCGCTATATCCATAAAAGGTCAAAGAATGGTGCGCTATCTCAAAGCCCAAAATTTCGGAAATCGTTTCTTTGATTTGCTGTATGCGCGGGTCGCAAAATTCGAAAACCTTGCCCGTTTCTATGCAAACGGCATGGTCATGCTGCTTGTAACCATAGGATTTTTCGTACTGCGCCAAGTTTTTCCCAAACTGATGCTTGCGCACAAGGTCGCAAGAAACGAGCAGCTCCAGCGTATTATACACCGTCGCCCTTGATACCCGATATTTCTGCGTTTTCATGTGAATATAGAGCGCTTCAGCGTCAAAATGGTCGCTGCGCTTATAAATTTCCTCCAAAATGGCAAAGCGTTCGGGCGTTTTGCGCAAGCCGTTTTTCTCCAGATACTGCGAGAAAATTTTGATGACTTCTTTAATTACTTTGTCGTCTTTTTTGGGCGCAGGCATGGCTTTATAGGGGGGATTTTATTTGGAGGGGAGTATTTTTTCGTCTATCATCGCTTGGAAGCTGTCTTCCATTGTTTCCTGCAAAGGTCGAAAGCTCATTTGCAGCTCGCGGCGTATTTTCGAGTTGTCGGCTTGCCAGCTATAGTTGACATTATTGCTGATAAAACGGCGGCTAAGTACCTTATTAGCTATGGGGCCTACCAACCAAAGCAGCCATTTGGGGAATGCACGGCGAGGAATCGGGTATTTTGCGCCATATTTTGGCAAAAGCGTCATCGCCATCGCCAATAAATCCGTATTGTGCCCCGCAGTAATATAGCGCCCTTTCGCCTCTGGGGTAAATCCCGCCATAAAATGCGCTTGCGCCACATCGCGCACATCTACTACCCCAATTCCAGAGCGCGGAGCGCCCCATTTCAGGGTGCCATCGCCTATTTGTTTTAGCAAATTAAAGCTCTCGGAAGTAGTCGTTTGCATATTTAAGGCGCGCCCCAAAACCAAGCAAGGATTTATTGCCACCAAGTCCCATCTGTGCTGCTTTTCAGCCAGCTCCCAAGCCCGCTTTTCGGCAAGGGTTTTTGAGTAAGAATAGGGCTGATAATCGAGCGAAGCGGTAGTATTCCATACCTCTTCAGTGAGTATTCCGTTTGGCGCTTTGAGGCAGTCGATAGCATCGGTATAAATCGCGGCGCAACTGCTCGTTAATACCACCCTTTTTACGCTTTCTGTGCGATTTGCCGCCTCCAAAACATGCTCCGTACCCTTTACGGCGGGGTCTATCAGGTCGCGCTGTGCATCTTTTACATCCAATACAAAGGGCGAGGCGGTATGAAACACCAATTCGCAGCCCTGCATTGCCTCGTCAAAGCTGCCCGCTGTCAGCAAATCCGCCTTAAAGTAGAGAATTTTGCCTTCGGTCTGTGCCGCTATGCTATCCAAATGCGCAATTTTATCCTTTTTTTGCGGGTCGCGCACGGTGGCATGCACCGTCAAGCCCTCTTCCAATAGCCGTTTGATAAGCCAGCCCGCTACATAACCCGTTGCACCCGTTACCAAAACAGGCTTTTCTTTATTGATGATGGCCATTTTTGTTCTTTTTGTTTGTTTTTTTTGGCGTGCCCGCCGCTTTGCCCCCCGCCGCTAAGCGCGGCGCCCCCATGCAAAGCATGGGGGGCGGCGGTCGGGCTATCCGCTGCGGCGCTTACGCGCCTTCGCTCCTATCCCTCACGCAGGAACACCCAGCAGCCTGCCCCTGAATAGAGCTACTTGCCAATACAAAACTTGCTAAAGATATTTTCCAGCAAATCCTCTACACCGACCTCGCCCGTAATCTCGCCCAAGTAGCGCAAAGCATGGCGTATATCCACTGCCAGCCAATCGGCAGTAACCCGACTGCGCAAACCCGCCAGCGCTCGCCTTAATGCCTCTTCAGCCCTTAGTAGCGCCTCGTAGTGCCGCGAATTGCTGACCACCGTATTTTGATTGGCTTGTCTGCTGATGCGGTTTTTGGCGACCAACTGATACAGCTTATCGCGCAACATATCCAAATCTTGCTTGTATTTGGCGGATACTTTTAGATGCTCGGCGGGTATCTCGTTGAGGCGTTGATATAGGCGCGGGTCGTTGTGCGTATAGATAAGGTCGACCTTATTGGCAACTATCAAAAGCGTAATATCGGCAGAATGCCCGCGCAGCATTTTCAAATCCGCTTCTACCTCCCGCTGATTGAGTAGGGTAGCATCGTAGGTATAAACCAAGATCGCCGATTTTGCTACCGTCGCAAAGGTACGCTCCACGCCGATAGCCTCTATTTGGTCGCTTGCCTCTCGTATACCTGCCGTATCTATAAGCCGAAAAACAACCCCATTGATGGTTAGATTTTCTTCGATAGCATCGCGGGTGGTGCCTGCGATTTCCGAAACTATCGCCCTTTCTTCGTTGAGTAAAGCATTGAGCAGGGTCGATTTGCCCGCGTTTGGTCTGCCTGCAAGCACCGTGCTAACCCCGTTTTTGAGCACATTGCCCATTTGGAAGGAGTCGGAAAGCTGGTTTATGCGCTGCAAAATATCCGTCAGCAATTTTTCTAATTCTGTTCTATCTGCAAATTCTACATCTTCCTCCCCGAAATCCAATTCCAACTCCAGCATAGATGCAAAATGTATCAGCCGCTCGCGCAGGGCGGCGATAATGCTCGAAAATCCTCCCCGCATTTGCCGCAGCGCCAATTCATGCGAGGTCGAAGAATCGGAAGCGATAAGGTCGGCGACGGCTTCTGCTTGTGTGAGGTCGAGCGCCCCGCTAAGGAAGGCGCGCAAAGTAAATTCGCCCTGCTTTGCCATGCGTGCCCCCTGCCGTATAAAGAGCGAAAGTATTTGCTGCTGTATATACGGCGAGCCGTGACAGGAAATTTCTACCACATTTTCCCGTGTATAAGAGTGCGGCGCGCGAAAAAGTGAAACCAAAACTTGGTCTATCTCCTTGCCTTCTTCATCACGCAAGTAGCCCAAATGTATGGTATGGCTTTTCTGCTGAAGCAGATTTTTTCCTCGAAATAAAGGTGCTACCAATTCTATAGCTTTGCCGCCCGAAAGGCGCACAACAGCTATAGCGCCGCTGCCCGCAGCGGTGGCGATGGCTACAATGGTATCGTTAGTTTCGATGGAGTACATAGCGCAAGGGGCTTGTTTATTTGCAGAGCAAAATTAAGCATTTTAGGCGGATTTTTATCTACTGCGGGGTAGCGGCTTTCGTTTTTTGCTTATTTTCGCTGCAAGCAGCCATATAACCTATATTATTTAGATACTTACAAATTGCCAACAATGACCCCACAGCATTATTTTTCGGCGAGTTTTTACGCCATGCGCGCAGGCATCTATTTCAATCGGGTGCTGATGGTCAGCAGTTTGGCGCAGCAGCCCGATGCAGGCATTAGCGCGCTGCGCGATAGATGGTTTGCAGAGCTAAGAGAAACGGGGCGTTTTTACGTGGATATGATAAAGCAGGCTACAGCCGTATATCAGCAGCAAGGCAGTTTAGCGCCGCTTACGATGCCCAAATTTCCCGACGACTATTTTACTTGGGCGGCTACCTTTTTGCAGACCTTTCGCACGACGCTGACTGTAGGCACTCAAAGCGAATTACTTTTCAGCTACGGTTATTGCTTGGGCAATGCTTACTGCGATTTGGAGGTCTTGCGCTGGGCTTTGGAGCTCCAAGAAATCGGCGGCGGCTTGGGCTTTGACCAAGACAAGCAAATCAATACCCTGCTTGCCGACCTTTCGGAAACCCAATTTCGCTGGGCAGCAGGGGCGATACTCTTGGGCAAGGACGAAAAAACGCATTACCTTTGGCAGGCTTGGCGCTATGTCGACGACCTACTAAAGCAACTCATCGACCGACACAAACAAAATGCCGCCGACCCCAGCAGAGGCGCAGACTACTACCGCAAACTTGCGCAGTTTGTAGAGCCGCTCTCTATACAGATAGCCGAAGAGTCGAAAAAAGTATTTGAGCATCTGCATACACTCTCGCAATAAAATCAGCATGGAAAAGGCAATTTTATACGGGCACATCATCGCGGGCGGCTTGGGCTTGCTCTCGGGTACTGTGGTGATGCTTATGCGCAAAGGCGATGCGGCGCATCGGCTGCTGGGTTTGGTTTTTAGCGTATCTATGCTGCTTTCGGCGCTGGCGGGTATGCTGCTCTCTTATTTTATATCCAATCTTTTTCTTTTTGTGGTAGGCGTTTTTACGCTCTATTTGGTCGGCACGGGGCACCGATACAACTACCTGCGAAAGCTAAACGAGGGGCAGCGTCCTGCGCTTATTGATTGGCTTTTGTTGGGGGGCATGGCATTGTCGGGGCTTGTTTTTGTAGTTTTCGGGGCTTGGTTGGTAGCGCGAGGGCAGAGTTTTGCGGCTGTTTTGTTGGTTTTCGGTGTGGTGGGTTTGCTCTCGGTTTGGGAGGATTGGCGTATTTTCGGCGGTCTTATCAAAGAAAAAAACTACTGGCAAATTATGCACTTGCAGCGCATGGTAGGCGGCTATATCGCAGCGGTAACGGCTTTTTTGGTGGTAAATGCGCGCCACTTTCCCGAAGCAATTCCTTTATTTGTGTATTGGTTGCTGCCGACGGTTATTTTTGTGCCGCTGATGTCGGCATGGTCAAAGCCTTTGAGAAACCGACCAACGCAAAAATAAACTGTACTACAGCCTGCGACCCGCCGTCCTTTGCGGCGGGGCTACTGCGTGAGGGATAGAAATGTAGGGGCAGACCAATGTGTCTGCCCCGCAATGAATAGCCCGACCGCAGCCCCTTTTTAGGGCTGCGGGCAGGCCCAGAAAAATAAAATTTTTATAACCTTCTACCCATTTTATTTATGCGCTTGTGCTACTTTTTTTTGCTATGCTATATGTTTAGCTTAAACATCTCCGCTCAAAAAATAGAAATAGAGCGATTGAGCGACTATTCTAAAATTCTTAAAATAGCTGTGTATCATGGGTTTATATGGATACAGAGTTTTGAAGGAATTGCGCAACTTAGTCAAGAAGGAAAATTACTTCGACAATATGATTTAACAAATGGTGGGATAGATATACGCGATAAATTGCTAATAGGCGAAAATGGGGAACCTTTTATTTATAGCAAATTGCAAAAGGGGCTGCTTCGTTGGGATATCCAAAAGCAAAAATGGCAAATTGTATGGCATTTGGAAGGGGATAATGTAGATTTGTATGAGCATTGCCAGCAAATTTGGCTTTGCGATGATGACAATTTTAGCTTCTGGGAAAAAGGCGGCTGGGTAAAATATCCTCGCGCTGTCAAAGGGACACGGTGTAGCCCTATGTCGGGTGATATATTGTATAAAACTAAAAAAGGGGACATTTTTTTCGTACAAAACCCTGCTTTTTGCGCTGGGCGCATTTGGAGCGATACAGCTTGGCTAAGGATACCAGTGGGGGAAGCAGGAGATTATAATTTTTTTCATTTTCAAGATACACTTTATGCTATTCCAACAAGGGAGCCAAGCAAGACGCGTTGGAATGGAACTTCTTGGGAGACTGTAGAAAATTATCCAAGACAGGAATACTGGAATGGACAAAAATGGCAATATACCGACAAATGGGAAGGGCTAAAATATAAGCCCAATCATAGAAATAACTACGTTTCTACGCATCAAAACTTCTGGATTGGAGAGATTGAAGGCGGAGTGTTGGGACGCTATGAAAACGGCAGTTTTACGCGCTGGAACATCCCTTATGCTTTATCTAAATTTTCTGAATGGGCAGATAGAGAGAGCATAAATAGTGTTTGCGCAGATGAAAAAGGGGTGATTTGGTTTGCTTCCAATTATGGGAATATATACAAGCTGGAAGACAATAAAATAAAGCATATCAATCCGAAAAATCCTTTGCCTGCGGTTTCTGTATCTTATCCGCAGAAGATATTTTTTGATAAGCAAGGGTGCAGTTGGTTTGCTGCCCTCTACTGCCCCGCTTTTTATGAAAAAGGAAAGGGCTATGCGCTTTTGGATACACTTTTTGAGCGTAGCGCCAGCCCAAGCATTTATTTTAGATATGGTCGCATTGCTCCCAGACAATATATCCAAACTGCTGACGGCTCTATTTATATGGCTGCACAAAATGGCGTATTTAAGCGTCTTTCCAATGGGCGTTGGCAATTTCTGCTTATAGACGAGCAGGTATTTATGTATTTACACGCCAAAGGGCATCTTTGCGCCTTGGGAGAACACGGAAGCCACTACGAAATACAAAACGACGGCAAAGTAATCAGCAGCCGAATAACAGAACTGCTACAAGAAAAATACACTGTTCATAACATTGTATCGCCTGCAAAAGGAGAATTTTGGCTCTTGGACAACAGAAAAAAAACGCTATACAGATACAAAAACGGAAAAATAAGCGAACAAGGCCCCAGTGCCAATTCACAAAGTTATAATTATATCTCTCTATTCAGTGCTACGGATACG
This sequence comes from uncultured Saprospiraceae bacterium, assembly GCA_964467315.1. Classification (GTDB taxonomy): domain Bacteria; phylum Bacteroidota; class Bacteroidia; order Chitinophagales; family Saprospiraceae; genus JAAFIM01. The sequence goes on along the minus strand of CAYXSA010000021.1, from coordinate 42,027 downwards.
AGCGTTGCTGTTATCTTGGATAGAAAAGAGTATATTATTTATTATTTCGATTTGAAAACGGAAACATGGACAGCGCAAAACATTCAAACGGAGGCGCAGTATTTTCGCACCCAAATAGATAAATTGGGCAAAATCTGGCTGCAAGACCAAAAAAATATATACACTCGAGAGGAAGGCACTAATACATGGAGCGCTCAAAAAATATATAATCCTTATCAATGGGAAGACATTGAGAGCTTTTTTGTAGATAGTCAGCAGCGGTTATGGGTTTTTAGCCTCTATCAGGTCTTAGTCTATGACCTGAAATCAGACCGAGTGCTGACTACCACAGCTTTTCCGACCATGATGGCTTCAACGAAGGCACAAGAAGACCCGCAAGGCACTATTTGGCTCATGGGGCATCACGCTACCCTTTTATTGAGACTTCGCTGATTACAGCATCTCAAAATGATAGCCTATTTTCTCCCTCAAAACCGCATGCGCATTGGGCGCGGCGGCGATGATGGAGCGCCCGAATAGATAATTTTCGCCGCCCCCGAAATCGCTGACCTTGCCCCCCGCTTGCTGCACCAAAAACGCGCCCGCCGCCACGTCCCAAGCCGATAGGCTGTACTCGAAAAAGCCGTCGAAACGCCCGCAAGCCGTATAAGCCAAGTCCAAAGCCGCCGAACCCAAACGCCGCAAACCCCGCACCGACTGCATTAAGTCCTCCAAAAGGTGCAAATAATGCCGCATATTGCCGAAATCGTGGTACGGGAAACCCGTCGCCAATAAGCCCTCACTGAAGCGCTCGCGCCCGCTCACCCGCACGGGCGCGCCGTTCAAAAAACAACCCGCCGCCCCGCGCCACGAATAAAAAAGCTCATCGCGGCTCGGCTCATACACGACTCCCAACAAAATTTCGCCCCGATAATAGAGCGCAATGCTCACAGAAAAAAACGGGATTTGATGCAAAAAATTCGTCGTGCCGTCCAGCGGGTCGACTATCCAAAAATAGTTTTCCGCGTCCTCTTTTGCATCGGGCGCACTCTCTTCAGCAATAAAATGCGAGTCGGGCAAAAATGCCGAAAGTGCCGATAAAATGCGGCTTTCAGCCGTTTTGTCGACAAAACTCACCAAACTATTAAGGTCTTTAATTTCAATTTGCGCCGCATCTACCGCGCCGACCTGCTGCAAAATCCATTGTCCTATTTCCCGCGCCAGCGCGCCTGTTTTTGCGCAAAGGCTTTCGAGTTCTTCGTTTGTCATAGTCCCTTAATTTTAGTTTTCTTTTTTTTGGCGTGCCCGCCGCCTGTGGCGGCGGTCGGGCTATTCGGGGCGTATCACCATCGCCCATTGGGCGAATGTTGATTCGCCCCTACTATCCCTCACGCTTGCGCGCCCTTGCGGGCGCGCCCTGCAAGTCGAGCCGTACACTAAGCGAAAACCAGCGGCGCGGCATGGGGCGATTGGCTACAGCCTGATAGTCGAGATTGAACAAATTATGCACGCTAAGGTCTATCTGTCCGCTCATGTACCCAGCGCGAAAATTTGCCCAAATCCCCATATCCGAGAGGCTGTAAGCGGGCAAACTTAGTCGCTCGTCTATGCGCCTGCGGCTGGCAAATTCTTGCCGATAAAATGCGCCTATGCGCTGCCGCCAATCAGCTTGTAGGCTGATTTGCGCCTGATGCTGCGGCACATAAATAAGCTGCGTTTTCGTCCCATTTATCGGCTCATAAGCCCGCGTAAAACTATATCTTGGCGCTATCTGAAGGCGAAAATTGCTATCAGCGCAGTAGCTTATACGTCCGCTCGTCTGCAAGCCGAAAGCCTGCACCCGTCCCAGATTTTCCACCGCCCATAAGCCTGTACGCTCGTCGGGCAGCCAAGCGATATAATCGCGGGTTTCTGAAAAATATCCTTGTACCTCGGCGCTTATCTGCCAAAAATGGGATTTTTCTGCCGAACGGAGATAGCTAAAACCAATTTCCGCGATGCGGTTGCTTTCGGGGCGCAAAAGAGGGTTGCCGCCTACGCTCCAATACCAATCGTTGAGCGTAGGCAGGCGATAATTTTGCGCCGCGTGCAGTTGCAAGCGCCAAGCGCTACTTAATCGGTATTTGCTTTGTAGGGAGAGCGCCCCACGCGGATACAAACCCACTAAGTATTCGCCCCGACTAAGCGCGCTTAGCTGCCAAGCCTCGTTTGGGCTGTTATATCTGTAAAAAAGGCTCAAGCGGGCGCGATGTTGCTGTACCTGCTCGCTGTAGCCCGTAGGCGATAAGGCTCGAGCATAATGATACTGCGCGCCAAGCTCGTACAAATGCCGCTCGCCCAAAAATTGCCGATGCGTCAAGCTCGTTTGTAAGCTATTCGTTTGGCTAAGGGCATCGAGTGCAGGCGTTTGAAATCGCAGGCTTTCGCGGACATAGCTCTGTTGTAGGCGGCTGCGGCTGCTGCCTTTTTGCCGCTCTGCATAGGTCGTAAGCCGCAGACTGCGGTCTGTTTGCTCGTCGGCGCTGCTGCTTTGTAGGAGCGTAGGCGGCAGCAATCGATGCGTATGCTGTAGCCAAATTTTAGCGGCGAACTGCCAGCTTTCGGTAGCTTGGACATAAAATTCCTGCAAAATAGCGCCGCTGCGGCTACTGTTGTGCGGCATACGAACAAGGGGCTTGGGTGAGCCGAAAGCGTTGATATCTCGATACAAAAAATCGTTTTCGGCGACGTTGGCATATAGGCGCGTGCGCAGCGCCCAGCGCTCGGCAGTATAGGAAAAATCAAAATTTTGATGATATTGCGAAAAGCTGCCCGCTCCCATAAGCAAGGATAAACGGAAACCTTTTTCGGCAGGCTGCTGCGAAAAAAGTTGTATGCTGCCTCCCACACCCGAAGAACCCGCCAAAGCCGAAGAAGCCTGCAAATGCCATTCGGCGCGGTCTATAAAAAACAGAGGCACAAGGCTAAAATCAGCCTGCCCCAGCATCGGATTTTGTAGGTCGATGCCCTCCCATTGTATAGCCGTCTGCGCAGCAGAGCTACCGCGCTGCGATACCGTAGATAAACCGCCTAAGCCATATTGGCGGACAAAAAAATGACTTTCGTTTTGTAAAAGCTGGGTAAGTGAGCGGGTATGCTGCGTGGTGCGTAGGCTGCCCAATTCGATGCTCGTAGCACTCGCAAAGGCTTCGCCTGCAGACTGCGCCAAGACATCTACAATAGGTGCAGTGTAGTCGGGTAGGGTGTCGACTTTTGGCGTTTGTGCGAAAAGCGCAGCAGAAAAAAACAGCCAAAAAGCGAAGACAAAACGCATACGCGGTAATTTGTTTTTCTGAAAAATCCTATAAATCCCTGTCCTAAGGCAGCCTATTTGACGCAAAAATACAGCTTTTTTTGTACTTTTGTGCGGAGTTCCTCGCGTGAGGGATAGAAGCGGAACCACCGAGCGGCGTGCCGCCGCGAAGGTGATGGAGCGGATAGCCCGACCCCGCCGCATTCGCGGCGGGGGCACGCCCCAAAAAAATAAAAACCAAAATAACCGATACCGACAAGGATATGCTTAGCATTCAGGACATCAAAAGTACAGGGAAAAAGGCAACGCGGGACGGATTTGGCGACGGACTATGGGAGGTCGCGCAAAAAAATCCGAGCGTCGTAGCGCTCTGCGCCGACCTTATCGGCTCGCTGAAAATGGAAAAATTTATCGCGGATTTTCCCGAAAGATTTTTTCAGGTTGGCATCGCGGAGGCGAATATGATGGGCATTGCGGCGGGTCTGGCGACGGCAGGAAAGATACCTTATACGGGGACTTTTGCCAATTTTTCGACGGGTCGCGTCTATGACCAAATTCGCCAATCTATCGCTTACTCGCATAAAAACGTAAAAATTTGTGCCTCGCACGCGGGTTTGACTTTGGGCGAAGATGGGGCAACGCATCAGATTTTGGAGGACATCGGTATGATGAAAATGCTGCCTTCGATGGTGGTCATCAACCCCGCCGACTACAATCAAACGCGCTTAGCCACGATAGCGATAGCCGATATCGATGCGCCCGTGTACCTGCGTTTTGGTCGCCCTGCTTGGGCGATGTTTACGGAGGGGCTGCCCTTTGAGATAGGAAAAGCCTTGATTTTGGGCGAGGGTAAAGATGTCAGCATTTTCGCTACGGGGCATCTCGTTTGGAAGGCGGTAGAGGCAGCCAAGCAGCTCGAAGCGGAGGGCATAAGCTGCGAAGTCATCAATATACACACGATAAAACCGCTCGATGAGGAAGCCGTTTTGGCTTCTGTAGCAAAGACGGGCTGCGTCGTGGTGGCAGAAGAACACAATATCTACGGTGGTTTGGGCGAGAGCATCGCAGGTTTGTTGGCTCGAAAATTGCCTGCGCCTATGGAAATGGTCGGCACTAAAGACACCTTTGGCGAGAGCGGAAAAGCCGACGATTTGCTAAAAAAATACGGTTTGGATACGCCCGATGTAGTCGCTGCCGCCCGCCGCGCTATGGCTCGCCGTAAATAACAAAAAACAGCCTATGAAAAAGACGCTATTATCCTTGTCTGCGTTGCTGCTTATGCTCTTGGCAATATCGGCTTGCAAAAACGGGCGCGGTCTAAATGTGTTTACGGTGGAGCAAGATGTGCAACTCGGCGCAAAGCTCAAAGCCGAGATAATGAGCAACCCCAGCAAGTACCCGATTTTGCCGTTTGTGGGCAATGAGCAGTCGTATAATTATCTGTATGCGATGCGCGACCAGATACTAAAGTCGCCACATATCAAGTACAAAAGCCGATTTAGATGGGAGTTGCACATCATTAAAGACGATAAAACGCTCAACGCCTTTGCCGCGCCTGGGGGCTTTATCTGTGTTTATACGGGTCTGATAAAATACCTCGACCAAGCCGACCATTTGGCGGGAGTCTTGGGGCACGAAATTGCCCACGCCGACCAACGCCACTCCACTCAAGCAATGACGAAAGCCTACGGCTTGCAGGCGCTATTGGCGATATTGTCGGGCACGCAGGGCGGCGCGTTGGCAGAAATCGCAGCAGGATTGACGCAGCTAAGTTTTAGCCGCGCCCACGAGAAAGATGCTGATGCACACTCTGTCGATTATCTCTGCGGCTCTGGTTATGCAGCCGACGGCGCGGCTGGCTTTTTCCAAAAACTCACGAGCAGCGGCAGCGGTGGCGGTATGCCTTCTTTCCTAAGTACACACCCCAACCCTGGCAACCGCGTACAAGCCATCAAAGCACGAGCTACAGAGCTAAAATGCTCAACGACCCCTATGCCTAATTCGGGCTGGGCAACATTTAGGAGCAGATTTTGAGTAAAGAAGCTGTTTAAACTTCAAAATAAAAAACGCAAGTAGCTGATTATCAGCTATTTGCGTTTTTTATTTAGGTTACTTCAACAGCTCCTTATACTGCTCTGCCTTTGTACCGTCGAGCTTTATCATGATGTCGTGTATCTTGCGCCGCGTCGTGATGTCTGCCACCGCAAACGCTCCCACTATTTCGTCGCGTTTCATATTGGCAAATACCTGCACTATCATCGAGGCGGGAAACTCCGTATTGACGCGCTGTATCGCCTCCAGTGCCGTAGACATTGCCTTTAAGCCGTCGCCCCGCGTTTCCGTCTTGCTCAAAAGGTCTAAACCCAGCAAATAATACTGATAAAAGGCGCGGCGCATGGGTTGCACGCGCGGATTGAGGAGGTTGTTAATCAAAAAATAACGCGACCTGCCGTCTACGGCTATGCGGTCGTTCATCTTCCAACCCGCAGGCGCAGAAGCAGGCGCGGTGTTGACGATGGTTTGGGCTTTCTGATAATACTCCTCGCCCCCCAATTCGGAAAAAGAATCCGCATCTAAGCCCAAAACGATGTAGGCATAGAAGGCGATAATGGAGGTCAAATTGGAGGTGTAGGCGTTTTCCGTGAAGTCCATGACCTCAAATTCGCCATAGCTGAAAACGAAATCTTTATCCAAGTGCTGCAAGAGCACCGAACTGTAGCCGCTATTGTACACAGGGCGCGCCGCTTGCACGGTGAGATGCGCCCCGAAGGAAGTCGCCGACAACTCTTCGTTGATGGTAATGATGATATTTAGCTCTATGCGCTCTTCGGGCGTTAGCTCCTGCTCCGTCCATTTGCGATTATTGACGAACTCTGTGAGCGCCGTTTTTAGGCTCTTAAATACTTTGGGGTCTGTATTAAAAGCCTTTGGCGTGTTGATGGTAACATCGCATTTAAATTCCTGCGCACTCGCCGCAGACCTCGAAAAGAAGAAAACGACCGCCGCGAAAGCTGCCGCATATTGCCAAAATTTGCGCATAAATCTATTTATAACTGTCTATATTTTAACTGCCAAAATGATTCTCTATGTTCGCTTGTTCCGTCAGTTCGGGCATAGAGGTATCTATCAAGCGCAGCGCCAGCGGGTAGCTTGCGGGCTGCCCGTTGCTCGCCTTTATCGCATTCATAACGATAAAAACCAGATTGGCGATAGCGTAACCAAGCACAAGTAGATAAAAAAGTCCTGCAAAAAGTATGGCTGCCCCTTCGCCGCGTGCGCCCAATGCCGCTATAAGCAGGGTTCCAATAATAAACATGAATACCAGTACATATATCAGCGTAGAGAGCAGCATATTCATCACTGCTGCGCCATGTTGGCGCACCAGCGGACTTTCGCCCTTTTTCACCAACCACATAATCAGCACGATAAGCCAGCCGATAGAGGGCACAAATAGCAAAACGTGCAGCAAAAGCGCATAAGTACCATTTTTCGCCTTGTCTTCGCCGATGCTGTAGCCGCTGCCCATCGCGGGGGCGTTGCGTGCGCCCTGATTTCGCGCGCTACTTTGCTCCTTCGGAGCTTCGGCGGCGGCGAGCAAGCGGGCTTTCTCCTGCTCAAATTCCTCATCTGTCAAAATGCCCTGCCTGCGCAGTTGGTCGAGCCGCTGGAGGTCTTCGTAGATGTTCATAAAATTGGATATTTAATAGGTTTGTGGGTAAGGAAGACTTTTTTTGGGGGCGTGCCCCCGCGCCACGCCCACCGCAAAGGGCGGCGGGCGGAGCCGTAGCCACGGCGTGCTTACCACGGCGTGCCTTCGGCACTTGTGGGCACTTGTGGTTGCTACGGCTCTACTGGCGCGGGGTCGGGCTATCCGCTACATCAGCCGCCGAACAAGTCGGCGGCTGGTTTCGCTCCTATCCCTCACGCGGCGCAGGGCGCCGCCCCGCGCTATTTCTGGAAAGGCAGCACCGCTTCTACGCTGTGGGCAGTGCGCAAGCGAAGGAAATACATGCCTTGAGCAAGCTCGGCGACGTTCATCGTTTGCGTTTGCTCGCCGCTACCGACGCGTACCGTTTGGCTACTCAAAAGCTGCCCCATCACACTGACGACCTCCATCGTGTACTCCATATCGTGCGCCGCTGTAAAACGTACATTCAATTCAGACTCCGCCCGCGTGGGGAACAGATAAGGCTCCACGCGAAGCGTTGCCGTTTCGTTTACGCCGATAGCGCCCGCTTCTGTTATCGTTACGGAGGCTACTGGAGCGACAGCGTCGCCGCTGTTTAGATTATTGTTGTTGGAAAGGACTCCGTTGGCGAAAATTTGCACGCTACCCGCGCCCGCTGCTGGGGCTGTCCATTGGAAACTAAAAGTACCATTCACCGTATTTTTTTGCGAATGCTCTGCCAATCCGTTGATTATGCGAATACCTACAGAGTTAGGCGCGAGGGCGATAGTACCTGCTGTGTTGCTGTTGTCGCTGTTGCGCACGGTAGCTTGAAAACCCGTATTGGGAGCAGAAGTGCCATTGAGACCCAAGCCTATAAATACCCGATAGACAGCGCCTGGCGTGTATTCTGTTACGAAGTTGCCTTGACTGTCTTCCAATTGGATATTGGTCGTGGCATTGGGGTTGACAGCGCCGTGGCAAGTACCGCAGGTATTGCCTGCTACTGCGCCTGAAACGTTTCCGTTGCCATTGGCAGCAGGCCCATTGGCATTACCCATGAAGAGCGAAGCCGCAAAAGCCAAGCCGAGAATAGAGTAAAGAACTTTGAATTTCATAGTGGAGAATTTGGAAAAGGTATGAAAAAATGATTGTGTATTATAAATCGCGTTGGCGGCTGTCGAGTAAGATAGTAACAGGGCCATCATTGACTAAGGCGACTTTCATATCTGCACCAAAGATGCCGCAGGCGATGCGCCGAGCTGTAAGCGTCTGTAGCTTTTCTATGAATTTTTCGTATAAGGGTATGGCTTGCTCGGGGCGGGCGGCGCGAATGAAGGAAGGGCGATTGCCTTTTTGGGTCTGCGCAAAGAGCGTAAATTGGCTGATAAGCAAAATTTCGCCGTTTATGTCTTGTACGGATAGGTTCATTTTGCCCTCTGCGTCGCCAAATATACGCATTTGCAACAGCTTTTTGCAAAGATAATCTATATCCTCCTCTGTGTCGCTGCCTTCGATGCCTAAGAGTAGGAGCAAGCCCGCGCCGATTTGGTCTTTTACTTGACCGTCTATAGTTACGCTGGCTTCGGAAACCCGTTGTAGGATTAAACGCATGGCAAATGTTTGTAAAAAAAGCGTGAGGGATAGTAGTGGAAGCCGCGCAGCGGCTGCAACGGATAGCCCGACCGCGCGCCAGTAGAGCCGTAGCATGCTACGGCTCCGCCTGCCGCCCTTTGCGGCAGGCGTGGCGCGGCGGGCACGCCCAAAAAAATCAATCCTGAATGTCCCAAGTATGGTCGGCAAGGAGGGTAGCGGCGGCGATATAAGATTTGAAAGGGCTGCCTTTGCGTCCCCATTCGTCGCTGGCTATCATGCTCAACGCGTGCGAGCCGTCGGGGCGCTCGTAGAGGTAATAGGTCTGCCCCATGACGGGGCGGAAACCCAAGTCGGCGGCGTAAATCATTTCCGAAACCTCGATGCGGCGTTGTATGCGGCGGGCTTGTTCGGCGAGCAGCTCCATTTGTCGGCGGATTTGCTCCAGCTGCATATTGGTTTGCTGGCGCATGGCTTCGACGGCTACGCCTTTTACGCGCCCTTTGTCGATGGGTTTGATGACAGCGGAGCCGCTGGTATGCGCATACGGTAGGGTGCTGGGCGTGTGGGTAATTTTACGCTCGTCTATGGGGTTGAAAAACTCCCCCGTATTTTCGTCGAATGGCAGTGGCGACATAGGAAATTAGCTACTTTTTTGGCTTTGCGATAGAAATTCTAAGGCTTCCGCTTGGCTATTGCAAGCGATAAACATGGTCTGCAAACGCGTAAGCACCAGTACTTGTTTAATTCTATCAGATAAACCCGCCAAAACGACCTCGCCGCCGCGCGTGCGGGTGCGCGTGAGGAGCGAGATAAGGAAATTTAGCCCTGTGCTATTGACGAAGCTCATGGCGCTCATGTCCACGACCCAAAAAAGCCGATTTTCATCGAGTTGGGCGATACACTTTTCTAAAATGCCTTGATTTTCGGTAGGGTCGAGTAGGGTAGTGAGCTGTAGAATGACGGTTTGCTCGCCCTCTGGGTTGATTTGGTAGTGGCTCATGTGGGGTGGGGTATTTTGGCGTGCTCTTCTGGTACGATGCCGTTCGCTGCGCTTGCGGCATGGGTAGCAAGTTTTATGCTTTATTTTTTCGTTTTTCGGCTAAGGCGAGGACTTCGCGAGCGATGGCTTCGGCGGCATGAGGGGTAGCGAGGGGGGCTATGTTTTGCTGTAGTTGGGTGCGAAGGGCGCTGTTTTGTAGCAATTCCAGTGCTTGGGGAATGAGCTTTTGGCGGGCTTCGCTGTCGCTGACGAGCAAGGCGGCGTTTTGGTCTGTGAGTCGGCGGGCGTTGGCGGTCTGATGGTCGTCAGTAACATTGGGCGAGGGAACAAAGATAGCAGGGCGCGCTACGGCGCACAATTCGGCTATCGACAGCGCGCCCGCGCGCGAGATGACTACATCTGCCAACTGATACGCCCAAAGCATCTTATCTATAAACGCAAGCAAACGCACATTCGTATAGTTGGCGGCGATGGGCGCAAACTCCTCGTAGTAGATTTTGCCGCATTGCCAAAGCACCTGTACGCCTGCATCGCGCAGTTGGTCTAAGTGCATTTTTACGGTATCATTGAGCGTGCGAGCGCCCAAGCTGCCGCCGACGACAAAAATCGTGGGCTTATCCAGCGACAGACCATAATGCGCCGCCGCTTCAGCGCGGTAATCCTTGCTATCGAAAATATCCGCCCGCACAGGGTTGCCCGTGAAAATGAGTTTCTCTTTCGGGAAAAAGCGCTCCATACCTTCCGAAGCTACGCAGACCTTGTTTACGGACTTGCCCAAAGTGCGGTTGGTCAAACCCGCGAAAGAATTTTGTTCGTGTATCAAAGTCGGAATGCCCTTTCCCGCTGCCGTGCGCACAATCACCCCGCTCGCATAACCGCCCACGCCCACGACCGCATCGGGCTTAAATTTCGCCAAAATGCCCCGCGAGCGCCACCAGCTCGAAATCAGCTTAAACGGAAAAGCCAGCAAATCTAAGGACAAACGCCGCTGCAGTCCGCTAATCCATAAACCTTCGATAGGGTAGCCCGCCTTCGGTACGCGCTCCATCTCCATCTTGCCCAATGCGCCCACAAATAAAATTTCCGCCGCAGGGTCTAATACTTTTATCGCATCGGCAATCGCAATAGCAGGAAAGATATGCCCGCCTGTGCCGCCGCCTGAAAGAATATATTTCATGGTACTTTGTGTCGTAGGTACGGCTCCGCTCACTTTGTTCGCGTCGCTGGTATAATGCCGCCTTGCGGCGGCAGTGGTACCATTGTATTGAAAAATTATATTTGGATAATTAAGCGCGGCTCTACCAAACCAGCCAGCCGCCCAGCCCGTAATGGTCGGCGAGGTCTATGTTTTTGCCCTTGTGCAGTCGACGCGGACGTATCACGCTAAGACCCGTAATATGGGCGCTTGGGTGTTTTGGCGAGGGACGAAGCAGGATATAATCGAGCTGCGACTGCTCGTCCGATTCCTTCCAATAGTTGCTCGCATCAATCGTATAAGGGCGCTCATCGCCCAATATATCAAAATCCTGCATGTTTAGCCGACGCAGCATATCGGCGAAGCGCTCTGGCAGATGTTTCTCCGTATTGAGGTCGCCCAAAAGCAGTTGAAAGTCTATTTTTTCGTTGCCGCTTTTTTGCAAAAGCGTGCAAATATCGGCATATTGCTCGCAGCGTATCGACTGACAAGCCGCATCGCCGCCCGACTGCAGATGCGTGTTGGCGAGCTGTATACGCTTGCCGTTTTTCTCGATTTCGACCAAGGTGCAGCCTTTCGCCGCCATTTTGTCGGAGCTAATCCCCTTTTTGTAGATGCAATGGTCGACGTATTTCATCGGCAGCCGACTCAAAACGACCACGCCGTTGCTCGTGATAAAACCGCCATTTTTGCGCGTACTCACCTGATAAGGGTAGCTTTTTTTGAGCCTTCGCAGCAAGCGCCGCTTCATCTGTACATCAAAAACTTCTTGCAATGCGACGACTTCATAATCGCTATTTTCGAGGTATTCTACAATCCAAGGCAGGCGTTGCGCCTGCATTTTGCGCAGGCTGCTCGAAAAAATCGCCCCCCCATTGGGCAGCATCTGTATATTCCAAGTCAGCAATTTTAAGGAGTCTTGCGCAGACAGCAAAAGCGGCAAAAACAGGAATAAGAGCGATAAAAAAGGTCGAAGCATAAGCGGGAAGCGGGGCTGATTTGCAGGCAAAGATATAAAACTTTGGCTTGTTTTGTGGGGATATTTTGGGCGTGCCCGCGCCGCAAAAAGGCGGCGCGGTCGGGCTATGCGGGGCGACCGCGAAGCAGCCCCGAAGGGCATCACCATCGCCCATAATGGGCGAATGTTGATTCGCCCCTACTATCCCTCACGCGTTTCGCGCCCGCAAAGGGCGGGCGCGCCATCGCTATCCCAAAAAAATAGCTGTGCAGCTTCAAGCAAAGTAGCGTATATTTGCTAATCTCAAAATTTGCCTAATTTTATGAAACAGTACACCCCTGCCCAAGTGCTGCGCCTCGCCGAGTACATACGCCATCGCCACCGAATATCGAGCTCAGGCGGCGTTTTTTATCTCGAATTTCCCTTGCCTACGGAGCAAATCAATGACGGCATCAAACGCCCCTCCAAAACACCCAACCATATCTATAGCATCAAAGTCGATGCACAAGAAGGCATCAGCGCCAAAAGCCCCCTATATTTTTTTTCCTGCTCCGCCGAAGGCGAGATAAAAGTCGAAGATGCTGCGCAGATGCCGCTTGCAGCCGATTTGTTTGCTTTCTTATTTGACTTGGCACGCGCATAATTAAAGCCGCAACACCCCATTTTTGGGAGCATTGCGGCTTTGTTTATTTTAGTTTATTTTGGCTGCCTATTATTCGATAGGAGCAGTGCAAGAGTTGCATTTTTTGGTGCCTGCGGGGTTGGCTGTACCGCAAGAGCGACATTTGATGTCGGCGAGTTTCTTTTCTTCTACTTTTTTGGTAGAGTCGGCAGCGGCTTTGTTGCCAGCGGCTGTTTTTTCTCCGTCTTTGACCATTTTCTCCAAACGCTCGGTGAAGGATTTTACATCGCGGGCGAGGGCTGAAGTCAAGCCGTTAGCTTCGTTGATATTGGTGGGCGCGGCGGAGCGGAGTTGTAGCTCCATCATAAAGACTTTGAGGTCGGCATCTTGTACGACGAGTTGTACGGCGGCTTTGTCTTCTGGTGTAGTTGCTTTTTTGGTTGCCTCTGCCATGAGGTCTTTGAGTTTGTTGACGTTGGTTTTCATGTTTTCCAAGTCGGCGACAAATTGCGGGCGGGCGGCATTGATAGCCTCCGTCATTGCTTTGATTTTGTCTTCTTCTTTGCTAACGCTTTCGGCGGCTTTCATTTTGGTTTCGCCTGCGGCTTTGGCTTCTGCCAATACCGTTTTGAAGCCAGGATACTCGCCTCCGAGTCTTTCTAAGGTTTGTTGGGTGGCTGCCCAGCGTTTGGTTTCGGTTTCTACCGTAGCTTTGCCGCAAGAGGAAGCGAAGAGCGCGATAGAGGCGGCAAATAGCAGATACAAATGTTTCATTTGTGGTTGTGGGGGTTGGTTTTGGAATTTTGTGAATTGTTTAGCGAATTTAACAGTTTTTTTAGAATTGCGCAAAAAAATGTCGTTTTTTTTAGCTGTTGGGGCTTTGCTTGGCTTTTAGCAAGAAAATTTCTATCTGTCGGCGATGGCGCAAAAGGTGTACGATGGCGTGTTCCATCATTTGCTCAAAGTCGTATTGCTGCCCCCAAGCCGTTTGTATAAGGTTGCCGATGACCTCTTTTTCGCTAAGTGCCCATTTATTTTCCAAGACTTGCAGGGTATAGGCGAGCATTTGCCGAAGGGCAGCGCTGGCGCTGTCGGGGCAGTCGATGGGTAGGGTATTGCGCAGGCTGGTCGGCACTTCATCGAATTGGCGGCTGATATAGTTGGCGTAGGTATAACCAGAGCCGACAACGTGCAGGCAGATGCTTTGTATGGATTGGCAATCGGGGTCGGGGCTGTTGGGGTTGAGGAGTCGGCGAAAATCCTCTACGCTGCTGCTGCGCAGACAATGCTCAAAATCGGCAGCGGCGCGCTCGTATTCGTCCATCAAAGCGCCTACTGCGCCTTGTCTATATTGTTTTTGCATAGATTTGGGGTATTTCGGGCAAAAATAGGCTAATTTTGCGGCAAGCGCAAGCGCTGGGCAGGCTGCTTATCGCGTGAGGGATAGTAGGGGCAGCTCTTGTGGCTGCCCCGAATAGCCCGACCGCCGCCCCCCGTGTGCGCTTTGCGCGCATGGGGGCGACCGCGCTCTGCGCGGGCGGGGGGCAAGCGGCGGGCACGCCCAAAAAAAGAAAGTCCGAAAATACGCAAAAATGTCGAATACAAGCAGCAGCCAAATTTCGCAAAAACAAGCGCGGGGGCGCTTTTTTCAACGTCCGCTTTGGCGCTGGATACTGACCATCGGCAGCCTTTGCGTGGTGCTGGCATCGCTTTGGCTCGTGCAGCATATCGCCGAGCGCATGAAGGAGCAGGAGCTAAAATATGTGCAAACTTGGGCGGATATTTTGCGCACCGTACAGGGCATCGACATGGATACGGAAGCCGATTTGAGTGCACTTTTTGAGCTGCAAATCAGCGTGCAAGAGCGCAATACGACCATACCCGTAGCCCTCACAGATGCCGATACCATCGTACTCCAGACCCTCAACGCCGACGATTTGCCGAAAAAAAAACGTCCGCCCGCCGACTGGCTGCAAAGCAGCAAAAACATAGAAATTCAGCTTAGTGGCGGGCGAAAAAACTATATCTTTTACCAAAATTCGACCCTGCTGTATGCGCTCGAATGGCTGCCATATATCCAACTTTTGTTGCTTTTGGTCTTCGGACTACTGGCGTATTTTACTTGGGCAGCGGCGCGGGTAGCGGAGCAAGAGCGGGTTTGGGTGGGCATGGCGAAAGAAACGGCGCATCAACTCGGTACGCCTATCACTTCCCTTGTCGGCTGGGTCGAAAACCTGCGCGCCATGTACGAAACGGACGATTTTATTTTGATGGTTGCCGACGAAATAAACAAGGATATACGCCTCTTGAGCACAGTAGCCGAGCGCTTCTCGAAGATGGGCGCAGCGCCCGAACTGCAGCGCACGAACCTACTGGAGAACCTGCACCACTATCACGAATATATACGGCAGCGCGCTTCGAAAAAAATCCGCTTCGAGTTCCCCAATCCCGCCACAGATGCGCCCGTGTATGCGCAAATCAATTCCCTGCTCTTCGATTGGGTCATAGAAAACCTGCTAAAAAACGCCTTAGATGCGATGGAAACAGGCACGGGCACTATCAGCGTGCGCGCTTGGGAAGAGCCGCATTGGCTGCATATCGACATCACGGATACGGGCAAGGGAATGCCGCAGCAAAATTTTAAAAAGGTTTTTTTGCCTGGTTTTTCGACGAAAAAACGGGGCTGGGGCTTGGGGCTTTCGCTTTGCAAACGCATCATACAGGAGTATCATAAGGGCAAAATCTTTGTACACGCCTCCGAAGTCGGCAAAGGGACGACCTTCCGCATCTTGCTGCCTGCCTGATGTAAAGGTACTGCGACGCTCGCTATCGCTCGCGTCGCTGGTATCATGCCGCCTTGCGGCGGCAGTGGTACTGTAGAATTGGGTTTTAGCCCTTTTTAGAATTAGTCTACAAAAAAACAAGCGCAAAAACTTTAGCACTGCGTTTTTCGTCGTAGGTTTGCAACTATATTGCACATGATGCCAAAATTATAGCGCGAAAATAAAATAGCAACCTTTTTTAGTTTAGTCTAAAAAAGTATTTACTTTTGTCTAAAAGAGTAAGTAATCTATTTTGTTATGCCCTTAGTTTTGGTGTTATTATCCATGAAAGGTACTTTAGAGATGGCTTTTTTATTGACGATTTTAGCGGGTTTGTCGACGGGTATAGGTAGTTTGATTGCGTTTTTGATAAAAGATCAGCGGCAAACGAACTACTTGACATTCGCCATGAGTTTCGCAGCAGGCGTGATGTTGTTTGTGTCTTTTGTAGAGATTTTGCCCCATGCTGTAGAGCAGTTGGAGGCAATTTATAGCAAGGAAGCCGCCGCAACACACACACACGAGCATAGCGGCGTAGGTGCGCACGAGCATACGCATGACCACGACGATGCTGGGCATTTTGGGCATATTTTGGCAACGATTTGTTTTTTTGCGGGTATGCTTCTTGTCGCTTTGATAGACAAACTGATACCCAAAGTCGAAAATCCGCATGAGCTGATAAGCAAAGCCGATATGGAAACGGGGGTACAATCTCCCGCCAATAAAGCCCGACTTATGCGCATTGGTCTGCTTTCCGCCATCGCATTGGGGCTGCACAATTTCCCTGAAGGTATCGCTACCTTCACGGCGGCGCTGAACGATGTAAATATGGGCATCACCATCGCTATAGCTATTGCTTTGCACAACATTCCCGAAGGTATCGCCGTATCTATGCCTATTTATTTTGCGACGGGCAGCCGCGCTAAGGCTTTCGGCTATTCTTTCCTTTCGGGTTTGGTCGAGCCGCTGGGCGCTTTCGCGGCGTACTTTTTGGCGAGTATGATGGGTTTCAATCTGGCGGATTCTTCCGTAGTCATGGCGGCGATGCTGGCAGGCGTGGCGGGCATCATGGTCTTTATTTCCTTAGACCAACTTTTGCCTGCTGCCGAAGAGTATGGACATCACCATTTGTCGACTTATGGCGTAGTGTCGGGTATGGCAGTCATGGCGGCAAGCCTCTTGCTGGTGCCGCATTAGAGTTGCGAGCTTGCGCATGATTTTTTAGCACACAGATAAACACAGATTTATATGAATTTACACAGATTTTTACATAAAAAATCTAAAAAATCTGTGTAAATCTGTTTTTTCTGCGTAAATCTGTGTGCTAAAAATGAATTTTGTTCTTAATTCACAACTCGCAATGGCGCTAATTCTACCCGTACATGGCATCTCTCCCAAATGGGGTGCCGCTTGTTTTTTAGCCGAAAATGCCACCGTCGTTGGCGATGTCGTCATGGGCGATAATTGCAGCGTTTGGTTTCAGGCGGTAGTGCGTGGCGATGTAAACATCATACGCATCGGCAATAAAGTCAATATCCAAGACGGCGCAATCCTGCATTGTACCTACCAAAAAACGCAACTGCATATAGGCGACAACGTATCCATCGGGCATCGCGCGCTGGTGCACGGCTGCCGTATCGGCAACAATGTCTTAGTCGGTATGGGTGCGATACTCATGGACGATGTCGTAGTAGAAGACAATGTACTCATAGCCGCTGGCGCAGTCGTCTTGGAGCGCAGCCATTTACAATCGAATGGCGTATATGCAGGTGTACCCGCGCGCCGCGTCAAGGAACTAAGCCCCGAACTTTTTACAGGGCAGATACAACGAATCGCCGACGCTTATACGATGTACGCAGGCTGGTTTGTAAATCCTACTATAGACAAGAGCTAATTTTTATTTATATTTCGCCCCTAAAAATAGCTCTTCCTTTCCTATGGCCACCCCCCCACAGCATTCGGCAGTACGCCGCTTGGTCGAAAGCGACCGCTTCAATACGGTTATTTTCGTTGCTATCGTCGTCAATAGCTTACTCATCGGCATACAGACCTACGACAATATACCCGAGTTTATCAGCTATATACAACTCGTTACGCTGCTTATTTTCTTCGCCGAAATCGTCCTGCGCTGGCTCGCTCGCGAAAGCACCCGCGTATTCTTGCGCGATGGCTGGAATTATTTCGATATCTTCATTTTTATCTTTGGCGTAGCGCCCGAAATCGTCGCTATCCTGCACCCCGATATAGACCCCTCGCAAGGCAGCATCTGGAGTACACTACGCATTCTGCGCATCGTGCAACTTACGCGCTCCATTCGCGCCGTCGAAGAATTGCGCGTGCTCGTCGCCGTACTCATAAAATCCGTGCGCTCCCTCTCCTACATCGCCGTGCTTTTTTTGCTCGTCATGTACACCTACGCCGTTGTCGGGGTTACGCTTTTCAAAAACCCCAAATACAAAGAATCCGAACATTTGCGTCTAACGTCCAGCAATCCCGATCCCTACGGCGACGTGGGGGAGGCATTTTTTACCCTCTTCCGCGTGATGACGGGCGAAGACTGGACGGACTTACGCTATAATCTTCTCGAAAACGAACATACTACCGAGACACGTTGCACCGACCCGCAGAACCCCAAAACCTGCACCGTGCCAGGCGTGCCCAATTATGTCGTTACCATTTATCATGTTTCATGGATGATTGTCGCCGCTTATCTGCTGATGAATCTCGTCGTCGGCGCGATAGTCAGCAATTTTCAACTCGTGCTCGACTCCCAAAAAGCCCAAGCCGAAGAGCGAGAGAAGCAACTCGCCGAAAAAAATAAAGCCCCCGACGAAGCGCCTAACAGCTAAAATAATAGGCACAGTTTTTTATTTTTTTGGGCGTGCCCGCCGCGCCCCACGCCGCCAAAGGGGCGGCGTGAGGGCAGACCCATGGGTCTGCCCCTACGGGACGCGGCGGTCGGGCTATTCGGGGCGTATCAGCATCGCCCTTTTAGGGCGAATGTTGATTCGCCCCTACTATCCCTCACGCGTCGCGTACTCCCAACACAGTCCCCCGATTTTACGATTCTATGGCTACGCTCAACAGTCTTCTATTTCGATATACTACCGATGCTTCGCGTTTTCTCGTCGTCGATAGCCTGCTCATACACTACCGCGACGAAGGCGAAGGCGAACCGCTCGTATTGCTACACGGCGCTTTCTCCTCCTTGCATACCTTCAACGACTGGGCGAAAATACTGAAAAAACATTTTCGCGTTATCCGACTCGATATCATGGGCTTCGGACTCACAGGACCAAACGAAGCCAACGACTATTCTATGAGCAACCACATGCGCGTGCTCAAGTCCTTTCTGAATATCCTGAAAATCGACCAATGTTATATGGTCGGCAACTCTTTAGGCGGTTGGCTTAGTTGGGAGTTTGCGCTAAGGTATCCCGAACGCATCAAAAAATTGGTACTAATCGATGCGGCGGGCTTCTTGGAAGAGGAAAATATACCACTTCCCTTCAAGCTCGCCCGCGCCCCCATCTTCGGACGCGTCATAAAGTACGTCGTGCGCCGAGCCGTGCTGGAACAGTTCGTAAAACAAGTCTATTACGACCAAACGAAAGTTACCGAACAGCTTATCAACCGATATTACGACCTTTTTACCCGCGATGGCAATAGCGACGCTTTCCTAAGCCTTGTCAACCAACCCTACAAAGACAACACCAGCCGACTGCGCGAGATACAAGCCCCTACGCTGGTCCTCTGGGGCAGAGAAGATATGTGGATACCCGTGCATAATGCCCAACGTTTTCATCAACTTTTGCCTAATTCCCATCTAAAAATTTATCCGCATGTAGGGCACGTACCGATGGAAGAAATAGCGGAAGAATCCGCCCTCGATTTGTTGGATTTTTTGCACGATACGGGCGACTTCGCAGAGGGGAAAATTCGCCGCACTCAGCCGCCGAAGAAGTGAGTTTTTGAGGGCAGGCATACGGACTTGCCCTCATTGCGTTAAATTTTAAGCGTTGGGGACGCTGCCCCAACGCTATTTGCAGAATACTTGGGCGGGGGGCGCTGCCCCCACCCAAGTACAGCGTGCAAGCCCAAGAGAACGAAAAACCCTGCAAAAGAAGCGTGGCGGGCAGCGTCCCCGCTACGCTTCCCAAACAAGTAGCGTTGGGGCAGCGCCCCCAACGCTGTAAAAATCGCTTAAATTGAGGGCGCTGAGGCTGCCCGCTGCGTGAGGGATAGGAGCGGAACCAGCCGCGCCCCCTTTCAGGGGGCGCGGCTGATGCAGCGGATAGCCCGACCGCCGCCAACGGCGGCGGGCACGCCCAAAAAAAAACGATAAAAGAACTACGCGCCCTTTGTGTTTGCGTAGAAAGGGCGTATTTTTCGGCATTGAAAAAAAGGACAAGCAAGGAACTATGAGAGATTTTATAATTTTTGGGCTATTCGTGCTATTTTTGGGAATGCCCGCCTTTTTGCAGGCGCAGGACGCGAGCATACGCGGAAAAGTAACCGATAAAACGACGGGGCGCAACATGGCAGGCGCAAAAGTGCAGCTCCTACTCGACGGAAAAGTGAAGAAGGAAATGACGACAGATGCAGGCGGCAACTATGTTTTTGACTCCTTAGCCTATGGTACTTTCGACGTAGAATGTCGCAACCCCGCTTATACACCGCAGCGCATGGTCGGGCTACAACTCAAGCGCGCTTCCCTGCGTTTGGTCTTTTTTAAGATGACCTACAACCCCGATTTGCTAACGAAAACCGACCCGAAAAAGGGAAGAAAACAGGCGGAAGAAATCGAAATACATTATACCTATGCCTCTTTGCAGGCGAAGCAAAACGCCGAAACCAAAATATCGACCAACACAGAAGAAAAGCAACTCGATGTGCCCAATACGGGCTACATCATCACGCAGGACGAAATACGGGGGCGTGGTTATCAGTATTTATTGGATATTTTGGAGGATTTGCCCGAATTTGAGATACAAGAAAAGGTAACGCCTGAGCACGCAAATATCATCGCATCGCGGGGTATCGCGGGCAGTGGGCGCTGGCTTATCATGCAGGACGGCATACGCATCAATTCGATGGTAGGTTCGGATATCGTGATAGCGCAAAACATTTTGGTAGCTACGGCGCTGCGCGTGGAGGTGATTGTAGGACCGAGTTCGGCGATATACGGGGCGGACGCTTTCAGCGGGGTCATCAACATCGTTACTCAAGACGGCGAAAAGCTGAACGGCGGCGAAGTGCAAGCAAGTTACGGACTTTACAACACGACGGCAAACCATTTTAATGTCGGCTACGGCAAAAAAGATTGGTCAGTAGCGGCTTTCGGGCATTTCTATCGCTCTTCGGAGGCGTATATGCCGCGTTTGTACCCCAATGAATTTGGCTGGTACGAGGAGCAGTATTTGCAAAATCGGGGTATGATGTCTTCTCCTTTTGGCGATGATACGACTTATTTGGATAGGGAGCGCGAGCGTTTCGATATTAGCACGATGGGTTATTCTGTTGGCTTGCGCGCCCGATATAAAGATTTTGAGTTGGGGGCGATGCGCAATGGCGAATGGCACAGTTCGGCGATGGGCTACAATTATCGCTATGCTTTGCCGACGCAGGGCAGCCGTTACGGCACTTCTTTGACGAATGTGTATTTGCGACACTCTTGGGAGGGCGAGCGCTGGAGTACACAGAGCAGCGCCCAATGGAATTACTGGGAGATAGACCCCAATAGCCGTTTTACGAATGTATATTCCAACTACAACGAGGCGTATAAATTTGGTTATGAGTCGTTTTTTCAGGCGCGGGCTTCGGCGGGCTGGAAAATGCACAAAAATCACCACTTGAGTTTTGGTTTGTCCTTTATGTCGGGCAATTCTTTGGCGCGTACCAGCGATTTGGCGTTCCCTTGGCTGCGTGGTTTTAGCATCGAAGAGCAAGAACAGTACTATATTGGCTCCGAAATAGAGGATAGCGCAGGCAATTCTTTGGCGATTTTGCAGCGTGCCTTTTACGAATACCGCAGTACTTACGGTATTTTCGCCCAATATCAAATCAAAATCAAGGACAAACTCACGATTACGGCGGGCGGGCGCTTGGATTATGTGCAGACCGACCTGCCTACGCCGCTGGCGGACGGCTTTTATCGCTACTATTATCTGCTGCCTGCGCCCCGCATAGGTTTGGTGTACAAGCCGACGAATGAATTGCGGCTGCGTTTGTCCTATTCTACGGGCATTCTCACCCCGCCATTTCAGAAAACTTTTACGCATTACGGGGCTTTCACGCCGCGTGTCGATGGTTTTGGCAATGTTATCGGCTTGCAGGCGGGTTACTGGCGCTTGCCTACGCCCGATGATATCGAATTGCAGAACGCCGAGTTTTCGCGCTGCTTCGAGTTCTCGACTTCTTACAGCAAAAACGACTTCTTTTTTGCCGCCAATGGCTATTTTAATCTGCTGGATAACCTTTTTCAGAACGAAATACGCACGAATATGCGTTTCGTCGAAGACGATACGGCTTCTATAGTCGTGCCCGTTGCCGAAATAGCGACTTCTACCGCCTACGGCAGCGTATTTGGGGCGATGGCGCGCTTCGATTATCGCATTTTCCTGAACAAAACGAACGATATGC
The DNA here is from genome assembly GCA_964467315.1 of uncultured Saprospiraceae bacterium. Taxonomy (GTDB): domain Bacteria; phylum Bacteroidota; class Bacteroidia; order Chitinophagales; family Saprospiraceae; genus JAAFIM01. The sequence goes on along the minus strand of CAYXSA010000021.1, from coordinate 20,254 downwards.
AACTGCGTTTGAGTCTGTCTTACGCCTTTGTTTCGGGGGCTATCAGCGACCTAACGGGGCAGCAGCCCGACAAATTGCCCTTTTACAATGCGCCGCACACGGTCAAAGCGGGGGCATTCTTCGATTACAAGGGTTTTAGCAGCGATTTGCGCTTTATTTACCGCACGCGCACGCTCAACGAGGGCTTCGGTACGGGCAGCAGCTTCGCACAATTCGGCAATCAGCCCTTTTTACTCGTCAATTTGTTTGCGCAATACCGTGCTTTCGTGAGTAAAGACGAAAAAATGCAGCTAAATATCTTCCTCCGCATACGCAATTTGCTCAACAGCCGCTATTATCACACGGGCACCCCCAATGCCGCCCAACTCGCCGCCGTACCGCAAGACCCGATACGCGTATCTTTGGGGCTGAATTTTAGATTTAAGTAGTTTTTTTTGGGCGTGCCCCTGCTCCTCGCGCCCGAAAATCGGGCGCTTAAAGGTCGCAGGGTCGGGCTATTCGGGGCAGCCCCTGTGCTGCCCAAAGGGCAGACACATTGGTCTGCCCCTACTATCCCTCACGCAAATATGGTTTTTAAAAAATATATTGTAGCCTTTCCTCTTCGCAAAAAATAAACGCACGATGAAAAAACTAATTTTTCTGCTCGCCCTGCTGTTTTCTGTTGCTTTCGCCTCTACAGCGACGGCTCAAGGCTGCGTCATGTGCAAAGCCGCCGCCGATAGCGACAAAGAAGCCAACAAAGGGCTCAATATGGGCATCGTTTACCTGCTCTCGGTGCCCTATATCCTCATAGGCACAGTCGGTTATATGTGGTGGCGCAATCGCCAAGCCCTACAGCAGCAAGACGACGAGGAAGAAGTCCGCGAACTCCTCGCCAAAAACAGCGTCCCCCGCAGCAAAACAGCAGAGCCCCACTAAACAGCAAAATTTCATTTGGAGGCAGAGTGCCCGCGCCCCGCCGCCCTTTGCGGCGTGGGCAGCTTTGCGTGAGGGATAGTAGGGGCGAATAAACATTCCCTGCGGGGCTGCCTTCGGCGTTCGCCCATTTGGGCGATGTTTTCGCCCCAAATAGCCCGACCGCTGCCCCCTTTTTGGGGCAGCGGGCACGCCCAAAAAAAATAAGTATAACTGCCCGTATAAAGAATTGCTTAAAAGAAAACATAAAGTACTGTATAATAAAGCTTTATATATAAAAAAATACGCTTGGAAATCGCAGAAAATAAGAAAAAAGGGTAAAATTTTTGAGCAAAATAGTTAGACTTTTGCTCATGAACCGTAATCATTACTCATTCATCTTGTTTCCCGTATGTTCCAATTCCAATCAGCCAAATTTTATTTGGCATCTTTCGTATGTTTTTTATTTGCTACACAAGTGCAGGCACAAAGCTGGTCAAAACAACAGCAACAAACACTTTTTGATGGCTGCAAAGAACGCATCAAAACCAAAGCCCCCAAAGCAAGCGAAAGCCAACGCGAGGAGCATTGTTTGTGCGAACTCGAAAAAATAACGAGCAGCTATAACGCCGCCGATTATCTGAACCTAATTGAGGTAAAACGCAGCAAAATAGAGCGCGAAAACGAACAAGGCTGCGCACAAAGCGTGGGCATCCAACTCCAAGACAAAGCAAGCACAGGCGCAAGCAGCTGGACTAAAGAACAACAAACCAAAATTTTCGAGAGCTGCAAGAGCGAAAACGGCAAAATCTATCCCTTTTTGTCAAAAGCTCAGCTTGAAGACCTTTGCTTGTGTAAGGTCGAAAAAATTACTACCGATTATAGCACACCTGAAGCCTTCGATGCGCTATTGGACGTGAAAGCCAAACAAGTGCATAAAAATAGCTTCGAGGCTTGTGCAAGCAGCAAAAACATAGCCTTAAGCGCACCCACCCCTCCAAAATCTGAGTGCCCAGAAATAGGACTTTCGGCTTGCTCCAACCTCATCGAAACTTTAGACGGCTCTTTTGAGCCTGTGCAGCTTGTCGCCTCTTATGCCAATAAGTATTGCTTTAGCAATTTGCAAATTTATGGCGTTTTGGAAGCGATTAGTTTTAGCTCCGATAGGGTAAAAGCAGCTAAATTACTCTATCCGAAATCTACCGATAAAGCGGCTTTTTCTACTAATTCGTCTTTGTTTTCGGCATCCGACTGGAAAGATATTCAAAAGTTTATGAGCCTCAACCCATAGCGCTAAGCGCTCTTGCAAACATTTTACGTCCCAGTGCAACTTCCGTTGTGCTGGGATTTTTTTATGGCGTGCCCCCTTTTTGGGGCAGCGGGCACGCCAAAAAAAAACAAAAACTATCCCTTTGCAGAAAATTCGCGTTTAGGAAAAGAAGCCTATTTTACCCATCTTCCCACCCATGCACCCGAATTGCTTATGTTTGCCAAATTGAATTTTTATTGGCTTTTGCCATTTGTATTTGCTGCTTTTGCGACTCAAGCCGATTTTTGGCAGCGCCCGACCAAGAGCCAGTTTTTTCCCCCATTTTTGGAGGAGTTGCGCGCGCGAGTGCAAAAATACGCCGCCGAAATAGCCAGCGAAAAGGTCTATTTGCAGACCGATAAACCGCTTTATGAAGCGGGCGAAATCATCTGGTTTAGCGCTTATGTACGCGATGCGCGCAACCTAAGCCCCGCCGTTTCGCGCATTCTGTATGTCGAATTGCTCGCTCCCAACGGCGCACAAATCGAAAAACGCAGTCTTATAGCCTTTGACGGACAGGCGGCGGGCGATTTCGAGCTAAAGAAAAACGCGGCAGGCGGCACATACAAACTGCGCGCTTATACCCAATGGCAAAAAAATACGAATACCGTTTTTGAGCGAGAAATTACGGTGCAAACGGCGATAATCCCCCGCTTGCAGATGCGTGTAGATTTTGAGCGCGAGGGCTACGGTGCGGGCGATGAGGTCGCCGCCGAAATCCAATTGCGCCAAGCCGACAATAGCCCGCTCGCCGAAAAAACTTTTTCCTATACCGTTTTCCTCGATGGCAAAAGCGTCGCCCGCCGAGAAGCCAAAACCGACGGCGAGGGAAAAGCCCGCATAAATTATCGCCTGCCCCGCTCGCTCGCCTCCTCCGACGCGCTAATAAACGTACAAATCGACTATCGCGGGCAAACGGAAAGCATCGCCCGCGCCGTACCCATTTCGTTGGGCAATATCGACCTGCAATTTTTTGCCGAAGGTGGCAGACTTTGCGCCGATGCAGAACAAATAATCGCCTTCAAAGCCTTAGACGAAAACGGCAGCCCCTGCGATGTAGAAGGCATCATAAAAGACAGCAAAGGCAATACGGTAGCCAGTTTTAGCAGTTATCACGACGGTATGGGCAGCCTGCCCCTACAGCTCAAAAGCGGCGAAACTTACTACGCCCAAGTGCAAGCCCCCGCAGGCGTAAAAAAGACCTTCGCCCTACCCAAAGCCCAAACCGAGATTTTCGCCCTGCGCCTACTTTCGCAAAACAGTCAAAACCTCAATCTGCAAATCCAAAGCCCCAAAGCCACAAAGGCGTATTTGGTTCTGCACAACAACGGCGATGTACTGCATAGCGAGCAGCTAAATTTGCAAAAAGGCAGCAACGCCATTAGCATCAATACCAGCCAAATGCCGATGGGCATTGCGCAACTGACCCTATTCGATGCCGACGAACAGCCCCAAGCCGAAAGGTTGGTGTTTTTGCAGCGCGAAAAGCGCCTAAGCGTCGATATACAAACCGACAAAAGCCAATACCTGCCCCGCGAATTGGTCAAAATGCGCATACAAGTCCACGACGAGCAGCAAAAGCCCGTAGAAGGCGCGTTTTCGCTCGCCGTCGTCGATGAAAAGCTATTGAGTTTTGCCGACGATAGACAGGGCAATATACTCGCCTCCCTTTTGCTGCAAAGCGAACTAAAGGGCGATATAAACGAGCCTAATTTTTATTTCGATATGGAGAGCGACAGCCTTCGCCCCCTCGCCCATATCCAACGCCCCCAAGCCTTAGATAATCTGCTGCTTACACAAGGCTGGCGCAGATTTACTTTGCAAAATGCCGCAGGAATGCCGATAAAGCCAATGTTTGTGCAGGAAAAGGGCGAATTTCGTGGCAAAATCGTAGATATGTACGGCGAGCCTATAGCCAATTTGCCGCTACACGCCACAAGCAAATCAAGCGGCAGCGACAGCACGCGCACCGATAGCGCAGGACATTTCGTATTCAAAAATTTGGCACTTTACGAAACCTTCAGCTTAGAAAGTGCAGACAAAAAAACTCCATTGGAGCACTCCTACAACCGCATCAGCGCATTCAACTTTAGCGCTGATGGGCAGCCCCTGAAAGCCTACCGCAGCCACCCACTGCGCGGTAGAGTGCTAAGAGCAGAAGGCGCTCCGCCTATAAACTATGCAGAGGTGACAGTATTTAGCAACTCTTATCTATTTGGTAGTGTAGTGCCTGATGAAGATGGATATTTTACCATAGATATGCAAGAGGCGTACTCAACTGAATTAAAGATACAGTACCAATCGGCGCACTACAGTTCCTATATTGATACTAAAGAGATTAGGAGCGATAGCCTATTCACTTTCAAAATAGGCTTGCGAATAACAGATATGGAACTGGAGTTGCCTTCAGTAGAAGTCGTAAGCGAAAATTATAGGGAGCGCCGCGTTATGTCTTCTATCACTCGGTCTGCGCCCCCGATGTATGATAACATGAGCGCACGTACAGGCAGCGCCAGCCGCAAAGAAAAAAAAGCCAAAGCCCCGAAAAAAACCAAAGCCGCCCCCGTACAAGAAACAGCCCCCGAACTTGCGGAAGAATTGCCTATCGTAGAGCGCCCACGCCCGCAGCAGACAACGCCCCCAAGCAGCCCAAGCAGCACCAATTACTACCGCCCGCGCGAATTTTATGCACCCCGATACGAAAAAATAGACCGCAGCCAGCCCCTACAGCGCAACGACCTGCGCAGTACCGTATACTGGAATCCGCGCCTGCGCACCAATGCGGAAGGCATAGCGGAGATTGAATTTTACCATAGCGACGAACTTAGCACCTTCACGACGCAACTCGAAGGCATCAGCCACGACGGAAAAATAGCCCTGCATCGCACACGCTACTCCAGCCTACAGCCCATCGAAATTTCGGCAAAAATACCCAGCGAGCTACTCGCGGGCGACCTACTGCGCCTGCCCATCACCCTACACAATCGCGGCGAAGCTACCATAGGGCGATTTACTCTACAACTGCCGAAAAACTTGCGGCTACTGCTGCCTGCCTCTGATACCCTGCATTTACCCGCCAACGGTAGCCGCGTTTTGCTGCTGCCCTGCGAAGTCCTCAGTAGCAGCGAAGGCAGCGACAGCCTACATATCTCCTTTGTAACGCCCAAATGCGGCGATTTTTTCGCTGCCCCCATTCGCAGCCGCCCACGCGGTTTTTTGCATCATCAGACCTTCGCGGGCAAAACCCTAAAGGCTTCGCATAACCTGCACATCAACGAAGCCATAAAAGGCAGCGCAAAACTACAACTCCGCATTCACAGCGCCCCCAACGACGAAATGCAAAGCACCCTGCAAGCAATGCTCCGCATGCCTTCGGGCTGTTTCGAGCAAACCAGCAGTACCAATTACCCCAATGTGCTGGCGATGCAATTGCTCCAAAAAAATCCCATCTCCCCCGAATTGCGCCAAACCATGCAAGCACATTTGCAAACAGGCTACCAAAAGCTAATCGGCTACGAATGCGCAGGCGGCGGCTTTTCTTGGTATGGCAAAGACCCCGCTTCAGAAGGAATGACCGCTTACGGGCTGATGCAGTTTCACGAAATGGCAAAGGTCTACGACGTAGACAAAGCCCTGCTGGAGCGCACAGAAAAATGGTTGCTAAACCGCAGAGATGGCAAAGGCGGCTGGAAATTAAGCGAAAATTATACAAGCACTTGGGGCAATACCGACCTCGCCGAAGTCTACATAACTTGGGCAATGAGCGAATGTATCGACAACAGCAAAAAATTAAAACGCGAAATAGAAGCGTCCGCCAAAAGCGCCGAAAAAAGCAAAGACCCTTATTTGCTCGCCCTTAGCGCCCTTAGCCTTTACAACGTGGAAGATAGCGCCCGCGCCCGCGAAATTGTGCAAAATTTGCTCACACAACGCGATAGCGCCTACAGCCTTAGCGGAAAAATAGGCAGCATCACCAACTCGCAAGGCAAGGCGCTACGCATAGAAACTACCGCCCTTGTCGCCCTCGCCGTCTTGCGCGACCCCGCACTAAAGCAGCACATAGAGCCCCTAATTAACTACCTCCAAAGCGCCAAAGATTTCTACGGCTACGGCTCCACACAGGGCACTATACTCTACCTAAAAGCCTTCGCCTTGTATCAAAAAATGCAGCCCCAAGCCGATAAAAACGGCACTTTGCTGGTACGCATCAACGGACAAGAAGCCGCCCGCATCAAGTATTTGGTAGGGCAACCCATTAACGTGCCCGCCCTGTCTTGCCCCGAAACCAATGGCAAACAAAGTGTGGAAATTTTATTTGAGCATACCGATTCGCCCCTGCCTTACGAACTCCAATTCCATTATCATAGCCGCCTGCCCGCCAATCAAGCCGATTGCGCCCTGCGCCTCCATACCCAATTCGCCCAAGATAGCGCCAAAACGGGCGAAATCCTACGCCTTAGCGCCCGTCTGAAAAACATTTCCAAAGAAAATACCACGATGGCTATCGCGCAAATCGGCATTCCCGCAGGGCTAACGCTCCCTATCTGGCAACTGCGCGAGCTGCAAAAACGCAAGGCTTTCAGCTTTTACGAAATCCACGAAGGCTTGCTTGTCCTGCACTTCGAGCGGCTAAAAGCAGGCGAAGAACGCAGCATCAACCTCGACCTCAAAGCCGATGTTGCGGGCACTTATACCGCCCAAGCCGCCTGCGCCTATCTCTATTATCAGCACGAAAAGCGCCAATGGTGTGAGCCGCTAAAAGTCGATATATACTAAGTTTTAGGCGTTTTTTTGGGCGTGCCCCCGCTCCCCCCTGCGCAAAGGCGCAGGGAGCCGTAGCATGCTACGGCTCTACGGGGCGCGGGGTCGGGCTATCCGCTACATCAGCACGCGCAGCGTGCTGGTTTCGCTCCTATCCCTCACGCAAGGCTTATTCTATCTTTTTTCTATCTATTCAGGCTCTTTCCGCTCAAAATGATGCGTAACAATCCAACACACTAAACCCCTAACTGAAGCTGCATATTTTCTGCGGGTATAGCAATTTTCTGCGTTTTAGAGGCTTCGTAATTGAGTACGAGTGCTTCCGTCATAGGGGCGCGATTGGCTTCTTTTGCGCCAAGATGATAAAAATGCGCAGTGGTGGCGATGCGATAAGGCAACCAAACGCTTTGCAAATAGCTGTTTGCGCGGTATTGGTTGCTGTGCCAAGTAGAAAGCATAAATTTTGCTCCGCTACTCTGCAATGATTGCTCTAAATCCAATTCGTTTTGCTCGTCCCAGCTATCATAATAATCTACATGTCTACCAATATATGGCGGGTCGCAGTAAATAAAATCGTTCGATTTAGCTGCTTTTATAGTGTCCCTGAAATCTTGACAAACAAATACCCAATCGCTTTCTTCCATCATCGCAGCAACCTGCTTGACTTGATTGGTGATTTTCGTAACGTATGCTTGTGCAAATCGCTCAGCTTTATGCCCATACGGCACATTAAATTCTAATTTTCGATTGAATCGTATCATACCATTAAAACAGCTACGATTCAAAAACAAAAAATCTAAAGGGCTGTGTTCACGATTAAATCGTTCCCGCACCTCATTGTAAAATATTTGTCCTTTTTCTGCTAACAATTCGCCTTGTTCTTTCAAAAATTGCTTGACGATAAAGGCACTAATTTCTTTGCTTTTTAAAGCGTTGTAGAAACGAATAATATGCGGGTTGCTGTCTGCAAAAATTGCTTGTTTAGGCTTTATGTTAAAGCCGACTACCCCTGAACCCATGAAGGGCTCTATCCAAGTGCCGAACTCTATTTCGTGCAGGTTTTCGAGGATAAAGCCCACTAATTGGGTTTTTTTGCCTTGAATTTTTATTGGGGGGACAAAGGGAGGGTTGTTATTTATCATCTTTTGTGTTTCCTGTTGTTCGTTTTTTTACGATATTTTCGGCAATCCAAGTGCTTTCTTTACCTTTAAATTGCAAGTAACTTGGCAAGTCTGTTATTTTTTTATCCTTGACTTTTATGTTACCGTAATTTTGCCAGTACTCGTTGAAGCAATCTTCCCCCAATTTAGCAAAAATTCCGTTACCTTCCAAAATATCCGCGATAAATGTGATACTTCCGATATTTGCCGTGTTGCCGCTACCGCTTTTATCGCTGGCAATTCTCCATTTTTCTTGAGCAAAGAAATCAAAATCGGTAATTACAGAGGGGATATTTGGCAGGTCTTCTTTTTTATATAAGGTAGCTTCTTCAAGCGCAGGCAGTTGCTTGCGAGAGTACAAAATACCTAAACAATAATGCCCAAGATACTGATAGTAAGGGTATTGTATATTTTTTGAACTGTCGGGTTTTGTGAAATACTCACCATGCGAACCCAAAGTAAAACCGTTGCAAAAAAGTGGGTTTTCTGCCAAACGATATGTTGTTTTTAAGTCTACAGCAAATTTTATCTCTGCGTTTGTTTGAGAAACAAAAGAAATATCTGGATACCAATTTTGTTTTTCTGCAAGCACTATATCAAAACCATACTCTTTTCCAAATTCCAAAAATTTGGAAAACAAATGTATTTCAAGGACTTTTGATATGATTTTGGTGTCTGAAGATATCGTGTATATATTTTCAAACACATCAATAAAACCTTTTACCGTCCATTGGTTATCAGGAGTTTGAACATGGCTTTTGAGTGTTGCAGCAAATGCCTGTAGGTTTTGCAAAAAATTGCTTTTAAGTTTTATTTTGTCCATTTTTTGTGGGCGATTATGGTTGTCTTATGGGGCATAAGGATTTGCCCCTATTAGCCTATACGACTGCTGAAGCTTGGCTATCGGACTGCGTAGCAGAATCGGGCGCGGCATACAGATAGCACAAACGCGATACAGCTTGGTATTTATCCGTGCTGCCGATGACCTCTTGCTCCTCTTCCTTCGAGGTGCGCTTACTGAAAGGGGCATCTTGTCCCGTAGCACGGCAGACGGCTTTTACGTGCTCTACATCGTCGCAAAGGGCGATAAGCAGGCTGATTTGCTCAAAAGGGCGGCGGCGAAAATCGCCGCTCAATCCGCAAGCCTCTACGATAAGTCCCGCATTTGCCCACTCGTCGCAGTACTGCGCCGCATCGGGATAAAACTGTATTTCGTCGATACAAATCACGTCGTAAGTATGCACCAACTCCGCTATCTCTGCCAGCAGGCGACAGGAAGTAGCGCGGTAGCTCACTTGGTCGTGCGTAACGACCCGCTCTTCAGACTCCGTGTAGCGCATATCGCCCGCATACTTGACCAATAAACAGCGTTTGCCCGCAATGCCGTAGCGGCGGTAACGCGTGAGCAACATGGTACTTTTGCCCGAAAACATCGGACCGATAATGAGATTTAATTTGCCGACCATAGTGAGAGAGATAGAAAAAAGCAGGAGAATGCGCTTTGCTTATTCGGCGAAAATACAACAAATCATTGAATAAAAAAGCTGTTAAACTTTCCCTAAGAACGCCCAAACCGCATAAAACGCTATCAATCAAAGACTTTTAGCAGAAAAGTTTTTTTATTTTTTCTTGCCCAGAAAAATGCAAAATAAAAGGCATATTTTCAAAAGTAGCGCTTATTTGCTAACAAAAAAGCCCTATTGTTTAATTTTTTTGCGTAAAAAATTGCGATACTCAAAGAAAAATTGTAGCTTTACGGTAGGGTTTATGCAAATTAGTGAAAAGCGCCGCAGGCGCAAGCCTGAGGGATAGAAGCGGAACCACGCGTAGGGGCAGACCCCTGTGTCTGCCCCTACGCGTGATGCAGCGAATAGCCCGACCCCGCGCCATGCAGAGCCGTAGCATGGCACAAGTGCCGAAGGCACGCCGTGCTACGGCTCCACCCCTGCCCCTTTGGCAGGGGTGTGGCGCAGGGGGCAGGCCCAAAAGAAAAAACCACGAAAATAAAATATCCGCTTTTGAAAAATGGACACTTTGAATAGCAATAATACGGAAGAAAATGCCCTTAGCAGCGTCGTTACGCAGCGGTTTATTGCTTGCCACGACAAGCTAAAAAAGGAAGGGCGCATACGCTCCTCGCGCCAATTTGCGATGGCGCTCGACTATCTGCCCCAAAGCCTTAGCGAGATACTCAAAGGGCGTAGGGACGTAACCATCGAGCTGGTGCGCAAGGCGGTAGATGCCTATCAGATGAACCCCGTGTACCTGTTTACGGGCAAGGGGCTGATGTTTGCGAAAGAGGAAGACCATCGCAATTTTCGGATGCTGACGATAGTTACGGATGCGCAAAACGACGAGCGCATCGTGCACGTGCCCATACCCGCGCAGGCAGGCTATGCGAGCGAGGAATGCGATGCGGCTTTTATACAGGAATTGCCCTCTTATACGCTGCCCGATTATAAGTACAAAGTGGGCACGCATCGCTCCTTCGATGTGGCGGGCGATAGCATGGAACCCACGCTTTTTGAGGGTGATAAGGTCGTTTGCAGCTACTTAGAGCCAAATCTCTGGGCAACTTCGATAAAAGATAGTTACGTGTATGTGATTATCACGCGTGGCGATGTGCTGGTGAAGCGCGTAAACAACCAATTCAAAGACCAACAGCGGCTCCTGTTGATTTCGGATAACAATTATTATGAGCCTTATGCCCTCTATGCCAAAGATATCCGAGAAATTTGGTATGTTCGCGCTAAAATTAGCCCGTTTTTGCCCTCGCCCCAAAACATCAAAGATATGTTGCGCGAAGAAGTCGGCGACCTGCGCACTACGATGCAGCAACAGTCGGCTATCATCAGCAAACTCTATAGCACCATAGAGGAGCTGGTGCGGCAAAATAACGCCAATACCTAAGCAAAAAAAATAGCAAAGACAAGCAACGTGAAACGCCTTTTTCCCTCTTTTATCATTGGGCTGCTCTTTGCAGCCCTTTTCTTTGTGCCTACGGCTTGCCTCACGGAAGCCGAAGCACTCAAAAACGGCAGCAATGGCAAAGATACGCTTATCAATAAGCTGCAGCCTACGCCTCCACTCAATGCCGCTGATAATGCTCTGCTCAAAAAAGGCGTAGGTTCCATAGGCAAAAAAGCCGTCAATCGCCCCGCCGATAGCCTCACAGCCGCAGAAATAGCTCAACTTCGACAAGGCGACCTTTTACTGCGTCGAGGTTATGGCGCTGTAAGCGATTTTATTACCGACTTTTTGGAAGAAAAATACACGATTACGCATTGCGGTTTTGTGGTACGCCCCAAGCCAGAGGACAGCATTATGATTTTGCACACCGTGAGCAGCGACTACAGCGAGGGCGTGCTCATCGAGCCGCTGGCGGACTATATCGAGAGCAGTCAACTCGGCTCCCTCGCTGCCGTGCGCCCCAAATTTAGCGAAGAAATCAAAGAAAAGGCGCTTGAGCAAGCCTTCGACCTCTTGCGCCGCAAGGTGAAATTTGATATGGAATTTGACGACCGCGACAGCACAAAATTGTACTGCGTTGAGATGGTGCGCAACTCTTACGAGCGTGTCATCAAAAAAGACATTTTGCCAAAACGCATCACGCGCATGGGCATTGAGGTTACGCAGATGAGCAATTTTTTCAACGAGCAGTATTTTGAGGTGCTATTCAACCACTGCGAGCCGAATTTTTAAGGTTTTTTTGGGGCGTGCCCGCAGCCCCAAAAAGGGGGCTGCGGTCGGGCTATTTGAGCCGTAGCATGCTACGGCTCTACATATCCCTCACGCAATTTTATCCCGCCCGCAAAGGACGGGCGGGCGCTATCGATTTATTTAGGCTTTGCGCACAAATTCGGACTTTAGCGCCATAGCGCCGTAGCCTTCTATTTTGCAGTCGATATTGTGGTCGCTGTCTACGAGCCGTATATTTCTGACCTTTGTACCTGCTTTGATGGGCTTGGCAGCGCCTTTTACGGGCAGATTTTTGATGACGATGACGCTATCGCCATTTTGCAGCAAATTGCCATTGGAGTCTTTGACGATGAGGCTGCTGGGTAGGAGCTCGGCGCTGTCCCATTCGTGGGCGCATTCGGGGCAGGTGTAGGTCGTTCCCTCTGTGGGGTATCCGTAAGGCGAATGGCATTCGGGGCATTCTTTGGCTTCGTCTGGCATGGGGGGAGAGTTGGTTTAGAGCGAGTTTTCGGCTTGCTCGAAAAGGCTATGATTTTCGTTCTTTGTTTTATTCTGTATGAAATCCAAACGATGTTCATCAGATATTTTGCCGTTATTTTGCAAACGGCTTTGTATCATATTATAATACTCTGGGTGAATTTCACAACTGATAAAATTGCGCTTTAGGTTTTTGCAAAGCGTAATTTCAGAACCACTACCGCCAAATAAAATAAATACATCATCGCCTTCCATTGTGCAGGATTTTATCAACATTTCTACTAAAGGCAAAGGAATTTGGCAGGCATGAAATGTTTTATCTTTGCTTACATTTTTGACTAAATCAAAGTAAAACCAAGAATAAGGCATACGCCCCAAATGCCCTTCTGCTATTCGCTGCCGAATGCGTTTGTCGGTAGGATTTTGATAGGGAACAGCTACATTATCTTTGTAAAAATGATTATTTACGGATTTTGTAGCGTGCAAAATGGAGCGGTGCGCTGTAGTAAATCGGCGTGGGCTGTGTCCAACATTTGTATTATACACCCAAACATAATCTTGAACATCGTAGGCATTTTCGTCAAGATATTGCACCCGCAAATAGGCGTTTTGCTTTGGGTAGTTCATCATAAACAAACTGCCTGTGGGCTTGAGTACACGCATACTTTCTTTCGTTAGTTCTATGTACCAACGAATATAGTCGTTCCATTTTTGCGTATAATTTTTGCCTGCGTAATTGATGCCGACGTTGTAATCGGGGTCGCCATAAACGAGGTCTAAAGATTCATCGGGCAGTTGCCGAAGCACCTTTAAAATGTCTTGATTAAAAACCTTGTTTCTGAAATTTTCTAACATTTTTTTAGAGTTGTTGTTAAATTAGGGGAATTAGTTGGTAGCAAGCAGATTTAACGAGCTGAATGCTTGTTATATCGAGTGGATTAGTAAAAGTGTATGCCCAAGTGTTTAAGTTTGTAACGCCGCTTTCTATTGTTTTCACCACATAAACGCCGTAGATTGCGCTTATTTTGCCTTGTATTTCTGAATGCTGATTGGCATTATGATAGTACAAAAAAGGGTGATAAATTTGATAAACAGCAAAACTGCTGGGCGTTCCATTTTTGCCTTCAAACACGCCTATTGTTCCTTGAAATTCTATAGTTAAATCTATTTCGATTTGTATATTTTCTAATCTTAGTGGGGTGTTGCTGCCAAAAAAATAATCAAAACTTGTTTTAGTTCTATGCGGGAAGTATGTTTTAGGGCGCTGTGATACGTCGATATTTTCAAATTCCGTATCTTTTCCGAATAAAAAATGATGTAAAATTCTTTGATTATTGGCAACAGAAAGGATATTGCTTTCGCTGCTATTGTATTCGTTGAGTAGGCTTTTTTGATAAGTCCACTGTATGATTTCTTGTATAGGCTCGAAATCGTGATAAACTTTGTCTATACCTTTTACAAATTTATGATAACCGTTGCCTAAATGAATAACAGCAAAATCGTTTTGCTGTAGTATCAGTGGAAGTTTATCTTTGCTATCGATTTTTGTAGCATCAAATGGGTTTCCAAAACCTATTTTTCGGGATATGTCCTTTACTAAATCGTTGTGAAAAACGAAGTTATTTTGTTGACTTGCGATATTAAAAAGTGCGGTTAGCACCTCGTCTTTTTTGTTCATTGTATTTTTTTTGTGCAAAAATAGCAAAAAAATAGGGACTTAGCAAGAAAAGAGGGAGAAACTTGCGCCCCGCGCCCCTTTGGCGCGGGGCGAGTTTTGCGTGAGGGATAGTAGGGGCGAATCAACATTCGCCCCTTTGGGGCGATGGTGAAACGCCCCGAATAGCCCGACCGCTGCCCCTTTTCGGGCAGCGGGCACGCCCAAAAAAACTTTTGCCCAAAATCCTGCGTTTGTGCATCTATGCAATTAGAATAGGCGAAACTTGGACTTTTTTTAGCCCTGAATACGACTGCTAAATTATTTTAAGCTGTTCCCCGCTTGTTTCAAACTTGAAAATCTGCGCTACGCTTGATTTTCAAGCCCGAAACGGCGCTTTTCGGAGCTTAAAATAATTCAGCACAGTTATTTACTCGCAAATTATCGTTATTTTTGAGGACAAATTACCGCTATCACGATGCACAGACGACTCCCAGACCTATATAAATTCTTGCTTTTTGCCCTTTTGCTTTGCGCTACGCAGGCGCAGGCGCAGCTCGTAAATACGACTTTCGGCAAAAATCGGCTGCAATACGAGCGCAAAAACTGGTACCGATACGAAGCTGACCATTTTGCCATAAACTTCCCGCAGGAGCTGGAAGGCTTGGCGAAATTTGTCATAGAACAAGCAGAGGAGGACTATCAGCAGCTAAAAACTTCGCTCGAATACACCATGCGCAACAAGGTGGAAATCATCTTGTATGGCAATTATGTGGACTATCTGCAAAATAATATCGGGCTCTATACGCAGACGACCAACAACGGCGGCACAACGCGGCTTTTTGCGCATAAAATCCTGCTCTATATGCACTCCAGCCGCAATACGCTGCGCTACCAACTGCGCGAAGGCATTGCGCGCTCGCTGGTAAATCGTATGACCTATGGCGGCAATTTTCAGGAAGTAGTGCAAAATTCGGTGCAACTGCAAATGCCCAAATGGTTTACGGAAGGCATGATTGGCTATGCGCTCAACGAATGGGACAGCGAAGCCGACAATAACCTGCGCGAAGCCTTTTTGAGTGGTGAATATCCCAATTATTGGGCGCTGGCGAATAAAAACCCTGCGCTGGCGGGTCGCTCTATGTTTCATTATATCTCCCAAACCTATGGCACTGCGGCAGTGGGCAATGTGTTTTATCTGACGCGCATTAGTCGGAGCGTGGAGAGCGGTTATTTGCAGGTTTTCGGGGCGAGTTTTTACGCTGTAGCCAATAATTGGTTTGAATACTACCAAACTCGCTACAACAACGATAATCAAGAACGGCGCATTCCGAGCAAGGGCGCGCTGACTTTGCCCGATAAAAAGGAGGCGAAATATGCCCAAGTCGCTCTTAGCCGCAATGGCAAATACGCCGCTTACATCTCCCTACACAAGGGGCAATACAGCGTTTGGCTGCACGATATAGAGGCAGATGCGGCTACCCTCGTTTGGAAAGGCGGCACGCGCAGCCTATCCGATGAAACGCCCTTAAATTATCCTTGCTTAGCTTTCAGCCCTACGGGGCGTTTGTTTTTCAGCACCCACGAAAAGCATAAATTGCTGCTGCATCAATATGACGTAGAAACAAAAAAAATGCTGCGCGAAGTCCCCGTTACGGATATGGATTTCATCAATTCGCTCTCACACGGGGGCGATGCCAATACGGTCTTAGTTTCGGGCTTAGATGGGGGCGTTTCGGATATATTCCGCATCGACGCACAGAGCGGCAAAGCCAAAAATCTGACCAACGACCTTTACGACGATATACAGCCCGCCGCCGTTAATTTGGGCGGGCGCAGCGGATTTGCTTTTATGTCGATGCGTCCCGCCCCGCGCTTGGGCAATCCCGCCAACAAAGACAGCCTGCAGCATAACTTATTCCCACAGTTGTACTTTAGCGACGGCAAAAGCCGCGAACTCCTACAGCTAAGCGACCAACCTGTATCCCTCGATATAGATGTAGTGGGCGTAGACGACAGCACGATAGCCTATCTTTCCGATGCCAATGGTATGTTCAATCGCTATATCTGCCGCTTGGATACGACGATTTTGCGCTACAATCGCCATGCCCGCCTAAAATCGGGGGAAGAAATCATCATACACGCCGATAGCGCGCTAACCCTGCCCGAAGGCGCAGTGATAGATACGCAGTTCCTCGTGCCTGTGCTGCTCGTGAAAGGCAAATCTTACCCCAATAGCGACTACAGCCGCTCGATTTTGGAGCATGATGTAGCGCAAGGCGCGCAAAAGGTGGCGGATTTGATTTATTATGATGGTGAATATCAGCTATTTATACGCGACTTGCGCACCGAGCGCACAACCGCGCCCCAGCCTACCGAATACCGCCGCTTATATCTGCGTCTTTGGGGTATCGGCAGCGCAAGCGAGAACCAACCGAAAAAAGGCGCTACCTCTACGCCCATCAGCAAACCCAGCAGCGGCGACACCCTCAAAACCAGCAGCCGCCCCCGCGAAATCCAAATACCCGAAGAGGGCGATAGCCTGCCCCCCGCCCCCAAAAAGGACAGCGGTAAAATCGACATAGACAATTACCTATTCCAAAGCGAATTTGGCAGCGTAAAAAATCCCGTACCCGATACCAGCAAGCCGCAGCCCGTTGTAGTCGATAGCGCCCGCCGCGAGCCTGCTATTTTGGTAGAAGACCCCGATGGCACAATAAAGAAAAATCCCGCCCCGCCTCGCCCTACGCCCGAACCCCGCCCCGCGCTGGCTTACAAGTTTGACCCCGCACGTAAATTCCCGTATCGCAATCTCTTCCGCGCCGATGGCTTCGCCTTGCAGTTTGATAATACGCCGCTTTTTGGGGGCTTGGACTTGTATTTGGGCGGGCACTACCGTTTTACGCCCTTTACTTTTGGTTTTCGCACCAATTTTTCGGATATTTTCGAAAACTATCGCATAGAAATCGCCGCCCGCGTCCCTATTACCTTCAACGGTTTCGACTGTTATTTTCAGCTCGAAGACCGCAAAGGCAAATTGGATAAAAAATACATCTTCTATCGCCGCACGCGCACAGAAGATTACAATTTGATTGATACGACGACCAATATCATACAAGCCGCACGCGGGCGCAATATCAAGCATCTGGCACAATTTGAGCTAAAATATCCGCTCTCGCCCAATGCCAGCCTGCGCGGCATGGTCGGCGTGCAGCATGACCAAATCGCCATCTTGGCGCAAGAAATAAATTCGCTTTCGGTAGCGCCTTATGTAGAAAATCGGGTTTGGCTGCGCGCCGAATACGTGTTTGACAATACGGTAGAATTGCGCATGAACCTGCGCAAAGGCACCCGCTTCAAAGCCTACGCCGATTTCTTTCAGCCGCTCGCTGTGCGCACAGATTCGGTATTTCGCGTAGATTTATCGGGCGGCATTACTGCCAATATCGGTTTCGATTATCGCTTTTATCACCCTGTCGGCAAGAGCATCATCGCCCTGCGCGCTGCGGGGGCTTCCTCTTTTGGCGGACAGAAAATTTTGTACTCGCTGGGCGGCGTAGAAAACTGGCTCACGCCCTCCACCGATAGGCTCATACCCCTGCCCGAAAACGATGTTTTTGCCTATCAGACCTTAGCTGCGCCCCTGCGCGGATTTAGCAATAACGCCCGCAACGGCAATTCCTTCATGGTCGTCAATGCCGAATGGCGTTTGCCTGTCGCCGAAATGCTGGGGCTCACATCTGCGCGCTCCAACCTTGTGCGCACTTTGCAGCTTGTACCTTTCTTCGACATCGGTACGGCTTGGCAGGGTTTGTCGCCCTTTTCGGCAGATAATCCCCTCAATACGACGATTATCGACCGCAGCAGTGCGGGCAGTGTGTCGCCCATTCGCGTGCGCGTAAATTACTATCGACAGCCGATTTTATTCGGTTTCGGTATGGGTTTCCGCACGATGGTCAGCGGGTATTTTTTGCGGGCAGATTTGGGTTTTGGGGTAGAAACAGGGCAGCTACAAACGCCAAAATTGCAGGTAGCAATTGGTACGGATTTTTAAGCTTTTTTTCAGGGCGTGCCCGCAGCCCCAAAAAGGGGGCTGCGGTCGGGCTATGCAGGGCGCAAATGTAGGGACAAGGCATGCCTTGTCCCTACAGCGCCCCTACTATCCCTCACGCTAAATATGGTGCAGCCCCCGCGAAAGGCGCGGGGCTGCAAGTAGACGCAAACCAAAGGAGAGCGCAATTCCATAAAAAAAGCCAATTCCTTTTATAAAAAAACTGTACATTTGCTCCCATTCTCTTGTATTATTCATCTTCTTTATAAACCACCCATCTAAAATGAGTCATTTTAAAAATGAAAATGGGGGGGGGAGACCTCTCCGCACTGAAAACCCGTGTAGCTGAACTCTACAAAGAGCATAGCACCGTAGTTATGCAAATTGCAAAAAGTGCAGCAGGCGAGTTTGCGCTGCATCAAAAGGCAATAGCTTCTCTATTGCCCCGCCTGCAAAAAGCCCAAAAGGGCGAAGTCGTCGAATTTAGCGAAGCCGAAAAAGCGCAATTACAGTCGGCAGCAAAAGCAGGCAAAAAACTGCTTGGCTTGTCGGGGATTTTTCCCGCAGCTATCGCCGAGCAATTGAAAACAATGCTGGTATCGGCGAAGGCGGTAGGCGAAAATATGCCGTCCCCTGAAAAATCTGAAAATTCTATGGAAGAATCTGCTTTATTGGCTACCGCTGATATTAGCAAAAGCCCTGATTTTTTTCGCGATCAAGCAGGCAATTTAATCGTTTTGAGAGATGGCGAACCTTACCAAGCCTCTACGAAAGTTCCAATAACAAACCCTGCAAGAATTCCTCATAACGGACGCTTAGTCGATTGCGAGGTCTGGGCTTTTATGATGAAGCAAAAGGCTTTTATTTTTAGCAATCAGGGAAAAAAGCTCCCCGTCGAAATTATTGTGAAGTTTATAGGCGTGGCATATGTGGAAATTAAACCGCTAAAAAACAAAGACGAAAAGAAAGTTCCTTTGGGGCGACTTGACGAAAAGTTAGAAAAGGAATGGCTCGACAAACTACATTATACTGCCAATTGTCATGGACATACTATTGGTAACGGGCAAATCGTTATTCCAACAGCTAAGGCATTGACGCAAATTTTTAACGACCTTAAAGAGTTCAAGCCTGACACCACAAACAAAAACCTTGTTATTTTTAGAAATAGTGAAGGGGAAGTAGAGCACAGCGCCAAGTTTGACAAGAAAAAACAGAAATATAGCTACGATGACGGTGAACTTCGCCCTAAAGAAGGAACATTGGAGGATGCTGGTAAAGGTACGAACTCAAACGGCACGAAGTATACAAAGTATAAAAATCCTAAAGGCGTGCAAGAAATTGAAAAACGCCGCCCTCAAACCAAAGGAGAAGTAAAAGATGGCATACGCATCATGGATAATGAAAAAGATATTAACAAGGGTTAGTATCTTTTTATTAATTGCAGCTTGCAGCGCTCCTCCGCTGTCTCCAGAAAAAGCGCAACGGCAAGGCAAAATTGTGCAAATTGCACCACACAGCAGAGTAGCTCCAAATTTTTGGCGTTTTCAAAGTACTGAGCCGCGTATAAACAAAATTTTTCGGCAAAACCCACCAATAGCGCAGCCCTGCTATATTGATTCTGCTCGTACAGAATATAGTGGTGTACAAGTGGCACAAAGTCACTTGCATAAATGCGATACCAATACAGTTATTCCTGCTGTTATTGAGCTTATACGCTACTACGGAGCAGAAAATTCTAAAGAGACAGTTTACTGGGAACGTAAAATGGAAGAGGATTCATTAGTAGGTTTTGATTTTTATGATACGCTCATAACCGCTAAAATATCTACAACGGCGCTATATTATGCCAATCGCATTTATTGGCAAGACTACAATTTGCCAAGCTCTATGCTAATAGTTCGTATCCCACAGCTGTCAAATGAACAAGTCGAATTAATTCTGCCTTATTATCTTCGGTTTGCCGACAGTCTCCAGCAGTTTCGTAGTATAAGCGCAGCCCGTGCCAGTGGATTGAGTCCTTTCAATGCTCTACCCGATTCACTCAAAGTTTTATGGTGGGGGACAGGAAATGAAAAAAACGAAGGATTACTTATTGACGGGGAACTTCGAAACTCGTTAATTTGGAAAAAGTAGCACTATTTGCGCCCGCTTTTGCGCTCTCCTTTGGGCGTGCCCGCAGCCCCAAAAAGGGGCTGCGGTCGGGCTATTCGGGGCGCATCATCATCGCCCAAATGGGCGAATGTTGATTC
>CAYXSA010000020.1:0-53864 GCA_964467315.1 uncultured Saprospiraceae bacterium | reverse complement strand
GAGGGATAGTAGGGGCGAATCAACATTCGCCCATTTGGGCGATGTAGATACGCCCTGTATAGCCCGACGGCGCGACCTTTAAGCCGCGTTAGCGGCGGGGAGCGCCGACCCGCCAAAAAAGTGAAAAGTGTTTGATTTATGTATATACCTGACTATCAATGGCTTATGTACAAAATGCGCTACGCAATCGTAACTCGTAACTCGTAACTCACTTCCAGCCGAGTCGGGCGCTGTGGCGCTGTTGTATGTTGTTGCTGATAGCCGTTTTTGTTGGCGCTGCGAGTTGGCGGGTGGCGTAGGCGTGTAAGTTGCCCGCATCGTCGAGGAGCAGCAGTTCGGCATAGCCATCGCCATCGGTATCGAGCAGCAAGGGGGTGGAACTGACAGGGGCAGGCAGTTGATAAAGTTCGATTATATCGGCTTTTGCGGGGTCGACGAAGGCGAGCAAGGCGGGGCGCAAGCGTAGGCGGTCTTCGACCTGCAAGTCGAGCATGGTGTTCATTATTTGCAAAAAGCGCGTAGGTTTGCCGCTTTCCTCCAAGCATAGGGGTGTGAGTGGGTCTTGAAATATCGCCATCGGTAGCAGCGAAAGTTTGTTATTTTCGGGCAATTTATGGCTTGGAAGGCTCATTTTTCGGATACCGTTCGTTTGCTTTTTCCAAAGCGGGGCGCTTTCTTTTAGGTCTATAGGCGGCAAATCGAAGCCTATTTGTAGTATGCCCTCTATATTTATGGATATATTTCTGTCTTGCGCATCGCCGTTGGGGCTGTCTGTGCCCTCTACAATTCGCAGGAGTTTGCCCGTTTTGGCATCAAAAAAGAAATAGTCTTGATACTGGCTATAGACTAAAAGGTAGCTTTTTTTACTGCTATTGTCCTCGATGATATGCAAAAAATAATTCGGCGTACCCAAATCCTGTGGCTTTCGCTCTTCGGGCAGTTCTACATTCCATAATTCTTTGCCTGTGCTGCAATCCGTCGCTGTAAGCTGCCTTTTGGCTTTTTTGCCAGCCATGTTTAGGGATACAAAATCTTCTTTTTTATCGGCGTTGACATCGCAAAAAAGCCCTGCTTGCTGCATCATTGGGGCTTTTATCTTTTCAAAAGAGATTGATTTTTCTTGTTTTTTCTTGCCGCTGATAAGGGAGGCTTGCACGGTGGAATTTTCAAAAAAAGCAATATCGCAGATACCATCGCCATCAAAATCGGCTGCCCTCAGCACAGAGGCATAATTGGCGCTTATGGTCAAGGTCCAAGCAGTTTGCTGCTTTTGGGTATCCCAAGCCAGCAAATTTTTGTTCATATCTAAGGCAAAGAGCATTTTCCCATCGGGCGAAAGGGCAGCGCTTGCCCACTGGTTTTCTCTATTTTCGCGCTCTTTTCCTTCGAGTATAGCCTCCATATCGACGTTATTTAGGGCTTCTTTTTTGCAGGGGATAGTGGCTAATAGTTGTTGGTTTTGGCTGTTGTAGACCTGTATGGCGTTGTCGTGTACGACAAAAATTTTGCCTGTCGCATAGAGCAAATTGGGGGTATTGATAGCGGGCGGGGTGCTTCTGCCTTTTATCGACCAGCGAAGCGGGAAACGCTTTGTCAGGGGGGCGGCAAGCAGTTTTTCGCGGGTTTTGAGATTAAAAAAGGTTGTGTTTTCCTTGTCGAAGGCGGTCAGCCAGTTGGCTGCGAAGGGATAGGCTTGTATTTCTTCGTATTCGTGCTGTAGGAGGGCTTGCGCTACGAAGGGCTGATATAGCCCGTATTTTTCACCTTTGAGGGCGATATAATAGTCGGAAATAGCGGCGGTATCATCGGGATTGAGTCGGCGAAAGGCATCAAACTCTGGGGACAGGGCATAGGTAGCGTTCAGCAGGTCGAAGAGTCCAAATTTTTCGCCCATTTGTACCATAGCTGTGCGCTGGGGCATAAAATTTAGTCCCTCGAATTGGGCAGCGGCGAGCAGGGTTTCGCGCTGTAGGGCGAAGATGCCGATTTTTCCCGCCTTGTAGCAGCTTAAATAGGCTTCGTTTTTATTTGTATGTATTTGGAGGCTATCGTATTCGAAGGGCAGGGCTATCTGGTAGTTGCCACTGAAGATAAGCCCTACTTTGCCTAAGCGATAAGCAGCGCGCAGGCGCGGCGTATAGGCTGCGCCCAATCTATCGAAGGGCGGCAGGGGCTGGGGTTTGTTATTTTCTAGATAGTCCGTCAATCTCCCATTTTGATAGGCAAAACAACGATGGCTGTCTATGCGAATGCTATCGTACTGCGCGGGCAAGATGGCGAGGGGTTTTTGGCTGCCTGCGAGCTGCCACAGGGCATATTTGCCGCTTTTTGCATCTTGGGCAAGGGCGGTATTTTGATAAATTTGTAGGTCTGCGCAATCGGCGAGTAGGTTGCTGACTGCTCCGTATTGGGCGTGGTAGAGGCTGTACATTCGCTGTGCGGGGGCGCGTTTGCTGCTCTTTTGCTGTTTGACAGTAGTGAGCCAAGCCGAATTGGGCGCAAAGGCGATGCTATCGTACTCCAGCGCTAAAAGTTCGCGCCCGCTGGCATCGCATAAGCCGTAGTATTGTCCGTCGAAGGAGCGCAAAAATATGTTTTCCTTGCCTGCGCCGAGCAGCTGCAAAACGAAGGGCTGGGGAGTAAGGGACTGCTGCCATTCGCCCTGCCAAAGGACTAAGGCGGTTTCGTTTTTTACCGTGCTGACAAGGTAATTATTGGGTTTATCGGCGAGGGGCTGAAATCGCAAAAATTTCGATTCTTTACCGATGCGCAGGGGCAGCAGCTCGTTTTTCAAAGGCGAGATGGCATAAATTTGCCGCTGTTGGTTGCTGTCTGTCAGGGCGATAATGGTCGCTTCGGGTTGGGTGCAGAGGAATTGGATATGCAAAAATTCGGCAGGCAGCAGATTTTTTTGGCTTTTATCATCGCGCCAAAGCCCGTAGGCATAGTGTGCGCTGCCGACGTATTGCCCTGCGATGTATGCGCCTTGTGCTTCGTCGAGTTGGCGGAGCAGCAAATCAGGGTCTTCTGCGTAGGCTTCCATCAAAATCTGCGCAAAGGGGCGAAAAGGCGTAGGCGGCGTGCCTGTGTGCTTGCGCGCGCGCGTGCGGGCAAGTACAAAAAAGCCTTCATCATCGCAAGGGGCAGCAAGGTAGCGAATATCGGCATATTCGGCAGGCAAGAGCAGTTTGTTGCCTGCGGAGGCGATGCCCAATTTACCCGTTTTGGTGGAGGCTACGAGCTGCAAGCTGCCCCGATAACTGCCGTCGACAAAATCCACGCGGCGCAGCGTATCGTTTAATTGAGCAGAAAGCAAAGGCGAAAAAGTTAAAAGCAAAAAAACGGTGAGTTGGCAATAAAGCATTGTATATGATGGTGAGTCCTCAAGTGGTAGAGCGCAAATATAAGGGGGATTAGCCAATTGGTGAACAGAAAAAAGCCCGCCGCAACCTTTTTGCGGCGGGATAAAAAAGCGTGAGGGATAGTAGGGGCTCTGTAGGGGCGTAGCATGCTACGCCCCTACAGAGCCTCGTATAGCCCGACCGCGCCCCCTTTATTGGGGCGCGGGCACGCCCAAAAAAATATTGAAAAATTGCTACTTAAAGTAGGTGTGATGCTCCCATTGCAGGGCGCTAAAATCTTGGTTGAATAGCCATTCTTCGACCTCTTGGGGCTGGCGGCTCTGCTTGGCAGTGCGTAGGCAGAGCATAAAACCGCCTTTCACGGGTTGGAAGCTCAGCGTTTCGCCTGCGTTGAGGCAGCGCTGGGGCTGGCTCAAAAATTCTAAGAGCCAAGTGGCGTTGAAACTGCCTTTGTTGTCGGCAAAAAACTCATTAGCGAGCTTACCGCAGGCGAGTTCTGTGCTAAACTGCTCGGCACAATTAGCAGTTTGCTCGCTTTCGTGGTGGTGATGCTGGTGCTGCCAAGCGCGGGCTTCGATGGGGGTTTCGCCCTTTTGAAACTCCGCGAAGTACTGAAAATAGTAGCGCGTGAGCCTATCGCCTGTCAGCCCTTGAGCCCATTCGCGCTGCGTGCGGCGGGGGCGAACTTCCTTCCAAGACAGAGCAATATCGGCATTGGGTAGCTCGATATTGATGCCCGTGTGTTGCAGCTCGCTGAGCGTTTTCAGCGCTTCCGTAAGCGAGAGTTTGCCTTCTTGCAGCACTGTATAAGTGGCAAGCTGGTCGGCGGAGGGATACATTTTTTGCATAATCGGGGGTATAAATTGGGGGGGAAGTAGGTTACTCGACGGTTTTGCTCAATAGGTAGCGGGTCAAAAATATGCCTTGCGCCGTGCCTTCGCTGGGGCTTTGTACGCCTGTGGTAACGCTGACGACCTGCCAGCCTTCGTTGGCGTAGGCATTAAGCTTTTCGACAATCAATTTTTCGTTGAATTGTATGTTTTTCAGATTGATACCGACCATGCTATAGAGGTTTTCCATCGTAAACTCTTGCTGCAAGCCGTTTGATTCGGTTACAAACAAACGCGAGCGCCCCGTTCCGCCTGGTATTATCGACTCCATCGTCGTAAATTGCATAAATATCGTCTTGCCCTGCTCACGCGCAGCGGGTTTGAAAGCCCAAAAGCTCAAGGCTACGCAAAAAAGCGCTACGAGCAAAAGCCCATTAGCTGCCAGCGGAGATTGTTTTTCCTGTGTCATGGCTGTATTTTTTGAGATGAGAGAATGCAATAGGTTCGGCGGTGAAAATATGCAAAAACTGCTCAAAATGCAAGCCTTTGAGCAATTTTTTTAGATAGGACGCAGCGAATTATCTATCTCGCGGGCGTATGCGACGATGCCGCCACGCACATTAAATAGATTGGTATAGCCTATAGCTTGCAACTGGTAGGCTGCCATTTCGCTGCGTCTGCCGCTACGACAAAGTAGCGCCGTGCGCATATCGGGGTTGATTTCCGCCCGCCGCTTGAGTATATCGCTCACAGGAATATGCAGACCGCCCAAGTTGGCAGCCTGCACCTCATTCAATTCGCGCACATCTACGATTTGATACGCCTCGCCCGAATCTATCCACTTTTTGAGCTCCTGAACGGAGATTTCGCGCACTGTCTGCATGATGAAAAAATTTTAAATTAGATAGGCTGCAGCGTTTTGTCTACCTCTTGGGCATATGCCAAGATACCGCCGCGCAAATTAAACACCTTTCTGTAACCAATAGCCCGCAAATGCTGCGTAGCAATCGCGCTTCGATTGCCGCCGCGACAAATGAGGACTGTACGCGTATTGGGGTTAATTTCCTTGTAGCGTTTCAGTATATCGGCAAGGGGGATATACAGACCGCCGATATTTGCCGCGCGGATTTCATGTGCTTCTCGCACATCAACAATTTGGTATGGCTCCTTTGAGCGCATCCACTCCTGCAATTCTTGCACGGAGATTTCTGGTACATTTTGCATTAAAGAAAAAAAGCAGTGATAGGTAAAATAGTGGTAGAAACCTTAAAATCTAAAACAAACTCTTAATAATCTCCTCTACGCTGATGCCTTCTGCCTCTGCCTTATAGTTGCGAAATAGGCGATGGCGCAGCACATAGGTTGCTACAGCCTGCACATCTTCGCGGTCGGGGGCGTACTTGTTGTGGATAGCGGCATGGCATTTTGCGCCGAGTACAAGGAACTGCGAAGCGCGCGGACCCGCTCCCCAAGCCACATAATTATTGATTTTTGCGGTAGCGAGTTTCGTGTTGGGGCGGCTCTTGTTGGTCAGGCTGACGGCATACTCCAGCACCCCGTCAGGTATAGGTATCTTGCGGATAAGTTGTTGGAAAAACATAATTTGTTCGGCGCTCAAGACCGCTTCCACCTTAGTTTTTACCCCCGAAGTCGTGCGTTTTACGATGTTTACTTCCTCCTCGTAGCTCGGATAATCGAGCCAGATATTAAACATAAAACGATCTAACTGCGCTTCGGGTAGCGGATACGTGCCCTCCTGCTCAATGGGGTTTTGGGTAGCCAAAACCAAAAAGGGGCGCGGCAATTTATAGGAATGCCCCGCAACGGTAATCGAGCGCTCTTGCATCGCCTCCAGCAGCGCGGCTTGGGTCTTGGGCGGGGTACGATTGATTTCGTCCGCCAATACGATATTGGCAAAAAGAGGCCCCTTAGCAAAGGTAAAACGGCGATTTTCGTCCATCACCTCCGAACCCGTAATATCCGAAGGCATCAGGTCGGGCGTGAATTGCACGCGCTTAAATTCCAGCGCCAAAGCTTCGGAAATCGTATTAACGAGCAGGGTTTTTGCCAACCCAGGTACACCCACCAAAAGACTATGCCCATCGGCAAAAAGCGAGATAAGCACAGCTTTTACTACCTCATCTTGCCCGACAATGATTTTAGAAATTTCACGGCGCAGGCTCTGATAACTCTGCGCCAGCCCATCGACGGCTTCCGTGTCGTTTTTATAGTTCATTCGTTTGTTATTTCTGTTTTTATTTTTTTTGGGGCGTGCCCACCCTCCCCGCCGCTACGCGGCTTAAAAGGTCGGGCGGTCGGGCTATTTGAGCCGTAGCATGCTACGGCTCTACATATCCCTCACGCAAAAATTCGGCGCAAAGCGCGGCAAAGAGCCGCGCTTTGCAGGTATAAACTATATCAAAACGCTATCAACCCATCTACAAGCGAAGAAAGCAGCGATTTTTTGAAGGCGTAAAATAGTGAAAATCCCGCATAGGCGGTATGCGCAGGCGCTATTTGTTGATTGAAGGGCTGCCCGCCTCCGATACCAAAACGCCGAACAGGCAGATAACCCGCCTCCAATTGCATACGGACTTGCTTGCCCAAACGCAGCTGCAAACTCGTACTCAGCCGCAGTTGCGTAAGCGTGAAAAAGCTGCGCTCCAACTCATCGGGGGCAGCAGGCGGAGGCGCAGCAAAGGAAAAACCACCCGTCCAACCCACCAAACCCGCCGTTAAATTCCATCTCGCCCCTTTGGCAAACTGCCAGCCCAAACGAACTTGCACAGGCAGGGTGATATTCAGCCACCAACGGCGGGCAAAGTTGGACTCTATCCCGATGAAGGGCGCAGGCAAAAAACGCCCATTGTTGTACTGCAAATATACGCCATAATACCAATAATTGAATAGGCGCAGATGCGCAATACCAAATAGCGCCGTCGCCGTCGGATGCAAGCGGCGCAAAGCCCCTGCGTCTTCGATGAAGCCTACATTAAACTGATATAGCAACAATCTATATCTGCGAAGGTTGTGCAAGCCCGTGATGCCCGTACTCAATCCATAAAACTGCGTATTGCCCCCCAAAGCCGCTACCCTATTGGAGCTATCTGCCTGCGAGGGCTGAAACTGCATCAGTCCCCATTGGGGGCGGATATTCCAAAAGACTTGGTGCATTTTTACGTGCACAGCCTCTCCCAAATCCTTCAAAGCGCCCAAACGCCAGCGGCGTAGTTTATTCGCCAATTTGAGTGCCTCCAGCCAATTGACTTCTATGCCTATTTTGCTCGATATGGGCAAAATCAGGTTCATATTTGCCCGCGCATAACCCAACTGGGCAGGCGCTCCGCTTGGCAGCAAGTCGGCTGGAGCGTATTCGCCGCTTAGTCTGATGCTGGGCTGAAATAGCTGATTAAATAAAAAAGTCTGCCCCGACGCAGGGCAGGCAAACAAGAGTAGACAGCAAAGAGCGAGCAAATTCGGCAGCTTTATTTTCATGTGCGGGGTCTGAATGTATGGAGGTCGATTGACTGCCCTCGCGTGAGGGATAGTAGGGGCAGACCCATGTGTCTGCCCTTAAGGGCAGCACGGGCTGCCCCGAATAGCCCGACGGCGCGCCAGTAGAGCCGTAGCATGCTACGGCTCCGCCCGCCGCCCTTTGCGGCGGGCGTGGCGCGGCGGCACGCCCAAAAAAAACTACAGTACGCTGACACTCAATGCCTTATCTACCTGTTCGATGACGAAATTGCGGTCGCTCATTTTGTCGCGGTAATCGAGTGCATTAACGTCGAGAATGAGCAAATTGCCTTCGCGGTAGCCGTTTATCCAATTTTCGTAGCGCTCGTTGAGGTGCGAGAGGTATTTGAGGCTCATGTTTGCCTCGTAGTCACGCCCGCGCTTGCGTATGTGGTCGACGAGTGTGGAGATGTCGGCGCGCAGGTAAATGAGCAAATCGGGCGGGCGTATATGGCTGGTCATGAGCTGAAAAAGGTCGAAATAATTGCGAAAATCGCGCTCTTCCATCAAGCCCATTTGGTGTAGATTGGGGGCGAAAATGTGCGCGTCTTCGTAGATGGAACGGTCTTGTATGACGGTGGGTGTGCCGCTTTGTATTTCGAGAATTTGGCGATAGCGATTGTTGAGGAAGTAGACCTGTAGGTTGAACGACCAGCGGCGCATATCGTCGTAAAAATCGGCTAAGTACGGATTATCTTCTGTGGATTCGTAGTTGATTTCCCAGCCGAAATGATTGCCCAGCAGCTCGCAAAGCGTGGTTTTTCCCGCGCCGATATTGCCCGCTACGGCTATGTGTTTTGCGTTCATGGTGTATTTTTTGTGCGTGATGTCGTAGGTGCTGCGCCACTCGCCTTTGGCTCGCGTCGCTGGTATCATGCCGCCTTGCGGCGGCAGTGGTAGCAAGTATCTACGAATTTGTTTGAATAGCTGCCGTCTGCACTGCCAATAAGTGCCTTATCCGTTTGAAGTTAGGTCAGTTCTCCGACAAATTGGGCGATGCGTGCGGCGGCTTGGCGTATATTTTCCTCGCTAGTGGCGTAGGAGAAGCGCAGGCAGCGGGGCGCGCCGAAGCCCTCGCCCGATACGCTGGCGACATGTGCCTTGAGCAGCAGTTGCATAGCAAAATCTTCGGCGGTATGCAGGATTTGCCCCTGATGGCTTTTGCCCAAGAGGGCGGATATGTCGGGGAAAACGTAAAAAGCGCCTTCGGGTTGATTGCAGCGCATACCTTCTATAGGCTGCAAGAGGGACAAAATCAGCGCTCTACGCTCGCGGAATTTGTCCGTCATGTATTGGGTCTTGGATTTGCCGCCTTCCAAAGCGACTACGGCTGCTTGTTGTGCGAAGGCATTCGCGCCAGAGGTGCATTGTCCTTGTATTTTTATGCAGGCATTGGCGATACTGGCATCGGCGGCGATATAGCCCAAGCGCCAGCCCGTCATGGCATAGCCTTTAGAAAAGCCGTTTATCAGCACCGTGCGGCGGCGCAGGTCTGCATCGTCCTCGCCCAAGACATTGAGCAGGGAAACGTGCCCTTCTGGGGTGAAATTGATGTATTCGTAGATTTCGTCGCAAACGATGATTAAATCGGGATACTGCCGAAAAATCGCCGCCCACTGTGCCAATTCTTCGCGGGTAAAGACCGCTCCCGTCGGGTTGCAGGGCGAAGAAAAGACGAGCATACGCGCCTGCGGATTGGCAGCAAGGGCAGCAGCAAGGTCGGCGGCGCTGATTTTGTAGTTTTTATCTACGCCCGCGCTGATAAGCTGCGTTTTTGCGCCCGCCAATTCGGCGATTTCCTTGTACGAAACCCAGTATGGAGCCACCAACAGCGCTATATCATCGGGGTCTAAAAGCGCCTGACAAAGGTTGGCGAAGCTCTGCTTTGCCCCATTGCTGACGACGATATTTTCCGCACGGAATGCCAAGCCGTTTTCGCGCTGTAGCTTCCCGCAGATAGCTTCGCGCAGGTTTTGTGTGCCTGCTACGGGCGTGTACTTGGTATGCCCTGCCTTGAGTGCCGCATAGGCGGCTTCTTTGATGAAGTCGGGCGTATCAAAATCAGGTTCCCCCAAAGTCAAACTAATAACGGGATTGCCCTGCGCCGCGAGATTGCGCGCCAGTTGCGCCATGCGCAGGGTTGCCGATTCATCGAGCTGTATTACGCGCTTGGAGAGTTTTATCATGGATTTTGTTGTTTTTTGAGTAGTAAGTAGTAAGTAGTAAGCAGTAAGATTTTTTGTGCGCCTACTACCTACTACCTACTTACCTACTTACCTACTACCTACTACCTGCCTTTTGCTTCGTTCCACAGTGCGTCCATCTCCTCTAAGCTCATGTCTTGCAAGGGGCGCGGTGCGTGTGTTTCGATATATTGGAAGCGTTGAATAAATTTGCGATTGGTGCGCTCAAGGGCGGCTTCGGGGTCGAGTTTCAGAAAGCGGGCATAGTTGATAAGCGAAAACATCAGGTCGCCAAATTCGTCTTCTATCGCGTCGGCGTTTTCGCTTTTTACGGCGCTTTGCAGTTCATCGGCTTCTTCTTCGACCTTTGCCCAAACCTGTTCGGGGGTTTCCCACTCGAAGCCGATTTGTTTGGCTTTTTCTTGTATGCGGAAGGCTTTCACGATGGCAGGCAGAGAGCGGGGCACCCCTTGTAAGACGGATTTTCTGCCCTCTTCTTGCTGTTTTATCTGCTCCCAGTTGCGTTTTACGGTCTGCTCGTCTTCGGCTTTTACGTCGCCGTAGATGTGCGGGTGTCGGCGCACGAGCTTATCGCAAACCTGCGTCAATACGCCCTCGATATCGAAAAATCCTTGCTCGCTGGCTATCTTTGCATAAAAAACCAAATGCAACATTACATCGCCCAATTCGCCTTTTAGCTCCTGCATATCGTTCGTCAAAATCGCGTCCGATATTTCATAAACTTCCTCAATCGTGAGCTGACGCAGGCTTTGCAGGGTCTGCTTTTTGTCCCAAGTGCATTGCGCCCTTAGCTCGTCCATAATGCGCAAAAGCCGCGCAAAAGCCTCCAATCTGGTATCCATGTTCGCTAATTTTGCGCAAAGATAATTCTTTTTCCTTGCGATGCAGCCTGTTTTTTTTGGCGTGCCCGCCGCCCTGCCCGCGCTGAAAAGCGCGCGGGCACACGCCGCAAAGCGGCGTGCAAAAAGGGGCGGCGGTCGGGCTATGCGGGGCATATCACCATCGCCCCAAAGGGCGAATGTTGATGCGCCCCTACTATCCCTCACGCGGCGGACATTCAAATTTTTGCCTATCTTTGTAGCGTTCTCGTAACTCGTAACTTGTAACTCGTAACTCTCATGCGTTTTTTAGCTGCTTTTTCTGCTGCTTTTATGTTTTTGGCTGCCTGTGTGCAGCCTGCGCCTGTGCCGCCTACGCCTGCGCCGAGCAAACCCGTCCTCAAAAAATTGCAGCCCGCAGAATGGGCAGGCACTTATGAGGGCGAACTGCATATGTTTTTTGTGGGCAAGCCCGACAGCCCCACTACAGTGTCTGTAATGTTGGAAATCGCCCCTATCGACGGCGATGCAAAACGGCTTACATGGCGCATGACCTACAAAGACCCGCAGCGCGGTACGAGCGTGAAGGATTATGCGCTCGTAAAACCCGACTCCTTAGCGGCGGGTATGTATTGGGTCGATGAAAATAACGGACTATTTATATCCAGCAGCTATTTCGATAATGTTTTTTACGAAAGCTATAGCTTTGGGGAGCAAAATTTTCAGGTGCGTATAGAGCACAAGGGCGACCATATTGTGCAGGAATTGACGGTACAGCCGCAAAAGCCCATAAATCCGAAAACGGAAAATTCCTTTTCGGCTTTTCCGACGATGATGCTGCAAAAAGCCGTTTTGTACAAGAAATAAAGCCTCTCGGGCTTTGGCTGGTTCGTTTTTTAAGCGCAGGCAGTTTGCTGCGTGAGGGATAGCAATGTAGAGCCGTAGCAACCACAAGTGCCCACAAGTGCCGAAGGCACGCCGTGGTAAGCACGCCGTGGCTACGGCTCGCAATGAATAGCCCGACCCTAAGGCGGCTTTGCCGCCGCAGGGGCACGCCCAAAAAAATAAAAAATCTACACTTATGCGATTACCTACATTTTTGGCTTCCTGCCTGCTGACGACGGCGGGCTATTTGGCATTTTTTGCGGCGCTGGCATATACGCCGCAACTGCAGCTGCGCGCGCAAGGCGGCGAAGAAGCCCCGTTTTTGCGCACGAAAAATAGCGACATCACGAAGCTCCCCGCCCTGGTTGCTTATTATGAATTTGATGGTTCGGCGGCAAATCTTGCCACAGACGGTGCTTATCCCTTAGAAATAAAAGCGCCTTACTCCATCAGCGGCGGCAAGCTACACGCCAACGGCAGCTACGAGGACTGGTACAACAATCGCCCCAGCGCTTTTTATCAGCGATTAGATGCCCAAAAAGGTTTTACGATTGGTTTTGCTTTCCGCCTCAATAAGGAGGCAGAAGAGCGCAGATTAAGCCCTTTTTTAAGCTCGAGGGCGGCAAAACTTACCTATATCTCAACCGACTGGCAGAGGGCGGCTTGATGCTGGAATACGAAAAATACGCCAAAGAAAGCGATGCAAGCACGACGGAGCGCAATGCACAATACCCGAATGTCCGTATACCGCCCGAAACTTGGGCGCATATCGTCTTAGTTTATGAGCCAAAGAGCGAGCAAATTCAGCTTTTCGTCAATGGGGTAGGACTAAAGCCGCAAGATGTAAAAGGCTTAGCGCCTGATTTTGCTACTGCGGTTTTTGACTTTACCAATGCGCGGCGTGGGGCGGTACTCAATGGCAGCGTAGAGCGGATTTGCGCCTTTAATGCGCCGCTCGAACACAACAATTTGCAAACGGTCTTTAATTTTTTGGCTAAAGACTTGGGCAGCCTGCAAAAATTGGTCGAGGAGGATAAGTTTGGTAAAAGCGACAAGTTGGATAAAAATCTGCTTGGGGTGAGTGGTCTGAGCGCCTTTTATCCATTTGAGAAAAACACGGTGAATGCTTTCGGCGGCGGCGAACTACCGCTAAAACTTGCTGCGCCCTTTAGCTTAAAAGAGGGCGCTTTGTATTGCAATGGCAGCTATAAGGACTATTACAATTATTCGGGCGACGAGAGCATTTATATTCCGCTCACTGAAGGCAAGGGCGACTTTAGCCTGAGTGCCAATTATCGCTTCGGTAATGATGACGAAGGCTCATGGGGGCGCTGTCTGATGCGCATAAATGGGGGCGACGGTTATGTTATCGCCTTGTATCGCACGCTGGAGGGGCAACTGTAGCTACAGCTCGATCATTTTTATGAGCAGTATGTTAGCGGCTACAATTACAATTTTGAAAATACCAAGATACCCGTAGATTCTTGGGCGCATATCGCGATGTCGTTTAACCAATCGCAAAAAGCCTTGCAGGTTTATCTCAACGGCAAGGCACTAAAGGTAGCGAATTTGCGCGATTTTAAGATAAGGGGCACAGAGGGCAAGACAGAGAAAGCGCAGTTGTTTTTTGCGAACCGCTCCAATGGCAATGTCTTTTTGGGCAGTGTGCAAAAATTAGCCTTTTTTAATCGGGCGCTTAGCGCTCAAGAGCTGCAAACGGTCTTTACAAAAAGTACGGCGGATTTGGGCAGCATCGCAAATATGGTAAATGGTAGCGACCCTTTGCCGAAGGAAATGCGCTACGAGGTCGATGAAAATTGGTCTGGCTTGCCTGCCTGCGTCGCTGGAGTGAAAGCCAAAAATGTAAAAATTTTCTGTGCCGATGGAGCAGAGATGAATTTTATGATCAGCTCCAATGAGGAAGAAAATATGTTTTTCGTCTTAGAAAATGCTTTTTCGCCCGCGCTGGAAGATAGTGAAAACCGACAATTTGAGTCTTGCCTACAGCATCTGCTTACAGTCGCTCGCGGGCGCTGCGCGAAGTAGAGCCCTTGTATGCAAGGGCTGTACAAGCGCGAAGCGTGAGGGATAGGAGCGGAACCATGCGCCGACAGGCGCATGATGCAGCGGATAGCCCGACCCGAAGGCGCATAGCGCCGAAGGGGCACGCCCAAAAAATATAAGGCTCAATATATCTTTGAAGCCCGAAAGGTTGCAGCGCTTGTAAACCTTTCGGGCTTCTTCTTGTTTGGCAAACTGGAAAAAAACAGCTTGCATTTTATCGGAAAAAGTGTATTTTCGCACTCGATTTGAACGAAATTTAAGCAGAACCATATAAAGCGCCACCATGCAAGTACGCTACGACTGGATACGGGAAGAAGTCAGCCAGATTTACCACCAACCTATATTTGAGCTTATTTATCAGGCGGCAGGCGTGCACAGACAGCACCACAACCCACAGGAAGTGCAGGTTTGTACGCTTTTGTCTATAAAAACGGGCGGTTGCCCCGAAGACTGCGCCTATTGTCCGCAAGCGGCACGCTATCATACGGAGGTAGATGCGCATTCTTTGCTATCGCATGAGGAGGTAATGACGAAAGCGAGCATAGCCGCGCAAAATGGTTCTACGCGCTTTTGTATGGGCGCAGCTTGGCGAAATGTAAAAGATAACAGCCAATTTGACCGCGTGCTGGAGATGGTGAAAGGCGTGCGCGAATTGGGTATGGAGGTCTGTTGCACGCTCGGAATGCTCACTCAAGAGCAGGCGCGCAAGCTCAAAGAGGCGGGTTTGTATGCCTACAATCACAATATAGATACCTCAGAAAGCTACTACGACCAAATCATCACGACCCGCACCTACAAAGACCGCTTGGATACGCTCGAAAACGTGCGCCAATCGGGCTTAACGGTCTGTAGTGGCGGTATTATCGGCATGGGCGAAACGGACGAAGACCGCATCGAGATGCTGCACACCCTCGCCACCCTACCCAAACACCCCGAATCCGTACCCGTGAATGCGTTGGTAGCCGTATCGGGCACCCCCTTGGAGGAGCAAAAAAGGGTAGAAATTTGGGATATGCTGCGTATGATAGCGACGGCGCGTATACTGATGCCCCTTTCGCAGGTGCGTTTATCGGCGGGCAGAGATGCGATGACGACGGCAGAGCAGGCTCTTTGTTTCCTTGCAGGCGCAAGCTCTATTTTCGCGGGCGAGAAATTGCTCACAACCCCCAATCCCGACGAGAACCAAGACCGCGAAATGTTTCGCTTGCTCAATCTCGTGCCACGCAAAGCCTACCAAGAAACCTCTTAGGAAGACTAACTATATACAATGGCTGAAACTAAACAAGGAAAAAACCAACTTTTAAACCGTCCGTTTAGGCGGTTTGTGCGACTATTGAGCTTAGATAAGCAGGATATTATCTATGTGTTTATGTATTCCGTTTTTGCGGGTTTGATAGGTCTAAGTATACCTTTGGGGGTGCAGGCTATTATCAACCTGATTGCGATGGGGCAAACATCGACATCTTGGATAGTGCTGACCTTCATTATAGCGGCAGCGACGGCGATTATCGGATTTATGAAAATTATGCAATTCGGTATCACCGAGCTTTTGCAACAACGCATCTTTACGCGCTCGGCGTTTGAGTTTACCTATCGTATACCGCGCCTGCGCGTAGAGACCATCACGGATGAATATGCGCCCGAATTAGCCAATCGCTTTTTTGATACTTTGGGCGTGCAAAAGGGGTTGCCGAAAATCGTAACGGACTTGTCGGAGGCGAGCTTGCAGGTTTTTTTTGGTTTGGTCTTGCTGGCGCTGTATCATCCGTTTTTTGTGGCTTTCGGGGTGCTGATGATTTTGCTCTTGGGGCTGGTGATATGGCTCACAGGCGAAAGGGGGCTAAAGTCGAGTTTGACAGAATCGAAATACAAATATAAGGTTGCCTATTGGTTGGAGGAATTGGGCAGAACGATGAATTCTTTTAAGCTGGTGGGCTATACGGATTTCCCTTTAGAAAAGACGGATAGGCTCGTAGATGGGTATCTGGAGTATCGGCGCAAGCATTTTTCGACCCTACGTTGGCAGATGATAGCGGTGGTCGTTATGAAGACCATCGGTACGGTCTCGCTCTTGCTTATTGGGGGTTTGTTGGTCATCAACAACGAAATCAATATCGGGCAATTTGTGGCGGCGGAAATCATGATTATCATGGTACTCAATTCGCTGGAGAAAATCATTACCTCGATGGAAACGATATTCGATGTGCTTACGAGCGTCGAAAAAATCGGCAGCGTTACGGATTTGGAGCTGGAGAGCGAAGAGGGTTTGGATTTCCGCACGCTTGCCGAGCAGCATAAGGGCATCGAAGTAAAATTGGAAAACCTATCTTATACGCCCGTAGGTGGCTCCTTGCCGATACTAAAAAATATCTGCATGGACATACGAGCGGGCGAAAAGGTCGCTATAGTCGGTTGGGGCGGCTCTGGAAAAAGTAGCCTCATAAAGATACTGATAGGTTTGTACGAAAATTTTACGGGGGTGCTTTGCTACAATCAAATCCCGCGCAAAAATATCAATATCGCTTCCCTGCGCTCTTTTATGGGCGACTATGTTACGGAGGAAGCGCTGTTTAACTCTACGCTGGAGAAGAATATCACGATGGGCAGGGCAAACGTAACGATGAATGACATTATCGACACCTGCAAAAAAATCGACCTGCTGCCCTACATACAAAGCCTGCCGCAGGGCTTGGATACGATAATACCAAGCGACGGGGCGGGCATACCGCAGAGCATCATTAAGCGGATAATTTTGGCGCGCTGCATCGTAGATACGCCCAAGCTCGTAGCTACCGAGTCGCTGCTGTCGGGTCTGACGGATAAGGAACGAGAGAACATTATGCGGGTGATGCTGCGCGGGCCTTGGACACTCTTTGCGGCTACCTACAATGCTGCCTTCGCGCGGCGCTGCGATAAAATCATCGTCATGCGCGAGGGCGGGATTATCTTCTCGGGCAATTTTCAAGAACTGGAGCAGCAGCCCTACTGTAGGGAGCTTTTTGAGGACTATTAAAGGAGGGTTGTGCTTTGTGTCGTAGGTACTATGCCGCCTCACGGCGGCAGTGGTAGCAAGTATTCATAGCTTCTAACTCCATTGTTGATTAAATGCTTTAATGTTTTTTTGCGTGAGGGATAGCAGTGGAAGCCGCAGAGCGGCTGCAACGGATAGCCCGACCCTGCGACCTTTAAGCGCCGATTTTCGGCGCGGGGAGCAGGGGCACGCCATAATTACGAATTACGAGTTACGAATTACGATTATGTGCTTTGTGTAAGTGCTTAGTTATCAATGGCTTATGCGCAAAATTCGTAATTGATGGCTCGCTACGCTTGCCATGCTCGTAATTCGTAATTCGTAACTCGTAACTCGTAACTCGTAACTCGTAACTCGTAACTCTATGCTGAATATATCAGAAAAACCTATCTCTACGCGCCATTTTGCCGCCTATACTTCGTACCAATACTGTAGCAAATACACGGGTCGGAGCATGGCGCGCTGGCTCGTAGGCTTTTTGCTGCTGGGTGTCTTTATTTTGTTTTTGCCTTGGACGCAAAATGTGCGCTCAAAGGGCAAATTAACGACGCTTTCGCCCGACCATCGCCCACAAAGCATCTATTCGACCATCAGCGGACGCATAGAAAAATGGTACATCAGAGAGGGGCAACTCGTGAAAAAGGGCGATACTATCGCATTTTTGTCGGAGGTGAAGGCGGATTATTTCGACCCGAATTTGCTGGAGCGCACCCGTGAGCAGGTCGATGCCAAACGCTCCTCTATCGGCTCTTATCAGGGAAAAACGCAGGCGCTGGAGCAGCAAATCGCGGCGTTAAAGCAGTCGCGCGACCTGAAACTAACGCAAACGCAGAACAAAATACGCCAATATCAATTAAAAATAAATTCCGATAGCATGGATTGGGTGGCGGCAAAATTGGACTACGAAATCGCCGAATTCCAGTACCGCCGCACCGATACCCTCTATCAAAAAAGCATAAAATCGCTCAGCGATTTGGAGGAAAAGCGGCGAAAAATGCAGGAAACGCAGGCAAAACGCAATAGTTACGAGAATAAACTCGCCTCTACCCGCGCCGATTTGCTCAACGCGTTGATAGACCTCAACGGCGTGGTGGCGGAGTATACCGATAAAATTTCTAAGGCAGAAAGCGACCGTTTTAGCACCCTCTCGGCGCAATTTGACGCTGAAGGCAGCGTGGCAAAATTGGAGAGCCAGTACAGCAATTACGATGCGCGCGCCAAATTTTATTATGTGCTCGCGCCGCAGGACTGTTATATAACGAAAGTCCTAAAAAAGGGCTTGGGCGAGGTCGTGAAAGAGAATGAAGAGTTAGTAGCCATCATGCCTGCGGACTTTGGCGACATCGCCGTAGAGATGTACATACGCCCGATGGATTACCCGCTCATCGAGCCCAATCAGCGCGTGCGTTTCATCTTCGACGGCTGGCCAGCCTTCGTTTTTTCGGGCTGGGAGGGGCAGTCTTTCGGCACTTTCGGCGGGCGCATCATGGCGATAGACAATATGGCTTCGGAAAACGGTCTGTATCGCATCTTAGTTTCGCCCGACCCCGAAGAAAAGCCTTGGCCAGAGGCGCTACGCGTCGGCTCGGCGGCGGAGGGCATCATCATGTTGAACGATGTGCCCTTATGGTACGAACTTTGGCGGCAACTCAACGGCTTCCCACCCGATTTTTACGAGGACGCAAAGCTCGAAACCGTCAAGCTCAAAGCCCCCGCCAACGTGCTGAAGAAGTAAATTTGGGGCTTTTTCATTTGGGCGTGCCCGCAGCCCCTGTAGAGCCGTAGCATGCTACGGCTTACGGGGCTGCGGTCGGGCTTTTGAGCCGTAGCATGCTACGGCTCTACAATCCCTCACGCGGGCTTGCCCACGCGCCAAAGGGGCGCGGGGCGCGGGCTTTTTTCTACAAACCTATCTTAATCCCAAACCATGAGCAGCCCTTTTTTGCAAGAAAACAACTACCTTATCGACGAAAATGTCTCATTTTTTAAGCTTACCGACTCCTTTAAAATTTACAACGAAGCGGGCGTAGAAATCGGAAAAGTGCAGTACCCTACGTATGCATCGGGCTGGGAAAAATTTATCAGCTTCTTTTCTCCCTTCACCAAATACCGCTTTGAAATTGTCGATGCACAAGGCTATATCATCGCCAGCATTCGGAGGGTGTGGACTTGGTTTTTCACGACCATCGAAATAAGCCTCCCCAATCGCGGCGTGCTTGGGTATATAAAGCAAAATTTTACCTTCTTCAAATCCGAATTTGAGCTACAAGATGCGCAAAAAAAGCCGCTCGCCACTGTTACAGGCGACTGGGCTGCATGGAGTTTCGAAATCAAGCACCACAGAGAAGGCAATTTGGCGACTATCAGCAAAAAATGGGCAGGCTTGGCAAAGGAATTTTTTACCTCCGCCGATAAATACGTGGTCAGCATCAGCGAAACGGGGCAGCAGTTGACGCATATGCGCGTTTTTGCGCTCGCTGCCGCCATCAGCATAGACCGTATCCTG
Source organism: uncultured Saprospiraceae bacterium (assembly GCA_964467315.1). Lineage (GTDB taxonomy): Bacteria > Bacteroidota > Bacteroidia > Chitinophagales > Saprospiraceae > JAAFIM01. Next base: position 34,651 of record CAYXSA010000020.1, on the reverse strand, counting down.
AAAGAAAAGAAAAAAAACTAAGCCCCTACCCCATCAGTTCAAACTGCTCAAATATCTCCGCCGTGATAAGCTCATAGCGGGGATATTCCTTTTGCGTGCAGGCGAGCGTCAACACATAAGCCTGCTGCCCCTTGACAAAATAAGTCTGCTCGAAGGCTAATTCGTCGCCCGCATCGCCCGCATATACGAGCCAATGATATTCCAAGCCATGTTGACTGCGCCGTCGACGGTGCAAAATGCGCTGGTTCGGGTTATCGTAGCGCGCCAATATCTGCTGTTCGCTCAAAGCGGCGTACTGGTCGAGCGTCATCGGCATTTCGGCGGGCAGTTGCTGCAAAAGCAGGGTTATATTCGCCTTAAATGCTTCTTCTTCTTCGCTTTGTGGCGCTGCTTCTTCGTCGGGCGAGAGCAATATAAACTCCAGACTCATTTGCTTACCCTCGTAAAACGTCCAATCAGCAGGGTAAGCAATGCGATAGGTGGGGCGTTCTATGGCTGTCCATTGGCTCATATCGGCAAAATGTATAGCTACCATTGCCGCCGCAAGGCGGCAATGGTAGCAAGTACTATAAAATTGGTGGAGATGGCTACGCGCTGCGTTTACAATTTGTCCAAGCTATCTACGAGCAGGCGCAGGCGGGTACGATTATCGGCTAATTTTTGCTGCTCCAGCGCGATAATTTCCGCCTTTGCGCTTTGTACAAAGCGTTCGTTGGATAGTTTGGCTTCCAATTTTTCGATAAAAGAGCGGGCATGGTCTATTTCTTTTTGCAGTTTGGCGCGCTCGGCTTCTTTGTCGATGGTCTGCGCGGGCAGGTGCAAAAATAGCTGTAGAGTTGATGCGAGTATGCTGGCGCTATCCTTAGGCTCTTCGCTGCTAACGGCTATTTGGTCGACGTTTGCCATCTTTTGCAAACAGGCGACGATGCCCGAAGTTGATGCGAAAGTATGCCATTCGGCGGTATCTTTTGCCGTGAGGGGCAGGGCGATTTTCGGGCTTAAACCGCGAGCCGCACGCAGGTCGCGCACGCTTGCGACGATTTGTTTCATACGCTCCACGCGGGCGAGAAAATCGGCATCGTAAGCCCCTGCCTGTTGCCAGTGGCTGACTACGCAGTCTTCCCCCTCTTGGCGCGGGCGTAGATTTGACCAGATTTCCTCCGTAACGAAGGGCATAAAGGGGTGCAAAAGCGTCATCAACTGCTCGAAAACCTCGATGGTGGCGGAGAGCGTTGCCGCATCGATGGGGCTTTGGTAGGCGGGTTTGATGATTTCTAAGTACCAAGAGCAGAAATCGTCCCAAATGAAGTTATAGAGCGTCATCATGGCTTCTGAAAGCCGATAGGTACGCATACTGTCGTTTACCTGCTCTGTGATTTGGGCGGTTTTCTGCCGCAGCCAACTGATGGCGAGGGCGTTTATTTGGGCAGTGGCAGGGTCGGCGGCTTCTGTGCTGATTTCCCAGCCTTTGATGAGCCGTAGCGCATTCCAGAGCTTATTGGTGAAATTGCGCCCCGTTTCGCATAGCTTGCTGTCTAAGCTGTTTTCGGGCGCATCAAAAACGACATCGTTGCCCACAGAAGAGCAAGAAAGCATACCGAAGCGCACGCCGTCGGCGCTGTACTTCTGTATCAAATCTATAGCATCGGGCGAGTTGCCCAATTGCTTGGACATTTTGCGCCGCTTCTTATCGCGCACCATACCCGTAAAATATACGTCGCGGAAGGGTACTATGCCCTTTTTGGCTGCCAATTCTTCGCCCAGCAGTTTTGCGCCCCATTGGTTGCCCGCCATTATCATACGTGCTACCCAAAAGAACATAATATCCCAGCCCGTTACGAGTACATTGGTCGGATAATAGTAGCGGAACTCCGTCAAATCCCCCTCAGGCTCGAAGGCATCAAAAACCGACATCGCCCAGAGCCAAGAAGAAAACCAAGTATCCATAACATCTTCGTCCTGCTTCAAGTCCGAAGGCTGCCATTTGCCGCCCCAAAGTTGGGCTGCGGCTTCCGCCGTCTGCGCTGCCTGAAAGCTCCCATCGGGCGCATAAAATACAGGTATCTGCTGCCCCCACCAAAGCTGCCGAGAGATGCACCAGTCGCGCACATTGTCCTCTTGCAACCAAGTGCGATACATATTTACAAAATGTTCGGGCAAGAAATGCACCGCGCCCGTTTCTACCGCCGCCAAAGCGTCGCGGCAAAAATCCTTCATGCGCACAAACCATTGTTGCGTCAGACGCGGCTCTATGACGGCTTTCGTGCGCTCGCTGCGCCCGACGGAGTTGGTGTACTGCTCAATTTTTTCGATATGCTCCTGCGCTTGCAAGTCTTTGGCTATCTGCTTGCGTACCCAAAAACGGTCTTGCCCCACGTAAAACTTCGCCGCCTTGTTTAGCGTGCCATCCGCATTAAAAATATCTATAACTTCCAAGCCATGCCGCTGCCCTACTTCGTAGTCGTTGGCATCGTGTGCGGGGGTGATTTTCAAAGCGCCCGTGCCGAAATCCATTTTTACATAGGTATCGGCAATGATGGGTATTTTGCGCCCAATCATGGGCACGTAGGCAAATTTGCCAATTTTATCGCGGTGGCGCTCGTCGTCGGGGTGCACGGCTATGGCTACGTCCGCCAAAATCGTTTCGGGGCGGGTCGTCGCTATCGTGATATAACTATCCGAACGCTCCGCCAAATAGTATTTTATATAATACAACTGCGATTGCTCCTCCGCGAAAATTACTTCCTCGTTGGAAAGCGCCGTCAGCGCCTGCGGGTCCCAGTTCGTCATACGCAAGCCCCGATAAATGTAGCCCTTTTCAAACAAGTCTACAAACGACCATTGCACGGCACGCGATAGCTTATCTTCCATCGTGAAACGCGTCCTATCCCAATCGCAAGAAGCGCCCAAAAGCTGCAATTGCCGCAAAATGATACCGCCATATTTCTCTTTCCACTCAAAAGCATGGCGCAAAAATTCGGCTCTCGAAATGTCCGATTTTTTGATACCTTTTTCTTTGAGCATGGCGACCACTTTCGCCTCTGTGGCTATGCTTGCGTGGTCTGTACCTGGCACCCAGCAGGCATTTTTACCCTCCAAACGTGCTTTTCTAATTAAAACGTCTTGAATGGTATTATTGAGCATATGCCCCATGTGTAGCTGCCCCGTTACATTGGGCGGAGGTATGACGATGGTATAAGGTTCGCGCTCGTCGGGCGTAGAGCGGAAGTATTTTTTATCCAACCAATGCTGATACCAGCGTTTTTCTGCCTCTTGGGCATCGTATCTTGTAGATAGTTCCATAGTGAATTGCGAATTACGAATTATAGAATTACGAGCGCGATATATAAATTATTGATAGTCAAGTGTATATTATACAAAGTACCATCCTAATTCGTCATTCGTCATTCGTAATTCTTGGGCGTGCCCCCGCTCCCTTCGCCGCGCAAAGCGCGCGGCGAGGGCAGCCACAAGGGCTGCCCCTACGGGTCGCGGGGTCGGGCTATTCGCGCCGCAATGAATTGCGGCGCTACTATCCCTCACGCAAATTTTGGCGCAAAGGTACTAAGTTTTTTGTAACCTTGTCCGTCTAATAAAGCAGCGTTTTTTTTGAATAAATAGCGTTGGGGCAGCGTCCCCAACGCGAAGTCTGATTTTTGGGATTAAGTTTATGGCATAGCGATGCGGAGCAGTGGCGCTTTAGCGCCAGATGCGAGGCGCGTACAAAGGGCAGCCACAAGGGCTGCCTTTTGTACGCGCCGAAGCAGCCGAGCGAACAGCGAGCTGCGTAGCGTAGCGCAGCCCCGTATAGCTCTTAGGAGCTATACGGGGCTGATGCCTATAAAAAATACTAAAAGAAAAAAAGCCTTATTTATTTGGGCTTTTTGCCATTATCGGCGGAGACGGGGGCGGCGCTGGGGTCTATCTGGAAGCCGCAATAATTGTGGTAATGATAGGCAAAGGTCTGCTGTTTGAGGTCTTTGCCGACGTAGATGACCTTTTTATTGACGGTGCGGCGGTCTGTATCGGGGTTGGCGATATCATTTTTGCCAGAGTACCAGTCGCGGTAAAATTGCAAATCGTCGGGGTGGTCGAGCGGCGAGCGGCTAACCAAGTAGCGCCCTGCTTTCACGCTGCCGTGCTTGCCGTCTTTGGCATATAGGGGCGTGATGCCGTTTTCTTTATCGAGGGGATAAAGATACAAGTCCATCGCGGGGGCGGTCTTCGTAGCGGCATCTGCGCAATTGCCTTGCGCCGAGTACGAAATGTCGAAGCTGATAGCAGATTGCGCTTGCAGCCAGTGGGCGACAAAAATAGCGAGCGAGAAAAGGATAGCTTGCTTCATAAGTTTCTCAAAAAAATGTAGGTATAATGATTTCGGAGGACAAAGATAGCAAAGTTTATGCCCAAATGCAAATTGGGTTTATTTAAGAATTTTAAGGGGTTGGGCTTAGGCGATGAGTATAAAGAAAAAAATTGGACAAGCATACAATAATTCGCCCCTTTTCTTACTTTTGCTTTTGCGCAATGTTATAATTTCACTTTTTCACTTTTAAAATGCTTTGGCTATGATGCAAATGAAAATGCTTTTGTTCTGTTTTTTCGCGCTTGGCTTGCTCGCAGTGGGCTGTAAACAAGACGCGCCCAAAGACCCCACACCGCCACCGACTCCTGCCAAAGAGCTAACGGCAGAGGAAAAACTGCAGCTCGATATCGACAACAAGGTCTTAGAGCAGGTAAAAAGCGGCAAAAAGCAGCTTTTTTTGATAGCGGGCTATCAGCTTGGGGCAAATGAAAAAGCCGTAGAAGCACACACCCGCGATATGGTTACCAAGAAAGTATTGCGCCCTGTGCAGGTGAGCAAGCGGAAAACCTTTTACGTGTATCAGATGCCGCTCAATGGCAAAAAGGCGGCAAAACTCGACGTATATATGGAAGCCCGCTACAAGCAAAGCGTGCTAACGATGTTGGTCGGCAAACTTGGTTCGCAGAAAGGCAGCAAAGGCACAGCGGGCGATATGTCGGGCATCGTGGAAGTCTTTACGGGCTGGTACGGACCGCCTGCGTTTAAGCTGCCGCCTTATAATGGTTGCGACCGTTTTGCATGGATAGACGGCAATAGATACATTGATTTGCGTTGCGAAGGGACGGAAGTACATTTTGCTTTCTACGACCTTGCCAACGAAAAACCACCGCAATTCACGGCGCAAGCGCCGCAAATAGAAATCATCGACAAAAAATAAGCCGCACAGCCTAACTATTTTGCGGGGGCTGCGTTTTTAGGGCGATACCAATAGAGCCGACTGTTTTACGACGGTCGGCTTTTTTGTATTGGCAGGCTGATAGGCTGACGGACTGCGAGAGGGATAGGAGCGGAACCAGCGCCATAGGCGCTGATGTAGCGGATAGCCCGACGCGAGCAGGCGGAACGCCTGCGAAGCGGCTCGCCCAAAAAAAATAAACACCAAGATAAGCGGCGCAAACTTTCCTCGAAGCGCTGAAAATGTAGCGATATTTGTGTATAATTGCTCGTTTCTATTCACCAACTCCAAATCAACCAAAACCAATCATTTAACGGTATGTCCAAGTTTATTTATTTAGCCTGTTTTATGGCTGCTTTGTGTCTGCAAACTCGGGTGCAGGCGCAAAGCGTGAGCGTGCGTATGATTTTAGATAAGATGTACGCCGCGTTTGGTAGCGCCAAACATTATGCGTATCAGATGTATTCCAAAGAGCGATTTGGAGATAAGTATTTTGAGCGCGACATGTATTTTAAAATTCACGATTCGCCCCGAAAAATCTATGGAAAAGATGAAAAAGATGGGGTAGAATTATTGTATGTGAAGGGCTGGAATGATGATAAAGTTTTTATCAATCCGAACGGCTTTCCTTGGACAAATGTAAGTTTTAGCATCTATAATTCTCGTGTCCGCGAAGATAATCATCATCTTTTGACGACGGCGGGTTTTGCATTTACGGGCAAATTGCTGAAAGAAACAGAGGCAAAAATTGTAAAAGGGGGTCGAAAAATTGAAGAATTTTTCACCTATACGGGCGATGTAAAATTTGAGGGGCATGACTGCTACAAACTCAATATGGAGCATAAAGATTTCAAATTTATCGACTACAAAGTGCCTGCTGATATAGAGTTGGAAAAATTGTGCTTAGATTTGGGCATACCCGAATATCTGACGAAAGAGCGCAATAATCTACCTTATGGCAAGGTGCGTGCGGGTACGGTTTTGCAAATCCCTTCGAGTTACGCCAAACAAGTAGTGTTTTATGTAGATAAAAAATTGTTTCTGCCGCGCGTGCAACTGCTTTACGACGATAAAGGGTTGTACGAAAAATATGAGTACAGAAATATAAAAGTCAATTTTACGCCCGCCCCCAACGAATGGACTCCAGAATGTGAGGCATACGGATTTTAGTTACGAATTACGAATTACGAATGACGAATTACGAATTTTGCACTTGATGTTGGATAGTTTTAGTCTATATTTTCATTTGTGTATTTGTAATTTCGTAGATTTAGATAAAAATATCTACTACATCTAAATAATGTTTGTAATTTTACAAATGCGAAAGCATAAAAGCTAAAAAATTCGTCATTCGTCATTCGTCATTCGTCATTCGTCATTCATGGAAACAGTACTCACCCCATCTTCGGTATTTTCTTTCGCAGAGGCGCAAGAATTAGTGGAGCGTCAGCGTCGTTATTTTTCTACGAATGCGACGAAGAAATTAGAATTTAGAAAGCGTCAATTGCAGCGATTGCGCGAATTGATAGAGCAATACGAAGATGATATAATTCAGGCTTTGTTTGCGGATTTGCACAAGCACGAATTTGAGGCTTATGCGACGGAAGTTGGTTTTGTTCGCAAGGATTTGGATAAAGCGATTGCGAAATTGGACAAGTGGGCGCGCCCCGAAAGCGTCGGCACGCCGCTCTTTCACTTCAAAGCAAGCAGCTACGTGCAGGCAGAGCCCTACGGCAATGTTTTCGTAATTGCGCCTTGGAACTACCCTTTCCAATTGCTTTTTGCGCCCATCGTTGGCGCTATCGCCGCAGGCAATACGGTCATCGCCAAACCTTCGGAACTCGCGCCCGCTACCTCAAAAATTTGCGCCAAAATCATCAACGAGCATTTTGAAGCGCATTATTTGCATATCGTAGAAGGTGGCATTGCGGAAACGCAGGCTTTGCTGGAGCAAAAATTTGATTATATATTTTTCACAGGCGGCACCAGCGTCGGAAAAATTATTTATCAAGCCGCTGCCAAAAATCTCACCCCCGTTACCCTCGAACTCGGCGGCAAAAGCCCCTGTATCGTAGACAATGACACGCATCTAAATTATACCGCCAAAAGGTTGGTTTGGGGCAAATTCGTCAACGCTGGGCAAACCTGCATAGCGCCCGATTATTTGCTGGTCGATAAGCGCATAAAAGCACAGCTCGTCGAAAAAATAAAAGCCTATATCACGCAGTTTTACGGCGAAAATCCGCAAAGCTCCTCCTCCTTCGGGCGCATCATCAACGAGCGACATCTGCAGCGCCTCGCCTCTTATATGAGCGGCGGCAATATCCTGCACGGTGGGCAAGTCGATGCAAAAGACAAATTCATCGCGCCTACGCTCTTGGATAATGTCGACCTAAACAGCCCGCTCATGCAAGAAGAAATCTTCGGTCCGCTGCTGCCCATCGTCGAATACGAGGACATACGCGAAGCCATCGACTTCATCAAGCAACGCCCCAAGCCCCTCGCCCTGTATATGTTCAGCAAAAACGACCAGAAAATACAGCGCGTTTTGCAAGAAACCTCCGCAGGCGGCGTTACCATCAACGATACCCTCATGCACATCGCCAATGGCGAATTGCCCTTCGGCGGCGTGGGTGAAAGCGGCATCGGCGCGTATCATGGCAAGCACAGTTTCGACCTCTTTTCGCACAAAAAAGCCGTCCTCCATCGCTCCTTCCTCATCGAGGAGCCCGTTCGCTACGCCCCCTACGGCAAAGTCAGCCGCAAATGGCTCAAACGCCTCATGGATTGGACGCTCTAATGACGAATGACGATTGCGCAGCAACCGCGTAGCGCATTTTGCGCATAATACATTGATAATCAAGTATACACACAAAGTACAATCGTAATTCGCTTCGCGTTAACTTCGTTTTCGTAATTCGTAATTCGTAATTATGGCGGGTCGGCGCTCCCCCGTGCGCAAAGGCGCACGGAGCCGTAGCATGCTACGGCTCTACGGGTCGCGCCGTCGGGCTATCCGTTGCAGCCGCTACGCGGCTTCCACTGCTATCCCTCCCGCAAACAACCCTTGTACGATATTTATAGTTATATACGCTCACTCAACCAAATCATGTCCAAAAAGCTCAAAAAGCTCCTCGAAGCTCACCTCATCGCCGTAGAAGAACGCCTATCTGATTTTGAAATGCGCATCTTCAACGCTATCGAAGCCATTCGCCAGCATGTGCAACCCGCCACTGAAAGCAAAACAAAAGGCAAAAAAGAAAAAGTAGAAAAGGCAGCAGCAGAAACTGTTAGCAGCGTAGAAGTTGCTGTAGAAAAAGCAGAAAGCGCCCCCGCAGCCGAAAAAACAGGCAAGAAAGCGAAAACAGAAAAAGTAGCCGAAAAACCAGCCAAAGACCCCGCAGCCCCCAAACGCCCCTACGTCAAAAAACCAAAAGACGAAAGCGGCAAACCCATCGTAGAGCCAGAATACCCCGCCGACGACCTGCGCAGCATCAAAGGTATCGGCGCTGCCTTAGCCGAAAAACTTAGCAGCTTTGGTGTCAAAAACGTATACGACTTAGCCAATATCGAAGAAGGCACCGTAGAACAACTCACAGAGCAAGTTCCACTATTTGCCGCCCGATTTGCCAAACAACTATGGAGAGAACAAGCACAAAGCATCGTCGCCAATCTGCAAAACAACAGCGACAACAGCGGCGAATAGCCTCTATCGTTTCCCTGCCTTTACTGCTCCTGCTTATTGCCGCCTGTAGCCTGCCTTTGCGCAGCCTACAGGCGCAATATATTTTGCCCACCTTTCAGGAGCGGCGTGTTTATCACTTTCCCGCCGAAAGACATTTTCGCTTGCATCTCGAAATAGGCATTTCGGCAGGTGCAGCCCTGCCTGTCGGCAATTTTGCCCGACTTGGTCGCTTCTCCCAAGCCAACGAAAACGCCCTACGCGGCTATTGGGCAGAAGTACAGCTGCAGCACCGATTGCGAAAAAATGCGCTTTGGTCTCTGCTGCTGCCCCTCGGCATCACATCCAACCCGTACCGCAATGTGGGGGCATTTATCCCCTCTCGTTTAGATAGAAGTTACTTCCATACAGGCAGCAACTGGCAAGCCATATACGCTATGCCTTCGCTCGCTTTTCGCGGTGGAGCGCAATGGAAATTTGAAGCCGCGCTTGGCTTAGGTTTCGGACTAAGCAGCGGCGGTGTAAGTTACCGCACAAACTGGGAACCGCTCGAAACCAACCCCAATGTATGGACTAAAAAAGAAATCCAATGGATGCAACCCAATCGGCAAATACTTAGCGGATACCGCGCCAGCCTCTCTTTGGGCTATTTATTCGGCGGTAGATGGGGGCGCTGCCAAGTCGCCCTACAGGCTGCCTTTTTGCATTTGTCGGGCAAGCGTAACGAAATAACTCAAGAAGCCCTCTTTCGCTGGGACGAGGCAGGCGAAAACGCCGCCGAACTCCTGCAAGCGGGTGAATTTCGTACAGTGCAACCCCTAAAAATGCAAAATATGCTTTTCGGCATACAAATAAAGTACCACGCCTACCGCACCCTCTACCCACACACCCGCACCCGTGAGGGCATTATCTACCATTAGGGGCATATCATACAAGTATTCGTCGTAAAACGCGTCAAACTAACTTTTTGCTTAGGCTTATCCCTGCCCAGTATTAGGGGGCTTTCGGGAGATATAGACCAATGCACACTGTAGATATGACCGCTTTCTATGCCACCCGTTTGCGTGGGTGCTGGTAAGTACTGCCCTATTTTCAGCTTGTCTGCCTCGCCGATTTCTACAAAGCCGTATTTGCCTGCTGGTAGACGCGTCTTAAAATTGCCGCTTTCGTCGCTGTGTATTTTGGCGACAATTTTAGGTACAGATTTTTCGTCGCTGGGCAAGCGTACAATATATAAACTATACGCCCGCAAAGGCGTTGGCGGTATCTCGATATTCGTCTTGGCTCGAGCTGCGCCGCCCTGATACTCGTAGTACTCGCCCAAGTGCCCGCTCAACTCATATAAGCGCGACTGTGCAGCAAGCGAAAACGATAAAAGCAAAAAAAATACGCCCGCAAAAAATAAACGATATGCCATAATTCTATGCAAATTCCGTTCTTGTAGATAAAGACGATTAAGACCATATTTTTTGTGGCGTGCCCCTGCTCCCCGCGCCCAAATAAATTGGGCGCTTAAAGGTCGCAGGGTCGGGCTATCCGTTGCAGCGCCTTTGGGCGCTTCCACTGCTATCCCTCACGCTTTTTTTATCCAGCCCCAAACCAGTGCCATAAAAAAACACAAATAACCAAGGGCTATTTGTGTTTTAGATTTTTGCAAAGGCTGAAGCCTTTTTATTTGCTGCCTTTTGCTTTAGGCGCTTTGAGATTGGTCGGATTTTTTACGACGGGGCTAACGTTGATGCTTTTCACAACGAAAACGGTACAAGTAAAATCGCTGCTAACCGTTTTGCCATCGGGGCTAATAACATCCGCAGGGCGTTGAGATAGGTTATCATCTGGCGCTTTGATGGTGCGGGTGCGGGTTTCGCCTTTTATGCGGACATTTTTATTTGTCCATTTAGTCCATTGGCTTGCGGGGCTTTTGTACTCGCTAAAGTCCAAAATATGCGTATGGTCTTTGGTCTGCAAGACGTAAAAGTCGCTGCCTTGTGCGCAGTAGCTATCTGTGGACTTTGACCAAGGTTTTTTGATGAGCAAGCCTGTGATATCTCTTTCTACTTGGTCAGAAGGAGGAGGAACGCTTTTTTGGGCGAAGGCACTGGTAGAGAAAAACAGGGCGAGCGCGAAGCTCAAAAGGCTGAAAATTTTCATAGTGTAGCAGTAGAATTAGATTTTGTTGGAAAATGGAAGAGGAATGCGGCAATTTTTGCAAATATAGTGCCACAGAAACTGTAAGCATATTTTGTAGCGAAAAATAACCATTTTTTGCCCCAATCCCCAACTTAATACTTACTTTTGTGGTTATCCTTATAAAAAATTTCGCCAAATGACAGCAGTGCTCGGCATCCTAAATAAGCAAGCCGTTGTTATCGCCACCGATAGCGCCGTAACCATATCCAGCCAAAATGGGCAAAAAATTTTTAACCAAGCCAATAAGCTGTTTTCTCTGTCAAAATATGAACCTGTCGGCGTGATGATTTACGGAAATGCCGAATTTATGGGCATACCTTGGGAAACTATCATAAAAACCTATCGGCAGCAACTCGGCAAAAACTCCCATAAATGCCTAAGCGACTATAAAATAGATTTTGTAGATTTTTTGCAAAAGCAGACGTTTGGGCTTAATGAAAAACAGTTTAACACATGGATGTTAGACCGCATTTTTATCGAAACTTTGGATATTTGCAACTATCTTTTTGAAACACATGCTGCAAATATACAAGGCTGGGTAGACGGATTGAATGCACTTCGCCATAAGCTGATAGGAGAAAGTAGTTGGGATATAGCTTTTGCAAAAACATTTCTTAGAGAGCAAAAAGCAGAAATTGACGGACTATACCAAAGTATAGAAAATAATTTTAGTGTTTCATTAAATAAAACGGTAAAAGACTCCTTTGGAGATTTTATAGCTATAATGTTGGCTTCACACAATAGCGTAGTGGAGCCTACGGGTTTAGTATTTTCGGGTTTTGGTAACGAAGAGTTTTTCCCAACTCTCGTAGCCATTGAAGTACATTTCATGGCAAAGAAAAAACTAAAATACTATGAGATACGCAAAGAAAAAATAGGATTAAACAAGCCTGCCGCTATTTGTCCGTTTGCGCAAACGCAAGAAATGGAGCATTTTTTACTGGGTAGTTCTGCCCAAAATAAGCAAGGTATGCTAGATCTTGTGCGCGGAAGTTTGCAAGGATTACGGCAAAAAATTGCAGGTATGGTAGGTATACCACAAGAGTTGGCGCAGCAAATTTTATCGGATAGTGATGATGACTATATAGACGATTTGGCGATTGCTTTCCGAAGTGCTTCTGACTTGCTTTTGTTAGAGCCGCTTTTGCAATCTGTGGCGGTCTTGCCTAAAGAAGATTTGGCGGAGATGGCGGAGAGCCTTATACACTTGACCTACTTAAAGCGGCGCATATCCAACCAAGCCGAAACCGTTGGTGGGGCTGTAGACGTAGCAGTCATCACGAAAGGCGACGGTTTTATTTGGCTAAAGCGCAAGCAGTACTTTCAGCCACAGCTAAATCGGCATTTTTTCGACAAATACTATATTCAGGGGCAAGATGCTGAATAAACGCAAAAAAATTTGCAATGCGTGAGCGGGTGTAGGGGCGCGAAGCGGTACGCCGCTTTGCGGCGTACTGAAACCCCGCAACACGCGACCCCGTGCGCGAAGCGCTAAGGGGGCACGCCCAAAAAAAATAACTTAAACGAAAAACGAAATGACAAAATACGTTCCCAAAAGCAACTATTTGCTTAATCAACTGCTTGGAAAAACCGTGCAAGATGCGCCGCAAAAAAAAGCCCCATCTTTGCTTAATCAATTACTTACTGCCCAACAAAGCGCCCCTGCGCCTATTGTCCCCGAAGCAAAAGAGGACAAACCTAAACGTAAATCTTCTTTTGGTCACGCCAAAGGCAAAATGTTTATTGCTGATGATTTTGATGCGCCATTGCCCGAATTTAAAGACTACTAAGCCTGTGTTTCATGAACTATTTATTGGATACACACGCGTTAATTTTTTATGCAGAAGGCTCTCCCAAGCTCAGCCCTAACGCTAAATCGCTTATTGATGCTGCTGCCGAGCGCGGCAATGTATTCGTTAGCCCTGTTTCCATCTGGGAAATCGGTATTAAACATAGCAAGGGTAAACTAACACTTCCCGCCAGCACACTGGAAGAATTTACGCAAAAAGAATTTGAAATTTGCGGCTACAACTGGCTGCACATAAAGGCGGCGCACATTTTCAAAATTTCGCAACTCTGCCAGCCAAGCAATCATAACGACCCCTTTGACCGACTTTTGATAGCGCAAGCCATCTACGAAAATATGCAATTTGTTTCCTGCGACGGAAACATCTCGGCATACTCGACAGATGGCTTGCGTTTGTATTGGTAGCCCTATGAACCGCACATCAGACATTCGTCGGGATTATCCAGCGAGCAAGAAAGCCCCGCCGCGCTGTTTGCCTCCTCAAAGACCGTCGCCATCGGCGAAGGCGTGCTGACGAACTTATTTTGATGCTTGGCGCTCAGCGTGAATTTTATCGGGTCGACGGCGGCCTTCGAGCGCAGGTAGTACATACCTGTTTTGAGCCCGCTGCGCCATGCGTGGAAGTGCATGGAGGTCAATTTGGCGTAGTTGGGGCTTTCTACAAAGAGGTTGAGGCTCTGCGACTGGCAGATAAACGCCCCCCTATCGGCTGCCATATCGATAATATCGCGCTGCTTTATCTCGTAGGCAGTCTTGTAAAGGTCTTTTATCTCCTGCGGCAAGCCTTCTATCTGCTGCACAGAGCCGTTGGCGGCTATCAAAATCTGCCGCATTTCGTCGTCCCATAGCCCCAATTCTATAAGGTCTTGCAAAAGGTGGCGATTTACCACGATAAATTCGCCCGAAAGCGTGCGCCGCGTGTATATATTGGAGGTATAAGGCTCAAAGCATTCGTTGTTGCCAAGTATCTGCGAGGTAGATGCAGTCGGCATTGGCGCGAGTAAAAGGCTGTTGCGCACGCCATAACGTATGATGTCAGCGCGCAGCCCTTCCCAATCCCAACGAGAGGAAGGTTTTATCCCCCACATATCAAATTGGAATGTCCCCTGCGAGAGGGGTGAACCCGCAAAACTTTCGTAAGCGCCATGTATTTTTGCTTGCGCGCAAGACTCCGTAAGCGCGGCGAAATACATAGCCTCGAAAATAGCGCGATTGAGCAGCTTGGCTTCCGTACTATCGAAGGCATAACGCAGCTTTATGAACGCGTCCGCCAGACCTTGCACGCCAATACCGACGGGACGATGACGCATATTGGAGCGGCGCGCCTCTTCGATGGGGTAAAAATTGATGTCTATGACCCTATTGAGATTGCGCGTAACCACCCGCGTGATGCGATGCAGTTGCTCGAAGTCAAATTTACCGTCTTCCCCGATGAATTTGGGCAGCGAAATGGAGGCGAGATTGCAAACGGCGACTTCGTTAGCATCTGTGTACTCCATAATTTCGGTACACAAGTTACTACTCCGTATCGTACCCACATTTTTTTGATTGGATTTGCGGTTGATATGGTCTTTATAGAGCATATAGGGCGTGCCTGTCTCTATTTGCGCGTCTAAAACTGCCATCCACAAGTCCCGCGCCTTGACGGTTTTGCGTGCCTTGCCTGCCTTTTCGTAGTCCGTGTAGAGTTTGTCGAAGGCATCGCCATAGGCTTCAAAGAGTCCAGGGCATTCGTTGGGGCAGAAAAGCGACCATTCTGCATCGGCTTCCACGCGGCGCATGAACATATCGCAAATCCAAAGCGCATAAAATAGGTCGCGTGCGCGGGCTTCTTCTTTGCCGTGATTTTTCTTCAGCTCCAAAAAATCGAAAATATCAGCATGCCAAGGCTCCAAGTACACGGCAAATGCGCCTTTGCGCTTGTTGCCGCCTTGGTCGACGTATCTTGCCGTGTCGTTATAAACGCGCAGCATAGGCACGATGCCGTTGCTTTGCCCGCCTGTGCCGCGTATGTAGCTGCCCTTTGCGCGTATATTATGGATGCTTACCCCGATGCCACCCGCCGATTGCGAGATTTTGGCGCAGCGCGAAAGCGTCTCAAAAATGCCCGTTATCGAATCATCTGCCATAGCGAGCAGAAAACAGCTGGACATCTGCGCGCGCGGCGTTCCTGCATGAAAAAGCGTGGGCGTGGCGTGTATGAACCATTTTTGCGACATGAGTTCATAGGTCTCTATCGCCGCCTCTA
Organism: uncultured Saprospiraceae bacterium; assembly: GCA_964467315.1. Lineage (GTDB taxonomy): Bacteria > Bacteroidota > Bacteroidia > Chitinophagales > Saprospiraceae > JAAFIM01. Next base: position 19,463 of record CAYXSA010000020.1, on the reverse strand, counting down.
TATCTTCGCCGTGTATGCCCACCGCCGCACGCATAAACATATATTGCGGACGCTCTGCCACCTGCTCGCCCAAGCGCATCAGATAGGAGCGCTCCAGCGTTTTGAAGCCGAAATAATCAAATTCATGGTCGCGCTCGTTGCGGATAGCCTCGTCCAAACGCTTGCGATGACGCTGTACGGTCGCCGCCATCTCGTCAGAAATCAAAGGCGCAGGCTGCCCCGTTTTCGGGTCGATGTACTCATGCAGCAGGCGCATGGTCGCCGAAAACGATTTATTCGTATTTTTATGCAGGTTCGAGACCGCTATACGCGCCGCCAATATCGCATAATCGGGGTGCGTCGTGGACATACTTGCCGCCGTTTCTGCCGCCAGATTGTCCAGCGTCGCCGTCGTAACGCCGTCGTACAAACCCTGAATGACCTTCTTGCAAATCTCAATCGAGTCGATATATCGCCCGTCCAAGCCCGTGCAAAGCTGCTCTATACGCCGCTTAATTTTGTCAAAACTCACAGGCTCTTTATGCCCGTCGCGCTTGATAACAAACATATTTTTTGTTGTTGATATTTTTCGTAAGGACATTTTTTGGGCGTGCCCGCAGCCCTAAAAAGGGGCTGCGGTCGGGCTATTTGAGCCGTAGCACGGCGTGCTTACGCACTTGTGCCATGCTACGGCTCTACATATCCCTCACGCAACATATGGCGCAGAGCGCAAAAAGGTTGCGCTCTGCCTTTGCTTAAAAGTACACTTGCACAAAAATCGTTTCCATAGCTTTATCGCCGATGGCGTAGCCCTCTCTTTTGGTAGGCTCAAAGCTTTGGGAGCAGACTTTTAGGTCTGCGATTTTTGCCAAGTCGAATAGTTTCCATTCGGGGGCATTGCTGTGCGTGTGCCCACTTTGCTGATAGGCGCGCAAAACGATATTACCCGCCGAGCTGCGCCCCAAGCAAAAAGGCTCTACCACGCGGACACCCTCGCCCGCATAATTAAACTCCACCAAAAGACCATTTTGAATGGCGTATTGCAGATTTCTGTGTACTGGCGTAAACATGATTGGTATTATTGAATGACGAATGACAAAAACGAAGTTAAACGCGAAGCGAATGACGAATGACAAAAACGAAGTTAACGCGAAGCGAATGACTAGGCAAACATATAGCGAATGACAAATAGTACTTGCTACCAGCGCCGCGACAGCGGCGCAGTACCTATACACAAAGCACAACCCCCTAAGCACCACACTCTAAAAGTCTTCATCTAAGGAAAAAACTTGCTTTTCGCGTTCTGCCATCACGCCCGATTTTTGGTAGTCGCCGACGCGTTTTTCGAAAAAATTGGTTTTCCCTTGCAAGGAAATCATTTCCATAAACGGAAAGGGGTTGGCAGTATGGTAGATTTTTTCGCCGCCGAGCGATTGTAGCAGCCTATCGGCTACAAATTCTATGTATTGGCTCATCAATTCGGCATTCATACCAATCAAGGAAACGGGCAGGGCATCGGTTACGAACTCTTGTTCCAACTCTACGGCTTGGCGAATGATGGCGGTCAGCGTATCAATGGGCAATTTGTTTTCGAGCATCGAGTACAGAAGGCAAGCAAAATCGCAGTGCATACCCTCGTCGCGGCTTATCAGCTCATTGCTAAAGGTTAGACCTGGCATTAAGCCGCGCTTTTTGAGCCAATAGATAGCGCAGAAACTGCCCGAAAAGAAAATACCCTCCACAGCAGCGAAGGCAACGACGCGGTGCGCAAAACTTGGTGCGTTCTCAATCCAATCCAAAGCCCAATGCGCCTTTTTTTGCACGCAAGGCAGGGTAGAAATAGCCTGTAAGAGCATATTTTTTTCCTCTGGATTTTGGATATAGGTATCTATCAGCAGGGAATACGTTTCCGAATGTATGTCTTCGATTTGTATCTGTGTGGCGTAGAAGGAACGCGCTTCGGGTATCTGCACCTCGCGGTAGAAGTTGATAGCGAGATTTTCGTTGACAATGCCGTCGGAGGCAGCGAAAAACGCCAAAACGTGCTTGATAAAATGCCGCTCATCGTCGTTGAGCATATCGCGCCAATGATTGAGGTCTTGGGCAAGGTCAATTTCCTGCGTCGTCCAAAAAGAGGCTAAAGCCTTCTGGCGCATCTCCCAAATAGCATTGTGCTGAATGGGAAAAAGCACGAAACGATGCGGGTTTTCCGCTAAAATATACTCGGTTTTTGGCTCTTGGAGGGACATAAAATTGGGTAGCTTTATATGTACGAATATACAACAAAAATATGTAACTCGCAAATATATTTTGCGCTCTCATATTCATTTTTTGTATTAAAGCGTAAGCACTGTATATCAATGTGTTATATTCATTTAGCGCCTTACAGGCGCTAAATGCTTGTAAAAAAACGGATAAAAATAATGGTAAAAAAATTTTTTTTATTGATTTTTCGTGTATTTTTTAGTTTTAAACATTGATAATCAGCTACTTATAAAACACAAAAAATATAATATATTTTTATTATTTATTTAGACTAAAAAAAGACAAGTTCTTCTTTAGTACAAAATTTATGCCCCTGAACACCCTACAAACAAAAAAACAAAAAGTTTTAATTATTATCTTAAAAATAATAGAAACTCAAAATTATTATCTATCTTATAGGGTATATGCGTATGTTTGTCGGCAAAAATCAGCAGCTTATGGACGTTCCTTACGATGCGAGCGATAGCACGCCTTTGTACCCTTTATTGCAGGGGCGAGATTATTATATAGAGGGGCGTTTTTGGGTATTTACGACGCATTTTTTGCGCAAGCGGGGCTTTTGTTGTGGGAGTGGCTGTAGGCATTGTCCGTATCGCCCTTGAATCTGGCAAGCAGAGGGGCTTAGAGGAGCAGCCTGCGCCCGCCGCGCCCTTTGCGCGCGGGCGGGTTCCGCGTGAGGGATAGTAGGGGCAGCCCTTGTGGCTGCCCTGCATAGCCCGACGCTGCGACCTTTAAGGAGCAGCGGCACGCCAAAAGCAAAAAGTAAAAAAATAAACGAAGCAAATGCACAAAGTACATTCGTCATTCGTCATTCGTCATTCGTAATTCGTAATTATTCCCTATCTTTGCGCCCTCAAATTGCAAGTTTTTCATTTTTTTCATCTGTGTTTATCGTTTGTCGATGGAGAACACCCCTGTTGCTACGGAAGTAGTACCTGCGTCTGTCCGTATGGAGACGGCGCGCCCTGTGTTGAGTTTTGAGCATGCGCGCGCATTGGCGGCAGAGCATGGCACGCCGCTCATGGTTTATTCGTTGAGCGCGCTGCGCGAGAATTATCGCCTGCTGAAAAATGCAATGCCGAAGGTAGAATTGTACTACGCGGTGAAGGCGAATTACGAGGATTTTGTATTGACGGCGCTGCTCGAAGAGGGCTGCAACATTGATGTTTGCTCCGTTGGTGAGCTGGAACGCACCCTGCGTTTGGGCTTCACAGTGGATAGAATGATACATACGCACCCTTGCAAGGACGCGAACAATATGCGCGTATCTTATGCGGCGGGTCTGCGTTGGTACACCTACGATTGCGTCGCGGAGGCGGAAAAAATGCTTTCGCACGCGAAAGATTTGAATTTGATTTTGCGTCTAAAGGCGAGCGGCGAAAGCAGCTTGATAGACCTTTCGGCAAAATACGGCTGCGCCATCGAGGAAGCAGAAGTATTGATAGACCAAACCATTGCTTTGGGCGGGACGATTAAAGGGCTGGCGTTTCATGTTGGTTCGCAGTGCCACGATACCAAAGACTATCTAAGCATGCTGCACCGCGTGCGCGGCGTTTGGGATATGTGCATAGCGAAAGGTTGCCCCTTAGAGATACTCGACATCGGCGGCGGTTTCCCCGCTCCCTACCGCGAACCGATGATACATTTAGAGGACTTTGCGAAGCAAGTTTATGCGCACATCCAAACGACTTTTGGCGACGTACAAGCGCGCATCATCGCCGAACCAGGTCGCGGCTTGGCAGCCCGCAATGCGACGATGGTAACAAGCATCATCGGCAAAAATGTACGCAATGGCGATACTTGGTTTTTTATCGATGAGGGCGTATACGGTTGCTTTTCGGGCATCTTCTACGACCATGTTACCTACGAATTATTATACGATACGCAGGGCAGAGATATGCCCCTATCGACCTGCATGGTAGCGGGCCCCACCTGCGACTCCGTAGATATCATCTCTCGCAAAGAACATCTACTGCCCAAAGATATGCAAATCGGCGACCTGATACTCGCCCCGACGATGGGCGCATATACCGCCGCTACGGCTACGACCTGCTTCAATGGTCTACCCAGAGCCAAAAATATCGTTATCGACTAAGGTAGTAAGTAGTAGGCAGTAAGTAGTAAGTTTTTTTTGTACCTACTGCCTACTACCTACTACACCACGCTCAACCAAAAACAAAAAAACACCCATGACTGAAGTTTTGCTGGTAAGCATACCCTCGCTTATTGTTCTATTGACTGCTTGGCTCATTATCCGCAATAGCGCGAAACAGCAAACAAATCTACTTTCGCTCTATGTCGGCAAAGAATTGGAGCGTACCCGCGCCGAATTGCAGCACAAAAGCAAGGAAATCGCCCTGCCCATTCGCCTGCAAGCCTATGAGCGCATGACGCTTTTTTGCGCACGCATAGAGCTGCATCAGCTCCTATCGCGCTGCTTCGCCCCCAATATGCTCGCCACACAGCTCAAAAGCGCTATGCTTAGCTCCATCGACGAAGAATTTTCGCACAACATCACCCAACAGATGTATATGTCCGAAGACCTCTGGAACTTGATACTCCTCGCCAAAGCTGAAGCCGCTGGCATCATCAAACGCATCGGCGAACAACTTAGCGCCACCGATAACGCCCAAGATTTCTACCAAAAACTCGTAGAATACAGCCAAACCGAGCCCCAAATCGGCTACCTCAATGCCCAAAGCGGTATCAAAAAAGAAGTTAATATGCTGTTTTAATGACGAACACGAAGTGAACGCGCAGCGAAAACGAAGTTAACGCGAAGCGAATGACGAATGACGAAGTTTACGCGTAGCAAAAACGAAGTTAACGCGTAGCGAATGACAAGCAGTACTTGCTACCACTGCCGCCGCAAGGCGGCATAGTACCTATACATAAAGCACAATCTATACACAAAGTACATTTCGTCAATGCTCACCATACTCGACCGCTATATCCTCAAAAAATACTTGGGCACCTTCTTTTTTATCGTGCTCTTGTTTTCGATGCTCGCTACCGTGATAGACTTTGCCGAGAAGGTCGAGGACTTTATAGGCAAAAAAGATGGACCGAGCTGGGGGCAGATATTCGGCGACTACTATCTAAACTTTATCCCCTTTATCAACAGCCTACTTTTTCCGCTTTACGCCCTTATCACGGTGATATTTTTCACCTCCCGCCTCGCAGGCAACAGCGAAATTATCGGCATGATAGGCAGCGGGGTCAATTTTTATAGGCTGCTCCTACCCTATCTACTCGCCGCCTCCCTGATTGCGAGCATACATTATGTCGGCAATCATTACTTTTTCCCCGAATCCAGCAAAGTGCGGGTACAATTTGAAAATACCTACATCTGGAAAAACAATTTCAATAGCCCCAGCGAGAACATACATTTTATGCTCGATGCGCGCACGGAGGTCTATATACAGCACTTCAATCGGGTCGATAGCACGGGACGCAATTTTTGGCTCATGCAGTACGATAGCACGGGCACGCGCCGCCCCGCTACCCTCATCGCCAAAACCATCAAGGCTAAAGGCGGCAACAAATGGCAGATAAAAGACTATCGCATGCGTACTGTCGAAGGTATGACGGAGCAGCTGCACTCGGCGCGGGTGCTCGATACGACCCTAAATTTTTTCGTCAATGACCTCGTGCGCCGCGACAATTATCATCAGGCTATGACCACGCCCGAACTCGACGAGTACATCGCCAAAGAGCGCGCACGCGGTATGTTCGACCCCATTTTGTACGAGGTCGAGAAGCATCGCCGCACAGCCGACCCCTTTACCATCATCATTTTGACGGTGATAGGGCTTTCTATCGCCTCCCGCAAAACGCGCGGCGGCATGGGCTGGCATTTGGTCATCGGCGTATTGATTAGCGCCATTTTTATTTTCATGACCAAATTTTCTTCCACCTTCGCCACCAATGCGGGCTTTGCGCCGCTACTCGCTATGTGGATACCCAACATCATTTTTTCCTTCGTTGCCGTATATATGCTCCTAAAAGCGCAAAAGTAATTGCCAAATTTAAAGTTTTTTTTTTGGGCGTGCCCCTGCTCCCCGCGCCGCAAAAGGCGGCGCTGAAAGGTCGCAGGGTCGGGCTATTCGGGGCGTATCACCATCGCCCAAATGGGCGAATGTTGATTCGCCCCTACTATCCCTCACGCAATAAAAAATAAAGCCCTATCCGAAAAAACGGCGAAAATTTGCTATATTTGCCTTGTATCCTTTCTCCCTTTTCAAACAAAAACTCATGATACAAAAAACCTCCGCTTTTATCGCTGGCTGCTTCATTGCAGCGCTCTTTCTTTGCGGTTGCGGCGCAGATGCTGCCCAGCAAGAAAAAATCCAAGAGCTCGAAAACGAGGTCAAACGCCTATCCAAAGCCATAGACAACAACGCCGAAGCAGGCAAGCCCACCAACACCAGCCTGAAAACCAAACCCAGCGAACCCGCAGCAGAAGAAGAAGAATTTATAGACGATGCAAGGGAACACACTGATGAATATTCCGTTTCAAACGATTGGGATTATCCGCAGGTATCTGCCCGCTTGCTCTCGGAAAGAGATGTCGACAACGAAACCTCTTACGACCTACGTTTGATGCGCAACGAAATTTTTGCGCGGCATGGCTATATCTTTCAGTCTGAAGATTTGCGAGAGCATTTTGGCAAAAAATCGGCGTATAGAGCGATGTATAAAGACGTTACGCATCTGCTATCGCCCATCGAAAAAAGGAACATAGAGCTCCTCAAAAAATTTGAAAAACTACACGCCGACACGCCGCGATAAGACTTTTTTATTTTGCGCGGCGCGGGCTTTCCGCGCCGCGCGCAAAATTCGCGTGAGGGATTGTAGGGGCGAATCAACATTCGCCCCAGCGGGGCGATGGTGAAACGCCCCGCAAAGCCCGACCGCAGCCCCTTTTTAGGGCTGCGGGCACGCCAAAAAAAATCTCCTCTTGACCCTTTCGGCTTAATTATCGTTTTATGGCTTGTGAAATGGAAATTTTTACTTTTCCTTTGCTGGTTTATCCTTTTTTGCGCGCCTGTGCTGGCGCAAAGCAAGCGCTATAGCCTTTGTTTGCGCGTAGATAGCAGCCTTTGGGTCAAGCTGCCCGCCGATGCGCCCGATTTTGAGCCCGCGAGCCTGCACGCTGCCGAAGGTTGGCAGATTGATAGTATCGGGGTGCGTTCTTTGCGTATGCGGGCAAAAATAAGCGATACGGTTTGCCTGCATTATCGCGCCCTGCCCGCCCAAACATCGGCACAATTTCATAAAAATCCGCTCTTACTCGCCGCCCCTTCTGCCGATAGCCTCGACGCTTTGGAGCAGCTTATGGGCGGCGGCTACACCTACAACCCGCAGCGCAGCAACCCCAACAGCGCAGCGGAAGGCATAGAAATGGGCAAGCTCGATTATAGCGGCACTTTCGCCCGCGCCATCTCCGTCGGCAATAATCAAAGTCTGGTGCAAGATGCGACCTTCAACCTGCAACTTGCGGGCAAATTGGGCGACGTGGAGGTTTTGGCAGCGATAACCGACAATAATAGCCCCGTGCAGCCGCAGGGAAACACCCAAAAATTGCAGGATTTTGACAAGGTTTTCATCCAATTTAAGCTGCAAAGGCAGTTTTTGCTGGCGGGCGACTATAATTTGCAAAACGCGCAAAACAACTATTTTGCGCGCTATAATCGACGCTTGCAGGGCGCGCAACTGCACAACGAATTTAAGCTAAATAAGCGCAACGATAGGCTTATCACCCACAATAGCTTTGCGCTGGCGCGGGGAAAATTTGCCCGCAATCAATTCAATGCAGAAGAAGGCAATCAAGGCCCCTACAAGCTGCGGGGCGCGGGGGGCGAGCGTTTTATTATCGTCATCGCGGGTACGGAGCAGGTTTTCGTAGACGGGCAACTTATGCAGCGCGGCGCAGATGCCGACTATGTGATAGACTACAATTTGGCAGAAATCCGCTTTACCAATCGCCAAATGATGACCAAAGACAAGCGCATACAGGTCGAATTTACTTACAATGATCTTAGTTATGTACGCAGTCTGTACGATATACAAGCCGAATGGCAGACGGAGCGGATAAGTCTGCGGCTTACGCATTTTTCGGAGCAGGATGCACGCAATCAATCCACACAGCAACTACTCAACGACACGACGCGGGCTATCCTGCAAAGCATCGGCGACAGCCTCCAATATGCCTACACCAGCGGCATTACGCAAAGCGAGCGCGCAGCGGCAGCGGCGGGCGTTTTGCTCTACCGACTCGTAGATACGACCTTCGAGGGGCGTTTGTATGACAGCGTGCTGGTCTTTGGGGGCAGCGATACGACGGCGATTTATAGCGTACAATTTAGCCCTGTAAGCGCGGGCGGCGATTATGTGCGCCTGCAAAACGGCGCAAATGGGTCTGTCTACGCTTGGACTCCTCCCGACCCGCTTACGGGTCTTTCTCGGGGCACACACGCCCCCGTAACCCTTTTATCCGCACCCAAACAGCAGCAGCTTTCCAGCATCGGCTTTCGGCTGAAAACCAATAAAAATGGCTTCATCGATGCAGAGGGCGCACTAAGCAAGTACGATATAAATACTTTTTCGGGTAAAGATAGCGAGGACGATAGAGGCAGTGCACTGCGTGTGCAGGCGGAGCAAAGTTTTGCGCTTTCGCCCCCTGATAGCCTCAGCAAAAAACCGCGCAGCACGCTCACGGCGCGCCTGCATTATGAGCGCACAAGTTTGCGGTTTTTGCCCTTAGACCCTTATCGGGCGCGGGAGTTTCAGCGCGATTGGAATACCAGCGCCCTGCCTGCCAGCGGCGAGCATTGGGCGCGGGCTTCCCTGAGCCTGCAAACGCCCCAGATTCAGCGCCTACAATACGAAGCGGCTGCGCTTTGGCGCGATAGCAGCTATACAGGCTACAAGCAAGACCTAAGCGCCAATGTATTTTTATGGGATAAGCGGCTGCAAATACAGACGAATAGCAGCCTTTTGCACAATAAAAGCGGCGACAGCTATGCCCGTTTTGACAGACCCAACATAGAGGCGGCTCTGCGCCTGCCGAAATTGGGCGGATTGACCATAGCGGCGCGCTACGAGCGCGAGCAAAATGCCTTGCGCGATGCCAATACCGATAGTTTGCGGCGCGAAAGCCTATATTTTCAGCTTTTGAGGCTCTCCGCTGCGCTGCCCTTAGCAGAAAAGCAACTCGATTTTCGCCTAAGCCTACAGCGGCGCATGGATTATGCACCCGATAGCGCCAAATTTAGCGCCGCCACCCGCGCCGACGAGGCAAATGCCGCCCTTCGCTGGCAGTCTGACAAGGGCAGACAGTCGATAGATGCTAATTTTGGCTATCGTCGGCTGGATATACTCGACCCCGACACCTCCCGCACCCGCTTGCGGGCGCAAAACACCTATTTAGGCAGGGGCGAATACAATCTAAATCTAAAAAAAGGCTTCCTGCGGCTAAATACAGTCTATGAATTGGGCAGCGGACAGCAACAAAAGATAGAATATCAGTATATCCAAACCGATGCAGGCAATGGTACACATGTTTGGATAGATAGAAATGCCGACGGGCAGCAGCAGCAGAGCGAATTTGAGCTTGCGCCCTTCCTCGACCAAGCCAATTTTTTGCGCCTAACCATACTTTCGCCCGAATTTGTGCGCACCCAAAACGTCGCCTTTGCCCAAAGCCTCGATTGTGCACCGCGTTTGCTCTTTGCGCGTCGGGTGCAGGCGCTGGATTCTATGAAATTTGTCCGTTTTTTAACCCGTTTTTCTACCCGTTCTCTGCTGCGCATTGAGCGCAATAGCTTTGCCGCTCTTAGCGTGCAGCCTTTCAATCCGTTTTTGCTTGCAGTCAGCGATACCAGCCTCGTTTCCCTCAATAGCCAACTACAAAATAGCCTATTTTTCAATCGGGCAAACCCCAATTTTAGCCTCGAATTTGTGCAAAATGATACGCGGAATAAAATTTTACTCGCTACGGGTTTCGAGACCCGCACAAGGCGGGAATTTATAGCGCAAATGCGGATAAAATTAAGTACAAAATTTCTCTTTTCGCAGCAATTTAGCGTAGGAAAGCGCGGTAATACTTCCCAATTTTTTCCCCAGCGCGATTACGACATCGCATTTTTGTTTTTTGAGCCGCAAATTAGCTATTTACAGGCTTCCGCCCTACGTTTGAACCTGCGTTACGCCTACAAAAAGCAGGATAATCGCATAGGCGAGCAAGAAAACAACCGTTCACACACTGCCTCCCTCGAAGCCACCTACGCACGCTCGCAAAAGTGGAACATTCGCACGCAGTTTTCGCTCGTGCATATCACGTATACAGGCGAGCTAAACACGCCCGTAGAATTCGCCCTCAACGAGGGCTTGCGTGCAGGCACAAATTTACTTTGGAGCATAAACATCGACCGACAAATCGCTAAAAACGTCCAATTCTCTTTGCAATACGAGGGCAGAAAAAGCAATGATACGCCCTTTGTGCATATAGGTCGGGCGCAGATTCGGGCAAACTTTTAAAAGTGAAAAGTGAAAAGTGAAAAGTGAAAAGTGAAAAGTGAAAAGTGAAAAATTACTCTGTTTTACCCAGAAAAAAGAAAACAGCCCGTTTTTTTTGCTCAAAAAAAGCTATATTTACGCCTGACTTAGACTAAAACCTTCAAAAGATAGATTGCGTGAGGGATAGCAATGTAGAGCCGTGATTTATCACGGCTCGCAATGGATAGCCCGACCCCGCGACCTTTCACGCACGCGCTTTGCGCGGGCGGGAGAGCGGGGGCACGCCCAAAAAAAATCTCGTATTTAGCAAAAAGCCCGCTCCTATGCCTTGCGCAATCCCTTCGCAAGCGCCATTTGATATATAAAAATTTAATCCCTCTTTTTTTTCAATCCTAAATTATGTGGCATCATGTCCAACGAAATCCTTACTTTAGAACAGCTCAAGACTCGCATGAGCGAACTCGCTAACGAGTACAAACAATGGCAAATCGACACAGGCAGACTAAAACCCGCTCCGCCCGCCCCCGTCGTCGGCTTGCCTGCCCCCCCGCAAATTAGCGCCTCCGTCGGCTATAAAGGCAAAAATCTGCCCGACGATGTACGCGTAGTCAAAAGCCTCTTGCGCAAATACGGCTACGCCCTTAGCGAAGATGAAAAGTACGAGCGCGCTACCCAAAATGCCATCTTCGATTTCCAAATTAAGCATTGCCGCATGACCAGCGCCGACTTGCGCGAAACGGAGCAGGGCAAAAAATTTGGCTGGGCAGACCAACTTATTTCCCCCAATGGCAGGACTTGGCGCATCTTAGTTAGCGGCAAATCGCTCGGAAAAGTCGACGAAAGCCAATTTACCGCGAAAAAACCCAAAGTCGAGCAGCCAATAGAGCCGATAGAGCGCCCCAGCCGCAACCTCACGGTTACCCTCACAACCCAAACAATCGCTACGCGCATAGAGGTATGGATATCTGCACGGGAACGCCATTTTGAAGACCCTATAGAATCCTATCATGGCGGAAAATTCATTTTTCCCAAAATTGACGAATCCCTGCCGCGTTGGGTCGACAAAGTCGCCATTCATCTCCTCGATAAAGACGGCAAAAACGTCTTGGGCAAGCCGAAAATCGTCGAGATGCAGTACGGCGATTTTCTCACCATAGAGGTAAAAACTGCCCCCGCCGTAGTCGAAGCCTTTGAAGCAGAATTTTTGGCTGCCCGCTGGAAGGGCTACGAATGGCAAAAAGTGCTTGCCTTTTTCACGGTGAAAGTCAATCCCGTTGGGCGCATAGCTGACTCCATCGCCGCACACCGCGATATATTCACGGGTCTGAATAAAACGATGGCGGAGCGCGTGTTTGGGGTCGCTACAGGGGTCGTGGACTTGATAAGCTTTGGCAACGGCAGTATAGCGGTAAAACTTGTATTTGCAGCTAAAGCAGGCATAGACCTCGCTGTTGTTGGCGATGTAATGCCCGCAGAATTTGCAGGTTTTGCAAAAGACTTAGCGTCCTTGTTCAGCGGCGCAGGCGCAGGCGAGTCCCTAAAAAAAGTGCTACTTGATGCGATAAAAGACTACGCAACCGAAAAAATTTCGGAAAAAATGCTGGAAGAGGCGCTCGGCAAAGAGCAAGCAAGCGTAGTATCAGGTTTCTGTAAGCTTGTTTCTACCTCAAAAAAAGGTTGGAAAAAGCCTGAAGAATTGGCGAGCAACATAGCCGATATTCGAGATGCAGCAGCCAAAGTACTCGATGGGGCTGGACTGGTGAAAAGCGAAGAAAATATGCTGGAAGCCATTCAGCAAATCAAAGAAAAGTACAGCCCCAAAAAGTAAAATTTTCACTTAAATATGGGCGTGCCCCTGCTCCCCGCGCCGCGAATTTCGCGGCGCTTAAAGGTCGCAGGGTCGGGCTATTCGGGGCGACTGCGAAGCAGCCGCCCCTACTATCCCTCACGCAAAAAACGGCGCAGTCCGCGCCAAAGGGGCGCGTCCTGCCTGCTAATTAAATAAGCATATCCCCTAATTCGTCATTCGCTTCGCGTTAACTTCGTCATTCGTCATTCGTAACTAATTGTAGCAACCTTCTACGCCCGCGAGGAGGGCGGGCATTTTGACGTTGACGGGGCTGGGGTTGGGGTCGGTGTTGTTGTTGCCGCCGCCGTTGTTGGGTTGTATGGCAGCACCGAACATTTTGGCTTTGGTAGGCTCGTCGATAAGTCCTGTGGGGGCTACGCCATTGGCGGTCTGCCATTTTTTTAGGGCTTCTTGGCTTCTGCTGCCAAAATCGCCGTCGGCGCTGGGTACGTCCTGATTTGCCTTATTTTTGTAGGTAGGGGGCAAATATCCGTCTTTGATGAGGCGCTGTTGTACGTTGATGGCGAATACCTGTTTTTTGAAGTCGATGCCTTTTACAGCGCCGACCCAGTCCGCCATATCGTTGTCGGGCGACATGAGTTTTTCGAGCGTGAAGGGCTCTTTCGATAGGATTACATCGCCGCCATTATTGAAGGTATCGCGCAGGCGCTCGACGTGTTTGACGTGTTTGGGGAAGCCTTTAGCTTCGAGCCAAGCGATAGTAAGCGTGCATTGTTCTGCATTAGATTTGCCGCGCACTTGGTTGGTAAGGTCTTTCAGCCCCAAGCTGCTTGCGCCACCGTCGCCGCGTGCGTAGCAGATGGCTTTATAGGTATCGACAAGAGCGGGGTGAATGTTGGACATATTGTAGCCGTCGCCGTAGTCGTCTACGGTCAATCGGAGCAGATTTACTACATTATCTTGGCTGATTTCTACGCCTGCTTTGCGGAGTTTGCTGGCTTGTTGGGCGGCGCGCACGCCGCGTATACCTGCCGTTTCGGAAAGTTGGGTAGCAACGGCATCAGGCACGCCTGCCGCCATGAGGCGTTTTTTGGCGGCGGCTTTATCGCCATTCGGGTATTTTGCGCCCAAATCGAAACCTTGCCCGATGGTAAGCCCAGAGCTGCCCACACCGCCTTTCACCAAATAAGTGCCCATGACTAAGTCGCCTTTTGTGAGGGCATTGCCATCGCAGCTATGTCTATCGAGTGGCTCGACTTCTTGCCAGCCGCCGCCTGCGCTGATTTGGAATACGCCTAAGCCTGCGTTGATGACTTTATGCGTACCTTGCCCAGAGGCGACTTGGCGGAAGTAGCTCACATTTTGCGGATAATGGGGGCGTTTGGTGTCATTGCTACCACCTGCGGCGAGATTGCCTTCAGTAATCATTTGCACGCAGCCCGCAAATAAGACAGCGTCTTTATCGCCTTTTTCGGGTGCGGCGGGCGTGTTATTCACAGGAGGAGTTACAACGGGGTCAGTGGGAGGGGTAACGACAGGGTCGACAGGGGGCGTAACGACAGGGTCGGTATTGACGGGAGGCGTAACGACGGGGTTGGCTTTGGGGGCATTGAGCCAACCGAGTGAGGTGCCACCTGCGTCGACTCTGCCGTCGGGTTTCTTTGCGCCTTTATCGGTTTGGAACTTGGTGATAGCGGCTTCTAAGCTGGCATCGTTTGCGCCGAGCGTAGTGAGCTGCGTCCAAAGCGTGAGCGGATTGTAGGAAAAGGGGAAATAGCCATGCGAGTTGAGCAGGGCTTTGACGACGATAACGTCTTGGGGTTTATTTTTTCCGCCCTTGCCTACGCTTTCTTTGATAGTGCCTTTGCCCGACATCGCCATCTGTAGGAGGGCGAGATAGCTGACTTGTTCGCTATTGTCGGCGGGTGTGGGGGTGTTGTTGCCGCCTGCGTTGGGGTCGGGTGTGGGGGTATTATTGGGGGGCGTTTGCGGGGGTACATAAGTTTGCCCCAAGCGTTCGTAAGCCTCTTTCATTTTTTGGGGCTCTTCGCTGCGGGCTTTGGTGATGCGTTCGCGGATTTTGGTATTGCCTGTAACTTGGGCGACGATATCGAGGGTGGGGTTATTGGCTTTTAGGAGTTCGTCCATTTTGACGGGTTCTTTCACTACGGAGACTTTGCCGCCTTTTTGGAGGGTGTCGATGGCTACGTCGATGAATTTGGCGAACTTATCGGCGCTGCTGGCTCCGTCTTTGAGTAGGGCTGCGCGGAAGAGGGTAAGTTGCTCTATATCGGACTTGCTTTTGAGGACGGGGTCGAGGGCGCGTATGTTATCGGCGTGGCTTTTGGTAACATTGCCATAGCCGTAGGCGATTTTCATGACGATTTCCTGAATGACGGAGTGCAGAGAGTCCCAAGACTGGGGGAAACCTTTTTTGGAGGCGCTAAGATAGTGCGAGGTTGGGGAGTTCCACTGTAGGGTGAGCAGGTCGCAGACTTGTTGTTGGGTGAGTCTTACGACGTTGCGCATATTGTATTGGGCGAGGGCATGGGCGGCGGGCACGCCAATTTTTCCGACGGCTTGATGCAGGGTTTTGACCATTTTATCGGGGACGAGGAGTTTAGCGCCGAAAACGTCGCTAATTTTATCGGTAGTCCAGCCGCCTGCGCCGATATCGGAGCCTACGCCGATGGTTACGCCGCTATTGCCGCCGCTGGTAACGAGGGTAGCGTCTACTTGTATGCCGCCGAAGGTTATTTTTTTGGTGAGTGGGTAGCTGGAGGGGCTAAGGGCGTGGCGGGGGGGGGTATTGTCGACGAGAACAAACTCGCCGCCTGCTTTCAGCCCGACGATATTGCCTTGTGCAAATTTTCCTGCGCGGTTGTAGCGTTTTGCGCCATCGGGCAGGTTATTGAAGAGATTGGCGGGGGCGACGTAGAAGGTACTTTGGGGAAAGTGGGGAATGCGGGAGTCGTTGGCATCGTCGCCGTATAGATGCCCTTCTGTTACGAGGGTGAGTATGCCCGCGTTGAGTACGAGGTCTTGAGCCATGTTTTATATAGGAGGTGTGGGGTTGTGGGAATATGTGGGGGGAGCCGATTGCGAGAGGGATAGGAGCGGAACCACCGAGCCGCGCAGCGGCGAAGGTGATGCAGCGGATAGCCCGACGCGAGCGGGCAGAATGCCCGCGAAGCGGCTCGCCCCAGAAAAAAAAAGCCCGAAATTAAGCGTTAATGAGGAGGTGATAGGTGCTATCGGCGGGGGGCATGATGGCTTTGACGCGGCTATCGGCTTGGAGGGCGGCGTTGAAATTGCCTGTATTTTTGAGCGATTTGGGGTCAATGTCTATGGCGGGATTGGCGGCGCAGTGGTCGGAGAGGTTGGCAGCGCCGACGGCATTGACGGCAGCGGTAACGGCGGCTAAGATGCCTGCGCCGTCCTTGCCTGCGTTCATCGCATCGTTGAAAGCCTTGACGACCTGCGCGGCGGCGGCGGGATTTTTGTAGGCTGTTTGGTTGCGTGCTGCGCCGTCGCGTATGATGTTGTTGAACATGACCTGCGCCTGTTGTTCTGGGCTGCGGCGATAGGAAGTTATGCGTGCGGTCGGCTCGCCTGCTTTCGCCAAAATCTCTTGGAGTACGCGCATTTGTGCGGCGGGAATGCCGCTCACGCCTGCGCCCATTTGGAGTTGGACGTTTTCGGGGGCGAGGGTTGGGGCGGGCGTTTGTCCGTTGAGGGCGAGCCAAGTGGGGCTATTGGGCTCGACGGTACCCGTAACAGGCAGCCCGTTTTTGGTTTGGAAAGCGCGAATGGCGGCATCGGTAGCGCTGCCTGCGTCGCCGTCTGCGCCCCATTTGCCCAAGTCTGCGCCGTTTTTGAGCAGGAGTTTTTGCACGGTAACCACGTCTGCGCCTTTGGAGCCTTTTTGCACGGTGCTGCTGATGTTGCTGCCGCCTGCGGGGGTATCGGTATTTGTGCCGCCTGTGTTAAGGTTTTCGAGTGCGGCGGCATTGGGGTTGTCGGTAGGGGTTTCGATGATGGTTTTGGACTTGCCGTAGAGGAGATTCCAAGTGGCATCGTTCATAACGACAAAGCCCGTAACGGGCAAGCCTGCTTCGCGCTGCACGTTTTCGATGGCTTTGATGGTGGCGCTGGTAGATTTGGAGCAAACGCCGTCTACGCCGTTTTTGAATTGTCCGTTTGAGCCGATGTTTTGCCCTGCATTAACGAGGAGTTGTTGCACGGTTTTTATATCGCGCTGTGGCCCCTTGCTGGGGTCGACTTCGTAGCCTTTGCCGACGGGTTTGGAGATGGTTTTATAGATTTTCAAAAACAGGTTGGGGTCTTGCTGCTGTCCTGCGGGCAGGGGTTCGCTCATGCGGGACATGAAGATTTTAACGCCTGCTTTGACGGGGTCGCCCCAGACTTTGAACATGTGCATATTGCCGACTCTTGCGCCTGCTTGTATGACCATGCCGAATTTATCGCCGCCTTTGGCGATCATCTGTTCGGGTTTGCTGGGGGCGGCGGTGGAGACGTGTCCGATTTTGTCTTTGGAGAGGAAGTATACGAGCTTGCCTGCGTTGGCGAGTTGCCAAGCCTCCTCGAATTTGCCGATTTTATCGAATAAGACCCCATCGGCGGCTTCTGCGAAGTCGGCGAGGGCATTGGCATTCGTCCAGCCTTTGCCGCCTGGCAGGAAGTTGAAAGGGCTGTTGTTGCCGACGACCTTATCGGTCATATCGTAGGCAAATTGATTGCACCAAGTGGGATTATAGCCTGCGATGCCTCGCGCGGGGTCGCCCTTGCGGTCTGCCTCGTCGATAACATCGCCTTTTTTGTATTGCTTGCCTGTAACCTTGCCTGTGAAGGGGATATAGGCGTTGCCTGGTTGGTAGTAGGGTGCTTTTTCCATCTCCAAGCCTATTTCGAGTGCTTTTTTGGAGGCATCGAAATTAGGTTGGGCGGGCAGGGATTTGGCTTGCGCTGTTGCATTGGCGGGTGCGCCCATCAATTTTGTTGCGAAAGCCTTGATGGTTTCTACCTGCGGCAAGCGGGGGGCGAACTTGGTTTTAGCGTTTGTATCTGCTTCGCCATAGAGTTCCAGCCATTCGTTGGCATAGTCGAGCAATAATTCTACATCTTCTGCGTCATTGGTTTCGCCTTTGAGAGCGGCATCGCGCACGGGCACAAATTGGGCGCTCAATTTTGTCAAATTCGTAGACAAGAGCATATCATAGCTCTGCGTCTTCGTGTCTATATTTACATCGCCCTCATCGAGCAAATCGCTTTCGTTTTCTGTATCTGCCAAATCGTCAATATCCTCATCAAGCGTATCGCCTGCCGCGTCCATGACTGCCTCCAATTGGTCGAGTACCGCCTCGTCTACGGAATTGAAAATAAGCTGATGTGTACTTTGGGAGACGATTTTTTTCAAGCCCTTTTCCAGCTTACCGATTTTTGCTTTGCCTTTTCCGCGAGCTACGTCGAAAACAATCACTTTTTGCCCGTCGGCATTGATATTGTTGAAGTATACGCGCCCGATGCAGCCTGTATCGCGTTTGATAACCTCATTTTTTGCATGCAATTTCCAATCTATTGTTTGCCGCCCGATGATGGGCAGGGCTACGCCTTTTTTGTCGGGATAGTCGTAAGCGCCCGTAAGCATAAACATGGTCGGTGAGTCGATAGAAGTTTTTTCTAAGCGCTTGAGGTCTTGTTTGAGCAACTTTTTCATGGTTGCAAACTTCATACTGCTTAGGTCAGCAGGATTTTTACCTAACTTGGGGTTGATTTTCATACGAGGCAGTTTAAGTTTTTAATTTGGGGCGTAAATTAAAGCTTTTTTCGCATATAAACAAGTAGGGGGCAAAATCTGCGTTATTATTCTGATTATTTTGGCGTGCCCGCGCTGCTGAAAAGGCAGCGCGGTCGGGCTATCCACGACGCGATAAATCGCGTCGCTACTATCCCTCACGCAGAATATGGCGCAGGCTGCGCAAAGGGCGCAGCCTGCAGCGCAATATTTTTTTCTATACATTCAAAAAATCCGATATGCCCCTATTCTTCAAATGCCTTTTATTTGGGCTTTTCCTTTTTTCCTTAGGTGGATTGCGGGCGCAGTCTGCGCGTGTAGATACCCTCCTAAAATCGGAATTTCGCGCCTCCAGCGGGCGGGTACTGCCCTATGTTTTACTGCATTTACAGGCAACGAAAACCAGCGCTACAGATAAGCCTATAGCGCTAATAGTTTTTTTGCATGGGGCGGGCGAGCGCGGCGTAGACGGTGTATCGCATACCCGCGTTGGGCTGCCTAAACTACTGCACACAGTCAGTAAGCTGGGAGAAAACTGCCTTATCCTCGCCCCCCAATGCCCCGAAAATCATCGCTGGGCAGACACCGACTGGAAGCTAAAAGAACATATCTTGGCGGATACTGCCTACTGGACGCTGCAAGCAGCGCAAGAGCTGCTAAGGCATATCGAAGAGACGCAGCCCGTGGATAAAAAACGTATTTATCTGACGGGGCTTTCTATGGGTGGTTTCGGGGTTTGGGACTGGTTGATGCGGGATACGCAGCGTTTTGCGGCGGCATTGCCTATTTGCGGCGGGGGCGATTATCGGCAGGCGCAGCGCCTTGCACATATACCCATATACGCCGCACACGGCTTGAAAGATAAGCTCGTTTTGCCGCGCCGCACGACGGATATGACGGCGGCTTTGCGAAAAGCAGGCAACCAAAAAGTGCGCGAATTGCTTCTACCGAATGCGGGACATCTTTGCTGGGACGAGGTCTATGCCCGCGAAGAGGCAATCCGTTGGCTGCTCGCGCAGCAAGTGAAAAGTGAAAAGTGAAAAGTGAAAAGTGAAAAGTGAAAAGTGAAAAGTG
>CAYXSA010000019.1:0-53912 GCA_964467315.1 uncultured Saprospiraceae bacterium | reverse complement strand
TTTTCACTTTTCACTTTTCACTTTTCACTTTTCACTTTTCACTTTTCACTTTTTTGGGCGTGCCGTCGTGCGTCCGCCGCGCAAAGGACGCGGCGGGAGACGCGATAAATCGCGTCTCTACACGCACGCCGTCGGGCTATCCGTTGCAGCGCTACGCGCTTCCACTTCTATCCCTCACGCAAAAAACACCAATGCACATAATACTTGCTACCACTGCCGCCGCAAGGCGGCATAGTACCTAAACACCAAGCACAAGCTACGACACCAAGCACAAGCTACGACACAAAGCACAACTATTCCCCGCGTTGTTTATTTTCGTAGGCGCTGGTAGTTGGTTTTTTCATATTCGGGTCGAAGAGGAATTTGCGTATATCTTCTTCGGAGTGGTAGTAGATTAGAAAATCTTTAAAAAGGCGATAGCGTTTGCTTGGTTTGGCGACGCAGTGCACTTTTTTGCTGGGCGTTACAAGGAGCACGCCGATGCCGCGAGCGGCGCAGATTTTGAAAAAATTATGTCGTAAATCATGGTCTATCATTTCCAGCGCATCGTAAGAGAAGGAAATCCAGCGTTCATTGGCGGGATATGCCAAAATCTGTTGAATAACGGGGGGCTCCTGATATTTGTAGCTATTGCGGCGCAGATAGCCATAAATAAGCGAGGCGGCAGCAAAGATAAATAAAGGCACTATCATACGCCAGAAAACGGACAAATCCGAGCGCAGGATAAGGAAAAACGAGCCCGTAACGAGGGTCGTCAGAAAGCCCGCCCAAAGCGCATCGAGTACCCAAGCCTTCGTATCGCGCACAGGGGTAAGCGCATCGAGGGTTTTGAAGGATTTTGCTTCCATCGACACCGTATACGCTCGCCCAAACCACCAAGGGAAAGCCATAAAACCATCTGCGCGACGCATTCCGTAGGCTTTTTTGGTACGCTCCTCTAAGGAGGAATACATTTTTTTGCTGCGGCGTTTTTTCTTATAATAGTCGTCTAAGTAGTCTTGGGCGGCGACTTGTACGGTTCGTTCTATAAGTTGCTCTTCGGCTTTTGGTTTTTTTACGGCTTTCGACATGGGCTAACAAAATTTGAGAGCGCAAAGATAGGCATTTATCGGCGTAACTTTTTCGGTGCAAGGGCATTAGTTAGGTACAAAAAACGCTACCACACTATGAAAACGATAATTTTTTTCTTTGCAGCCCTCACCCTATTTGCTGCCCGTGCCCAAGCCCAAAACGCTTTCGCCCTCTCTGCCGACAAAATGAATGTCTTATACGTGGGCATAGAAAATCCCTTTTCTGTCGCCGTAGAAGGCATAGCCGCCAAAGATTTGGAGTTGATAGATACGGCAGGCATCGTACAAATACAAACAGGCGCGACGGCGGGCAAGTTTTTGCTTACTCCCCAAAGCAGCGGCATCACGCGGCTGAAAATCCGACATAAAAACAGCAAAAAACTGCTGGGCGAGCAAGAATTTAGGCTCAAACGCATTCCCGACCCGATTGTAAGACTTAGCAGCGGCGCGGGCTCGTCTTTTGGTACGGGTGCAGCAAATCTGCAGCGCGGACTTGTCGCCGAATTGCCCAATTTTGATTTCGAGGCAAAATGCGAAATCGTTTCTTATACGCTTTTTTACATCAAGCGCAACCAAGACCCCGCGCAAATAGAGGGGCGCGGCGGCAGATTTGAGGGGCAGGCGCTTTCTGCTATTAAAGCCGCAGGCATCGGCGATGTCTATAATTTTACGGATATACAAGTCCGCTGCCCTGGTGATGTGCGCAGCCGCACAGCCGAGCCGCTGGTTATCAATGTTCGATAAATTTTTTCAAAAATTATGTACATTTGCCTATCTCAAAACTCACAAATATATTTTTCTGCTACATGAAAGTTGTGCTTTTGTTTTCTTGTTTTTTCTTAATTTTTAGCGCTATTAAAGCTCAAACGGCTTTTGTTATGGCTGCCGATAAAATGAATGTCTTGTATGTGGGCATAGAAAATCCTTTTTCTATAGCTGTAGAAGGGGTTATGACTAAAGATTTGGAATTGGTTGATGCCACAGGCACCGTACAGATACGCCCCAGCAACACAGTAGGCAAATTCTTGCTTACACCGCAAAGTCCAGGTTTGGTTAAGCTACAAATTCGGCAAAAAAGCAGCAAAAAAGTACTGGGCGAGCAAGAGTTTAGGCTAAAACGCATTCCCGACCCTGTAGTTCGCTTGAGTTCGGGCAGGGGAAAATTCGATGCGGGCGCTGTTGATTATCGGCAAGGGCTTATTGCGGAGCTTCCCAATTTTGATTTTGAGGCAAAATGCCAAGTTATTTCCTTTACGCTCACGTATACGAGAAGACAGCAAGACCCCATTCAAATAGAGGTGCGTGGGGCTGCTTTCGAGGGACAAGCGCGGGCAGCGATACAAGCGGCGGGCATTGGCGACAATTATACCTTTAGCAATATAAAAGTACGCTGCCCAGGCGATGCCAATTCGCGCGTTGTAGACCCTTTGGTTATCAACATACGATAAATTAGCGCCTCAAAAATTCTCTGTAATTAGATGAAAACAGCCTTTTTATTACTGTTTTTGCTGCTTTTTGCTGCTCACACAAGGGCGCAGCAAAACAATAGCACCTCAAGACGACCTGCGCACCCGCATATACAAATTGGTCAATTCACCTCTTGGAAAAGCCCTTTCAACTGCGCTCCTGCTGATTTTTCGCAACAAACAAGCATTTCCGCCCGTTGGAAAACCCTCGAAGGCAACCTTATCGAATGCCAAGTAATCAGACATTCTATACATTTTTTTCCTATGCCGCGTAGTTGCCCCTATTGGTTTGAGAGCGAAGGCGCACAATTCTCTGGGCAGATTCTCCAATTGGTACAAAATGCCGCTATTGGGCAGTCCTTTGACATAGGTGCTCATGTGCGTTGTGGCAGCGATACGACGACATACCGTACGGAGACTATATTTGTGCGTATGCGCTAAAAGCCATCATTTTTTCGCTTTTCGCTACGCGTTAACTTCGTTTTCCCTTCAACAGCCTGCGCCCCGCCGCTCTTTGCGGCGCGGGCAGCCTCGCGTGAGGGATAGTAGGGGCGAATCAACATTCGCCCACAGGGGCGATGGTGATGCGCCCCGAATAGCCCGACCGCAGCCCCCTTTTTGGGGCTGCGGGCACGCCCAAAAAAATTACTGCAACAAAAACGGATACTGCAAAATCTCAAAGGCTTCCTTTGGTGCGCCTTTTTGCAGCAATTCGCGGGCGTAGAGCTGCATCTGCCGCGCCAATTCTGCGGGCTGTTCTTCGTAAGAATGCAGCAAATTTCGGAAAAACGGGTCGGCATGAAAGCGCGTTTGCACGGCTTCGCGGGAAGGAATTTGGGTCAGCCCCGCGAGCTGCGCCAGCTCATTGCCAACCAAAATGCTGCTATTGAGTATGTGCAGGGGCAGTTGGTCGAAGCCGATGCCGATGGTTTCTTGGTCTTGATGCACCGTGAAAAGCGCATCGCCGCTGGCGCGCACATAATAGTTGCGCCCCAATCTGCCCACCAAATCGAGTTTGTTGGGGTCGATGCGCCCGCGCTCGTCCATGATGCGCTCGTCGTAATGTATCTGCACGACCTCACAAATAATGAGATGCCCCGCGCCGCCATGCTCGCCCAGCGTGATGATGTCTTTGACGCGGCACTCGAATTGCATGGGCGATTCTTTGACGCGCGGCGGGCGCACGAGGACGGAATCTATGGGCGTAAGACCCGATTTGACGAACTCGCTGACCTCTGCACCGTAAGAAATGGAGGCTACAGCCATCTGTTGCACGATGTCGTAATTGACCACATTAACGACCGCCTCGCGTTGCGAGAAGATATTATGCAGGGTGTCTTTGGTCGTATTGCCTTTGACGCGCCGATTGGAGGAGAAGACAAAAATGGGCGGATTGGAGGAAAAGGCGTTGAAAAAGCTGTAAGGCGCGAGATTGTGCACGCCGTTTTCGTCAATCGTAGACACGAAAGCGATGGGGCGCGGGGCGATAGCGCCGACTATAAGCTGATGCAGGTCGCGCACTTCCAGCTCTTCGGGGCGGATAGATTTCATTGAATGACGAGTTACGAATTACGAGTTACGAGTTACGAATTAGCAGCAGCTTGGAAATACTTACTACCTACTACTTACTACTTACTACTTACTACTTACTACCTACGACACACAGCGCATCAACCTTAATTTACAGTCTCCACGCTGCCATCTCTATCGATTTTCAGCTTTTTTACAAAATCGCCATTGGTGGTAGTGATAACCAAATCTTTGCCGATGACGGTGCTGCCTTCTGAAGAAAAGCGGTTGATGGTGAGTAGGGGTTCGTTGCTGATGGCTTCGCCTGCTTTGTTGAGGGTGAGTAGGCGGAAGCTATATTCTTGCAGGTGAGCGCGCTCGACGATATAGATTATCGCGTCGTATTCTTTCGTGGAAGAAACCAGCACGTCGGCTTTTACGTCGTCGATAACGTCTTCCATGCGCATACGCGAGATACGCCCGCGTGTTAGGCTGGCGATTTCGGGCACAAAGGGCGAAAATTCATCGGCTAAACCTTGTTTTTTGTCGGCTTTAGATTTCGATGCGCTGATGGTGTAGGGCAATTTCGCCTTTTTGAATTTGGCTAAAAACTGCTTGCGCAAAGCGGCATCTACGGGCAAATCTTCCGACTGCTGCTGCCGAATGAAGGCAAACGCCGAGATGCTGGCGAACAGGAGCGCCAAAAAAGATAATGGTAATTTTTTCATGGTTATAATTTTATTTCAACCCTAAAACGCGTAGTTTTACAGAGCCATCATTTATTTTACAAACCTCCTCCCAACCCATGCCAAAGGTACGCATTTTTATATTTTTTTTGCTCTTAGCCTGCCCTGCTTTAATTTTTTCGCAGCAGTTGCCCGCCGATTTTAGCGGCTTGCTTGCGCGCGCACAGCTAAATTTCAAAAAACAAAAGCATTTTAAGCCTGTGCCCATCATTGAAAATCATAAAATGGGCTACGAATACGCGATAAAGCACCGCAAAAAAAACTTTGAAATCCGCTACACGATTAGACCTTTAGACGAGGATATACGCAAATACAAAGAAACCATCAAGCAAGAAGGCGTTATCGCGGCTGACCCCAACGAATGGTATCCCTCTATGTTCATGGCGATTAGCTACAATGTATCCGCTTGGGAAAGCCGCCCAACTGTTACAAAAATCGATGCGAAGGAGTTCAACGCCGATTGGGCGGCAAGTTCGAGCGCGCCCGCGCGGGAGGAATTTGCCCAGCAGTACAAGTACCAATTTTCTATCGCTATTCACAAAGATAAGGTCGCCGATGCCTATATTTATTGCCTCTACGACGACCCCAACGACTTGAGCAGCCTGCGCCAGTTCGCCCTTGCTTCCCTGCGTTTTAAGTAGTTGTTTTCTTGGGAACAAGCCCAAATTTTGTTGTGGTGGGAGTCGGCTGTGTACGATTATGAAGATTAAAAATGACCACGCAGCGAATGCGTAGCCCAAAGTAAAAAGTAAAATTTTTAACTTATATACTGTTGATTATCAGCGATTTATGCGCAAAATTCGCTTCGCGTTTACTTCGTATTCGTAACTCGTAATTCGTAATTCGTAATTCGTGCGTACCAATCTACTTTTTGCGCTTTTCGTGGCTTATATTGTGAGTGCGGGCTCTTGGTGGTCGTATCTGCTTTGGGTAAAAAATGAAGATGCCCGACAAGCGAAATTGGCATTGCTGCGGCATCAACTTGCAGAAAATGGCTTCGAGGAGGCAGAAATAAACGCCATGCCTGCCTACACCGAGCTGGAGCAAAAGTACAACCGACAATCTTTTATGATACTCGGCGAGGGCGGCGCATTGATGGCGCTCATGCTCGTTGGGCTTTGGCAAATACAGCGCTCGCGCCGCAAAGAGCAGGCGCTGGGGCAACAGCAGCAAAATTTTTTGCTTTCCATCACCCACGAATTAAAATCGCCTTTAGCCTCCATTCAACTCGCCTTTGAAACCTTTGAGCGCAGAGCCGAGCGGCTCACACCCGATATGATGCGTCAGCTTAGCCAGCAGGCACTCAAAGAAACGGGCAGGCTACACCGACATATAGAAACCATGCTGCTCGCCGCCCGCATGGAGGGCGGCTATAGTTACCAATTTGAAACCCTCGATTGGCTGCAGCTCACGCAGCAATGCATAGAGTTTGTGCGAGCAAAATTTGCGGGAGAAATACAGCTGCAGACCAAACTTCCGCAAGCACTCGTATACGCCGACCGCCTTACACTCGCCTCTGCTGTGAGCAATTTGCTGGAAAATGCGGTAGAATACGCCGCCCAAACAGAGCGCATCGAAGTGCGCATTTTGCAAGAAAAGGAGCAGTATATTTTGGAGGTCGCCGACTTCGGAAGGGGGCTGGCAGAGGCAGAGCGGGCGCGGGTTTTCGATAAATTCTATAGGGTCGGCAACGAGGAGCAGCGCCGAAATAAGGGCACGGGCTTAGGCTTGTACATCGTGCGCGAGTTCGCTAAAGCACATCGGGGCGAGATTAGCGTAGTTGCCAATCTGCCCCAAGGCTGCGTGTTTAGGCTCGCTTTGCCCGCTTTATTGCAGCAAGCAAATGCCGAATAATGCTTATCTAATACCAAAGTACCAGCGCCGCGATAGCGGCGCAGTACCTAAAAGCAACGCACAACTTAGTGCATTTGTATTGTCGTGCTCCAGCGGCGGAAGGTCAAAGTCGCCTGATTGTCGCAAGAACCATCGCCGAAATCTATCGTGCGCGCCGAACCGCCCGTAGGCGTTACGTCCGCGATGCCCTGCGTTATCCAACGGCAGTCCGCGCGGCGTACCAAGGGCGAGGTGATGGTCGCCGTGAATGCCTGCCCGCCCCGACTTACGCCGTTGGCGCTGCCCGTGATATGAAATACATCGTCCGTAACGCCCGCAGAACCATGCGAAGCGAAGGAGGTCGCATCGCCATCCACCCATTCAAAGGTTTTCGTAGCGCTCCAAGTCGCCGTTTCGTTTTGCGGATTGGTTATCTGCCCACCGTCTACATTGACGGTTATCGAGGGGTTGCCTGCCGCATTTGCCGCATTTGTCGTGATGGTCGTCGTGCCCGCCACCGCGTAGCCATTCACCACGAAACTCTGCAAAGTAACCGTGCTCGATGTACCCGCATCGCGCCAATGCCCCGTTGTATTCACCACGATTTGCCCAGAGCGCGTGCGCCCGTCGGCGCAAACGCAGTCTGTCCCAAAATCAATGGTATAAGTATTCGGGAAGGTGCCAAAAGGTTGCGCCAGCGTGATGACCGTGCAGCCGCTGCGTCCGCCCGTCGTATCGCCGCCTTCGGCTACCTGATTTGCGTTTTTATAAATATCCTGAAAGGACTCTTCCGCGTGCGCATTATCAACCGCAAAAGTCCAATCCGTGCTCTCCTCGCGCAGGCAAGAAGAAAAGGCAAAAGCGCCAGCCGCCAAAATGCAGGCAGAGAAAAATAATTTTTTCATAAGGTAGAAACTTGATTTGTGTAGGTTATGCGTGTGCAATATAAAACGAAGGGAAACGCATTTTCGTATGCAGATTTTTTTTTGGGCGTGCCCGCCTACCCCGCCGCTTCGCGGCTCAAAAGGGTAGGCGGTCGGGCTATGCGGGGCATATCAGCATCGCCCCAAATGGGGCGAATGTTGATTTGCCCCTACTATCCCTCACGCGCCTGCCACGCCGCAAAGGGCGGCGCGGCGCAGGCTTTTGTCCCTCTATTATGAAGGTTTCCGTTTATGGGCATGTGCAGCCCTCGCCCACGATGACTACTTTATAGTGCATATTATCGGGGTCTTCTATCCGAAATTGCTCCCGACAGTCGATATACCTTTCTTTGCCTTTTTTGTCGGGACAAGCGATTTTGCGCCTGCCCGTATAGGTTTGTATCGTGCTATCGTATTGGGCATCGTAGCCATAGTATAGCAAATCAATCATATACTGCGGTGCTCTATCCGCACTGCCCAATAGCACATTGATGGCTGCATCTTTTCGCTCGCTGCCGAGTACAATGTCCATATAGTCGTCGTTATTGAAGTCGCGCCATTCTACCTTATCTTTATTGTTGAAAAATATCCCAGTCGTAGAGGCAAAGGGACTAAATCTACGCCGCTGCGCCTCCCAAGTAAAGAATTGCACCTGAAAAAAGGTAGTATCATCGCTTTGGGCATACAATAGCATCATTTGCCGCTGCGGGGCTTCGTTTCTTGGGGCGGGGTATAGCAGATTTTGCCCGCTGCGAATGAGCATGCGCCTGCCCTTCGTGTCGACTGTATCCAGATAAAAGCTATCGCGCAATTCGGCTTCCTCAACGAGGTATTTGAGCCTGCTGCGATAGGCGGTATCTTGTATATTGTCGAGGTCGCTGCTGCTGACGCTTACCATGGAGTCAGCCTGTACGCTGATGGGGCGAGGCTCGAATGGGGCTGTGCTACGCTGCTCGGATTTGCAAGCATAGAGGCTAAGGGCAAGCAGCGCGAATAAGCGGATAGAGTGCATATACAAGGGGCGACTATTTGGGTTTTTCGGAGACATTGGGGACGAAAGAGATGGTGGCATTGTTTTTTAGCCCTAAGTCGGCTGGCGTTTTCGTCAGGTCGTCTACGATTTTTTTGTTGATTTCGAGTAGTACCTTATTGGGATAGTCGCTTCTTTTTAGCCGCACTTTGGCGAGCATAGCGGGCAGCAGCTCGTTGAAGGTATTGCTTTCGCCGATGCGTACTTGTTCGGCTACGTTTTCGTAACGTATGTTTACGATGATTCGCCCGCTACCTTTTGCGCTGTTGTGCACTTGCAAAATATCGTGCGTTTTGATGCCTGCCGCCGTTACGCTTTGCCCCTCGTCGTAGATAGGATGCCCGCCGAGAGCGATATAGGCGTTTATATCTTTCGCGTAGCCCAAGCGCTCATAAGTTTGCTCAT
Organism: uncultured Saprospiraceae bacterium; assembly: GCA_964467315.1. Classification (GTDB taxonomy): domain Bacteria; phylum Bacteroidota; class Bacteroidia; order Chitinophagales; family Saprospiraceae; genus JAAFIM01. Next base: position 44,930 of record CAYXSA010000019.1, on the reverse strand, counting down.
AGAGTTCGCTGATGCTGGCGCTATTGCCGATTTCGATGCTATGCGTTTTGCCTTTGAGGTCGAGTACGAATATCTGCAAGCCTACTTTTGCTTCTACGGTAGGGGCGGTTTTTTTGCCGCCTTTGGCGAAGGAGGGGAAAAGCTCCAGCATGGCGGCTTTTATTTTGGGCACTTCGCTGCGCTGCTCATCAGTGAAATCGCTAAAACTGGCGCGTTTGGCTACATCGTCCCATTTTTGCAACAAAACCAGCAAAAGCTGCGAAACTTTGGCTTTGGTAGTGCCATCGTTGGTTTCTTGCAGGACTTTATAAGCTCTTTCCATCTGCCGATGCAGGGCTATCAGTACATCGTCGAGATAAACGGGGCGGTCTTTTTTATGCTTTATCTTGATGCCCATTTTTTCCAGCTCTTTTTCTTCTTTCGCCTCTACGACGACTTTGGGGGCTTCGAGTGGTTTTAGGGGGGCTTCTTCCTCTTCTTCTTCGCCCTCGACGTAGGTGTATCCGTGTCCGTGTCTATGTCCTCTACCGTGTCCGCCTCTGCCTCTACCGCGTCCTCTGCCGCCTTCGCCTTCGCCCTCAGCGTTCATTTTATCCTCTTTCTTTTCTTCTTCCGTCTTTTCTTCTTTTTTGGGTTCTTCTTCTTTTTTAGGCTCTTCTTTGACGGGTTCGATGGTGGGCAAAATCATGACGGGCTCTACTACGGGCGCAGGCGTTACTACGACGGGCTCTACTACGGGGGTAGTTTCGGCTGTGGTTGTGGGCGCAGTTTCTACTGTAGGGGCTGTTTCTGCCTTTGTTTCTTCTGTTGTGGGCGCAGTTTCTACTGTAGGGGCTGTTTCTGCCTTTGTTTCTTCCGTTGTGGGCGCAGTTTCTACTGTAGGGGCTGTTTCTACTGTAGGGGCTGTTTCTGCCTTTGTTTCTTCCGTTGTGGGCGCAGTTTCTACTGTAGGGGCAGTTTCTACGATGGGCGTAGTTTCGGCTGTGGTCGTGGGCGCAGTTTCTGCCTTCGTTTCTTCCGTTGTGGGCGCAGTTTCTACTGTAGGGGGCGTTTCTACGATGGGTTCGGCAGTTGTGGAGCTGAGTTCTTCCGTTTCTGTTTCCGTTTCTACTGTAGCGGAATTGCTTAGTTCTACGAGAATATGTAGGGGCTTTAGCAGTTGTTGCTCCAAGCTGCGGACGCTTTGGGCGTTATTGCCTTTGCCTGCTTGTACTTGAATTTTTAGATTGGTATCGCCTGCGGGTTTGGTGGCGCTGCCTGCTGCGTAGGTTTTGCGCTTGCGATAGTCTGTTTTGATGAGATTTTTCCATTCAGTTGTGGGAGTACCGAAGAACAAAAAGGGTTTGCCTTTTTCGTCTTTGAAGTCGAAATCTGCCACAAAAAAGCAGTCTGCGCCTGCTATATTTTCCTTCAAAACCTTTTTTAGTACGTTAAAATATTCGCTGAATTTAGCGTTTTGCGCATCTTGTGGTTTTTTGAAATAGCGTTTCATATCGAAGGCTAAATCTTTCTCTTTTGGCTCCATTGTGGTAGAAATAATGGGAAAAAAACGGGGGGGTGAAGCGGATAAAATATGGCTATGCCACTAAGGCGCAAATGTATGTATTTTTTGCGTAAAAAAAAAGTGCGGGTTATTATTTTCGGGGATAAGCGGCTGTTTATTTTACAGATGCGTGAGGGATAGCAGCGGAACCAGCCCGCCTAAAGCGGGCTGATGGAGCGGATAGCCCGACCGCTGCCCCTTTAAGCGCCTTTGGCGCGGGGCAGCGGGCACGCCAAAAAAAATAAATAAAGGGTTAAGGGCGTGCGGAGCTACGAAAAATCGCGTAATTTGCGCCCTTTAATTGCGAGGGTAAAATAATCAACTTATATACTTGTCATGAGTTTTTCTTACATAGCAAACGCGCACCCCAGTTATATAGAGGCGATGTATCGGCAGTATCAAGCCGATGCGAGCGGTGTAGCAGAGGGCTGGCGCGAATTTTTTCAGGGCTTCGATTTTGCGCAAAAAAATGCGATAGAAGCTGGCGATTTGGCGACTTCGCCCATCTCGGCAAGCAGTATTTCGAGCAAAGAAATCGCGGTGCTCGACCTGATACACGCCTATCGGCAACGGGGGCATCTGCTCTCGACGACCAACCCGATACGTCCGCGCAAAAATCGCCAACCGCATCTGGATTTGGGCAATTTTGGCTTGGCGGAGAGCGATTTGGAGCAAAAATTTGTGATGGGCGCAGAGGTCGGTCTGCCCAATGGCAGTCTGGCGGAGATTATCGCCCGCCTGCAAAAAATCTATTGCGGCAATATCGGTTTTGAGTACAGCTTTATAGAAAATAAGGAAAAACGCGCTTGGCTGCGCCGCAAGGTAGAGGAGCGCGACCCCGCAAAAAGCTACGGATTTACGGTAGCAGAAAAGCAGCGCATACTCGAAAAGCTGAGTAGCGCGGTGGGTTTTGAGCAGTTTTTAGCCAAAAAATACATCGCCCAAAAGCGTTTTGGTCTGGAAGGTGGCGAGGCAACCATTCCCGCCCTCGACGCAGCTATACAGCGCGGCGGCGAACTCGGCGTAAAGGAAGTCATCATAGGTATGGCGCATCGCGGTAGGCTCAATGTGCTCGCCAATGTGATGGGCAAAACATACGAATATATTTTCAACGAGTTTGAAGGCAATGTCATACCTGACCTCTCCTTTGGCGATGGCGACGTAAAATACCATATGGGCTATTCGTCGGAAATCCGCAAAAGCGACGGCAGCAGCATCTACCTCAAACTTGCCCCCAATCCCTCGCATCTCGAAGCTGTAAACCCCGTCGTACAGGGGCTTGCCCGCGCAAAAGCGGATATGCTGTATGAGAGCGAATACGATAGCATCTTGCCCATTTTGATACATGGCGACGCTGCCGTAGCAGGGCAGGGCATCGGCTACGAGCTGATACAGATGAGTCAACTCGAAGGCTATTACACGGGCGGCACGATGCACTTCGTCATCAATAATCAGGTTGGTTTTACCACCGATTTTGAAGATGCACGCTCTTCGACCTACTGCACAGGCTTGGCAAGCGTGGTGCAAGCGCCCGTTTTTCACGTCAACGGCGATGACCCCGAAGCGGTAGTTTTCGCTTCGCGCTTGGCGCTCGAATATCGGCAAGAATTCAATACCGATGTGTTTATAGACATCGTTTGCTACCGCCGCAATGGGCACAACGAAGGCGATGACCCCCAATTTACCCAGCCCCAACTGTATAAACTGATAGCCAAACACCTTGACCCGCGCACGATTTACGTCAATCAACTGATTGCACAAGGCGCACTGGAGGCAGCTATGGCGAAAAAAATTAGCGAAGAATTTGACAACTTTTTGCAGCAGCGCTTGGATAGTGTCCGCCAACAACCCCTGCCTTATAAATTTCAAGAAAATGAGGTTTCTTGGCAAAAAATGCAGCAAAAAACGGAGGAAGCCGACTACCTACAGTCGCCCCAAACGGGCATAGCCGCTACGCAGGTGGTTAATATCCTCAACCGTTTGCAGCAAATCCCCGCAGGCTTCAACCTCTTGCCAAAATTCAATCGCATACTCAAAGCCGCACAAGAGCGCATCGACGAAGGCATCGCCAACTGGAGCATGGCGGAGCATCTCGCCTTCGGTTCCTTACTTTTGGAAGGGCACAATATCCGCATGAGCGGGCAGGACGTAAAACGCGGCACCTTCTCGCATCGCAACGCCGTGCTCGTAGACGCAGAAACCAATGCCCAATACAATCGTTTCAACGACCTACAAGCGGGACAAACAACCCAACTGCGCATTTATAATTCCTTGCTTTCGGAGTTTGCGGTTTTAGGTTTTGAATACGGCTATTCGCAGGCAGACCCCGATTCTTTGGTCGTCTGGGAGGCGCAATTTGGCGACTTCGTCAATGGCGCGCAGACCATGATAGACCAATTTATATCGGCAGGCGAAAGCAAATGGCGACGCATGAGCGGCTTGGTCATGCTCCTGCCACACGGCTACGAGGGGCAAGGCCCCGAACACTCCAGCGCCCGCTTAGAGCGCTTCTTGCAGCAATGCGCGGAGTTCAATATGACGGTCGCCAACGTTACCACGCCCGCCAACTTCTTCCACCTCATGCGCCGCCAGCTCAAGCGCCCCTTCCGCAAACCGCTCATCGTGATGAGCCCCAAAAGCCTCTTTGGCGAACGCCTCTGCGTGTCGCCCCTGACGGAGTTTGCAGAAGGCACGCGCTTTCAGGAGACCTTCGACGATACGCAGTACGACACAGCAGAAAAAGCCGCAGGCGTGAAAAAAGTCCTTTGCTGCTCGGGCAAAATCTATTACGACCTCTACAAAAAACAGCAGGCAGAAGGCAGAACCGATATCGCCATCGTGCGTTTGGAGCAACTCTACCCCTTCCCGCGCAAGCAAGTCAATGCCATCATACGCCGCTACCCCAATGCCCGCTTCTGCTGGGTACAAGAGGAGCCTTCCAACATGGGCGCATGGCAGTATATACTCGCATTTTACCGAAAATACGACCTCTTACAACTCATCTCGCGCAAGTCCAGCGCCTCGCCCGCCACAGGCTTCAAAAAAGTCCACGACGCGGAGCAAAGCACAATTTTGGAGCGCGCTTTTAGCTTGGAGGATTAGTTTTTTTGGGCGTGCCGGCGCGCGTTCGCCGCACAAAAGGTGCGGCGAAGGGCAGACACATAGGTCTGCCCTTACACGCGCGCCGTCGGGCTATTCGCTGCGGCGCTACGCGCCTACGCTACTATCCCTCACGCACAATGTCATTAAGGCACTACAATATTTTTATTGCTTTTTTAGAAAAAGTAAAGCAGCCGTTTTTTTTCTGTTACTTTTTTTTCCGACGCGTCAAGGGTGCGCCTTATGGCACAGTTTATTAGCTCGCTACGCGAGCGCTTGACGTGCCTATCGAAAAAAGCATTTTTTTAGTATAATGCCTCGATGACATTGCCCTCACGCAAAAAACGCAGAGCATAAAGCGTTACAGACCCTGCCGCATAATTCGTCATTCGTCATTCGTAATTCCTAACTCTTTGGAGCCTATTGTTATTGTATCGCTGCTATTATTGGCGGTTTTGGCTATATTTTTCGCGGTGGGCAGCCGTATGCCCCAAAGTTGGCAGGTGGAGCGCGCCGTGCTTGTTAATACTTCGGCGGCGGAATTGTTTGATATGATCAATAGCCCCCGCCAATGGCAGACTTGGACGGTTTGGAACGAGTCGGAAGAAGGCGAATTGCGCATTCTCTACCCCGAACACCCACCACACGTCGGCGTGGGTGCGCGGGCTACTTGGGTACGCGGGCGCGTGCGCAGCGAGCTGCTGTTTACGAAAAGCGCCAAAAATGCAGAAATCTCTTATACGCTTTCCATACATGGCGGGCGCTTCGTCTTAGAAGGCACTATAGCCTTAGGCGTTGCCGATGCCTATTTTACGCAGGTAGCTTGGCGCTGCTCTTTGCAGCCCATCAGCAGCCTCAACCCCATACAACGCTACTTGGGCGCACAACTACATGCCGCCTTCGATGCCGACATCGAAGAAAGCCTACAAAATCTTGTCCGCCGCTTCCACAATGCACACCCTGTAGAATAACCCAGCATATTTGTTTAGAATGGAATCCTCTCAATACGTCGCTATCATGGCAGGCGGCATAGGCAGCCGATTTTGGCCCAGCAGCCGCGAACACCTGCCCAAACAATTTTTGGACATTTTGGGGCTGGGGCGTAGCCTGCTACAGCTCAGCGTCGAACGATTCGAGCGAATCGTTCCGCGAAAAAATATACTGATTGTTACCAACGAACAATACCGCGACTTAGTCCGGCAGCAACTGCCCGATTTTTCACCCGCGCAAATCCTCTGCGAACCCTCCCGCAATAATACCGCCCCTTGTATTGCTTATACCGCCTTTCGCCTGCACCAAGCCGACGAAAATGCAACCTTCGTCGTTGCCCCTTCTGACCATATCATACTGCGCCAAGAGGCTTTCGAGCAAAAAATACGCGCCGCCCTCGCCCTCGCTGCCCAAAACGATGTTTTACTAACGCTGGGCATACAGCCCACCACCCCCAATACGGGCTATGGCTATATCCAATTCGACGCAAATCAGCCTTTAGGCGAAAGCTATAAGGTCAGCCGCTTTACCGAAAAACCTAACTTAGAAACCGCTACCCAGTTTTGCAAAGACGGCGGCTATCTCTGGAATGCGGGTATTTTCGTCTGGCGTAGCCGCAGCGTGCTGCAAGCCCTGCAAGAATATAGCCCCGATATCTATGCCCTTTTCGATAAGGGTAGAGCCCACTACGGCAAGGAAGAAGAAACGGCATTTATACGCGAATACTACCCACAGTCGCCCGATATATCTATAGATTATGCGCTGATGGAAAAGGCGCAAAATATCTATACCATCCCTGCCGATATAGGTTGGTCAGACTTGGGTACTTGGGCTTCTCTCTACGATTATCTGCCTAAAGACGAAACGTATCACAACGCCGCCAATAGTGCCCAAATCCTGCTCGAAGAAAGCCAAAATAATATCATACACCTCAGCAACCCGCAAAAAATCGCGGTGCTGCGCGGTCTGGATAATTTCATCGTCGTAGACACCGAAGATGCCCTACTCATCTACCCCAAAGACCAAGAGCAGGAAATAAAAAAGGTCGTCCGCAAGCTCGATAAACGATTTCAATAGTTCTTCATGCGCATTTTAGTCATACGCTTAAGCGCTATCGGGGATATTGTGCTGACGGCGGCGGCACTGCGCTGCCTGCGCTTGCGATATGGCGAGCGTTTGGAGTTACATTTTTTGGTAAAAAAGGAGTACAAGGCGGCGGCGGCATTGTTGCGGGAGGTTGATTTGCTACACGAATACGACAAAAAAGCCCCCAAGTATGGTCTTGGCGACTTGCAAAAGATAGATTTTGATGCGGTCGTAGATTTACAAAATAGCTGGCGCACGCTGTTGCTGCGCTGGCGCTTGCGCAGTCGGCAAACGCTGGTTTTAGATAAATTGAATCTGCGCAAATGGCTGTATGTGCAGCTAAAAATGCCCCTGATGCCCGATAGACACACAGCTTTGCGCTATACAGATGTATTCCGTCCTTTGGGAGTAGCATACGATGGGCGCGGCTTGGCAGAAGGCTTAAGGGTAGTGGAGACGGCGGATTTATTGCCTGCGGGTACGAGCGAGCGCATCGCTATCGCTATCGGTGCAGCACACGCCACCAAACGCATTCCTACCGATATTTTGGCGGCGGTTATTGAACGATTGGCAGCTTCGGGGCGGGGCGTATTGCTTTTGGGGGCAGGAGCGGCGGACGAGGAGCGGGCAGCGGAAATTATGCAACAGTTGCCTGTGGAAATTGTTAAAGGAGCTTGGGCGGTTTCGCTGGTGGGTAAATTGAGTTTGGCGCAATCGGTGGCAGCAGTAGAGCGGGCTGCTGCTGTGCTGGCAGGCGATACGGGACTCATGCACATAGCCGCTGCGCTCTGCCGCCCTTTGGTTTTGGTCTGGGGCAATACCAGCCCGCAACTCGGTATGTCCGCCTTTTATCCTGAAGAGTTGGCGCAAAAGCGCTTCGTTTCTATGGAAATTTCGGGTTTAGCCTGCCGCCCCTGCTCCAAATTGGGCAAAAAGGACTGCCCTCGATTGCATTTTGATTGCATGCGTCGGCATTCGGCGGCGGAGATAGCGGCGAATTTATTGGGTTTGTTGGTAGTAGGTAGTAAGTAGTAGGTAGTAAGTAGCAAGTAGCAAGTAGCAAGTAGTAGGTAGTAAGTAGCAAGTAGCAAGTAGTAGGTAGTAAGTAGTAGGTAGTAAGTAGCAAGTAGTAGGTAGTAAGTAGTAAGTAGTAAGTAGTAAGATTATATAGTTCGGCACGCAACTAAATTATACAATAAATCTTTCTACTCCTCTGGAAATTTTCACCTACTACCTACTACCCACTACCTACTACTGAAAACAACAAACAATAATATGCGTACAATCCAAACGGCGGCGCTTTTGGGCGCGGTAGCGGTAGTATTGGGGGCTTTCGGGGCGCATGCTCTGGCGGAAAGGCTGACGGCGAAGGCGCTGGGGAATTGGGATACGGCGACGGAATACCAATTTTATCATGTTTTGGCGCTTTTTGGCTTGGGGATTTTGCAGTTACAGCAAAAGGGTGCGGCAAAGCTGCTGCGCTGGGCGGCTTGGGCTTGGGTGGCGGGTTTGTCTTTGTTTAGCGGCTCGATATACTTGTTGTCCTTGCGGGAGATTGCGCCCGCTTTGCAGCCTTTAACGCCTGTTTTGGGTCCGCTGACTCCGCTTGGCGGTTTGCTGCTTATAGTGGGTTGGCTACTCTTGTTTGCCGCCCTTTGGCGGCAAGAGCGGCAAGCCTCCGAATGATAGATTTGCGTGAGGGATAGTAGGGGCGAATCAACATTCGCCCTACGGGGCGATGATGATGCGCCCCGAATAGCCCGACCCCCGCGCCCTTTTTGGCGCGGGGGGCACGCCCAAAAAAAATAGATTGTCAACCGATGCCGTACAATAAAAAAGCCTTGCTTCGCTACTTTACTTACGACCAATGTTTTTGCAATAAATACGGCAAATACGATATGCCGAAATTGTTGGCGGCGGTGAATGCTGCTTTGCAAGAGCATGGGTTGGAGGGCATCGGGCGGACGCAATTTTTTGAGGATTTGAAGGTCATGCGCGCCAGCGACGGCTGGAATGCGACCATAAAAACGTATAAGGAAGGCAAGCAGACCTATTATAAGTATGCCGACCCGAATTTTTCGATACGGCATAAATTGCTCAGTTCGGAGCAACTTTTGCATTTGCAGGCGGCGGTAGATGTGCTTTCGAGCTTTCAGGGCTTGCCGCAATTTGATTTTACAGCGGAGACCATCTCGGCGCTGGATATGAATTTGCTCAACAATAGTCAGCAGCAAGAAAAAATCGTTGATTTTGATTCTTCCCTGCATTACAAGGGGCGCGATTGGGTGATGCCGCTCTATAATTCCATTCGTCGCCGCGAGTGCCTAAGCATAGAATACCTGCGATTTTATGCCGACAAGCCCGATATTTGGCGTTTTTCGCCTGCTTTCTTGCGACAATTTAACGGGCGTTGGTTTGTCATTGGCTATAATCACGACACGCATTTGCAGGCACAGCGTTTGGCTTTAGACCGAATTGAGTCGATAGAAGTGATAGCGGAGGAGTATATTCGCACGGATATAGATTGGGAGGCGCATTTTTCCAACATCGTTGGGGTAACAAAATTTGAGGAGCGTGCGGAGGTTGAGGTAAAATTGCTATTTTGCCGCCTCGCAGCGCCGTACATAGAGACCAAGCCCCTGCACCCGAAGCAAGAAACGGAGATTTTGCCCGATGGGCGACTGCTTTTGAAGGTGCGTTTGATACCCAACTATGAGCTGGAGCAGCGTATTTTGAGCTATGCCGAGCAGGTGGAGGTGCTTGAGCCCGAATCCTTGCGCCGCAGCATCGCCGAGCGGTTGCAAAACGCCTTAAATATGTATCGTGGTGCGCCGACGCAGGTGGATTAGCCGCAGATTTTTTAGCACGCAGATTGACACAGAATAAACAGATATACGCAGATTTTTAATATATGTTTTCTTATACTTTACACACTACAGACACGCAAACAAAGGCTCGAGCGGGCACTTTGCAAACGCCGCATGGGGCGATAGAAACGCCTATTTTTATGCCCGTAGGTACTTTGGGCAGCGTCAAGGGCGTGCATCAGCACGAACTGAAAGAGGAAGTGCAGGCGCAGATAATTTTGGGCAATACCTACCATCTTTATCTGCGTCCTGGTATGGATATCATGCAGCAGGCGGGCGGTTTGCACCGCTTCAATGGTTGGGATAAGCCCATATTGACCGATAGCGGCGGCTATCAGGTCTTTTCGCTGGCGCATCGGCGCAAGATAACGGAGGAAGGGGCTACTTTTGCCTCGCATATCGACGGCAGCAAACACCTTTTTACCCCCGAAAATGTGATGGACACGCAGCGCAAGATAGGTGCGGATATTATTATGGCTTTCGATGAGTGTACGCCTTACCCTTGCGACTATCGCTATGCGAGCAATTCGCTCAAAATGACCCATCGCTGGCTGAAGCGTTGTTGGGAGCGTTTTCATAGCACGGAGCCGCTTTACGGGTATGAGCAGGCGCTGTTTCCTATCGTGCAGGGCAGCACCTATAGCGATTTGCGCCGCCAATCTGCCGAAACCATTGCCGCTTACGATAGCGTGGGCAACGCCATCGGGGGCTTGTCGGTAGGAGAGAGCGACGAAGAAATGTACGCGATGGCAGAACTCGTTTGCGACATCTTGCCTGCCAACAAACCGCGCTACCTCATGGGCGTAGGCACACCGATAAATTTGCTCGAAAATATCGCCTTAGGCGTGGATATGTTTGACTGTGTGATGCCGACGCGCAACGCTCGGCACGGGCTTTTATTCACCCGCAACGGCACGCTCAACATAAAAAACGCCAAATGGAAGGACGATTTTTCGCCCATTGATGCCGATGCGCCCAATGCAACGAGCCGCTTTTATACGAAAGCTTATTTGCGGCATTTGTTCAACGGGAAAGAGCTGCTCGGTATGCAAATCGCCTCCATTCACAACCTCGCCTTTTACCTTTGGCTCGTCAAAGAAGCCCGAAAACACATACTTGCAGGCGATTTTGCCACATGGAAAACGCAGATGGTGGCGCAGCTGAATAACCGCATGTAAAAGTGAAAAGTGTCCGACTTTATGTATAGGTACTATGCCGCCTTAGGGCGGCAGTGGTAGCAAGTATTTAAGTGCGTTCATTCGTCATTCGTCATTCGTAACTCGCTATGCCTATACCCAGCGATGAAGCCATTTTGCAGCGTTTATTGTTGCTGCTTTGCAGTGCCGATGCGACCAACCGCGATTTGGGCTTGGAGTTGGCGCGCTCGCAGGGCTGGGATATAGAGGAGGAAATGCAGTTTGAGCGCTGGCGGGCTTTGAGGGTAGAGCCTTTTGGGCTGTTTGGGGAGTTGAAAATGCCTTACCAAAGCTCGCCAGAGCAGTTTTGGGAGGCTTTGGAATTGCTGCGAGCGGCGGGGCAAGACGGGCATACGATAGTACTACAGGAGCTAAAGGCTTTGATGCTCTACGGCGGCGGCTTGCAGGCGGAGCGCTTGCCTGCTGTGGTGGAGCAGCTGCGGGGCTTGGTGGGGTTTGCTTTGCATCGCTGCCATCTGCGCCGCTTGCCCGAAGAGCTGGGCGAGCTGCCGCATTTGAGATTTTTTATTTGCGATTGGCTGTCTTTGGAGGAGATACCTGCTTGGGCACATCGTTTTGCGCCGACTTATCTGGATAATAAATTTGCGCTGTTTCGCGCAAGGCTGCCGCGCCGTATAGATTTGCTGGGTATGCGGGTTGGGCATATTCGCATTTTTTACAGCCTTGCACAGCGAGCGGATAGGGCTTTAGAAATTTTGGAGGATTTGGGCGAGGATATATACGAGCTGCCCAATCTGCTGACGATACGGGTAACTGGCTCGCGCCTGCGATTTTTGAGCGCGGCGATAGGCAATGCAAAGAAGCTACAGAAGCTATTTTTGCACAATAACCAATTGGAGGCACTGCCCGCAGCTTTGGCGGATTTGCAAGAACTCTTAGTTCTAGACCTAAGCAACAACCAAATTGAGTCGATAGAGCACCCGATAGCGGCTAACGACATTTCGCTCAATGGCAATCCGCTTGCTTATATCGGCGATGGCTTTGCTGCTGGCGAGCTTTGTGCGCAGCGGCTTGAGCAATTGGAGCTCATGCATACGAAGCTGCAAAGGCTGCCCGATAATTTTGGTCTTTTGGTGCAGCTTCGTTGGTTGCGGCTCGATAATACGCAGCTTTCGGATTTGCCTGCATCGTTTGGGCGTTTGCAGGATTTGCAAAATTTGAGCATGAATTATACGCCTTTGCGCTATCTGCCTGCTGCACTTTCGGAGTTGTCGGCTTTGTATTTTTTGGGGTTGAGGCGCTGCCAAATCGTACAATTTTGCGAACGAGCGGGCGGTGTTTTTATGTTGCCGACTTTGATAAAATTGGATTTGTCGCACAATCATCTTTTGGGAATGAGCAGCGAGGCGCTGCGTGGTCGGCTCAAAGGGGAGCGACTGCTGTCGCTATCGCTGCGCGCTTGCAATTTGCGAGGGGATAGGCTGGGCGAAGATTTTTTTGCCGGCTTGCCGAAGTTGAGCGAGCTGGATTTATCTGGCAATAAAGCTTTACGCAGTCTGCCTACGTCGTTTTTTGGGCTTCGGTATCTTCGAAAAATAGACCTGCGTCATACGCGGGTGGTGGATATTTTGAGCAGCCCGCGCTGGCAGCAGATGCAATTTGAGCACAGTTGCGAAATCTATGTGGGTTATCGTTTTCATGCAGACAAGATGGATGCCTTGCAAGCGCTGTTGCCTTCCTGCATTCGGCTTGTGCGCAAATAGCGGGAGGGATAGCACATAAAATTATGATTATCAATAAGTTATAAGCTAAAATAAGTGCTAAAAAAATGCACTTTTCACTTTTCACTTTTCACTTTCATCAGCAGAGTTGAAAATGTTTGCCTGGCAGGGCGCGGACGAGGGCGCGGAGTTCCAAGTCGAGGAGCAAAGCGGCGAGGCGGCTGGTAGATATATTGGTTTCTTGTATGAGGGTATCGAGGTGCAGGCTGGGTTTGCCTGTGAGCATACGGATAAGCATTTGTTCTTCTTCCGTTAGCTGGGCGAATAATTGGCTTTGGGCGGGGTTGGCTACGGCGGCGGAAAGCGGCGAAGGGCGCTGCCATTGGAGTCGGTGTAGTATCTCTTCGGGTGCTTCGGTGAGGGTGGCGAGTTGCTTTTTTATGAGGTAATTGCAGCCTGCGGAATAGGGGTCGTCGATGCGCCCTGGCAGTGCAAAAACGTCTTTTCGGTACTGGTTGGCGAGTTCGGCAGTGATGATAGAGCCGCCTTGAGCGGCGGTTTCCACAACAAAGACAGCATCGGCAAGGGCGGCGATAACGCGGTTGCGCATCGGAAAATGCTCCCGCGCAGGGCGCGTACCGCTGACAAATTCCGACAGAATGCCGCCGCCCGTTTGTATCATTTCTTCTACCGTGCGTTGGTGCAGGCTGGGGTAGATTTTGTCTAAGCCGTTGCCAACGATGGCTATGGTGGGTTGTTGGAGTTGGACGCAACGGCGATGCGCTGTAATATCAATACCATACGCCAAACCGCTGACAATCACAGGGCTGGCAGCTTCGCAAATGGCTTGCACAAAGCCCTCGCAGTGGGCTATGCCCGCTTTGGTGGGCTGGCGCGTACCGATAACAGCAAGCGAGCGCACAGGGTTGAGCGCGGATAGATTGCCCCGATAAAAAAACATAAAAGGCTGTCCCTCATAAGCGCGCAAGCGCTGCGGATAGGCACTATCGGTAAAAAGCAAGACGCTAATTTGCTGGCGCTCGATAAAACGCAGTTCGCGCTCTGCCATCGCAAAACCCGACTTCGATAGTACGGAGTCGATAGCGGGGCGACTAATGCCCGCGCAAGCTGCCAAATCCAAAGCCGAAGCCTCGTACACTGCCGCCGCGCTGCCAAAATGCGTATACAGGGCTTTGGCGCTGATGTCGCCTATTTGCGCGCTCTGCCGCAGCGCTATTTGATAAAACAAGTCAGGGTACATAGTCATAGTAGGGATTAAGAATAATTGCAACACAAAAGTATAGCTTTTTTTGCGAAAGAGCAAGCTGCTATATTTTAAATCTACTTTTTATTCAGCTTAAATGCCTGCTTTATCAGGTCTTTTTTGGCTTTTTTCGCATTATTCTTTTGCTTTATAAGCCCCCAATAGGCCCATTTGTCCAAATAAATATCGCGTACCAAGCAGTTTATGCAGATTTCACTTAGTAGTGCATTAGTAACCTTATATTTATCTGTTTTTTTATAGGGATTTTCGCAATATCCAAATGTCACTGGCTGATATGTAGGCGCACTCAACGCTTTATCGCTATGAATATGCACAAAAGGCAACTTAGAGGCTATCAACTCTTCAACATCAGATTCCATGAATGTTTTAGCGAAATCAGGATGTTTATCCAAATAAAAGCTGAATTTTGGCAAGTCCAATGCTCTATAGTTCAATTTATACCTAAATCTTAAGTAATAAGTGGCATGCGGGCAGGTGTATGGACAAGCGTAATTATATATGGAGTCCAGCGTAAATTGAAAATTTTCATCTGGAGTCGAACTCAATGCCATGCTATCTATAAGCCATTTATCCCCATAATATTCATTGGTATTGGAGGCGCCCAGCTTTTTTACGCTATACTTGCCAAATATATATTTTGCTTCCAGCTTAATAGGCTTTTCTGGCATTTGGATAAATACCACTCTTGAGTGTTTTTTCTGCATTTTTCGTAGCGTCTGAGCTAAATTTTCAGGCGTTTTGGCTGCCTTTTTTATAGCTAAGAGTTCCGCTTTCAGCAGCGAATCGGGCGAGCCCGCAGTTTTTTCTATTCGCTTATCCTTATTAAAGAGATAGCTTTTGGGCATTGTCAATTCTACCTCCCAAGAGCAAGTTATTTCGGCATCGCCTGCGATGCGCTTAGGCGTATAGGCCGGGTCGGCGCATATTTCGGCGGTTGTGGCGGTTGTCTGCCCTGCTATATGGCTGATGGCTACAAAAAACGAGAAAAAAAGAGCGATGATTTTCATGGTTTTGGTGTTAAGATATTTTGTAATTGAATTATTGGGGGTTTTTGTTTTTTGGGCGTGCCCCCGCTCCTTAAAGGTCGCGGGGTCGGGCTATGCGGGGCGAATGTTGATTCGCCCCTACTATCCCTCACGCAAAAACGGTGCCCCGCGCCAAAGGAGCGCGGGGCTGCGAGTAGACGCGACCCAAAGGGAGCGAACGGGGCGCGGGGCTGCGAGTAGACGCGCCCCGAAGCGGGGTTGGGCTTTACTCTGTATATTTTAAATCTACTTTTTATTCAGCTCAAATATCTGCTTTTTTAAGTTTTGAAAAGCCTTTTCTTCATTATGTTTGACCTTTATAAGCCCCCAATAGCCGTGCTTGCCTAAAGGAATATCACCTACATTATCTTTTAATTTCGGACTAATAATGACCTTATCAATCTCCATTACCCCTTTTTTTTTGTTTAAGTTGTTATCTATTGACAAACAAGTACCATATCTTGTCCATATTTTTGCTTCCTCCTCGCTATAAATGTGCACAAAAGGCAGCTTAGAGGCTATTAATTTGTCAATATCCGATTCCAGGAACGTTTTAGCGAAATCAGGATTTTTATCTAAATAAAAGCTAAATTCTGGCAAGTCTAATGCCCTATAATTCAATTTACAGCTATAAACATACCGAAAACAGCCATATTGTGGGTGAAAGACACAATTTCCTATAGTTATAGAATCCATAGTAAATTTAAAATTTTCATTTTCAGTGGTACTCAATGCCATACTATCCAAACGCCAATAATCTGAATCCGAGATGTTTGTATCTTTTCCATACGGCGAAGGCGAAAATTTTCTATTATACTTACCGAATATTAATTTTGCTTCCAGCCTAATAGGCTTTTCGGGTATTTCGATAAATACAATTCTTGAATGTTTTTTTTGTAATTGTTGCAACGTTTGCGCTAAATTTTCGGGCGTTTTCGCTGCCTTTTTTATAGCTAAGAGCTCTGCTTTCAGGAGTGAATCAGGCGAGCCAACTGTTTCTATTCGCTTGTCCTTATTATAGCGTTTGGGCATTGCAAATTCTACCTCCCAATGGCAATTTATTTCGGCAGCGCCTGCGACGCGCTTAGGCATATATGCAGGGTCATCGCATTCTGCTGACTTTGCTCCTGTGGTATACACCTGCGCTGCCATGCAGCTAATGGACATAAAAAAGAAGAAAAAAAGAGCGATAATTTTCATGGTTTCGGTATTAAGATATTTTGTAATTGAATTATTGTTTTTTTTTGGGCGTGTCCCCGCTCCTTAAAGGTCGCGGGGTCGGGCTATGCGGGGCGAATGTTGATTCGCCCCTACTATCCCTCACGCAAAAACGGTGCCCCGCGCCAAAGGAGCGCGGGGCTGCAAGTAGACGCAAAGCTCTTAAATTTAGCGCAATTTTGAAGATTTTTTTAATTAGCACAGCGTATTTTATACAAATAATTGATTATCAACGTTTTATAAAAAAGCAATCATTAAAAAATAATAGATGTTGAAGTACATTGCGTGCGCGTAGGGGCAGACCAATGTGTCTGCCCCACACACGAATAATAACCGCATTTTGCGGCGCAGGCACGGGCATAATTAGGGCGAACACAAGGTTCGCCCCTACAGTTGCTTGTAAAATTTATCTTTTTGCCATTTGGCGGGGTTTTGCAGTATATACGCCGAAATAAAAACGTAGGCGCGTTCATCACGAATGATATGCTCGTAGTAATTACGCTGCCACAATCGACCATCAAAGGGCAACCAATCGGCATTTTTTACCTGGCGGATGTATTCGTTGGTGGTCATGGTTTTGAACCATTGCAGTACGCGGTGTAGGGGCGAACCAATGTGTTCGCCCAAAATCGGCTGTTTGTTTTTTTGTTCGGGCGTAGGGCAGGCACATTGGTCTGCATTGGGGCAGGCACATTGGTCTGCATTGGGGCAGACACATTGGTCTGCCCCTACGGTTGCGTTTGGGGTTGGTATGATTTCGATAATACAATGAAAATGATTGGGCATGACGACCATATCATGACACCGTATGTTTGCGTGTCGGCTTTCCAAAGCGTAATACCATTTGGCGACCATTTCGCCCGCCGCGTTTGGTATCATTTCGGCATTTTGCACCTGACCGAACAAATGCGCCCCGTGCTGGCAACAAATCGTAATAAAATAAAGTCCTTCCTGCGAATAGTCGTAGCCCCGCAAACGAATAGAGTGCCGTTTATGGATTCGAGGGTTGTAGCGCATATCAAAATTAGGATTTAGGTAGGGGCGAACCTTGTGTTCGCCCCCTTGTGTTCGCCCCCTTGTGTTCGCCCCCTTGTGTTCGCCCCCAAATAGAAACAAAAAATAAAAAATTTTCGCGCCCGCGCCCCTTTGGCGCGGCGCACCGTATTTGCGTGAGGGATATGCAGAGCCGTAGCATGCTACGGCTCAAATAGCCCGACCCTGCGACCTTTAAGCGCAGCGCTTTGCGCGGCGCGGGGAGCAGGGGCACGCCCCCCAAAAAACAGCCTAAAACTCTACCCGAAATCTCAAATTTAGCCGACGCGAGGTGAGCGTATTCGGTATGCCGTAGCTGACGTTCTCGAAGGTGCGTATCCAATTGTAAGAAGACTGATTGGCGACCTGCATAAGATTGAAAACCTCCAAACTTAGCCATGCGGAGCGCAGTTTGCGGCGCAAAACGCTTTTTTCTTGCTTCAAGAAATCGCTGCGCTGGCTCTCGTAGCGCTTTTTGATGTACTTCGCTTGGTCGAAAAGCGTGAAAGAAAAACCAATATCGATGCGATGATAAGGCAAATAACGGTAAGTGTTGCGAAAATCGACATTGTTGCGCGGTATGCCAAACGCCATGCCCGAACCCACCGTAAGCGCTACATTCACCTGCGCCCATTCGGCACGCGGTATATGGTCTTGGAAGTACATCGAGAGGATAAAAAGCTGGTCGGTCGGCTTCGGTACATCGTTCAAAAGGGTCGTATCTACTGTCAATCCGTTGAAACTGCGCAGCCCATGCTGCACCCCGTCGAAGCGCTCCCGCGCCCGCATGAAAGAGAGATTTAGCCAAGAATCCAAACCCTTGACAAACTCGCCATTGAGCCGAAAATCCCAGCCCATGACATAGCCCGAAGCGGCATTGTTGCCGTAGTAGCGTATGCGCACATTGTCCACATCGTAGGCGACCAAATTGGTTTGATGCTTGTAAAAAAGTTCGGAAATGAACTTAAAGCGGCGCTTCCAAGCCACAAAGTCCCAAACCACCCCGCCCACAGCCTGCAAGGAGCGTTGCGCCAGCAGATTGTAGTTTAGTTCCCCGTCCAAATTGCGCAATTCCCGATAAAAAGGCGGCTGATGATAAGCGCCCAAACAGAGCTTAAAGGTCAAATCCTTGCTGCTATGCGTCGTATCGCCTACTGGGTGACTAAATCGGCGCGGGGTGTAAAAAAACTGCATACGCGGCGAAACTACCAACTCTTTATTGAGCGTCCAATAGTTGGCGCGCACGCCTACGACGGCTTCCCATTTGCTTTTTGGGGTGATGTAACGCAAGGAATGCTGCGCAAAAGCCTGAAAACGGAAGGTATTCAAGTCCGCTTGAGTGCGGTAATAGGTCGGTATCAAAACGGCAGCCGTATCAAAGGGCACGGTAAAATACAAGGAGTCGTAACGCGTCCACTCTTTGAGGTCGTCGTTGATGCGCTCGTTTTTGGCATCTACCCCCCAAGAGCTTTCGTGATATGCCTCCGTGCTGCGCAAAGTCGTATCCGTTAGGCGCTGGTCGTCGTATATATTATTGCTCCACACGCCGCGATAGGCGAGGTTGGCGATGTTGATAGTCAGGAAGTTGCGCGCATATTGGTGCGTCATGCCATAGCTCAAAGTCGCTACGGGTTCGCCAAAATTTTCGCTACCAAAGTTCGTTTCTTTCTGCGTCAGCCAGTACTCCGCCAAAATATCGATGCGCTCGTTTTCGTAGCTCTGAAAATACGAACCCTGCACACGGTGCCGCGTCTGACTCACCCGATAATGGCTGCTATCGCGCCGATGCGTCGAATCTTTACTCGCCCAAGAATACGCCAAACCCAGCATGGAGGTCGTAAAATCGCTCAATTCCTTGCCCTCAAAACGCGAGGTCAGATTCAGCACATAGTTAAATAAACCCGTATCGTTGCTGCCGTCGCGCGGCAGGAGTTTGAAGCGAGAGAAGGAATAATTGCCTAAAAATTCCAATTTCGAGCGCTTGCCTATATCGGCGATGAGGTTGGTCTGCACATCAAAAAAAGTAGGCACATATTCGCCCCGCACCGCCTGCGAAGTCAGCAGATACTGGGTAGTTTTGTAGCGCAAACCCGTAGTCCAAGTAAAACGCCGCCCCGTTTTCAGGGTATCGAGATTGCGCGCTCCGCCCGCGTAAAACTGCGCCCCCAAAAGGCTTGCGCCGATGCTGCTTTCAAATTTTTCTGTCGGTCTACGATAGGTTACATCGAGAACGGAGGACATTTTATCCCCGTACTGCGCCCGAAAGCCCCCATTGCTAAACGTCAGATAGTCGAGCATATCGGCATTCGGAAAGGTCAAACCCTCCTGCTGCGAGGAGCGAATAAGGAGCGGGCGATATATCTCAAAACCATTGACATAGATTAGATTTTCGTCGTAATTGCCGCCGCGTACCGAGTACTGCGAAGTCAGTTCGCCGCCCGTGCCCGCCGATACGCCCGAAGCCAAAAATTGCATGACCGTTTCCAAATTGCCCGAAGCGCTGACGATGCGCTGTATATCCTCCCGCGTAACCTGCACGCGGTCGGGCTCGCGGTATTCCACCACGACTTCGTCCGTCGTTTGGCTGCCTTCGCGCAAGGTCATATCTACGGTCAGTATCTCGTTGGCGCTCAAAGTATAGGGCTGCGTGCGTTGGGTGCGCATACCGATATACGAAAATAAGAGTTCAAAACGCTTGCCCGTAGGCACTGCAAGCTGATACGCGCCATTTATATCGGTCGTCGTGCCCGTTACTTGCTCGTCGTCCATCATCAGCAAAACGCTCACGCCTATCAATTCCGCGCCGAGTTCGTCGCGCACGATGCCCCGCGCTACGGCAGCTTCTGGCGTTTCTTGCGCCCGCAAAAAAGGCGTGAAAAGAAGCAACAAAAGCGGCAAAAAAAACAGTATTTTTGTCCTGAACATATACGGAGCTGGGTAGATTAAACTTTTTTTATTTTTTTTGGCGAGCCGCTTCGGGGGCGAGGGCAGCCACAAGGGCTGCCCCTACACGCGCCCCTTGCGTCGGGCTATCCGCTGCATCAGCCCTTGCCTACGGCTTCGGGCTGGTTCCGCTCCTATCCCTCTCGCAATAGGCAGACCCAAGAGCGGGCTCAAAAATGATACTTTTTCCGCTAAAACGAGCCTCCGCCCCAAAAGGCGAGCAAAAAAATAGCCCCCAAGGGGCGTTTTCTTCTTGAAGCGTAGGCAAGCGTAGCCTTGCCTGCGGAAACTCCCCCCTCAAATATGATAAATTTCTGCCCCCAGTGCTCCAGCGCCGATTTGCGCCGACTTACCCCAAAAGACGACAACCGCGAGCGCATCGTTTGCGGTGCTTGCGAGACCGTTCACTATCAAAACCCAAAAATTGTAGTCGGCTGCTTGGCTTTCTACGAGGGTAAAATTTTGCTCTGCCGCCGCGCTATAGAGCCGCGCAAAGGCTTTTGGAATCTGCCCGCTGGCTTTATGGAAAACGACGAAACCGTAGAGGCAGGCGCAGCGCGCGAAGTAGAAGAAGAATCAGGCGCAAAGGTCGATATATTGCGCCTGCATAGCGTCTATAGCGTCTTGCACGCCAATCAAATTTATATGATTTTTTTGGCAAATCTGCAAAGCCCCAAAGTTGGCGCTACCAGCGAAACGCTGGAATCGAGGCTTTTCGCTTTGGACGAAATCCCCTTCGAGGAGCTTGCCTTTTTTTCTAATCATTTTGCATTGCGGCGCTACTTGGCGCAGCCCGATTTTGCGGGTGCACATCTCGGCGACTCGCTACAGTTCTTAGCAGAAATGCAACAGTTAAAAAAACCTTAACATTTTATATAAGTAAAATTTGCAATTTCAGCCCCTTTGTTATATACTTGCAGCACTTATACATAAAATTACAAAAACAAGGCGTAACCGAAAAGCCTCCAACAGAGTAGGAATTAACCCCCAAACTAACCAAAAACACTATGGGACTAATTGTATTTTTAGTAATTTATCTGGCTATTATCGTCTTTATGATAGCTTCTATCTGGACGCTCTTCACTAAAGCAGGCAAACCAGGCTGGGCTGCTATTGTGCCCATCTACAACATTATCGTCTACTTGGAAATCTGTGGTAAACCAGCTTGGTGGTTCATTTTGTTCTTGATTCCTATCGCCAACTTCATCGTGACTATCATGCTGGCGATAGAACTGGCAAAAGCCTTCGGAAAAGAAACAGGTTTCGCAGTAGGTCTTATCTTATTGCCTATCGTATTCCTTCCTATGCTGGCTTTCGGCGATGCTAAATACACAGCCCCCGTACCCGCTGCTTAAACCATAAGCGATTTTTTTATCTTAACAATAGCCAAGTTCCATAAAGGGGCTTGGCTATTGTTTTTCTCAAAAATACAAACCATTATGTTATTAGACGACGAAAAACACATCATCGCCGCTCCCCTGCGAGCAGATTTCGGGACTCGCTTGGGCGCGTACCTAATAAATGGGGTATTTATGATAATTACTGTTTTTCTCTGCACTTGGCTCGTCGCATTTATATCTACCATGCTTTGGGCGGAATCTATAGAAGCAAGCGCAGCCCAAAATGCCCCCGACACGAGCATCAGAGGCATCACAGGTTTTTTGGCTATAATTATATTTGGACGGAAGAATTGTTAAATCTGAGCAATTTAGCGCAATTATTTAGCTTTGTTAGCTGCCTTATGGCATTGCGCGAAAGCAAATTGGCGCTACACGACCAACTTTCAGGCACTGTAGTCGTAACAAAATAAATCCCAATAAAAAAATGCGGTGCAGACCTTATGTCCGCACCGCAACCCCTATGAAACCTACATTTTACAGTATGTCGCTTCTCAGCGAGAGCCTGCCCCCAAAAGGGCGGGCTTTTATCGTAGAAGGCTCTGGGAGCCTCTTTGTTTTTTTTTGAAAAAATGTGCGGCGCAGATCGCTTTCGCGTTTAGGGCGGTATCTGCACCGCAACCCCTATGAAACCTACATTTTACAGTATGTCGCTGCTCAGCGAGAGATACAAAGCGTTTTATATTTGCTTTGTATAATCTACTCTATAAGGAAAACAGTGCCAACTTTTGCAAGTATAGTGTATATCGACATTTACACATTTGCAAAAAATATATAAATTCCACTTTTGGGAAAAAAATCCACTTTTGGGATAATTTTCAGGCGCGCAACTCATTCGTCATTCGCTCTGCTCTGCTTGCGGATTGCGGAAAGGCAAAAACAGGGTAAAAGTGCTGCCCTTGCCCAATTCGCTCTGTAGGCTGACCTCGCCGCCGTGTGCGCTGGCGATGCTTTTTACATAACTAAGCCCCAAACCGAAACCCTTTACATCGTGCAAATTGCCCGTAGATACCCGATAAAAAGCCTCAAAAACGCTTTTTGCCGCCTCTTTGCTGATACCCAAACCCTCGTCGCTCACGCTCAATAGCAAGCCTGAATTGTTGGGTGCATCTTGTATGCTGATGCTGATACGAGGCGAGGTAGGCGAATACTTATTGGCATTATCCAGCAAGTTGAGGATAGCATTCGTTAGATGCGTTTCGTCTGCCTGTAGGAGCGTGCGCTGACTGCGAAAATCCGTCTTAATCGTGCCTTCGCGCTTCTCGATTTGTAGAGAAATAGAAGAAATTGCCTTTTCTGCTAAAACGCGCAAGTCTACTTCTTGTAGCTTTAGCCGCAAGTCGCGCTTTTCGATGCGGGCTATCTGCAAAACCTGCTCTACTTGGGTGAGCATGCGCGCATTTTCTTCCTTGATGATGCGCACAAAACGGTCTATTTTGTCGTATTTCTGTCCGCCGAGTAGGCTGCGGATAGCGTCGGAGGCGAGCGAAATGGTCGCTATCGGCGTTTTGAATTCGTGCGTCATATTATTCAGAAAGTCCGTTTTCATTTCGGAGACTTTTTTCTGATTGTAGATGATGCGTATGGTATAATAAAAGCAAAAAATGATAATCGCCGCCAGCAAAAGCGTGCCTATCAAATGAAAAACGATACCCCGCCACACGAATTGTTTTCTATGCGGAAACTCAATGTGTAAGACGGCTTCAGCCTGTTCGGAAGAGGGGAAAAGCTGTATCCAATAGCTAAAATTATGCGGACGCGTGTGGTCGGATAAATCCAATTCGGGACAAAAGGAGCGCCGAAACAAAAAGCTATCGCGCGAGAGCGAAAAAACTCCAAAAACGTAGTCTGTTGCTATGCCCGCCTTGCCCAATTCTTCGCGCAAAACGTTCTCTATATGCAGCAAGCTTGTGCGTTTATCGACGGGTATATGCTGTATGATGCTATGATGCACAAAAAAGCGCTCGAAGTGAATGCGAAAGGCTTCGTTGCTGCCCTTTTTCCAAGTTTTTCGGGTTTCTTGCGCCCTAAATTTCTCTTCCAACTGCGGGTAATGCTCCTGCGCGAGCGTATCGGTGCGGGAGGCATTGAGGCTATCGGGCTGCAAGTACGAAGAAATTTCGTCTATCGCCACCACGCTCGGCGCTATGGCTATCTCGCTGCCGCCTGCGGTGAGGGTGGGTCGGGGCAGATTGTAGCGGGTGGCAGTGTGCTGCAGTTCGAGTTGCTCCAAGCGGCTCACGACGTGGTCGAGTGCGGCGTGTACGTTGTTGTCAAAGACCTCGTAGCTTAGTTTTAGGGTATTGTTGATAAAATATATCTGCATACCGACGATGCCCATGAGCGCCGCCGACATCAAAATAATTATCTGTATGATTGCCTTTTTGGTCATTTGCGGGTGGGGCAGTTTTAGAACCTGTTTTGCGTGAGGGATAGCAGTGGAAGCGCCGAAATGAAATGAAGGCGCTGCAACGAATAGCCCGACCGCCGCCCCCCGCGTGCGCTTTGCGCGCGTGGGGGCGACCGCGTAGCGGGCGGGGGGCAAAGCGGCGGGCACGCCCAAAATCAAATCAGCATATTTACCAGAAAAAGCCCAACTAAGAAGAGCCAAAGCCCGTCCAAAAAATGCCAATAAGTCGTGAGCAGCTCCAAACGTAGACGCTTTGCGGGGTCGGAAAAATAGATGAGGACGCTCACGGGCTCTTTCATGCGTTTGTAGGCGCTGTAGAGAAATAGGAGCAAAAACGGCAGCCCGCCGACGATGTGCGCAAAATGCAAGCCCGAAATTGCGTACAAATACTGCTTGCTGTTGCCGATATTTTCGCCCAAAAGTTGGTCTTTAGCCAGAGTCCAAGCGATTAATTGCGCCGCCATAAATAGAACTGTCAGCCCCAAAGTGCTCCATAAAGCGCGCTGATACATGAGCGTATCGTCGAGCTTGTAGGCGCGATTGGCGCGCTGTATCGTCCAACTGCTGGCGAGCAAAAGGACGGAATTTAGCAAAAATAAGGGCGGCAATTGCACACCGCCAACGGCGTTTTGGGTGCGCGTGTAGATGTACGCCAGCGACAAGCCTACGAAAACCGCCGTCAGACCGACGAGCAGCAAATAAAGGTAAACTTTTTCGAGCGGCATGCGTATGAATTCGGCTTCGCGCTCGTCATTGCGCCAGTGGGCGGGGCGTTTTTTTTGCGGCATAAAAGGAGCTAATTTTTTTGTACGCAAGCAGAACAAATTTTGGCATAGTTCGGTTGCCGCTATTTTAATGCGCTGCACAAAAGTACCGCGCCGCAACTTAATATGAGCAGCGCAGTAGCTAAACACTCTGTCTTATATCCAAACGCGCAGTACTACATTTTGAGCACCCGCATTTCTACCCGACGGTTTTTGGCTCTTTCCTGTTCGAGGTTGTTGTTGGCGATGGGTTTATCGGGGCCGTAGCCTGCGGTAAGGATGCGTCCCGATTCGATGCCTTTTTCTATCAGATAATTTTTGCAACTTTCCACCCGACGCAGCGAAAGCCCGATATTTGCTTGTCTATCGCCTTCCGCAGAGGTATGCCCTGCGAGTTCGATACTCATGCTGGGATTTTTGAGCAGGAGGTCGGCGATTTTGTCGAGCTCGCTGCGGCTTTCTGTGCGCAAGAGGGCGCTGGCTTGGCTGAATTGTATTTTATTGACAACGACGGTTTCGCCCTCCGCCAATTTTTTGCCGTCGAAGTCTACCGTTTTCGAGCCTTGCGAAAGCAGGATTTCGATGGGATTTAGTTCGTCTTGCATGACATCCATCACCCCGCTGCCGCTGCTGTAGCCTTTGGCGAGTGCATCGGCGGGAGAGAGTCCGTAAGGCAATTTGGAGAACTCGAAATAGCCTTTTTCATTGGTTTTTGTGCTGCCGAAGCCGCGCACTTCTATACTCGCGCCGCTAATGGGCTGGCGGGTTTCTGCGTCCAAAACATAGCCTGCGCCCTTGCCTGCGAGCATAGCGGCTTTGGTATTGATGAGCAGGCGCACGAAATCTATGGCGAAGCCGTCTGTAGCGCCCGTCGTGGGGTCGTCGATAAGCAGGCTAACTTTGCTGCCCTTTTGCAGTTGCTCGATAAAAATTGCCGAGAGCGGCACAGTGATAAATTTGCCAACAGGCCCGCCCTGCTCTACAGCATTTAAGATTTTTTCGCCCTCCGTGCAGCGTATGCCGCCTATGGTCATTTGAAAATTTGAGCAATAAGTTGGCGCTTGAAAATCGTCTATAAATAGCTGCAATACAGCCGTTTGTATCTTCACACCTTTGAGCTCTGTGGTGGGTATGTAGATGGTTTGCGGGCGCGTGCCTTCTTTGTCGCTGTAGCGCGAATCGGCGTAGCCGTCGCTGCCGCAGGGCGCATCTTTAGTATCCACCGAAGAGCCAATCAGTATGCAGTCCAAACCCTTAATATCTTGCGGATTTATCTCCCAAGGAAAGCCGTGCGCTTGGGTAGATTTGCCCGAAAACGGGTCGTAGCCCTCCTCCCAGCCAAAACCAAGATTATCGATATCGCCTACGCGTATCATTATATCGGCTTGGGGCGTATTTTTCAAAACAACATTTTGCGCCGACCAGTCGCCGTCGGTAGCTGTTTTTTGTTGCGCCGCAGCGCGAACACTCAAGGCGAGCAAAAACAAAAAAAGGTAGGTTTTCATAGTTACGAGTTAGGAGTTACGAATGTGCATAATAAATTGATAATCAATCGTATATATAAAATTTCACTTTTCACTTTTCACTTTTTTTTGGCGTGTCGGCGCTCCTAAAAAGGTCGCGCCGTCGGGCTATACAGGGCAGCCACAAGGGCTGCCCCTACTATCCCTCACGCAAAGCTGCCCGCGCCGCAAAGGGCGGCGGGGCGCAGACTATTTCCTATCTTTTCTGCCTGTGTGGGTGCTTGGGAGCCGTTGCATGCAACGGCTCTACAAAACTCACAATATCTTTTCACTTTTCACTTTTCACTTTTCACTTTTCACTTTTCATACGCCGTGTTTGCGGTTTTTCATGATATTTTCGCTTGTCCATGCTTCCAGATTGGCGAAATCTATGGCGCGCACGGGGCAATCTTTGCGGGGGCAGAGGCTGCAAGATTCATCGACGCAGGCATCTACGTGCACGAAAAATTCTACGGCTGCACCCATCTGTTCGCAGATCATATCTTCGAGTGCATCGACTTCCGTGTGCGCTTGCACGACATCAAAAAAGCGGGGCACAGTCAGGTGGCAGTCGATATGCAAATTGCCGCCGTATTTGATGATGCGCAGATTGTGCACATCTATCCAATTGGGTTGGCGATGCGTCTGGAGCATGGTTACTAAATCTTCTACCAGTTCGTAATCTACCTCGTCCATGATACCCGAAATGGATTCTTTGATGATGCCGTAGCCCGTGATGGCGATGATAAAACCAAAGAGTATGGCGGTAGCGCTATCGAGCCAGACCCAGTCCGTGAGCCAGATGAGCGCCAAACCGACGACTAAACCGATAGTAGAATAGGTATCCGATATGAGATGTTTGCCGCTGGCGACGAGGGCGAGGGAGTTAGTCGTTTTCCCTTGTCGCACTGCCCAAACACCGAGCACATAATTAACGAGTCCTGCGCCTGCGGTGATATAGATGCCCATATCGAGTTGACTTAGTTCGTTGGGTTGCAGGAGGCTTTGTACGGATTTGGCGACGATAAGCAAGCCCGCTACGACAATAAGCGTGCCTTCTACTCCAGCGGAAATAAATTCTATTTTTCCGTGTCCGTAAGGGTGGTTTTCGTCGCGGGGCATAGCAGAGACGACCAAGCTGTATAAGCCGAGCGCGCCCGCTACGACATTTACGATGCTTTCAAGCGCGTCGGTGAGTACGGTATTGGATTGGGTGAGCCAGTATGCCCAGAATTTGGCGAGGAGCAGCAAAGCGCCTATGCCTACAATCCAGACTTGGAGGCGTACATTCGTGCGATTATTGGCGCTGGCGCTGCTTTCGGCGGGATTCGTCATAAAAAGAGGCTTTATTTTAGGGGCAAAGATAGGGATTTTTTCGATGCCCCTGCTCTGCCGCCCTTTGCGGCAGAGCGAGCGCGTGAGGGATAGTAGGGGCAGACCAATGTGTCTGCCCTAAAGGGCAGCACGCGGTCTGCCCCGCATAGCCCGACCGCGCCGCCTTTTTGCGGCGCGGGCACGCCAAAAAAAATAAGCCCTAAAGTCTTCGTAAAATTCTGTTAAGTGGGCTAAAAAATGGTAACTTTTTATCTTTGTGGGGCGTTATATTGAACATTCAGTAACCAACCCAATTTAACCGCACCATGTCTGAAGAATCAAAAAGTCCGCGCTTTCTCTCGCTCTTTGCTGCTGCCGTTTTGGGTGGCGCTGCTACCTTGACGGGCAACTATTTTTTGCAGCCTGCCAGCCAACAAAGCAATGCCAATGCGCTTTTTGCGAGCAATCAAGCCACAAAAAAAGAAAGTACGCCCATGCGTCTGACAGGCTCGCCCAACGATGCAACGCCCAATTTTACGGAAGCGGCGGAGCTCGTCATGCCTGCCGTCGTAAATATCACTGCCATAAAAGAACAGACCCCACGCAACGCTGAAGAGCGCCGTTACAACGAGTATTTTGGTGCGCCGCGCCCGTCAGAAGCGACAGGTTCGGGCGTTATCATCAGCGCCAAAGGCTATATTGTTACCAATAATCACGTCATCAAGGGCGCGAATAAGGTGGAGGTAACGATGTATGATAAGCGCAAATTTACGGCTACGCTGGTCGGCACCGACCCCAATACCGACCTTGCCGTGCTAAAAATCACCACCGCTGTAGAGCTGCCGATTTTGCAGTTTGCCAATTCCGACGAAATCCGCATCGGCGAATGGGTGCTTGCTGTGGGCAATCCCTTCGAGCTGACTTCCACCGTTACGGCGGGCATCATCAGCGCCAAAGGGCGCAATATCAATATCTTAGGCGGCAAACAAAGCATTGAGTCCTTCATACAGACCGATGCCGCCGTAAATCCTGGCAATAGCGGCGGCGCGCTGGTCAATACGAACGGCGAACTCGTCGGCATCAACACGGCTATCGCCACGCCTACGGGCACTTATGCGGGCTATTCCTTCGCGGTGCCTATCAATTTAGTCAAAAAAGTCGTGCAAGATTTAATCGAGCATGGCGAGGTGCGCCGCGCATTTTTGGGCATCATGATACAGGACGTGAATAGCGAGCTGGCGCAAAAACTCGACCTCAAACTCTCACAAGGCGTGTACGTCAACGAGGTGCTGGCAGAAGGCGCAGCGCAGGCGGCGGGTATGCTCATGGGCGACATCGTCGTGCGCGTCAATGGCATCAACATCAAATCCGTACCCGAATTGCAGGAGCAAATCGGCAGCCGCAACCCTGGCGACGATGTGCGCGTTACGGTTTGGCGCGATGGCGCAGAAAAAGATTTGGTCGTAAAGTTGAAAAATTAAAAAATACGCCGTATATTTGCCGTGCTAATCGCGCTTAAACTGTGATTGACACGCCGCTTCCATAGCTCAACTGGATAGAGTATCGGTTTCCGGAGCCGAAGGTTGCAGGTTCGAACCCTGCTGGGAGCACCCAAAATTCGCCCTTTTCTTTGCAGAGAGGGGCGTTTTTTTATTTGGGCGTGCCCGCGCCTCTCTATAAAAGCGCAGAGCATAGCCCCCATCATTCGTCATTCGTCATTCGTCATTCCCAATGTACGCATATATCATAGATGCAGTCCGCACGCCACGCGGGCGCGGCAAAGCCACAGGCGCTTTGCAAGAGGTAAAGCCTATACAACTGTTGCATACGGTATTGATGGAGTTGCATCGTCGGCATCAGTTCCCCACGCATTTGGTCGATGATATTATCGTTGGCTGTGTAACGGCTACAGGGGAGCAGGGCGGCAACTTGGGTAAGGCATTGGCACTTTTCGCAGGCTGGCACGAGGGTATAGCGGGCTTGCAGGTCAATCGATTTTGTGCCTCTGCGCTCGAAGCGGTCAATATCGCCGCCGCCAAAATCGCGGCTTCTTTCGGCTCTTTGCTGATTGCGGGCGGGGTGGAAAGCATGAGCCGCGTACCGATGGGCAGCGACGGCGGTAGCCTACTGTTCGACCCCGAAGTCAGCAGCAAAGCCAACTACATACCTCAAGGCGTAAGCGCCGATTTGGTCGCTACGCTTGAAAACTATGAGCGTACCACGCTCGACCACTACGCCTTGAGCTCGCATTTGCGCGCCTACGAAGCCCAACAAAAGGGGCATTTTTCGCGCTCGCTGGTGCCCGTCTGCGATGTAAACGGCGTGTCTATCCTCGCTCAAGACGAAACCATACGCCCCGACACGAATGCCGAGCAACTCGCCGCCCTGCCTTCCTCCTTTGCTCAAATCGGCAAAAAGGGTTACGATGCGATGGCTTTGGGGCGCTACCCTACTTTGGATAAGGTGCTGCATCTGCATACGGCGGGCAATTCCTCGCAGCGTGCCGACGGTGCAGCCCTCGCCCTACTCGCCAGCGAAGAGGTTTGCAAAAGCTTAGGATTGCGCCCACGCGCGCGCATCATCGCCGCCAGCGCCGCCAGCGGCGAACCAACCGCCATGCTCACGGGCACTATTCCCGCCGTAGATAAAGCCCTACGAGCCGCCAATCTACAAATAAAAGATATAGACCTTTGGGAAGTCAACGAAGCCTTCGCCGCCAGCACCCTAAAAATGCAACATCATTTCGGCATCAGCGAGGATAGCATAAATATCTACGGCGGCGCTATCGCTCTGGGGCATCCGCTCGGCGCTACAGGCGCGATGATGCTCGCCACCCTACTCGATGCACTCGAAGAGCGCAATTTATCGCGCGGCATCGTTACCCTTTGCACGGGCGGCGGCATGGGCGTAGCCACGATTGTAGAACGACTTTGAATGATGGACATACTTGATGTATAGGTACTATGCCGCCTTGCGGCGGCAGTGGTAGCAAGTACTTTAGTTCCTATCTAAAAATGCCCTTCACATTTATTTCGTGTTCGTAATTGTTTGGGCGTGCCCCCGCTCCCCGCGCTAACGCGCTTAAAGGTCGCTGGGTCGGGCTATCCGTTACAGCGCTACCACGGCGTGCCTTTGGCACTTGTGGGCGCTTCCACTTCTATCCCTCACGCTAGCATCAACAATGTCGTTTTTAGGCGGCAATTAAAGTACTTGCTACCGCTGCCGCCGCAGGCGGCATAGTACCTAAACACAAAGCACAATCGTAACTCACTATGTTTTACGTTTTTTCTTTTTAGCGGCGGGGAATAGGACATTGTTGAGAATGAGCCGATAGCCTGCTGAAGTAGGGTGTAGATTGAGGTCGGTGGGTGGGTCGTAGACGAAATGGCGATAGTCTTCGGGGTCGTGTCCGCCGTAGAAACTCCAAGTGCCATTGCCGAAGGTGCCGTGTATATAGCGTGCTTCGTTGGCGGGCTTATTCTCGCCCAATACGAGCACATTGGATTTGATTTGGTTTTTGCGAAAGGCGGTAGTTTGCCCCATAAAGCCTGTTACTTGGCGGGTATGGCATTGAGTGAGCATAGTGGGGACTGGATCCCATTTGGCGGAAAAATCGAAGAGGGTAAAATAGTCGATTTGCTCGCTGACATTGCGATATGGGTGCGTTACGGTAGAAGCGTCGATGGTAGAGAACTCGTATTGCATGGGGTCGCGCACGAGTTGAAAATCTTTAAAGGCGAAGGTATTATCAAAGTTGAGTTTGCTCTGTGCTTGGGGGTCGGCGGGGTCATCGTCGTACATATATTCGCAGATGTCTACGCCGTCGGCGGCAAGGGCGATATCGTAAGTATCTGTAGCCGAGCACATCGCAAACATAAAGCCGCCGCCCGATACGAAGTCGCGTATTTTTTTGACCACCGACAATTTCAGTTCGGAAACCTTATTGAAGCCATGTTTTTTGGCTAAGTCCTTCATCTGTTTTACATGGGTTTTGTACCATGCTTGGCTGGCGAATTGGGCGTAAAATCTACCAAATTGCCCTGTAAAATCTTCGTGGTGTAGGTGTAGCCAATCGTATTCTACGAGTTTGCCGCTCATGACTTCATCATCGTAGATGAGGGTGTAGGGTATTTCGGCGTAGGTGAGTACGAGCGTAACGGCATCGTCCCAAGGCTGCACATCGCCGCCCTGCGGGTTGACGCTGGGGCTGTAGACGGCTACTTTGGGGGCTACTTCGAGCTTCATCGCGTCCATATTGGCTTCTGGGTGGGCGATTTGGGTCAGTATGCTATTGAATTTGCTTTGGGGCAGGACTTCGTATTTTACGCCTCTGCGTTTGCATTCGCGGGCGAAGGCTTCCGTATTGGTGAATGCGAAGCTGCCACCCCGATAATTGAGCAGCCAATAGGCTTCCATTTTTTCCTCCAGCACCTTGTAGGCGATGCCGTAGGCTTTGAGGTGGTTGGTCTGGTCATCGTCCATCGGTAGCAAAATCATGCCTTGCGCCTCTGCGAGTCGGGGCAGGAGTAGGCAGGCAAGGAGTGCGTATATCAAACGGGGTGCGGTCATATATGGAATTACGATTGTGCTTTGTGTGTAGGTTGTGCTTTGTGTTTAGGTACTATGCCGCCTTTCGGCGGCAGTGGTAGCAAGTACTGTAGCTGCTGTCTAAAAACGATATTATTGATTAGATGCTTTAATGATAGTTGCGTGAGGGATAGCAGTGAAAGCGCCGAAATGAAATGAAGGCGCTGCAACGGATAGCCCGACCCTGCGACCTTTAAGCGCCTTTAGGCGCGGGGAGCAGGGGCACGCCCAAATTAAGTGAAAAGTGAAAAGTGAAAAGTGAAAAGTGAAAAGTGAAAATGGCACTTGATGTATAAATGCTTGATTGTCAATGACTTAAAACTAAAAACAGTTGGTAAAAAATTTGCAAGTCTGGCAAAAAAACGCACTTTTCACTTTTCGCTACGCGTTCACTGCGTGGTCACTTTTCACTTTTCACTTTTCGCTACGCGTTCACTGCGTGGTCACTTTTCACTTTTCACTTTTCACTTTTCACTTACTTTTTCTCCCCTGCAGAGCGTGGGTAATGCTTGCCGACGAAGCGCAGGGCATTGCGCGACATGATGCGCTCGACGATTTCGCGGGCGGGTATGCCGTACATGAATTGTTTGATTTCGCGCTCCGTGAAAAGCCCCTCGATGGGGCGGGGATTGGAGAAAAAATCGTACAAATCGCGGGCGAGTAAGGGCAATTGGTCGCTGGTGTTGTAGGGTTCGACGAAGCGCCCGTAGAGGTCGAAATTGGTGGCGATGCAAATCATGTCCCAAGCCTCTTTGGTTTGGGCAACTTGTATGAATTTGCAGATATTGGCGACGACGGCTTCGCAAGCGATGCGGCGGCGTTGTGCCGACTGCGGCAGGGCGCTTTCGTAGCGGGCGCGCATGGTGCTGCCCATGAGTTTGTCGCGCTCTAAGGAGATGCCAACCAGCCCCTGCGAGGCGACAATTTGTATGATGTCTTCGCGGGAGAGATTGGCGTGTCGGTTGTTGAGAATGGTATTTTGGTTGTTTTTTACCAGCTCGTCGCTATCTCCGTAGCCGTTTTCGCTCATCTTCATACCGCTGATGCCTACGCCTGTGGCGAGGATTGGAATGGAGTCTTTGAGGTAGCGGCGTTCTTTATTGAAGCTATAATACCATTCTCTTGCCTTTAGACCCATGCCCGCCACGTCGATAAGTATGCGCGCCTGTCCGTCTTCCTTGCTTAGGAGGCGGGTGATGGCTTCTTGACCGACGGGTGTGATGCCCGTTTTCATATCTTGGGGCTGAAAACCGTCCTTTTCGATGGGTAAAAACTTGGCTACGCGTCCGCAAAGACCGTCATCGAAATAACCATCGAAGCTGATAGAGAAAATCGGCACATTTATCGTCATCGCGGGCTTGCCGATGCGCTGTACGGGCTTCAATCCTTTGAGTTTATCGATGTTGTCTAAGACGATTTTCTTGAAATCGGGCGTATCCTTTTGGTCTTGGTACAAAAACGTGCCTGTGGATAGGACGTGTCCGCCTTTTACGCTGATAAGCCAGAGGATTTTGGGGGTATTTTTGACCAAACTATCGAGGTTATCGCTGCGTTGCAAGATGCGGCATTCGTAGCGTTTACCGTCTTTATTGAGGGGATAACCGAGTTCGGAATCGAGGTAAGCGATATGCTCGGCAAAAATCGCTCCCATATAGTCGATATTGAGGCTGGCGAAGGCTTCGCGGTACATACTTACCCCTGTGAAACAGCGAAAAACCTCCGATGGTTCGAGTAGCGCGTTGCTATAAAGCACGCTTTTTAGGAAGGGGTACTCGATGGGCGCTATGACCATATTGCAAAGGCGGATATTCGACTCCGTTTGGCTCAAAAGGGAGGCTTGCGAATAGCGATTTGCGTCCTGAAAAACGTCCAAGCGACCCGAATTGTTGGTATTATTGGAGAGGACGGCTACCGTCGCATTGCATTCGGCATCGATGTGCGACCAAATGGGCACATTTACCAGCGTTCCCGCGTTCTCCTTCGCCATAGATTTGGCTTTATAGAGGTAAAAATATCGGTGCGAGGAGGCAGCCGACATATCTACTATCGGAAAATTCAAATTTGGCTGTTCCTGTGCGCGCGCTACGCTCGCAAACATCAGGGAAGCGGCAAGGCTTTGCAAAAGTTTTTTCCACATATCAGCGCCTATTCTATCGTTTTTCGTTTTTTCAAAGGTTTTTTGGGGGGCGTGCCCCCGCGCAAATGCGCGGGGTCGGGCTATTCGTTGCAGCCCCACCGCTGCGCGGCGTGGCTTCCACTGCTATCCCTCACGCTTTTTCGGCGCTTACGCGCCGATTGGGTTTTATTTTGCGGGCATAACCTTGCCTTTGGCTTCGCCGAAGCCGATGCGTATGCCTTCCTTTGTGATGCCATGCCCGCGCAGTATGACGGTATCATGGTCTTGTATGAATTTTCGTTCCAAGCCTGTGTCGCCCAATTTCACGGGGCGGGTACCGCGCCAAGCCAGCTCCAGCATAGAGCCGTAGCTATCGGGCGTATCACCCGAAATCGTACCCGAAGCCAGCAGGTCGCCGATGCGCATATTGCAGCCGCCTATGCTGTGGTGGGCGATTTGCTGCGCCATATTCCAATACATGTGCTTAAAATTGGAGCGGGATACGGTATAGCTTTCCGTGTGGTCGGCGGGTTGTATGGCTACTTCGAGTTGTACCTCGTAGTTGCTGGCGTTTTTGAATTGCAGGTAAGGCAGGGGCTGGGGCTCTTGTGTGGGAGTAGGCGTGCGCAAGCCTTCGAGCGCTTCGAGGACGACTATCCAAGGGGCGAGCGTAGAGCCGAAATTTTTGCCTAAGAAGGGGCCGAGTGGCACGTATTCCCATTGCTGTATATCGCGTGCCGACCAGTCGTTGAAAAGCGCCAAGCCGAAGATATAATCCTCTGCCTCGTCTGTGCTTATCGTATCGCCCAAGTTGGTATTTTTGCCGATGATGAGTGCCATTTCCAGCTCAAAATCTAAGCGCACTGAAGCGCCGAAGGTTGGTGGAGCATCGGCATCGAGTTTCAGTTGACCTTTGGGGCGGTGCAGGGGCGTGCCCGATACGACGATAGAAGAGGCGCGCCCATGATAGCCCACGGGCAGATGCAGCCAGTTGGGCAGGAGCGCGTTTTCTGAGTCGCGGAACATGATGCCGACATTGGTCGCGTGTTGGCGGCTGGCGTAGAAGTCGGTATAATCGCCGATTTCGACGGGCAGCAGCATTTGGGCTGTGTTTGCGTCGTGGAAGGCGAGTTTTTGGAGGCTATGCTTGTTTTTTAGCTGCTCGCCTTCGCTGCTATTTTGGGCGAATAGGCGGGCTATCTGGTCGCGCAGGGCTAAAGTCGTGGTTTTGCCAAGCGCTATAAAATCATTGAGCGAGGGGCGCAAAAACACCGCCAAATTGAGGGGCGCGAGCGAATTAAATAAGCCTGCTGCGCCCAATTCGTATAAATCTATGAGGGTATCGTATAGGCGTGTGCATACGCGCGGCTCGCCCGTTTTGGGGTGGCGGAATACGCCGAAGGGCAGATTTTGTATAGGAAAATCGCTATCGGCTACAGCGGGCAGCCATGCGCGCAAATGGGGGTCGTTGGCGTAGAGGTACATATTTGGGTGCGTTTGTAAATCTGGTAAACGTAAAACGCCCCAAAAGTAGCATTTTTTTTGGTAGCTGGCTACTTTTGGGGCGGGAAGCTTACATGCGAGGGTCTATATCCAAACCCAATTCTATAGGCGTTTTGTAGACCTTATCCCAAAGATGTCCGTATTGGTCCAAACGGCATTCTAAGTGTAGTTTACTCTCTTTCGGCTTAAAGTCTGTAGGTAACATAAAGACCACTTTCAAACGCCGCTCTTCTTTGGCATTGATGCGCATTTTTTTAAAAGGCACGGTTGTATCTACTCTTTTGCCGTTGTGCCAGAGCGACAATGATATTTCATCTGCTGTGAAACTCGTATGCGAAGCTATGGCTACATAAGCATTGATGCGGTCGGGCATTTTATCCAAATCATAATGCTTGTCTACTTCTTCATAAGAAACCACAAATTTATATATCTGCGCATTTATCTGCTCAATCGTATCGCGCAGTTCTTCGGAATCTTTCTCGAAATCTTGCTGCTCTTTTTCAAAAGTTTCTTTGTCGCCCCGTCCGAACATAAAATTCGCTTGTAGTTCTTCAAGTTTATCAGCCCGCTCTTTCAAAACTTCCGCCTTCGAGAGCGCTTTAACCACCAGAGGGTCTTCAGATACTATACTTAGAAGCTCCGTTTTTAAAGCGTCTTCCCCCTGTTTTTTTGCCCGCAGTAGACGATTTTTGCGCTGCTCTGTGATATGCAAATTTTGCGCTGCCGTACTTATTGCCAGCTTAAGGTCTTCTTGATGCTTCTCTAGAAGGTCTTCCCATTTGCTATTAAAAACAGCGTCCCACAAATCTCCCAACCAACCAAGAATCGCCCCCACTGCTCCATCCAACCACTCCAATACTTCCCCTACTGCTTCCATCACCTCCATAAAAGCAACAAAACCAGGCGGAAGCACACTATCCTTAAGAAACTCTAAGTCTAAAGGCTCATCTCCGATGTGCACCGTTTTGTTGGGTAAAGGAATGGTATCTATGTCCAGTTCCCACTTTCCTGTCAAAGATAATTCAGCCTTAAATTTTTTGAGTAGCTTGTCCAGCCACTCTACAGGTTTGAGGGTTAGAGACAGGAAGCCTCCAATTTTTAGGGCGGTGCTTGTTATGCTTGCCGTATTTTTTTCAAAGTCAAGCGTAAGTGTTGTCTCTGCTTTAAAACTAAAGCCCGCGCCTCCTTCTATCCTAACAAGTGGTACGGCTTTAGGGAGCTCTATACCTGCTTTAACTCCTAACTCTATGGCGATTTTTATCCCAAGCACCACACTATGATTAGACAAATTCGCAGTTTCTGTCTTGCCTGTTACTTCAATATACCCTTCGCTTATAAATTCAATAGAGAAAGATTCGCTAGATGCCTTTAGAGGTTTTTTTCGCTCAAATAACTTATACTTGTATCCAGCAGTAACCGATAGTTTTCCCTCATCGTCATAAGATACTCCTAAAAAGCCGCTGTGCTTTTTGCTCTTTCCAATATCAGGAAAGTCCAACTTAGTTTCAACACTAGCTACAGAAGAAATAGGGCTCTTGGACTCCGTAGAGGCTTCTAGCTCACCTATAACAACAGCTTTATTCCTGAGCCCCTTCGAGAAAACATCAGATTCTATTTGTTTATCTACCAAATGCCAAGCTTTAGTGGCTCTTTCGCACATATCCTGCAACTTCTGGCGCAAGGCAAGCAGTTCTTCACTTTCATCACCTGAGCTGCTTATTTTAGTAATCTCTGTATCTAAAGTTTGCTCAATAACTTTTAGTTGAGCATGAATCGCATGGAGGTCTTGCGAATACTTTTGCAGTTGTGCTAAATCATTCATTTTAATGTTTTTACGAATTGGATAAAAAATTATAACACGATGCCTTCCTCATACAAAAACGCAATAATCCGCTCCATTTCTTTACCCAGTCGGTTCATTTCTTGAGCAGCTTCTATTACAATTTTAGAAGTATAAGCGGCAGCTGGTAGCTTTACTTGCTCTTCCCTGCCTTCTCTTTTGGCATCGAACGACTCTTTGCGTTTCAGCATTATTTTTTGCTCAAGCTGCTGCACATCGGCTACTGTTTGCTGATTTTCGCGCTCCGCTGTGCTAAGAACTTGCGCCATTTCAGGTGTAATAAGCGGACTGGGGATACTTTTGGCTTGCTTTGAAAGCTTTTTGCTTAGTTCTTTTAGTGTCTTCGTCAAATCCCACAACTCGTCCAATTTTTTTACTAAATCTGACATTGATATTAAATTTTAGTCTGTTTTTTTATGGCGTGCCCCCGCTCCGCGCCCTGCTTGCCCGCATAAAAAATGCAGGCAAGCAGGGCTTAAAGGTCGCGGGGTCGGGCTATCCGCTACGAGCCTGCGGCTCTTCGCTTCTATCCCTCACGCAATTTTGAATCTGTAAGTACGAAAAAAAAATTATTTGAGATTATTTCCCCGCTTGTTTCAAACTTGAAAAGCCCGCTGCGCTGGGCTTTTCAAGCCCGAAACTGCGCTCTTCGGAAATCTCAAATAATTTTTTACAGTTGCTTAAAGCTATTTAGGTTATAGCCCAAGCTCTCGGCGAATAGTATCTATTTTTGCACGCACTTGAGCTATTTCATTGATAGTTGCCTGCACATCTGCAGGCAAAATGCTTGTGCCAAAAATAGGCGCATCGCCGACCTTTGGAAGAGCGTTTGCTTTTTGGGCAAATTTTTGCACTTTTTGCACAATCGGATTCAGTTCCCTTTCTATAAAGGCTTGCAAAAGCGTATTAGTCTGGGCTTCTTTCAAGACAGCGTTTATCTCTGCTTGAATTTTGTTGATAGTATTCAACTCACTAAGTTCGATACCATAGGGGCTTGCTACGCGTTGTGTAAGCACCGTAGCGTCGAAAACTAGGGCACGAGATTGTATTTCCAAAGCCTTAGCCCGCAATTTCACCTCTTGCGTCGTTTTCTGCGCAGTTGCCTCCATTGTAGGTATTTCCTCTGCTCGCTGTGCAAATTTAAGCAAGCCCCCTATAAAAGGCTGTACTTCCTTTTTGTAAAAAGTCGCTAAGCTTTTGGTAGCTGCAATTTCTGTCGCCAGCGTTTGTGCATCTTTACACAAGGTTTTCAAACGCAATAAATGCCCCTCCATTAAGCCTGTTTTACTATCAACAAGGCTTTTCATAGCAGGCAATTCGGTCGTAGCCATTGTGTAAAAGCTTGCAAACCGAGACTTAAGCTCCATCTCTGAGCTTAGTTTTCCCTCTCCCGTAGCAGAAACAGAAAGTTTTTTTACATCCCCAATAAGCCTATCCAGTTTTGTAAGACGTGGAGCTATCTCTTGCTGGTCAAGGGTTGTTAGGTTATTGGTAGCCCGCACCTTAGCAAGCAAGGTATGCAATTCTCTTCGAAGCTTATCAACAGCCAATAGATTTTTTTCGCTGGGGCATTGTTGTTTATGCATAGCCGCCTCCATACCCAATATCGCTTGGTCTGCCTTAGGTAATAAAGCTGTCGCTTCTGCTCTAAGAAGCCCCTCTGTACTGCTTTTCTCTTTTTGCTCTTTTTTTCCTGATAAATAGGCAGGCGTTTTTTCTAACGGCGCTAATGCTTCCAAGTTAATTTTTGTAACTTCTTCTATTACCTTTCTATCCGTGAACTGTTTTTTGGGTATCGGTCCCAACTTAGGAATATCTCTAATTATAATTTTCCCATTCATTCTTGTACCATCTACAAGCGCCACTTCTTGAGCCGTGAGCGGGGTATTGGCTTTCACCTTGGGCAAAATAGAGGCTTGTATTTTTGTCCAATCGCTTTTATAGGTTTTATAAATTGCAGCTATTTTTTTGCCCTCTTCGCCCTCCACTTTTATAGCATTCGCAATATCTTCATACTGCTTAAATAATTCCAAAAAAGACATAATGGTATTGTAATTTTCAATTTGAAAGGATACCCTCCGCGAAGCGAACGCGAGAGGGATAGAAGCGGAACCACCGAAGCGGCGGCACGCCGCGAAGGTGATGGAGCGGATAGCCCGACGCGAGGCGCGTAGCGCCGAAGCGGCTCGCCCAAAATAAACGCGGCTTAAATATGCGACTAATTTCGATAAAAAACAAGCAAGGCGCAAAACCCTATGGCGAAAGGCGCTATATTTTGGGCGAACGGCAGAAAATCGCCGCCGAAATGCTATTTTTGTACCCCAAAATCCCCCACTACACCATGCAAAAAAACTTCTTGCCCCTCCTATTTTTGCTCCTATTCGCCGCCTGCAAAGGGGCAACCGAACAGCCGAAAGACGGCGAAGGCGGCAAAGGCAAACCCGCCCTTAGCCTTAGCCGCGACTATAGCAAGGAAATAAAAAGCGAAATCTACCCCGCCGATACCGCAAAAGTCGGCGCAGATGGCTTTTCTTACGTCTACCCCGACACCTTCGAGCGGCTGGAAGACCCTCAATTGATACCTTTCGGCGATGGTTACGCCGTCTTTGGCTCTTGGCGGCGGCTAAAAGTCATCTCCGATGAAGATTATCTGGGCGGCGATGAACCCGTAGAGCAAATCGCAGGCGAAAAACAGCTCCTCTTATTCGATGCAGCAGGAAAATTACGCTCCAAAGTTGCCTTAGACCCCTATTTCGGCTACAGAATAGCCCCCTTTAGTGCAGAAAAAAGCATTGCCTACGAGGCAAGCGGGCAAGAAATATCCCTGCTCGACATGAAAACAGGCGCTACAGAGCGCCCCGTCTCCGTAAACGGCGCTATTAGTGGCGTTGCCAGCATCAATACGCAATCTTTTGCCGTATTATACGGCAAAAATGGCGCTTACGAACTCGATATTCTCTACGGAAACCTACAAAGCACCCTCCAACAAAAAAGCCGTATAGACTCGGCTTGGCTGGTGTATGCCCTCTGCGCCAACGAAAAAATCATCGCAACGACCTTCATGGGCAACTTAGAGGATCTGCTAATCGCCTTCTCCCCTGCCAATGGCAAAGAATTATGGCGAATAAACCTCCCCAAACGAACCAGTAAAGGCGAAGACCAACGCATGGCAGGCAAAAACAATGTCGCTATCAGCCCCCTCAACGGCAATATCGCCCTGCTCACCCATCGGCAACTGCCCTCCACCCGCTCCCAAAGCATCGTTTCCCTCTATAGCCCCAATGGCAAGCTGCTAAAAGAGCAGATTATAGCCCTAGAAAAACCCAAAAACGACGATATCAACCTCATCGCCTCCCGCATACAAGCCCTACCCGATGGCTCTTGGCTCATAGGCGGCACTCACTACCCCGAAAAAGGATTTAATCATGGCTGGGGCGAAGCCCGCCTAAGCGCAGAACTCGAATACATAGGCGGCAGACAGATAGAAAACGGCGAAAACTACATCTTAGACCCCAAAAGCGGACAACTCGCAGGCTTCCAACGCAGGCTAATCATACTGCAATAACGACGAATGACGAATGACGAATGACGAATGACGAATGACGAATTTTTGCTTATGCAGGATAGCCCCAAAGGGGCTATGTTCTTCTTAGCCGCAGGTAAGCGCATAGCGCGCAGCCTGCGGTAAGGCGTGCAGCATACGACACAACGCACATTCGTCATTCGTCATTCGTCATTACTTATTATACATCTCAAAACGCGTAGGCTGCCGACGCTCTGGATAAAAATTATTGCCTCTATCCGTGTCGGCGGTCTCTAAAAATGGGTCAAGTACAATTTCCGATACCTCTTTGTCGAAAACGAAAACCTTCGTAAAGGTCGCGGAGTTCATGCGCCAAATCTCCGCAGGCAGACGCTGCAGGCTTTTGCTGCCGTCCGCAAAACGAAATTCCAAAATTACAGGCATCACCAAGCCGCCTTTGTTCTCGAATTTCAATTCGTAAAACTGCTTGCCCGACTCTATGAGCTTTTTATCTTCGGCGCTTAGGCTTTTTTCTGCCGTTTGCAAACGGCGCTCCGTCTGCGCATTCGGGCGATAAGGGTCGCGGTTGTTGTACTCGTCCTTTAGGTCGGGGTATTTTTCCATCAGCGTTTCTTTGACACTTTCGCGGTTGCGGGTGATGCTGATGTATTCGCCATTTTTCGCATCCCATTGCTTGCGCAAATTCATTTCTTGCTGCGCATTGAGGCTGCTCATTTGGTAGTGTTTCACCTCCGACAAAGCTATATCTACATGGTCAGTCGTATAAAACCAACCCCGCCAAAACCAATCGAGGTCTACGCCTGAAGCGTCTTCCATCGTGCGGAAAAAATCCGCAGGCGAGGGGTGCTTAAACTTCCATCTATTGGCGTACTCCTTGAAGGCAAAGTCGAAAAGCTCCCTGCCCATGATGGTTTCGCGCAAGATATTCAGCGCAGCAGCAGGCTTACCGTAACCGTTATTGCCAAATTGTATGATAGATTCCGAATTCGTCATGATGGGCTCCAAACCCGCCTTGTCGCCGCGCATATACTCCACGATATTGGGTGCGGGCCCTCTCCGTACAGGAAAATCGCGCTCCCACTCCACCTCCGCCAAGTACTCCAAAAAGGAATTCAAACCCTCGTCCATCCAGGTCCACTGCCGCTCGTCGCTATTCACTATCATCGGAAACCAGTTGTGCCCAACCTCGTGAATAATGACCCCTATCATCGCGTACTTCGTCTGCTCTGGGTACGTGCCATCAGGACGCGGACGACCAAAATTGAAGGAAATCATCGGGTATTCCATACCCGTAAAAGAGGCGTGGGTAGAAATCGCCACTGGATACGGATAATCAAAGGTGTACTTACCATAAACCCGCATCGTATGTATGATAGCCCGCGTAGAATAGCGCTCCCACAAAGGGTTGCCCTCCTTCGGATAAAAAGACATCGCCATCACCGTGCGCCCATCTGCCATCGGCACCCCTTGAGCGTCCCAAATGAACTTGCGCGAACTCGCAAAAGCAAAATCCCGCACATTCTCCGCCTTAAATGTCCAAGTCTTCTTGCCCTTGCTCTGCGTTTTTTCTTTCTCTTTGGCTTCGTCGGGTGTGATAACCAAAACAGGTTTGTCCGATTTTTTCGCCGTTTCCAAGCGTTTAATTTGTTCGCTGCTTAGTACGGCGGCACTATTTTGCAAAACACCCGTAGCCGCTACCGCATGGTCATCGGGCACGGTGATATTTACCACAAAATTGCCAAAAGATAGCGTAAATTCGCCCCTGCCCAAAAACTGCTTGTGCTGCCAACCGTTTAC
Organism: uncultured Saprospiraceae bacterium; assembly: GCA_964467315.1. Taxonomy (GTDB): domain Bacteria; phylum Bacteroidota; class Bacteroidia; order Chitinophagales; family Saprospiraceae; genus JAAFIM01. The sequence goes on along the minus strand of CAYXSA010000019.1, from coordinate 2,190 downwards.
ATCGTCGTAGCGCACCACTCGCGGATAAAATTGCGCGATATGATAGGTGTAATTCTTATCATCGGGAAAATACTCGTAGCCCGTGCGCGCCCGCGTCGTTACCCCGTCGTTGATATTGTACGACCATTTTATTTTGAAAGCTACGTTTTGCTTAGGCAGCAAAGGCTTCGGAAGGTCAATGCGCATCATGGTTTTGTTGATGACATAACGCAAAGATTGCCCCTTTTTGTCCGTAACGGAATCTATCTTAAAACCGCCCTCAAATGTGCTGGGCAGCAGGCGCTGCACTTCATTGGGCGACATTTGCGGCGTGATATTGCTCGTGCGCGTTATCTGCCCGTCGGAGTCGGGCGCGAACAAATTTTGGTCGAGCTGCACCCAAATATAGGTCAAAACATCGGGCGAATTGTTGTAATACGTGATAAGCTCGTCCCCCTTGATGCGCTGCCGCTCATCGTCCAACTCTACATTTATCAGATAGTCCGCCCGCTGCTGCCAGTACTCGTGCCCTGGCGCGCCCGCCGCATTGCGGTAGGCATTCGGCGTAGGCAAGTCCTCGCCCAACTGCTTAAATTTATCCTCCCGTACCTGCGCCGCCGCCCCCGTGCACATCAATAATAGGGCAATAAATAGCAAATTCTGCATAAGATTCGTTTGAGTTAGCTTGATTGTTCGCCACAAAATTAGGGATTTAATCGCAAATTTTTCACTTTTTTGGGCGTGCCCGCGCTCCCCGCCGCTAACGCGGCTTAAAGGTCGCGCGGTCGGGCTATGCGGGGTTGCAGTGCTTCGCACCGCGCCGATGGCGCGCCCCTCCTATCCCTCACGCAAAAATTAAAGCAGTATCCCAATACCCTGCGCATTTCATTAGTCATTCGTCATTCGTCATTCGTCATTCGTCATTCCATGTCCTCTATACGCCTGCTCTCTCGTAAAGAAATCGACCCGCGCCGCTGGAACGGCTGCGTCTACTACGCCCTCAATAGCCGCGCCTATGCCTATACTTGGTATTTAGATAATGTCTGCGAAGAATGGTTCGGTCTGGTAGAAAACGAATACGAATCGGTATTTCCCGTCGTTTGGAAGTACAAAAAGTACATCGGCTACAAGGAGATTTTTCAGCCGCCGCTGACGCAGCAACTGGGTTTGTTTTCTATGCACGTCTGCTCCCCTACTCGCCTAAAATGGTTTATTGATGCCTTGCCCGCCGATATTCGCCGCGTGGATATGCAGCTAAATTTCGATAATTCCGCCGTGCAGGCGCTACAAGGCATAGAGGGCTGGAGCGTCAGCCAACGCCCCAATTTCGTGCTGCCCCTCTCCCGCCCTTACGCCGACCTCGCCGCCGATTACAGCAGCAACCTGCGCCGCAAACTCCGCAAGGGCGAAAAAAACGGACTATTCTGCTCCGCCGACATTCGCCCCGAAACCTTCGTAGACCATGTGCGCGCCTTCCATACCAAAGCCCGCACAGGCTTGCCCGAAAGTTTTTATCATACAGCCCTGCGCATTATCTACGCCTTCCAGCATCGCGGACAAGGCAATATCTTTGTCGCCTACGACGAAAATAAGCAATTTCATGCAGCCGTTTTTTTGATGGTCGATGGCGCTCGGCTCGTCAATCTCATCAATGTCAGCAGCGAGGCAGGCAGGGAGAGCGATGCCATGTCTTTTTTGATAGACAATATCATACGCACGCATGCAGGGCAGCTAAAAATGCTGGATTTCGAGGGTTCGGCTATAGAGGGCATCGCGCAATTTTATCAGAGTTTCGGCGCTATCAATCAGCCTTACTACAGGCTCGAAAAAAATGCGCTCTCCTGGTGGCAACGGCTCTTCGTTCGTGGCTAAACCGCCCGCCGCAACCTTTTTGCGGCGGGATAAAAACGCGTGAGGGATATGTAGAGCCGTAGCATGCTACGGCTCAAATAGCCCGACCGCGCCCCCTTTTTTGGGGCGCGGGCACGCCCAAAAAAAACGAAAGATAAAAACGCCGCAGCACCCCAAAATAGAGGCACTGCGGCGTTTGCATTTATACGTTATTATGTCCTATTCTTTGACAAATCGCAGGGTCTGTGCACCTACCCGCAGCCAATATACGCCGCTGCTTAGCTCGCCCAAGTGTAGCGTATGCATATAATTGCCCGCTTGTACAGAGAGGGTTTGCGCCAGCACGCGCCGACCCAAAGC
>CAYXSA010000018.1:0-54218 GCA_964467315.1 uncultured Saprospiraceae bacterium | reverse complement strand
TTTTATTTTGGATTTTAGTTTTACCACAAATATATAGCGTGAGGGATATGTAGAGGCGCAATTCATTGCGCCTCAAATAGCCCGACCGCGCCGCCTTTTCAGCGGCGCGGACACGCCCCAAAAAAAACAGATAAAATACAGGAAATCCATAAATTATGTGCGGAATAACGGGCGCTATCGCTTGGCAAACGCGGGCGCAGTACAGCGAAGAGCGCTTGCGAAAAATGGCAAATCCTTTACGCTTTCGCGGTCCCGATGCGGAAGGCTACCATCTCGAAAATTACGCCCAAACGCAGATAGCTTTTGCGCATAAACGTTTGAGTATCATAGATTTATCGCCCGACGGCAATCAGCCCATGCACAGCGGCAGCCGACAGTCGACCATCGTTTTCAACGGCGAAATCTACAACTATAAAGAGCTGCGCGCCGAACTTCAAGCCGCTGGTAGACAGCTGCGCACGGGCTCCGATACGGAGGTCTTGCTCGAAGGCTACGAGCATTGGGGCATAGAAAAACTGCTGGAACGCATCGACGGAATGTTTGCCTTTGCGCTCTATTGTCGCGTGCACGACAGGCTATTTTTGGCGCGCGACCGCTTCGGCAAAAAGCCGCTTTTTTACTACCATGCAGCGGGCGAACAGCTTGTTTTTAGCTCCGATATTCGCAGTTTTGAGCATCTAAATCGCAGCTTAGATTTGCGTTCTCTGGGCTATTTTTTTGCCGAATTGAGCACGCCGCGTATGGATACGATTTGGCAAGAAATCAAGCGCGTACCTGCGGCGCATTATATGCTTTGCACGCGGGCGGGTATGGAGCTAAAGCCTTATTGGCGCTTGGATTATGCGTCGACTTGTACGCTTTCGCGTGCCGATATTTTGGATAAAACGGACGAGCTTTTGCGTGCCTCCGTGCGGCGTAGATTGGTGGCAGATGTGCGCGTAGCGGCGCAATTGAGCGGCGGCATAGACTCCTCGCTCGTCGTGGCGATGATGGCGCAAGAAAGTAGCGCGCCCGTAGCGACTTATTCGGTGGGTTTTGACCACGATTATTACAACGAAACGCCCTTTGCGCGGCAGGTTGCCGAGCGCTACAAGACAGACCACCACGAGCTAATGATGCGCGCCGAAGATGTGCAGGTCTCGCATGATTTGATTTTGGAGTACGGCGAGCCCTTTGCCGATGTGTCGATGATACCCTCCTACTTAATAAGCAAATACATCTCGAATACCGAAAAAGTCGTCTGCGGGGGCGATGGAGGCGATGAACTTTTTTCGGGTTATATGAGCTACTACATCGCCGAAAAGCTGCAAAAAGTTAAGAATTTTCGCGCATTTTCGCCCCTTGCGAGTTTGCTGGCGCGTGTCATACCGACCTATCGCATAAAATTTTTAGCCATGCTTTTGAAGCTCGCAAAGCAGCCCGAATGGACGCTTTTGAATAGAAACATGGGCTTTTCTGCCGAGCAACTGCGCTTGCTTACGCCGCAGGGCGCGCCTATTTTGCAGGATGCTTTGGAGTCGGAGCACGCGCCTTTATGGGCAGAATACGCCAAATCAAGCGCGCCCGTACTGAAAAAATTGCTACACGCTTCCTTGCAAACGCGCCTACTTTGCGACTATTTGCCCAAAGTCGACCGCGCCAGCATGTACGCTTCTTTGGAGATGCGCTCGCCCTTTCTCGACCGCCGCTTAGCCGAATTTGCCTTCACGCTGCCGCCCAGCGAGCTGATGCAACCACAGGGCACGAAGAGCATTTTGAAGCAACTCGCCGAGCGCTACCTGCCGCATTCGCTCATTTATCGCAACAAACAGGGCTTTGGCGTGCCCATCGAGGATTGGTTTCGCAAAGAACTTCGCCCCGCCTTTGAGCAGCTCGTTTTGCAGGGCAAGCAACAGCTCATTCCTATTGATTATCAGTATGTTGCGCGCATTTTTGGCGAGCACGCCGAGCGCAAACAAGACCATACGCATCGCCTCTGGTCGCTCTATGTTTTCCACGTTTGGGCGCAGGCGCAAAGCCGCTAAAACACCCATTTTTTATTTTTTTGGGCGTGCCCGCCGCCCTAAAAAGGGGCGGCGGTCGGGCTATTTGGGGCATATCACCATCGCCCAAATGGGCGAATGTTGATTCGCCCCTACATATCCCTCACGCGAATATGGCGCAGGCGCTGCAAAGGGCAGCGCCTGCCTCTATTAAATTTTTGCCCCAAAATTTATCCGCTTTTCCGTACTTTTGCGCCAAGAAGCAGCAAAAACTATTTGGCAGTGCTTCCCGAAAACAACTTTTCACCCCTTTCTTAGTCGATTATGTTACGAATTTTTTCCCTTTTTTGCGCCCTATTGCTGCTCGTCGGCAGCGCCTTTGCGCAATCAAGCACCGCCAAACTCGCCACCAAGTCGAGCACCGCCGCCAAAAATGCCAGCAGCAAAAGCAGCAGCAGCAAATCCAAAAGCAGCAGCCGCACCCAATACGCCAAAAGCTCCAGCGGCAAAAGCTATGCAATACCCGATAGCCCCCATGTCGTCGCCGTAAAAAATCCCGACCTGCCTTATCATTATCTACTCTATACACCCGAAAGCTATAAAAAGGATAGCACCAAACGCTATCCAATGATTTTGTTCCTACACGGGCGAAGCCTCAGCGGACGCAATGTAGAGATGGTTAAAAGATACGGCATTATCTACGAAATCCTACGCGGGCAGAAAATGGAATTTGTCGTCGTAGCCCCCCAATGCCAAGCAGGCTGGAATAGCGACAATCTCATAAAAATACTCGACTATGCGCAGAAAAATTACCGCGTCGACGTTTGCCGCACTTACCTGACGGGCATGAGCATGGGCGGCTATGGCGCTTGGATTTTGGCAGGCGACTACCCACATAGATTTGCAGCCGTAGCCCCCGTCTGCGGTGGCGGCAATATCAAACATGCCAAAAATTTAGTAAATATGCCCACTTGGGTCTTTCATGGCGCGCAAGATAAAGCCGTACCCATCAGCGAATCCGAAAAAATGGTCAGCGCTATCAAAGCCCAAAAAGGCAAAAAAATACAATTCACCATCTACAAAAACGACGGGCACTCCGAACTCGTCAAGGTCTTTCGTATGCGGGAACTCTACGACTGGTTCCTAAAGCACGAAATACCGTAAAAAAGTGAAAAGTGAAAAGTGAAAAGTGAAAAGTGAAATCCGTATGTATCCGTGTGCTAAAAAAACGCTATGCGTCCGCAACTCCGCCACCTTTGCCAACTTATAGAGACGCTACAGACGGAGAATATCCGCTTGGCGCTGGTCTTGGCGCGCTCGCAAGGGCTGCTACGTTTTTTGTATGCTATATACGGGCTAAAATTTTGGCGTTTGGTGAAGGAGCAGCCCTTAGAGCGCTGGCTGGCTCGGCAGATACTCAAGCGCTGCCTTTTTGCAAGCAAGCAGGGTTGGCGCACGATGCGTACATCGCGGCGGCTGCGCGTGACTAAAATTATGTGCGAAAATAATGAATTGCGCAGCATAAATTTTTCGCATTTGCCCCGCCTGCGGCTGCTGCAATGCTCCTATAATTTTATAGAGGAATTGGATACGAGTGCTTACCCAAGACTCTTGGATTTATTTTGCGAACACAATCAGATACGTGGGCTAAAATTGCCTAATCATGGGCGTTTGCAACTGCTGGACTGTAGCGAAAACCCAATAACGGCGCTCGATATACGCCCACAGCAGCGACTTATAAAACTTTGGTGTCAGGGCTGCAATCTAAGCGAAGAGGGGCTACAACTGGGCACACACTCCCAGATGCGTTTATTTTGCTGCCATCGCAACCCCATACAGCGGCTCGATTTGCGTGGTATGCCCAATCTGGAATTTCTCAACTGCGAGGGCTGCCAACTCACAGATTTACCCATAGGCATCGAACAACTAAGCGAGCTAAAAACGGCTTATCTGGGTGGAAATAAAATACCCTACGAGCGCATACAGTGGCTCAAAAAGCAGTTGCCCGACTGCCAAATATATGGTTGGTGAGCAGGGCAAAACTCGGGCATACCTTGCGTGAGGGATAGTAGCGAAACCACGCCGAGCGCAGCGAAGGCGTGATGTAGCGGATAGCCCGACCCCGCGCAACGCGCGGGGGCACGCCCAAAAAAACAAAGCTTGAAATTACGCAAAAATGCTAAAAATACATTCCAAACTGCCCAATCTGGGTACGACCATCTTTACGCAAATGTCGGCGCTTGCGCAGGAGGTCGGCGCTATCAATCTCTCGCAAGGCTTTCCGAATTTTGATTGCGATGCGCGCTTGCAAGGCTTGGTGGCGAAGTACATCGCCGCAGGCAAAAACCAATATGCGCCGATGGCAGGCGTGGCGGAACTCACCCAACGCTTGAGCCAAAAAATCGCCAAACTCTACGGGCAAACTTACGATGCGCGCACCGAAATCACCATCACGGCGGGCGCTACGCAGGCGATTTATACGGCGATAACGGCATTTGTGCAAGCGGGCGATGAGGTCGTAATGATAGAACCCGCCTACGATTGCTATCGCCCCGCCGTCGAACTTTGCGGGGGAACGGTGCGCCCCTATGCCCTGCGCGCCGACGAAAATTGGCGCATCGACTGGCAAAAATTTGCCCTTCTGCTCAATGAGCGTACCCGCCTTGTCATCATCAATACGCCCAATAATCCCAGCGCTTCCCTGCTTTTGGACGCGGATATGCGCGCCCTTGCCGCCCTGCTCAAAGGCACAAATATCCTGCTTTTGAGCGATGAGGTCTATGAACATTTGACTTTCGAGGGGCAGCCGCATTGCAGCGCTTTGAGTTACGAGGAACTGCGCGAACGCACGCTTGCCACCTATTCTTTTGGCAAAACCCTGCACGCGACGGGCTGGAAAATGGGCTATATCGTGGGCGCAGAACGGCTCATGCAGGAGTTCAGAAAGGTGCATCAATTCAATGTTTTTTGCGTCAATGCGCCCATGCAGTACGCGATAGCGGAGTATTTGGAGGACGAAAATACTTATCTTACCCTGCCCGATTTTTTCCAAAAAAAGCGCGATTTTTTTCGCCGCTGTGTAGGCGATACACTGCCTTTTAAGTGGCTACCTTGTGCGGGGACTTACTTTCAGATAGCCGACTATAGCGCAGTTAGCGAAGAGCGCGATACGGATTTTGCTATTCGGCTCACGCGAGAAGCGGGCGTTGCCCTTATTCCGCTTTCGGTTTTTTATACGCAAGTGCCTGAAAATCAAAGACTTCTACGCATTTGTTTCGCCAAAAATGAAGATACTTTGAGCCATGCCGCCGCTAAGCTCGCCGCCTATTTCGCTCTAATAAAAAACTAAGCAAAATTTGCCGCCATTCGCTGCTTAAATGCTATTTTTGCGCTTGTCTTTGCCTTTTTGTGGGCGGGGCGAGCGTTTTTATTTAACAATTTCGCAAAATATGTCCTTCTCCCAGTTAGACAAACAGCTTTTCGACGAATTATTTGAGATAGATATCAACAAGGCAAAATTGCGCCGCTTGGTCGAAAAGGGCGCAAATCCCAATGCCATCGACCCCGAAACGGAGCAGCCTTTTTTGACGGAAGCCGTCGAAACGTTGGTAGATGAGGAGGCGGAGTTGCTGGAATTTATCATCTCGTTGGGTGCAAATCCGCATACAGATGTCGAGGGTGTTAGTGCGCTGGTTGCCGCCATTTGGGAGCAAAAAATACAGATGGTTGCCACGCTTTTGCGCTGTGGAGCGAAGGCGCGGGAGCCCCTTTCCGACGGCGAACACGCCTTAGACGCGGCACGCGAATTTGCCGAGCATCTGGGCACGGAAAACGAAAGCACCGAGATTATAGAGCAGATAATCCAACTTTTGGAAAACGCCGAAGCTTAATAATTTTTCTTTTTTTCGCTTCGCGTCTACTTCGTGGTGGGCGTGCCGCCGCGCCTTCGCCTGTGCCAAAGGGGCACAGGCGCGCCGTCGGGCTATTCGCTTCGCGTTCACTTCGTGGTCGGGGCGCATCATCATCGCCCAAATGGGCGAATGTTGATGCGCCCCTACTATCCCTCACGCAGGCAAGTCGGAGGCTTGCCGCTACCCCCTACGTTGTCCTATTAAAAAACCAACATTTTTATATTTGTATTCAACACAAAGTGCACAATATTTTATGAATCAAAACAAATACAAAACACGCGCAAATACGCTACTCATGCGGCTGCTGCTGCTGGCGGTAGTTTTTTGGTCGGGTAGCGATTGGCTACGAGCGCAGGCGACTATCCGCGTGCGAGTCGTGCAGGTGCGCACGCTTGGCAATTTCGACTGCGATAATTTTCCTAATGGCGATAGCGATTTTGCTTGGGAATTTATTGCTACCGACAATACACTGGGGCGTAGCAATAACAATCCATCTGCTTTAGGGCTTGCGGATTTTAATCACGCATACGTCAATGGCGATAATGGACCTTACACGCATTCCGTTGCTTCGCCGCGCTCGGGAGGCGGTTTTGGACCCAGCAACGGTATCTATTTTGACCATCAGTATGTTTGCCCTCTTGATATACCCACGTCTATGCGCATAGATTGGGAAGCATATGAGAACGATAATGTACCAGATTACGATTTTCCTCGTATTGCACGCGACGGGGGAACAGGCGGGCGTGTACTGACGATGCTTGTCCCCGCTGTAGCGGGCAGCGTACAGCAGACTGTGCAAGCCGTCAGCACCGACGGCGGTTGTCCGCAGACCTACGAAATCACTTTCGAGATAACGCGCCTCAATCTTAGCACGACACCCATACCAGACAATATCTGTGATGCTACCTTGTTGCCTGTCGATGGTACGGTGCGCCAATTTGCTTGGTGTCCTGATGCTACTTTGGAAGTAGGCGAGCCGCGACGCGGCGATGTCGCTGCCAATCGCTCGCGCTGGTTCTACTTCGTAGCGCCTGCGAGTGGTCGTATAGATATTTCTACCGACCATGGTGGGACGGACTTCGGCACGTATTTCGAGATTTACCATGCTGCCGACGGTGCAGGCTGTACGGCGGGTGTTAGCCCCTTCGGTGTACCGATAAAGAATAAGTTTGAGTATCTATCGCATGTCGATTTTGCCGATGCGGGTGGTTTCTTGGGCACGAGTTCGCAGGCGGATATAAATTTCGATGACTGCTCCAATATCTTGACCTCCAACCCGCTCGTAGCTGGGGAGGTTTATTACATACAGATGACCACCGACGATGCGGGGCAGCGCGGATTTATCAGCATTTCTATATCCAATCTGGGCGGCTCGCCTGCCGAGCCTTGGGATATACCTTGTCGCGGTACCAACGTAACCGTTGGCACAGCAGTCCGTAGCTTTGGCGCTGGCTCTCCTGCCAATGCCAACATTAGCATCGGTTGCGCTACGAGCCGCGAAACGGGCAACTTCTATGGCGGTACAGACCCCGAGCAGTTCCGCGCCTACGACTACAATCACCCCGCCACCAACAATGGCACGGTACACGAATCTACTTGGGCGCGCTTTACAGCCCCCAATAGCGGTCGTATCTTTTTCGAGGGCGGTATGGGCGGCTTATTGGCTTCTGAAAATACGGCGCTCTTTGGCTTAGATAATCGCTTTTCGCCTGGTCGTCCCGCTGATTATTCTTGTGGCAATCTCTCCGTATTGGGCGCTGCCGAAGGCGGCACGGGAGCTTTGGGGGCTAATCCTACGGCGATAATTACGCAGTCTTGCTTGGAGCCTGGTTATACCTATTATGGTATGATAGACCCGCCCACCGTTACGACGAGCAACACGGCAGAGGTTTGGTTTTACGACCCTTCCGTTACTGACCCACAAAATAACCCACCAGGCAACGATATTCTTTGCCTTGCGCTCACGGATACGCTTTACCGCGTGCCTGTAGTGCCTGTGGATAGCATTATACCTTTTGCGGCTGTAGCAGGCAGCAACGTGCGCGGCTGCCGCGAGCGCCTCGCAGGCGAGCCCGCTTCCAATTTTAACCCCGCACAGCGCGCCGACCAAACCGTTTGGCACTATTTCACTGCGCCTGCTTCGGGTGTGGCAGATATACGTCTGCGCGCTTATATCGGTATGAACCGACTGAATTATGCCGTCTATCCCTTGCTCAATGGCACGGACTGTTACGGCGGTTTGCGTCCTGCGACCTTCACGCAAAACGGCTTGCCTACGGGCTTGGGCTTGCAGGCTATAGCCTTCGGACAAACGGACTTCACAGGCACTACCCTAAGCCTCTGCTGTCTGACTCCAGGCGCTACTTATGCCATACAACTTGATGGCGGCGCACCTGGCGACGAGGGGCAATATATTATTGAATTTATCCGCGAGGTAGAAGTATACGCGGGCGATTCTCGTTACGTTACCGAAAACGGCGACACCATCAACTACAATGGTGCAGATACGGCGTACATCTGTTTCGGCGATTCGATTTTCCCCAGCGTCATGCTTAATCCTTTAGGGGTAACGACCACACAGATACCGCAATGTATGACAGTGGGTTATGTGCTGCATTCGCAATTTCCGACTCCCAACCCCGTTGCTAATGTTGGCTTCGCGTACATCGACTCCACTACGCAAGTGCCTGCATCTTTTGTACACGACGGCAACGGTAGTGGTACTTTCGGCAATCCCTTACGCAACCAAGTGTACTATGTTTCTGCGCTTGCCGATGAAACCGTATCTTGGAGTAGGCTCACCTGTAGCAGCGCCAGCATCGAAAACGGCGCACCCGTCGTATTCCTCAACCCCATCACCACGACGCAGACCTATAACCAAAACTCTTGCGTATTTACCTTCTCCGCTTCTGGTGGTCTGCCCCAATTCAACGGCTCGACCTTTAGCCATGTCGTCGTAGATGTCGCCACAGGCGATACGATTTATTCAGGCACTTCGCTCAATGGGGTAGTCGTCGTGTATCCTGTGCCCGCTGCTGGTTTATACAATGTATTCATCACGGATGGCGCAAACTGCACCACGATTATACCTATCAATGCTACGCCTTGCCTCGACCCCTGCATCAATAACCCCACCCGCATACAGCCAGACCCTATCAACAATAGTGTTTATAGCTGTTTACCTGGGGCACAAGCAGATGTAACCCTGCAACTTACAGGCGGCTCTCCTACCATCAACGGCTCGCCCTATACGGTAGAGGTGAGCGGCTCGACGGTAGCAGGCGCAAATGGTACCTTTGCGCATAACCCCGTAGGCGGCGCAAATCCCACGCCTTATACCTTCCGCGTCAATGACGGCGATACTTGGCAAGTAATTATTTATGATGCCAACAACTGCCGCGATACCGCTACAGGCACATTCCTATACAATAGCAATACCTGCCCCAACTTCTGCTCGCTCAATCCCTTTGCTGTAACGACCAATTACAACTGCATAACCCCCGATATCGCTATCGTAGAGGTTACTATAGGCGGCGGCTTGCCAGCAGTCAACGGTAGCCCTTATTTCGTGAGCGTTAGCGGTTCTACTGTTTTCGGGCAAACCTTCAATGGGGCACAGCTCGCGGGCGTAGTCGGCGGAACGGCTACTTTCTCTTTCATCGTCAATGACAACGATGCTTGGCAGCTTATCGTCAATGATACTGCCTCTTGCGCCGATACGACTACGGGCACTTATATTTACAATATCGCCAACTGCCCCAATTTCTGTACACTTACCCCCGTCGTCGTCAGCCCCGACCCGATAACATCGGCAGTCTATACCTGCAATCCCGACGGCACAGCTACAGTAACGCTTAGCATCGACGGCGGGACACCGACCCTCGACCCCACGCAACAATATACGGTAGTCGTCAGCGGCTCTACAGTCGCAGGCGAAAACGGTAGCTTTACGAGCGGTATTGGCACATTTACGTTTTTAGTGAATGATACCGACAACTGGCAGATGATCGCCACTGACATCAATACCTGCTCCGATACGGCAGTAGGCATATTTAGCCTGCTCGACTGTCCCAATTTCTGCGCCCTGCGTCCCATGACCACTTCGGCAGGCAATTATTTCTGCTATCTCGACCAAACGGCGACCGTAACCATCACCATCGGCGGTGGCGCTCCTTCGCTCAATGCGACGGATTATACTGTAGTCGTAGTAGGCTCTACAGCGGGCAGCAATACGACGGGCACAGCCATCACGGGCGTAGCCAATGGCACTGTAGATTATGTTATCACCGTAACGAGCGGCGATAGCTGGCAGGTTTTTGTTACCGACGATTTGAATTGTACGAGCGCCATACAAGGTATGTTCTTGTGGAACGCTTCCAACTGCGCTAACATCTGCCAAGACCCGAATTTCCCAGTTATTGACATCAACAATGGCGGCTTAATTCAGTACGATTGCGATGGGCAGGGCGGCGCTACGCTTGCGCTCACCTTTACGGGAGGTCTGCCGCAGCTCGATAGCGGTGCGACCGCCTATATCGCTGCCGTAACCATCAACGGCGCAACGACCAGCTACAATGTAGCTTCCAACGGCTCACAAGGCAGTGTAACTATAGCGCTCGCCAATGGCGATGATTGGAGTTTGCAGGTTTGGGATCAGCTCAACTGCGATACTGCCGAGATACAAAGCACCATTTTCAATAGCGTGAATGCGGTAGCCGAAACGGATGCTGTAGGCGATTTGCTGGTAGGTGAATTTGCCAATCTCATCGGAACGAGCAGCACGGGCGCAAGCATTAATTACGCATGGACACCGACCGACCGCGTCGATAATCCGACGGCAGCTACTACACCCGTTCAGCCCCTACAGACTACAGTCTATACGCTGATGGTAACGGATACTTTGGGCTGTAGCGATACGGATACGGTAGAAGTTCGCGTAGGCGCTTGTGTGCCTTTGCATGCAGGTTTTACCCCCAATAGCGATGGCGTAAATGATACTTGGGTTATCCCTTGTTTGACGCTCTTTGATAATGAGGTGCAGGTTTACAATCGTTGGGGGCAGCTTGTCTTTACGATGGTAAATTATGACGGCTCATGGAATGGCACCAGCAGCGGGCAAGATTTGCCAGCGGCGACCTATTACTATGTTATCCATGTTACTTACCCAGGACTTGCCGAGCCTGTTCTGTATAAAGGGACAGTAACGATACTTCGATAGTTTGCAGGCAGATAACTCGAAGGGATACACCAAAAAGCGTGAGGGATTGTAGAGCCGTAGCATGCTACGGCTCGCAAAGCCCGACCCTGCGCATGTAGAGCCGTAGCATGCTACGGCTCCTGCTGCGCCCCTTTGGCGCAGCAGATGCGCGGGGGCACGCCCAAAAAATTAACCATCATAAAAGTACGCACTATGCTTCATTTTTATAAATGGGCGCTTTGTTTAGCGGTTTTAGGCTTGTCGCTGACGCAGGCGCAAGCGCAACAAGAGCCGCTATTTGCGCAATATAATTCCAATGCTTTTGTGGTAAATCCAGCCATCGCGGGTTCTACGGGTGGGCACAATCTGCGCCTATTTCACCGCTGGCAATGGGTTTCTTTCCCTGGCGCACCGAAAACTTTCGGTTTGACGTATCAGGGTTTGTTTAAGGATATGCACGGCGTGGGCGCGCTTTTGTTTGGCGACCAAACGGGGCCGTTGACGCGTTGGGGCGCGAAGCTATCGTATGCCTTTCATCTCCCGCTTGCGGGCGGTAAAATGCGCTTAGCGATAGGCTTAGGCGGGCGTTTTGTGCGCAATGTGATACGCACGAATGCGATTACCTTTATCGAATCCAACGACCAAGCCGTAGCCGATTTGGCGGGCGGGGTGAATTTGTTGGACGCGGAGGCGGGCATTTTCTTGCATAGCGATAAATTTTATGTGGGCGTAGCCGCGCCGAATCTGTTTCAATCGAAACTCGATTATGGCATCAATTCCAACCTACGCACGCCTTTGGGCTACGGATATGTGCATTATTTTCTCTCGGCGGGCTATCGCCACACGCTCGGCAATACGGCTGGTCAGGTGGATAGCACGGGCAAAAAAGTAGGTACCTCGCGTGCCGTTACGCTTGAGCCCTCAATCATGGTGAAATATGTGCGCGGTGCTCAAGTGCAGGTAGACGGCGGTATTTTGGCGCATTTCTTAGAAAATCAGCTATCTTTTGGCATTTTCTATCGCACGCCGCATTTCTTATCCTTCCAATGCCGCTTCGTTTTCGACAAGCAAATCCCCGTTGTTTTGTCCTTCGATGTGGCTACTTCGCGCTTCCAACAGTATAGCGTTGGCGCTACGGAAGTGATGATGGGCTACGATTTTCCGACACGCGGCAATATGTACGCTCCGCCCGCACCGAAAGAGGAAGAAGATTAGTAATCTTTTTTTCTTTGGGCGTGCCCCGCGCCCTAAAAAGGGGCGCGGGTCGGGCTATGCGGGGCGTATCACCATCGCCCAAATGGGCGAATGTTGATTCGCCCAAATGGGCGAATGTTGATTCGCCCAAATGGGCGAATGTTGATTCGCCCCTACTATCCCTCACGCAGAATATGGCGCACGCCGCGTCACAGGCGCGGCGCGCAATTATTTCTTATCGGATTGCTATAAACAAAGCGACCAACCTGCTAAAAAGCAGGTTGGTCGCTTTGTCTTTTTTATCGTTTGGGTAGGCTTAATCTACTGTAATGGCTTCTTCCTTGAGTATGCGGTCGGCTCTGCCGCTGCGGTCGATGACGGCTGTAGCGGCTTGCTGGGTGCTGTACAACAAAACGTCTTGTATGTTGACGTGTGCGGGGCGGGTGGCGACGAAATAAATCGCATCGGCTACATCATCGGCGCTAAGCGGCTGGAAATCGGCGTACAACTGCTCGGCGCGCTCTGCGTCCTCATAGCGAACGAGGGCAAATTCTGTTTCTGCCATGCCGGGATTGACGGTAGAGACCCGAATGCCATGCTTATAGAGGTCTAAGCGCATGGCTTTGGTGAGCATATCAACGGCGGCTTTGGTCGCGCAATAGACATTGCCATTGGCATAAGCGTCTTTGGCGGCAGCGGAGCCGATGTTGATGATATGCCCTTTGCGGCGGGCGACCATATTGGCGGCGACGCTGCGGGTGGCGAGTAGTAGACCCTTTATATTGGTGTCTATCATGGTTTCCCAATGTGCCCAATCGCCTTCATGTATGGGGGCGGAGCCTTTGGCAAGACCTGCGTTATTGATGAGCAGGTCGACTTGCTGGAACTCGGCGGGCAGGGCAGCGAAGGCAGCCGAAAAGGCTGCACCATCGCGTACATCGGCGCAGAGGCATTGTATTTGGCTTTGGGTGGCTTCGTCGAAACCTGCCTTTAGCTCCTCCAAGCGCTCGCCGCGTCTGCCGCTGATGATAACGCGGTAGCCTTCCGAGATGAAGCGGCGGGCGGTAGCCTTACCGATGCCCGAAGTTGCGCCCGTGATGAACACAACGGTTTCGGCGTTGGGGTTGGGGGCGGGGGCTTCTTCTACGGCTGCTTCTTCTACGACAGCTTCCTCTATTACGGCTTCCTCTACGACAGCTTCCTCTACAGGTTCGGGCTCTGCGGGGCGGAGTATGTTTAGTTGGCTATCTAAGTCGGCATTGCGTAGGCTGGCATCGAGTAGGCAGGCTTGCAGATAAGCGGCGCGGGCGGCATCGGTTTGCCCAATGGCGGCATAGCCTGCGGCTAAGGCGGCATAAGCCTGCGGAAAATCGGGCTGTATTTGCAGAGCTTGTTGTAATAGTTCTACGCTGCGGCGTGGGTGGCTGCTTTGGCTGAATAGGGCATACTCGTAGCAGATGCGCGCATTTTCGTCGTTGCAAAGTAGGGCATTACGGTAGGCAAGCGCCGCTTCCGAAGGCATCTGTAGGTGCTGGTTGAAAAGGCGAGCCAGCGCCAAGTGCGCACGCCCATTCACAGGGTCGAGGGCTAAGATACGCTCGTAGCAGTGGCGGGCATTGGCAAAATCGCCTTCCTCCGTTTCGGTTTCGGCAAGGGTGAATAGCACATCGAGGTCGCTTAGCTCGCCGATAACGAAATCTTCATAAACGGGCTCAGCGGCGGTTTCTTTCTGCTCTTCAGTGGCTGGACTCGCATCGGGCAGGGCGAAAAATATATTGGTTTCGGCGGCGAAATGAAATTCCGTGCCGTCGTTGTCCACGATGGTGTTTATCTCGGCGATTTGCTGGTTTTCGGCTGCTGTTTCGGCTGCTTCCGCTTCGCAGCTGCTTGCATTTTCTTGCTTTTGGCGGTGTGCGTCCAAGTCGCTTTGGGTGGTTTCGGTAACGGTATCTTCCTCTGCAAGGGTTTTCTCGAAGACGGCAGAAATTGGGCTAATCGGGGTTTCGACTGCTGTTTCTGCTACTTCGGTGTCGTCGCTTGCTTCGGGGCTGATGTCCATCGCAAAGGGCTCTTCCTGCGCTTCGGGGAGTTGTATGTTCAAGGGCTCTTCTATGAATACGTCGGGCGGGAGTGGGTCATTGAGGGGAACTTCCTGCGTTTGAGTTTTTTCCTCTACGGCGATGGCTTCGCGCAAACTTAGACTGCGTTCGGCTATGCTCAAACCCGCCAGACCTAAGCGCGCAAAAAGTAGCTCATAATGGGCTGCGCGCAGCCCTTCGAGGCTTTGGGGCAGGCTCATATTGATATGCCGCAAGATGGTATTCATCATGGGCTGCATCTTTTTGGAGAAGTTTTTTTGCGCCTCAATCTCCTTCAGTTCGTCTTCTGTGGCAAAATTGCCCTGCTTGCGCAGGCGTATCCACTCGTCATACCAAAAATCGCGGTAATAGATGATGTTTTGTATGGCGGCGATTTCGGTGGGGACGCTTACTGTATTGCCTTCTGCATCGGTTTGCTTGCCGTCGATGAGTATGGGCAGCAAAAGCGGCAAGGTTTCTTCCTGCGTGAAAGCCAAAAGGCGCTTCATACAGTCTGCCGATTTTAGAAAATTATCGCTCACCAATACGAGCGCTACGGCTTGCTCTTTGCCAAAACGCTGGGCGGCGAGCTGTTGTTCTATCTGTTCCGCCTGCCCGTTTTCGTGCCAAAGCAGGAAGCTGCTTTGCAATTCTGCCCGCAGCAAAGCCGCCGTGTCTTGATTTTCCTGCGCATACAAAAAATAGAGGTGCTTTGCCTGCATGGTTTACTTGATTTATGTGTTTGTCTGCTTTTTTTGAACTTTGCACAAATATACATATTTTCCGCATCTTGCCGAAACTGCCGATATTTTTAGGGGCTTTGTTTTTTTGGGGCGTGCCCCCAGCCCCTGTAGAGCCGTAGCATGCTACGGCTCTACAGGGGCTGGGGTCGCGTGTTGCAGGGTTTCAGTACGGCGCATGAATGCACCGTACCGCGCCGCCCACGGCGTGCTTACGCACTTGTGGTAGGCGGCGCGCCCTTCCACCCGCTCACGCAGGCTTATACCCCCGCGCCACCACGAAGCAGCGAAGCTGCGAATAGACGCGACCCAAAGGGGCGCGGGGGCACAATCCCATAAAAAAAGCCAATCCCTTTTGTGAAAAAAATGTATATTTGCTGCCATTCCCTTGATTATTCATCTTCTTTATAAACCACCCAGTCGAAATGAGTCATTTTATCAATGAAAATGGAGGGGGTGACCGCTCAGCGCTAAAAACCCGTGTAGCCGAACCCTACAAAGAGCATAGCGCCGTAGTTATGCAAATTGCAAAAAATGCAGCAGGCGAATTTGCGCCGCATCAAAAGGCAGTAGCTGCCCTATTGCCGCGTCTACAAAAAGCCCAAAAGGGCGAATCCATCGAATTTAGCGAAGCCGAAAAAGCACAACTACAATCGGCAGCAAAAGCAGGCGAAAAACTGCTGGCGCTGTCGGGGATTTTTCCCGCAGCCATCGCCGAACAACTGAAAACGATGCTGGGGCTGGCGAAGGCGGCAGGCAGCACAAGTGCAGCAACATTAGCTTCCCCAAATGCTGAGGACTCTGGCGAAGCAGAGCTGAAAGGTGATAAGCTTATTATTTCTGCCCACATCATATTTTACGGAAACAAAGCAGGCAGAAAGTATTGCTCAAAAATAGTTCGCGAAATACAAACTGCGTACAACGAACCCAGCGTAACAACCGAAATAGATGGCAAAAATTACAAGGTAGTTTTTGAATTCACCTTTGAAGTAGTCCCCATTAAAGATATTATTGAAAAAATCGCTAACAACAGAGATATTAAAAATAATTTTGTGCGTTTGGAGGAAAGTACAGAACACTCTATAATGGTGGGTAATTCTGGCTTTTGGTCTACCAATGACGACTTAGGAAAGTCCAAGACTGCACCGCATGAAATGGGGCATGGGTTGGGTCTAAAACATCCTATTAGCGGAGATTTACGAGGAAAAGGGCAGCCAAACATAATGTCAGCGAGAGGCAACTTTGTAGATAAAGAATACCAATGGGATGTCAATGCTAAGGCAGGCGAAACAGGCGGTACACTCAACCCATATACGCGCAAAGTAACAGAGCAAGACGTTTTAGATATTATCAAGCCTTTGAAATTTGATAAAAGAGGCAGAGCAAATGTTGGGACAATGCTTAATTTGGTTTATGATGCACACGGAAACTATGCTCAAGCTAAAAAATAGTTTTTTGGTCTTCGTCTCGTGTATATTTTGTTCTTGTCAGTTACCGCCTAAGACCGAATGTTCAAATCTACGCTATGATTTACAGTTTACAGGCGCAATATCTGATACTGCTGCATGTGGATTGAGAATAGATTTAAGTGGCTGTAAGTGCCAAGTGGCTTTATATTTAAAGGATAGTTTGCTTACGAAATTAAAGCATAATAAGCATTTGTATTTAGCAGAAGGCGAATATATTGTGCGATTAAAAAATATGCAAAGTATCCATCCGATAAAGTTGACAGGTTCTGGCTATGTGTATGCTTTGCGCTTATGGTGTGATTGATAGCAAAGTATCGACAAAATTACTTCCGCTGCCCCGCGCCCCCTTTCGCTTCCCTTTGGGTCGCGTCTACTCGTAGCTTTGCTACTTCGTGGTGGGCGCGGGGATTTTTTTTGCGTGAGGGATAGTAGGGGCGAATCAACATTCGCCCCAGCGGGGCGATGGTGAAACGCCCCGCATAGCCCGACCCCAGCCCCCTTTTTGGGGCTGGGGGCACGCCCAAGAAAAAAAAGATTAAAATACCTATCTTTGCCCAAAATTCAGCACTGCTCACAAGATGAAAAACCTTCTTTCCGCTCTTTCGATGCTGCTGTTTTTGTCTGCCTGCGGCGGCGAGCAGACGGCGCACACGCACCAACCGAATGGCGCGAATACGCCCACAACGGCGAAAAAAAACAGCACGGATACCAGCGACCGCAGCCAACAATTTGTGGTAGGCGCGGGCTTCGGCTGGCGCAAAAAGGGCAGCCCCGACCCCAAAGGCGCTCAAGATATGGAATTGGCGCTTTCCTACGGATTTAAGATATATGCGAGGGCTGCCGTCTGCGATACGACAACGAAAATTTGCCAAATCAGCCAATTTGAGCTGCGGCAGGACGATAATCTGCTGCTAAAATTCCCCCAAAACAAGGGCGACCAATTCCTCATCGTCAATCTCGAACGGCATGAATGCCCCTTACTGCTCAAAAAAGCTGAGCGGGTGCTGATTTTGCTGCCCCATCAGCGCGGCAATACCCCCCAAAGCATCGTACTCGATGGGGTGAAAATCGAAAACGGCAAATTCGTAGAGGTTTTGCCCAATATGGCGACTTGGCGCGATGAAATCCTGCCTCAAGTGGAGGCAGAGCAGCTATTTGCTCGCGCCTTTCCGCAGTAAATCGGTTTATTTTTTTTCTTCTTCCGCCTTCGGTTTGCAGTCTTGCAGCTGCTGCACGATATAATTCGGGCGGCGGCGGGTGCTTTGTAGCGTGCGCCAAAGATATTCGCCGATGATGCCTAAGGAAATCATCTGAAAGGAGGAGACGAGCAGCAGCACAACCATCGTGGAAGACCAACCCGTTTGGTCGACCCAGCCGCTGAATTTGCTCACCACTATCACCAGCGCATAGACCAGCGCCGCGAAGCCCAAAAGCAGCCCCGTCGTAGAGATGAGCCGAATGGGGAAGAAGGAAAAGGAGACGAAATTATCGATAAAGGCTTTTACTTTTTTCGACATCGTCCAGCGCGAGCGCCCAATTTCGCGCTTGCGGCGCTCGTAGGGGATATTGATGTAGGGGTAACCCATCCACAAGATAAGATACGACCAGTATACGTCGCGGGTGTCGAGTTTTAGGAGGTCGTCGAGGACTTGCCTATCGAATAGGCAGAGGTCGAAGCCGCCTTTGGGGGTGTTGGGAATGGCGACCTTGCGCATCAGAAAGTGAAAGAAATTGGAAATCAAATCGCCGAAGAAGCTATCTGCGCGATTTATACGATTGGCGACGACGAGTTTATTGCCTTTGCTCCAAAAATCGTACATCTGCACCAGCAATTCGGGCGGGTCTTGCAGGTCGGCAGCGATGACGGCTACGCAGTCGCCTTTGGCGGCTTCCAAGCCTGCGAGGCTGGCGCTATTCGCGCCAAAATTGCGGGTAAATTGTATTAGTCGCACCTTTTCGGGGTACTGCGCCTGAAAATTTTGCATCGCCTGCCAAGTGCCATCGCGGGAGCCATCATCGACGAGGATATACTCAAATTGCACATCTGCGGGGAAGGCGGCTTCATTGTCGATGAGTACGCGGCTCGTTACGGGGATATTATCCTGATTGAAATAGCAGGGTATGATAATGGAGTAGAGTGGCATTTGCTTGTTTTTTTGTGTGCTTGGGCTGAATTTATGCGGCTATTCTGCCCATTCTGCCCAGCCGAAACCCGTTTGTCCGTTGTTGTTGCCGTTGTAAAAGAGGTAGAGGCGTTTGCCGTGTTGTACTACGGCGGGGTAGCAAATCATTTCGCTATCCCAACCCGTAGGCGATACGTCTATGCCTGCTTGCTCGTCGAGTCGCTGCCAATCTAAGCCGTTTTTGGATTCGGCGTAGCCGATGCGGTAGAGTTTGTCGATGTATCGCACGGAGTACCACATACGGTATAAGCCCCTTTCTGCGTCTTTTAGCAGGTAGGGTCTGCCGAGCGAAAACTCGTTTTTTGCGGGGTCGGGGCTGATGCAGCTTACTGCCTTTTCGGCTTTCCAGTGTATGCCGTCTGCAGAGGTATTGTAGGCAAGGAAGGCAGAAAGGTAGTCTTTTCCGCCGATTTTAGTCCATTCGCGGGCTACCCAAAACCACATTTTGTAGATGCCCTCATCGAAAAGCACAAAGGGCGCGGCTGTAGAATAAGGGTATGCGCTACTGCGGTCTAAGAGGGGCGTTTTTTGCAAACGCTGCCAACTGCCGTCGGGCTGCTCTTCGGCGCAGCCAATATACAGCATATAAGGCACTCGGACAGTGCGCTGATAGCCAACATAATAGAGCATTTTCCTGCCCTCGGGTCTTTGTACAAGGCTGGAAGGGTTTAGCCCGCAGTCGTCGAAACAGCCCAAATCGCCCGTATCTAAAATAGGCGCTGCGGCTTCGTATAAAATGCGGCTGGGCTCGTCGGCATCTACTTCTATGTAGCTAACACGTCCAAACTTTTCGGCGCAGGCAGTGGCGAAATAAAGGCGTATCCGCCCCTGTTCGGGCAGATATTCGGGCGTGGGCAAGATACCGTAATGCTGTTGCCACCAAAAATTTCGATTAGGCTGCCAAAGCAAGCCGCGTTTTTGCCACATAGTTTTAATTTTTTGGGCGTGCCGCTTCGCCGCTTTGCGGCTCGCGTCGGGCTATCCGCTCCATCACACCTTGCGCGGCAAAGCCGCGCTTGCGGTGTGGTTCCGCTTCTATCCCTCACGCAAAATTAGTTATCTGCTATTTTTCTACAGCGGGGAGATGCCAAACTTTTCGTGGGTGCTTTGGGTGTCGATAGGTGAGGGTGTACCTTTCACGAGGCTGCCAGCGGGTAAATTGCGCACGACCAAAGCGCCCGCACCGACAAGGCAGTCATCGCCGATGTCGATGTTGTTGGCAAAGCTCGCATTCACGCCGAAGAAGCAAGATTCGCCCACATTCACAAAACCCGAAACCACCACATGCGAAGATATAAAGCAGTGGCTGCCTACCGTCGAATGATGCCCGATATGGTTGCCGCTCCAAAAAACGATATTGCTGCCCAAGCGCACAAAAGGCTGTATGGTGTTATCCTCGAAGATGAAAACATTGTCGCCCATCGTTACATTTTGCCAAACGAAGGCGCGGGAGCTGATGTAATTGGCAAGCCTGTAGCCTTTGGCTTTGGCGGCAAGGTATTTTTCCCGACGCACTCGGTTGAGTTTGTTGTACACGAGGGCTACGTGCATCTCATAAACGTCGGGCGGATACAATTCCGCTGCCTGCTCAAATGCTACCACAGGCAAGCCAAACAGTTCTTCCCGATTGCGGTAAGCTTCATCGACCACAAAAGCCGCTACTTCGTACTCGGAATCGTGGCTAAAAAGCTCATAAGCGACCTCCGCAAAAGCCGAGTCGCCAAAAATTAGCAGTTTTTTGTTTTTTTGCATGGTAGCTTTATTTTTTGTGTGAGCGGGTGTAGGGGCGCGCCGCTGTAGGCGGCGCGGTGTAGGGGCAGCCCTTGTGGCTGCCCTACACTATAACCCCGCAACACGCGACCCTGCGCCGCGTAGGGGCGGAAAATTTTCCGCCCCCGCCGCCCTTTGCGGCGGCGGCGCAGGGGCACACCCATAGCAAAGAAAGCAGCGCCCATAAACTCAACGTATACTTAATTATTTCTTAACGCTGCGCTTTGTTGATTTTCTGTATGTTTGCCCTGCCGCATTTGCTGCGCCCAATGGAGCGCAGAGGAGCTGAGCGGCAAAAATCCAAAAAATTTATGGAATTGATGTTATTTGCGGCGGGTTTAGACCTGACAACGGGTGTTTTTTTATTGCTGGCGCTCTGCGTGCTGGCGGTTTGCTTTTTTGAATTTGTCAATGGTTTTCACGACACGGCGAATGCAGTCGCTACCGTGATTTATACCCACAGCTTAAAGCCGACGCAGGCTGTAGTGCTTTCGGGCATACTTAATTTTTTGGGCGTTTTTCTGGGCGGCTTGGGAGTAGCGATGGGGATCATAAAATTATTGCCGCTTACGGAATTGATGTATGCGCCTTTATCGACAAATGTGTCGTTTATGCTTGCCGTTTTGGTGGCTTCTATAGCTTGGAATTTGGGCACTTGGTATTTGGGGCTGCCTGCTTCGAGCTCGCATACGCTTATCGGCGCGCTTTTGGGCGCGAGTCTAATGTTTGGCGCATTCTCTGCCGAGCAAACGCAAAAGACCTACGATATTATGCTGTTTTTGCTCATTACGCCGCTGATAGGCTTTTTCGGGGCGCTTTTGGCGCTTTTGGCGATGCGAAAACTCATAAAAACGGGCAATTTGTACGAAAAACCGTTGGGCAATACGCCACCGCCTTTTTGGATACGCGTGCTGATTGTCTTGGGCTGCGTGGGCATTAGCTTCAATCATGGCTCCAACGATGGGCAAAAAGGCGTGGGGCTGCTGATGGTCGTTTTGCTTGCCTTTATGCCTGCCTACTATGCGCTTACGCCAACTTTCGATGCAGATGCCTGCGAGCGCTCGCTCAATACGCTTGCCAAAAACATCCGCTATGAGCCTAAAGCGAACGAAGTGCCGATGGTCGAGTATACCAAGTTTTTAGCCGATATACAGAGCAGCAAAATTTTGCTCGATAAGATACGCAAGGGCGACGACTCGCGCGAAACAAAGGTCGATTTCCGCCGACATATACGCACTGTTTTCCTTGCCGACGTGAAGGCGATGATAGCCCAAGAGGTTGCCGACGAAAAAATCGGAAAACCCGTACCGCATACCGCCGTGCAGCGTGCTGCCATCTTGGAAGAGGTCAAAACGTTTAGAAATTATACGGATTTTGCGCCCGTTTGGACGATTCTGCTCATCTCCGTTTGTCTTGGCGCGGGCACTATGATAGGCTGGAAACGCATTGTAGAAACTATCGGCGAAAAAATCGGCAAATCGGGTTTTGATTATTCGCAAGGGCTGATTTCGCAGCTCGTTTCTACTGCGACTATCGGCTTTAGCACCCTGCTCAATTTGCCCGTTTCCACCACGCATATTGTTTCCTCCTCCGTCATGGGTACTATGTTTGCCAAAGGTGGGCGCAGCAATATACAACGCAAAACCATCACGAACATTTTGTTGGCTTGGGGCTTGACTTTGCCCGTATCTATCGGACTTTCTGCTGCTTTGTACTGGGTCTTTTTGCAGTTGGGCTAAGGCGTTTTTTGGGGGCTCTGCCTCTTGCCGCCGTTGCTGGTGCAGACCCATGGGTCTGCCCTTACGGGAACTGCAGGGGCGAGTATGAGCCGTTGCATGCAACGGCTCTACAAGGGCGCGCTTTATTTTTCGTCGATGGGTATTTGCACCTGATAGGTTTTGCCTGCTTTATTGGTGAGCTTATCGTCCAAAATCCAAGGGTTGTGTACTTTCAGATTGCGGTAACTGATGCCGTTTTGTTGGGCAAAATCGCTCCAACTCGGTACTGCGCCTTTTACTTCGACGATTTTGTATTTTGGTAGTGCGGGGTAGAGGTCTTCCTTATCTAAATGAAAGCCATATTTTTTTGGGTCTTGCATCACGTATTTGAAAACCAAGATACGAGGCACATAGCGCGAGGTTTCTTGATTCATGTGCAGGTCGTAGTAAGAAGTATGTTTTTGAAAATCGAGATGCCCGCGCAGTCTGCCAGGTCCCATATTGTAGGCGGCGGCGGCGAGCGTCCAAGAGCCAAAATCTTTGCGCGATTTAGAGAGGAGTTTGCAGGCGGCTTCGGTTACTTTTTCTAAGTGATAGCGCTCGTCAATTTCGTTGCTAACTTCGAGACCGTAGCTTTTGGCGGTTTCGGGCATAAATTGCCAGATGCCTTTAGCGCCAGCGGGGGAGGTGGCATTGCGTAGATTGCTTTCGGTAACGGCGAGATATTTTATATCATCGGGCACACCGTTTTTGGCTAAAATGGGTTCGATGGTCGGGAAGTAGCGTGCGGCGAGTTTCATGTTATTCATCGTCGTAGAGTGCCCAAAGCAGATAGCCATTAGTTCGCGGTCGAAGCGCTCTAAGGCATCAAATTTTTCTTTCGGTAGCTCCTCGCCTGCAAATTCGATTTTATCGGGAATTGGGGGAGCGTATACGGTCTGGAAGGGGCGGTCTGTGCTGCGGTCTGCGCCGAAACTTTGCTTTTTATTGGCATCGTTGCCGCTTGTATCGGGATCAGTATAAGCCGTGAAGACGAAAAAAGCAGCGCAGACAGCCACGCCGCTAAGGAAAATAATGTAGTTTTTCATAAAAAATAGCCTTGCATTTGGAGCTATGAAGAAGGAATGATAGACAAAAGTACGATATTTTCGCGCTTTATTTGGCGTAAACGCTCTGAATAGCGCGGCAAAACTTAGAAAGTTCCTTTGCGTGAGGGATAGTAGGGGCGTATAAATATACGCCCCGAATAGCCCGACCGCGATGCGTGTAGGGGCAGCCCTCGTGGCTGCCCCCCGCCCGCGTCCTTTGCGCGGGCGGACGCAGTGGCGGGCACGCCAAAAAAAAAACGAAAGCATAAAAAAAAGGAAGCTCCGCGAAAGATGCGGCGCTCCCTTTTGAGAGATTTTAATGCGAAAGCAATTTTTTAGTTTTGGTTGGGCAAAATGCTCGTGGGTACTTTGGGGTAACGGTCTTGGAGGTCAGCCCACCAAAGGTCGGTGCTAAATCCTACCGCCTCTTCGATGTACCATTTGCCTTGTTTTTTGACAAAAAGCGCCTCGACATGGCAGCAATCGAGGTCATCAGAAAGTTCAGGTTTGCTACCGTCCTTTTGCTGTGCATCGCCCATAAACCAAGCGTAATTGCCTGAAACTTTGAAGTGATTCACTACAAAAACGAACTCTTGTTTGTGGTCTTTGTACAAGTGCGCGCGGAGCAGGTCGAGCAAAAGCGTGCGCTCTTTGCTGTTTTCGCTTGTTTTCTTTTGGTAGTTTTTAGTGGATTGCGCGAAGGCGACCATAGACATCATGGCGAATACGGCGAGCAGAAAAAATTTTTTCATTGGGTGGGGTTGGAGGTGAAACAATAGAGAACAAATATACGCTATTTTTGTGCCATTCTTGCAGCGCTTTGCCTGTTTATTTAAGTTCAACCAAACCATTTAGAAGAATTTCTATTTGGGGTTTATATTCTTCCATGAGATTTTGGGTCGTGTATGCTACGAATTGAACGCTCCCTTGAGCGTTGGAAAAATAGTAGCCGTAATAGGCAAATTTTATTCCTCTGGTTGACCCGTGCATTTGTAAATGAAGCAGCTTGAGTCCGTTTACTGTTCGATACTCTTCATTGATAACTTTTAGGTCGGGCGCTATGGATTTTGCATTTTCGATAGCCACCGACCTCAAGACATCGAGTGGGATTTCAATTTTTTCCGCTATAATCATGCCGTATAAGCTTTCATTTTTTAGCTGAAGCTCATATTCTGCATCGGGATTTTCGACAGCTTTTCTGAATGACCATTTTTTTGAATTGAGCCAAAAGCCGATATTTAATTTGTTGCTTTTTAGCAAAAACGTCGATTCCGCTGATTTTGTAAATGCTTTGGTATTTGTTGGAATTTCTTTTTCTTCTGAGGCTTCCTTCTCCTTTTTGTCGAGATATTCCCATGTACCGTCGTCATACAAAGTAACTTCTTCTCCGTTTTCTGTTACTGCTTTTTGTTGGGCTTGGGCAAAATTTAGAAAAAGTACACTAAGCAATAGTAGTGTTATGGTTTTCATGTTTTATTGGGTGTATAATGAATAAAGAACAAATATAAACTATTTTTGCGTATTCTTGCCCTTAGCGGATAGAAAAATTTAGCTCAAATTGTCCGCATATTCAGGCTGCTCAATCTATATATATGCTTCTTTACCAACTCTTCAAACTACCTGCGCGCACTTCGCTTTGGTTTTTTTACAAGCGTATTTATCGGCTTTATCGGGAGCGGCAGCCCTTGCGCGAGCCTACGATTATCGTTGCCAATCACGCCAATACCTTCACCGACCCGATTAGCATAGCGCTTTTGCAGCGGCGCGACCTGTATTTTTGGGCGCGTGCCAACGAGTTCAAAAAACCTGTGGTCGGCTGGGTAGCGCGCAACGTGCATATGCTGCCCATACACCGTATGCGCGACGGCAAAGACCAGATGGCGAAAAATGCCGAAACCTTCGCTGCCTCGCGCCGAGTCCTCGCGCAAACGGGCAATATGCTTTTTATAGCGCCCGAAGGCGATTGTTATGTAGAAAAACGCCTACGCACCCTCAAACAAGGCACGGCGCGCTTGGCGCTGGAATTTCTAAACGAAAATAAGGGTTCGGAACTCTACATACAGCCGCTGGGGCTGAATTATACGAATATAACAGGCGGCTGGGGCGATTTTTTCCTCGTTTGGGGCGAGCCGATAGATGTGCGCCGCTATTGGGCAGATTTCGAGCAGGACGAGCAAAAGGCTGTCGAAATTCTGACCCAAGACATCGCCGAAGCGCTGAAAAAAGTCATGCTACACATCGACGCGCCCGAAAACGAAAAGATGGTAGAGGGTTTTTGGCAGCTGTATCGCAACGATGCAGCCGAAAGGGCATTCCCCACCTATAGTTATGCGCCGCAGCGCTTCGAAAACGAGCGGGCTATAGCTATTGGGGTGCAGTCTGCGCCCCATTTGGAGGTCTTGCGTCCTGCGATGGAAAGTTATTTGTACTCGCTCGAAAACGAAAAATTGACGGATTTGGGGGTAGTGGAGTCGCAGCGAGGGCAGGCGGGTAGATGGGCATTTGTGGGGCTTAGTTCGCCTATCGGTATACTGGCTTTTTTAGCCAATTTTTTGCCCCTGCGCTTGGTGCAATACCTGCTTTTTCGCATCGTGAAAGACGATTCTTTCCGCGCGCCGATGGCGCTGGTTTTTGGCATCGTTTTATGGGCGGTTTGGGGGGCTGTGGGCGCGATGGTAGCTATGTTTTTGGGTTTGGGTTGGTACTCGCTTTTTGTGCCGTTTTTGCTGCTAATTTTACAGTATTTTAGCCAACATTGGGTGGAGCAAGTCGGCATTTTGCGGCAGATAAGCCGCTACCGCGCATTCAAAAATAGAAAAGGCGCAGAAGCGGAGAAAATAGAGCTTGCCCGCAAGATTTTGCAGGCGGGTTATCGCCGTTTTTTACAAAAAACTTAAAGACTTGCTACCATTGCCGCCGAAAGGCGGCACAACAATTACTGCACCCTCACTTTTATCCCCTCGTAGATGCCCGTAAATGGTTCGGCGAGTGCCTGTGTACCATCGGGCAGACCGCGAAGGAAGACGGTATTTTGGTTCGTGCGCATAATTTGCACGGGTTGTAGGCGCAGGCTGCTATCGGCGGGCTGAAAAGTATAGATTTTGTCGCCGTCTACGAGCAATCTGCGCGGCAATTCCACGACGGAAGCCAGCGCATTGGCTTCTACCTCGCCTGTGAGGAACATATTTTCGCGCAAACCAGTGCCGCTGACCTGTATATAAATCTTTATACTCTGTGTGCGGGTGTCTACAGTCGAAGAAATGCGGGCAATTCGACCCGTCCAGCTCGCTGTACCGCCGTCTTCGGAGCGCAAACTTACCTTGTCGCCCGTTTTGATGTACGCCAAATCTTCCAGCGATACGCTTGCCTCCAGCTCGTAGTTGCCCGTATTCATTAAAACCGCCAAGCGTTGCCCTGCCCGAATGTAGGAACCCGTGCTAATGGCGCTTTCCATAATTTCGCCGCCAAAGGGCGCGCGCAAAGTATACTTCGTCAAACGCTCTTCGCCGCTTTTGATGCTATAAAATTGGTTGTAAATCGTTTTCAGCGCCACAAAATTCTTTTCGCGCTCACTTTTGGCGGCGGGCAGTTCGGCGAGGGGCTTCGTTACGTCAAATTTTCGCAGATAGTCCTCCCAAGCGGCGAGATTATCCGAAAAATCGATTTTTATATCGGGCATTATCTGCGTTATCGCCGTGAGCAGGGCGGCGCGCTGGGCTTGCAGCGAGAGGGTCAGTTCCGTCGCATCGACGCGCAACAAAACATCGCCTTTTCCGAAGCGCAGACCTGCACGCAAAACGGGGCTATTTGCCACCATCGCCCCGCTGACCTCCGATAAAACCTCGATTTTCTCTACTGCCGACAAGCGCCCATATAGGGGAATACTCGTGCGAATGCTCTCATTTTTCACCACGCGCACACCTACCGTGCGCAGCGGCGCGGGCTTGGCGGCATCGGGTTTGGCAGCGGCTGCGGGCGCAGGCGTGGCGCGACTCATCGCTACGGCAGCTATCAATATCACCAAAGCAAGCACCGCAACTACAATTTGACGTATCATCTGTATTTTGAGATTTTATTTTTTTTGGGCGTGCCCCTTTGCGCCTGCGGCGCTGCGGGTCGGGCTATTCGCTCCATCAGCCGCCTGCGGCGGCTGGTTCCGCTGCTATCCCTCACGCAAAGGAATTCCCTACATTATTGCCGCAAAATTAGCTTTTTCGCTACAGAAAAGCGCCGTTTTTATATCGGCTTAAACATTCTATAACAGTTTTTAAGGGCTGCGGTTGATAAAATACCCCCAGCGACAAATTAAACTTTTTGCCATACCCAACTGTATAATAAGCACACAAAACGCCACATACGCCATGATGCAAGGAAATTTCGGTATTTTTGCGCTGCTTCTTATCTTTGCAGCCTGCACGCAGGCAGCCAAAACCAGCAACAGCGCAGGCAATAGCCCCAACCCCAGCAACGAGCAAGCGACAAAAGTCGTCGTAAAGCTCGATAGCTCCCAGATTTGGGACAATAAAAAGCTAACGAAAAGCGAAACCGAATGGGAGCAAACGCTATCAGCAGAGGCGTATCGCGTGCTGCGCGAAAAAGGCACAGAACGCGCCTATACACACCCCTACAATGAGCAAAAAACCGTAGGCATATACGCCTGCGCCGCCTGCAAATTGCCCCTATTTTCCTCTTCTGCAAAATTTAACTCGGGCACGGGCTGGCCCAGCTTTTTCGAGCCCATACACCCGACACATGTAGGCGATATCGTCGATAATTCGCATGGTATGCAGCGCACGGAAGTCGTTTGCAATCGCTGTGGCGGGCATCTGGGGCACGTTTTCGACGATGGCCCCAAACCTACAGGACTGCGTTACTGCATCAATGGCGTTTCTTTACAATTTACCGAAACCAAATGAAAATAGGCATCGTTTGCTACCCGACGTATGGCGGTAGCGGGGTAGTGGCTACCGAATTGGGCAAAGCCCTCGCCCAGCGCGGGCATCAGGTGCATTTTATCACCTACAGCCAGCCTACGCGTTTAGACCATTTTCACGAGCGCATCTTTTACCATGAGGTGAGTTTTGCGGATTATCCCGTATTCGACCACCCGCCCTACGAAACCGCCCTGACGAGCAAACTCGTAGATGTAGTGCGCTATCATCATTTGGATATTTTGCACGTGCATTATGCCATTCCGCATGCATCGGTAGCCTATTTGGCAAAAAAAATCCTGCTTAGCGAGGGGATTTATATACCGATTATCACGACCTTACACGGTACGGATATAACGCTGGTGGGCACAAATCCCGCCTATGCGCCTGTAGTCGCTTTCGCTATCAACAAATCCGATGGCGTTACCGCCGTTTCGGAAAGTTTGCGACAAGATACCCTCCACAACTTTCCCACCGTAAAGCGGCACATAGAGGTTATTCCCAACTTTATCGACTTCGCCCGCTTCAAAAAAACGAATAAAGACCATTTTAAAAAGGCGATAGCGCCGATGGGCGAAAAAATATTGGTGCATATTTCCAATTTCCGCAAGGTCAAGCGCATAGAGGACGTGGTCGGCATGTTCGATTTGGTGCGCAAAGAACTGCCCGCCAAATTGCTGCTTATCGGCGACGGACCCGAACGCCAAAATATAGAAGGACTTTGCAGGCAGCTGCATATCTGCGGCGATGTGCGCTTTTTGGGTAAGCAGGATGCTGTAGAAGAACTCTTGGCTATAGCCGATGTCTTTGTATTGCCTTCGGAGAAGGAGAGTTTTGGTTTGTCGGCTTTGGAGGCTATGGCTTGTGAGGTACCTGTGATTTCTTCCGATACGGGCGGCTTGCCAGAGGTCAATATCAATGGGCTTACGGGCTATACCAGCGCTATCGGCGACATCGGTAGTATGGCAGCCAAAACCATCGCCCTGCTCAAAGACGAGCTTTTGCATGCGCAGTTTCGCCAAAATGCGCTCGCTCAAGCTCGCGCCTTCGCCTTAGATAATATCGTTCCGAGATACGAGGCGTTTTATGAGGAGGTGATGCGAACGGCGGTGTTTAGTAGTAAGTAGTAGGTAGTAAGTAGTAGGTAGTAGGTAGTTGGTACATTGCTGATATTCAATTAACAATGTATTCAATCTGATAATCTTACTACTTACTACTTATTACCTACTACTAAAAATTTAAAAAAGTCGCCAAAAATGACTTGTTTTGATTGGCTAAAAGCTGCGCCGTCTGACTTACCTTTGCGTGAGGGATAGGAGCGGAACCACCACGCGCAGCGTGGTGATGCAGCGTATAGCCCGACCCCGCGCCTTTAGGCGCGGGGGCACGCCCAACGGCGCAGCCCTCCGCGAAGCGAAAAAAATAAAAAGCCTCCCCCCAACGAACCGATGATATACTATCAGAAAGATGCCGACAATATAGCCACCTTGACGCTCGATATGCAGGCGCAAAGCGTGAATGTAATCAATCACCGCGCTGTAGAAAGTCTGCGCCCCGTGCTCGAGCATCTGCACGCGGAGGCGAAAGAACGGCGTTTGGCGGGGGTGATTTTGACCTCTGCGAAGCGTTCCTTTTCGGCGGGCGGCGACTTGGATTATCTGCATAATGCGGAGTCGGCAGAGCAGATTTTTGCCTATTCGCAGTCTTTGAATGCGGTTTTGCGCAGTCTGGAGCTCTTGCCTGTGCCTGTGGTGGCGCTCATCAATGGGGCGGCTTTGGGCAGTGGCTACGAATTGGCGCTTGCCTGCCATTATCGCATCGCGCTCGATGCGCCCAATACGCTCATCGGCTTGCCCGAAGTGAATTTGGGCATGATACCAGGGGGCGGCAGCATCGTGCGGCTGGCTTGGCTTTTGGGCATCGAAGCGGCTTTCGAGCTGACGAGCAGAGGCAAGCAATACCATGTGCAAGAGGCGCTGCGCAAGGGCTTGATTGATAAGATTGTGAGCGAGCGGCGGGAATTGATGGAGGAGGCGCGCGACTATATCCGCTCGCGCCCCGACATCGTCAAACTTTGGGATAAGGGCGTAGAGCCGCCCCGCCTTTGCAATCCGCGCCACCCCTATACGGCGCAGCTTATCGCCGACCTCAACGCGCAGGTCTATGCGCGTACGCGGGGCAATTATCCCGCGCAGCAGGCTATAGTAAATGCCCTGTACGAGTGTATGCAGGTTTCTTTTGAGCAGGCGCTGAATATCGTTTCTCGGCATTTTACGCGGGTCGTTTTGGATAGGACTTGCCGCAATATGACCAAAGCTTTTTGGTACGATTACAACCGCATACGCAACGGCGCGCCCCGCCCCAAAGGTTACGGGCGTTTTCGAGCGCGGCGCATCGGAGTCATCGGTGCGGGCGATATGGGCGCGGGTATCGCCTTTTTGGCAGCGACTGAGGGCATAGAGGTCGTGATAAAAGACATCTCTTTAGCCATTGCGCAGCAGGGAAAAAATATGTGTTTTCGGCTTATCGAAGACTTGGTGCAGCGCGACAAGCTAAGCGCCGCGCAGGGCAAAGAGATATTGGCGCGCATCAGCCCCACCGACAAAGCCAGCGATTTTGAGCAATGCGATTTAGTCATAGAAGCCGTATTTGAGAATGCCGAGCTAAAAACCCGCATCGCCCGCGAGGCGGAATTGTATATGCCCCGCGATGCTTTTTTTGCTTCCAATTCGGCGAGTTTGTCTATAGATGGCTTATCGGCTTCGTTTGCGCGCCCGCAGGTCTATATTGGTATGCACTTTTTCGCGCCGATACAGCATACGCGCTTGGTGGAAATCGTATACGGCAAGCAGACGAATGCCGAAACCATCGCCCGCGCCTTCGATTTTGCGCAGCATATCGGCAAGGTGCCGATTTTGGTGCGCGATAGCAACGGCTTTTTTGTGATGCGGGTGGTGCGCACCTTCATCATGGAAGGGCTGATGCTGCTCTCGGAAGGGCAGCACCCTGCCTACGTTCGCAACTGCTCGCTGCTGGCGGGTATGTCGCATGGGCCGCTGGTGCTGGCTGACCAAGTGTCTTTGCGGGCGGTGTATGAAAATGAGCTGCAGCAGCGCACCATTTCGGGCGAAAATTACGGCTATGCGCCCGCTTTTGCCATTGTGGAGGCGATGGTGCGGCAGTTTCAGCGCTACGGCAAAAGCGCTAAGGCGGGTTTTTACGAGTATAGCCAAGACGGCGAGCGCGCTAAGGTTTGGGCGGATTTGCAGCAGCATTTTCCGCACGACGCTGCCCCCTTGCCCAAAGACGATGTAGCGGATAGGCTACTATTTGTGCAGATTTTGGAGGCGGCGCGCACGCTGGAAGAAGGGGTTATCGGCAGCAGTGGCGAGGCAAATCTGGGCAGCATCTACGGCTGGGGCTTTCCCGCTGCCTGCGGCGGCGTGCTGCAGTTTGTCAATGATTATGGCGTGCAGGAGTTTGTAGAGCGTTGCGACGAGCTGCGGCAGACCTATGGCGAGCGCTTCGCGGTGCCCGCCTCCCTGCGCGAGATGCAGCTGCAGCAGCTCAATTTTGTCTAAATTTTTTTGTTTTTTTTGGGCGTGCCCGCAGCTGTAAAGCCGTAGCATGCTACGGCTTTACAGGCGCTGCGGTCGGGCTATTCGCTTCGCGTTCACTTCGTGGTCGGGGCGTATCCACATCGCCCAAATGGGCGAATGTTGATTCGCCCCTACTATCCCTCACGCAAGGCAGCCCCGCCCGCAAAGGGCGGGCGGGGATTTTTCGCCAGCCCCAAGCGCCTCCCATTTTCAGGCTTTTTCAAAAAGGGAGGTCTTCACCAGCTAAAGGCTCTTCATTCACATTCATTTGCCGACGGAGCGTTGATACATACGCCGTATGCCCTTTATCAAAAAAAGCATCTGTTAATCCTTCAACGAAGAACAAAGAGGGGAATTTTTTCAAAAGCGGACTAATAACCGAAACATTATAGCATTCCTCAACGCTAAGATATTCGAGCTGCTGCAAAGGCTCCAAATCGGGCAATATCGCCAGCACATCGCGTCCATCGAGCCAAAGCGTGCGCAGATTTTTGCAAAATTTTATCTTTTGCAGCGCTTTATGCTCGTTTAAGTAGCGGTTTCTGTAGCTCGCATCTAAAGACTCTATCAATAAAAAATCTTCTGCATAATGCAGCCAATCGAGCATTTTTAAGGGCGCGCAGCCTTTTTTATCCAGCAAATAGCCCTGCATTTCGCTCCTCAATATATGGGGATCTTGTATGGAAGCCCAGCGCAGACATATATAATTGTCGCCAAGTTTGTCCGCTAATTCAAAGGAATTTAGAAGCGCAAGGAAGTCTCCCAAGCGGGTAACTATTCGCCCGTATCGGAATTCATCGTACTCATATCCGAGTCTATTCATACGCTCCACAATATGCAGCAAAACGCTATTATTGCTATAAGTACGCAGTATGCGCTTAGCTGTGCTTGTTGTTTCGGATTCGCCTCTGCTCGCAAACCAACAAACAGGCGCTATCATCGCAGGTGGCAGCCCCTGCGCCCCAATGATATTCAAGGCAAGCAAAATAGTGTTTTCTTCTTCTTGGCAAAGCAGCAGTTCCAAATGCTGTCGGGTCGCCTCGTCTATGCGTACAGGGCTGTAGCCCTCGTTTCGCAGATATGCCCAAAAATCTGCCTCCAACACCAAAACCGCCGAAGGTAGCAATTTTTCTATCTCGATTTGTACGCTTTTTGGCAGCAAATCGCCTACGACGATATGCGTAGCCCGCGCATCAAGGTTATCCCAAGCTTCGGCAAAATACGCCTTTGCCTCCTTCGCCAAAGCATCTGGCGACATCAAAAAATTGCCCGCAAAACAGACCTTCGCCGCAGGCGAAAGCGCCGCCCATTGCTCCCGCTCTGCCAGCGCCCGCAAACAACTTGCCTGCATCTCAAAAACCGCTTCGTTGTAGGGCAAGCCGTACATTTGCAAAAATTCCTCCCGCTCGCTGAAAAGATTAAGCGGGGATTCTTTGCCCGCCGCCCATAGCAAAAGCCTATCGCGCAGGCTATTGGGCAAATCCGCCTGCGCTGATGCCTGCCAAATGTGCATAACCCTATTGTTCCACTCTTCCCATGAAGTAGATACGGTCAATTGCAAACATCGCAAATCCCCAAAAACAAAAAATACCTCAATTACTCCCGAATAATAATCGTCATTGAAATAACTGCTTGCGCCCAATACGCGTAAATGCGTTTTCGCCGCCTCTACGCGCTGGGGAGAAAAACGCAAATCGGGCAAGGAAAGCAAATAGTCAAGCCAGCTAAAATTAAAAGTGTCCGTACTTTGGGTCAGGTCTATATAATTTATATGGGGCAAAAAAAACAAGCCGCTTGGGAGCTTGCTTATATTATTGTCATACAAATTTAGACCTTCCCAAACGCAATTTTCCCAAATTGGCGATCTGTCAATGGGCAATTCTGAAATGCGATTTTGGGAAAAATCTATATGCGTCAGCGCGGGCATAGTGCCCAGCGCCGCTGGAAAAACTTTAAAACGGTTTCCATGACAGGACAAAACGCGCAGATGCTTGAGCCGAAAAAGCGAAGGCGGCAAGCTATCTAAACCACATTCATTCAGATGCAATTCCTCCAAGAGCGGCATTTGAGAAAAGATATTTATATGCTCCGCTGATAGCTGTCCGTCTGTTATTGAAAGATAGCGCAAATTGTTCGCTTGCAGCAGCCAATTGGGTAGTTTTGAGCCTCCCCAAAGTTCCAAACTAAGACTTTTTAAATGTGGAAATTTTTTGAATACTGCTATTTCATTGGGCACAGAAAAGGCAGTTACAGGATTATTTTGCCTAAAAGCAATGCGCAATGTTTCGAGCGAATGCGCAAATCGCGCCGCCGCCTGCTGAAAAATATCCAAAAAATCCGAAAGCTCAAGATGAAAACAATCAATATAAAGGGATTTAATGTTTTCGGGTAGCGCCTCCAATTGTTTGAGGCTGTCGCAGCTGTACAAAGTCATGTATGCAATTTTTTTATGCGCTAAGATAGCCTTTTTTGAAAAAAGCTATTGCTATCGAGGAATGTTTTTTTTGGGGCGTGCCCGCAGCCCAAAAAGGGGCTGCGGTCGGGCTATTCGGGGCGTATCAAAAAAGCCCAATTTGGGGGTGTTGTTTAGCCCCAAAAGGGGGCGGCGGTGGGCCTAGTGGGGGCCAAACACCAGCCCCCATTGGGGCGATGATGATTCGCCCCTACTATCCCTCACGCGGCGCGCCCGCAAAGGGCGGGCGCGCTGCGACCACGAAGCCAGTCCCTCCGAAAAATGAACCCTAAGACCCAAAAATCGGTAACTTTATGCGAGCATCAAACTTAGTACAGGGTTAATCGGATGCTTTAATGTTTTTTGCGTGAGGGATAGGAGCGGAAGCCCGCTTTAGCGGGCTGGAGCGGATAGCCCGACCCTGCGACCCGTAGAGCCGTAGCATGGCTACGGCTCCGTGCGCCTTTGCGCACGGGGGAGCAGGGGCACGCCCAATTGCAAAGGCTTTCTTGACAATGCACTATGTCTGTTTTTACGCATTTTTTAATAAATCTACCACTCATGCGCTATTTTCTCTTGCTTTTTTGCCTACTGCCCCTTAGCCTCGAGGCATAAAAAACCTATAACGCACAAAAATTTATCGCCGAACTCCAAAAAGATACAAACGTCGTGTACGCCTTCCAAATGTACCGCGATATCGACGACTTGGAGGGATTGCGTCAAGGTTTTAGCCTCGAACAACGCCGCCCTACAGGCGAACATCGGCTGCCTATCGAGCTTAAAGGATACCCTTATACGCTATACAATCAATGGCAATGGACAAGGACACAAGAAAAAATAAACGATTGGCTGGTGGGTAAGGAGCGTCATTACCACTACAACCCCGAAACCAAAACCAACGAAGAAGAAATCTATTATCAGCGCGCTTTCGAGGCGAAACATATCAAACAATTTCGGGTAGCGCATACCTTTGCTTGGGACGCAGAAAAGCGGCAAATGCACGTAAACATAGATGCGCTTAGCCCGATGCAAGAGCGTTATGATGAAAATGGAAATTTTCTTTCTATAGCGCCTATTTTCAGCTATCAGCCGCATAAGTTGCTGCGCGATGCGCCAAAGAAGCCCAAGTAAAGGCAAAAAAAACAGCCCCAGCCTATTTTCATAAGCTGGGGCATTTTTTTATGGTAGCTAAGCGCGTTTACCTATTTTTTCACTTCCTCGAAGTCGACATAGTCGCCGTCGGTGCCAGTGTTGTTGCCGCCTGCGGGGGGCGGGGTTTGTTGGTCGTTGCCTCCTTCTGCGCCCATGCTGCCTGTTACGGCGTACCATGCTTCGTTGAGCTCTGTGAGGGCTTTTTCGATGGTGGGAACGTCTTGAGATTTGTGGGCGGCTTTGAGTTTGTCGAGGGCGGTTTCTATATTGGCTCTACCTTCGGCGGGTATTTTATCGGCGTAGTCCTTGAGTTGTTTTTCTGTTTGGAAAATCAGGGAGTCGGCTTCATTGAGTTTATCGGCGCGTTCTTTGGCTTCGCGGTCTGTGTCGGCGTTGGCTTGGGCTTCGCGTTTCATGCGTTCTACCTCGTCTTTGCTAAGACCTGTAGAGGCTTCGATGCGGATAGATTGTTGTTTGCCTGTGCGGGTTTCTTTGGCGGAAACGCTAAGGATACCGTTTGCGTCGATGTCGAAGGTTACTTCGATTTGCGGTTCGCCGCGACGCATGGGCGGTATGCCGTCGAGCATAAAGCGACCGATGGTGCGGTTGTCGCGTGCCATAGCGCGCTCGCCTTGTAGTACGTGTATTTCTACAGAGGGCTGATTATCGGCTGCTGTGGAAAATACTTGTGAGGCGCGTTTGGGTATGGTGGTGTTGGATTCTACGAGTTTGGTCATTACGCCACCCATCGTTTCGATACCGAGCGAAAGGGGGGTAACGTCGAGCAGCAATACATCTTTTACTTCGCCTGTGAGTACGCCGCCTTGGATGGCTGCGCCTACGGCTACGACTTCATCGGGGTTTACGCTGCGGTTGGGTTTGCGTTTGAAGAACTCTTCTACGACTTGCTGAATGCGGGGAATGCGGGTAGAGCCGCCTACGAGTATGACCTCGTCGATATCGTTGGTGGAGTAGCCTGCGTCTTCCATAGCCTTGCGGCAAGGCTCCAGGGTGCGGCGCACGAGGTCGTCGGTGAGTTGTTCGAATTTGGCGCGAGAGAGTTGGCGCACGAGGTGTTTCGCGCCGCTGGGTCCGAAGGAGATATAAGGCAGATTGATGTCGGCGGTATTGCCTGCGGAGAGTTCTATTTTTGCTTTTTCGGCTGCTTCTTTGAGGCGTTGGAGGGCTTCGGCATTGGTGGTGAGGTCGATGCCTTCTTGGGTTTTGAACTCGGAGATGAGCCAATCCATGACAGCGCGGTCGAAGTCGTCGCCGCCCAAGTGTGTATCGCCGTTGGTAGATTTTACTTCAAAAACGCCATCGCCGAGTTCGAGGATAGACACGTCGAAGGTACCACCACCCAAGTCGTAGACTGCTACGCGTATATTGCGGTCTTTTTTATCGAGACCATAGGCGAGGGCTGCGGCTGTGGGTTCGTTGATGATGCGGCGCACTTTCAGGCCTGCGATTTCGCCTGCTTCTTTGGTGGCTTGGCGTTGGGAGTCGTTGAAGTAAGCGGGAACGGTGATAACGGCTTCTGTTACTTCGTGTCCGAGATAATCTTCGGCGATTTTTTTCATCTTTTGCAAGACGATAGCGGAGATTTCTTGGGCTGTGTACTGTCTGCCGTCGATATTGACGCGTACGGTATCGTTGGGGCCTTGTTCTACTTTATAGGGTACGAAGTCTGCTTCTTTTTTGCTTTCGCTGTAGCGGCGACCCATAAAGCGTTTGATAGACATGACGGTACGCGCAGGGTTGGTGATAGCTTGGCGTTTGGCGGGGTCGCCTACTTTGCGCTCGCCGTTGTCGAGAAAGCCGATGATAGAGGGGGTGGTGCGTTTGCCTTCGTCGTTGGTGATAACTACGGGTTCGTTGCCTTCCATGACGGAAACGCAGGAGTTGGTAGTACCTAAGTCGATGCCAATTATTTTGCCCATGATTTTACGGAGAGGATTTGAGAGGTGTCTTGTGTGTGGATAATCAGTGCTATATGGTGTTGGGGTGCTGTTTTGTGCAGCATTGCGCGCTTGTTGTTGCGCCTGTTTAACAAGCCTTGTGCCATAGCCAAAAAGCGGAAAAATTGGCAGAAAAAAGCGTTTGAGGGCTTTTGTCAATTTGTCAGAATGGCAAATAAGCAGGGTAAGGCTGCCAAAAATGCGCGGAGTATGGGTTTTATTTGTATTTTCGCAGACCTGTTGGAAAAGCGTGAGGGATAGCAGCGGAACCAGCGAGCGCGCAGCGCGAAGCTGATGGAGCGAATAGCCCGACCCGCAGCGGGCAAAGCCCGCAAGGGGCACGCCCCCAATAAAAAAGACATAAAAAACGGACAGACCAAAAATAAACAGATCATGCAAGTACGCAACGCGATTTTCCAGAAAACAAAGATATTGGCGACCATCGGTCCCGCTTCGAGCAATTACAACACCTTGTTGGAGCTGGCGCAAACGGGCGTGGATGCTGTGCGCCTCAATTTTTCGCATGGCA
Organism: uncultured Saprospiraceae bacterium; assembly: GCA_964467315.1. Classification (GTDB taxonomy): domain Bacteria; phylum Bacteroidota; class Bacteroidia; order Chitinophagales; family Saprospiraceae; genus JAAFIM01. Next base: position 16,267 of record CAYXSA010000018.1, on the reverse strand, counting down.
AGCAGGCTGACCACCTGCGGATAGTGGAATATGTGCAGCACATCAACCGCAAGTATCATACGAATATCAGCATTTTGGGCGACTTGCAGGGGCCGAAATTGCGCATCGGCGAGCTGGTAAATGACGGCTTCGAGCTGAAAAAAGGCGACATTTTGACCTTTATCAATGAGCCTTGCGTAGGTGTGCCCGACAAAATTTATATGAGTTACGAAACCTTTGCGAAGGACGTAAAAGCGGGCGAAAAGGTGCTGGTCGATGACGGAAAAGTGGAACTTTTGGTGCGCGAAACCAATGGCATCGACACCGTAAAACTCGAAGTCCTCTATGGCAATTATCTCTCCTCGCGCAAGGGCGTAAATCTGCCCGATACGCAGGTGTCTTTGCCTTCTTTGACGGAAAAAGATTTGGCGGACTTGGATTTTATGCTGCAACACCCTTTCAACTGGATTGCGCTCTCTTTTGTGCGCACGGCGAAGGACATACACGAGCTGCGCGAGCGCATACAAGCGAAGGGGCACCCCGCCAAAATCATCGCCAAAATCGAAAAACCCGAAGCCATACGCAATATCGACGAGATTATCGACGCTACAGACGGCGTGATGATAGCGCGGGGCGATTTGGGGGTAGAAATGCCGATGGAGCAACTGCCGATGCTGCAGAAGATGATTATATCCAAGTGTATCCAGAAGGCAAAACCCGTCATCGTGGCGACCCAAATGATGGATAGCATGATTAAAAACCCTTCGCCCACCCGCGCCGAGATTATCGACGTAGCCAATGCCGTCATCGACGGGGCAGACGTGGTGATGTTGAGCAACGAAACGGCGATGGGCGACCACCCTGTGAAGGTCGTAGAAGCTATGTCGCGCATCGTACACCAAGCCGAGCAGACGGAAAGCGTCTATTATCGCAGCAATACCGCCAACGAAAATTCGCCCTCCTATCATTCCGATGCGATTTGCTTCACCGCTTGCCGACTGGCGCGGGAGGTGCAAGCCACGACGATTGTCGGTATGACACAGTCGGGTTATACCGCCTTTATGGTCGCTTCCTTCCGACCCAAGGCGGCGATTATCGTATTTTCTGCCGATCCGCAGATACTCAATACCTTAAGCCTCGTTTGGGGCGTGCGCTGCTTTCATTACACCAAGTTTACCTCTACGGACGAAACCATACGCGACGTGCAGGAAATCCTCAAAACTAAAGGCATCGTGCAAAAAGGCGATGTTATCATCAACACGGGCAGTATGCCCTTGCATGAGCGCAAAAAAACCAATATGCTCCGCGTATCGGTGGTGGATTAACCGAAAAAAGCACCTAATTTCAAAAAATTTATGCGACTAACATTCTTTTTTCTGCTTGCGGCGCTCGCCATCTCTACAGCCTGCAAGCCCAAAGGTAAATTGCTGCTCGATAAACCTTCCTTCGATGCCTACCAATCGGAGCGCACCAAAGCGCTGGTACAGGGGCGCGGCAAGGGCGGCGATGTTACCTTCAAATTGCTGGAAACCAAAAGCAGCAAGATGATAGACTACGAATGGTTCGATAGCAATAAGCTCCAATTGCCCGCTATGGCATTTCATCACGGCGCAGTCATCTCGCCCCTCAAAAAGATGAAAACCAAAGTAGATTGGAGCAAATACCGCGCGGAGGTCATCAACAAGAAAAACGCCGCCCTTTCGCACGTTATAGAGCAGGAAAACGTAGCCCTACTCATTTACGGCAATCCACCCAACGAAATGAAGGTCATCACCGACACTTGGGGGCTGGTCATACGCGATATGGAAACGCAGGAAGTTAAGCATACGATTGACTTTTCGCAGTACTGCGAAGCGCCCGAATTTACCTTCCGCGACAAGGATTTCGTTTGGCAAGACTTACTTTGGGCGCAGGTCGAGGACAATGTTTTGTACTTTTCTACCTCGCATTGGACGTATGCGGAATCCACCAAAGGCAAAAACGCCTACCTCAACGCGCTCGACCTGACCAATAAAACCCTGCTTTGGCGCAGCGAGCCCCTACGCGCCAATGCCGCCAATTTTCAAATCAAGGGCAATCATATTTTCACGGGCTACGGCTTCACGATGGAAAACGCCATGATTTACGCCCTTCACAAAATCGATGGCACGGACGCAGGGAAAATCGAGCTTCGCCCCAAAAATTCGGATAAAAAATTCATCGAATACCTCATCTTCAAGGACGGAAAACTGCACGTACACAGCCACGATAAGTCCTATATTTTGCAGGTTAACAACTAATTTTCGGGCATTCGTTTTTTTGGGGCGTGCCCGCAGCTCCCCGCGCCTAACGGCGCTTAAAGGTCGCGCGGTCGGGCTATCCATTTCGGGGCAGCCCTGTGCTGCCCCAAAGGGCAGACACATGGGTCTGCCCCTACATTACTATCCCTCACGCAAAACACGGCGCGCGCCGCACAAAGAGTGCGGCGCGCATTTTTTTATTTTTAGCCCACACACGCCAAAGCCCAGCATAATCCGCGTCTATTGCTGCATAACCTGTAACAGCAAACTCCCCACACACAAGACTATGCAAAAGTTAAGCGTATTTCTCCTCCTGCTTTGGTTTCTTTTTTTAGCCGCCTGTAGCAACCACAAAGCCGAGCGCGGCGCGAGCGCTACAGATGCACGCGCTACCAGCCCCCGCACCGCAAGCACCGAAGGTGGCGGCGAAAAAGGACTTAGCTCCGCTACCGCTACTGCCGAAGAAGAAGCCCCCAGCCCCGCCCCTTCGGCGGATATCGCCTTCGACAAAAAAAGCGCAGATAAAAGCACAGACGGCAAAATTCCAGAAAGCAAAAAAGAAGCCGAAGATGTTGTTGTTGTCGATGAAGTAGATGTAGAAAATACCCGACAAGGCGCAGGCGCTATGACCGCAGGCGAATGGAGCGACCTCAAAGAATGGAAATTCTGGCAAAAACTTATGCGCCGCGACGAATTTGCAGCCTATGCCAAAAACTGGAATACCAATACCCAACACCGCGTATCTGTAGTACTGCGCGACGGCAGCGGCAAACCCGCAATGGACATCAAAGTCGAACTCATCAAAAACGGTAAAGCCGTATTCACTGCCCGCACCGACAACAAAGGCAGCGCCGAACTCTGGGCAGAACTCGATAAGCACGCCAGCCAACAAATTAGCTTCGAGGGCTACAGCCTGCGCATAGCTGAGGGCGCGCAAACCATCAACAATATCAAACGCTTCGAGGACGGCATAAACGAGCTGAAAATGCCCATTGCCAGCAGTTTCAACGCCGTAGACATCGCCTTCGTCGTAGATGCTACAGGCTCTATGGGCGACGAATTGCGCTACTTGCAAACGGAACTCCGCGACGTGATCGCCCGCGCCTCTGCTGCCGACAAAAATCTAAAAATTCGCACTTCTTCCGTTTTCTACCGCGACCATGGCGATGCTTATGTTACCCGTCATAGCGACTTTAGCGACAACGTCGAAGTTACCCGAAAATTCATATCCGAGCAGAAAGCCGACGGCGGCGGCGATTTCCCCGAAGCAGTAGAAGAAGCCTTAGAAACGGCTACCACCAAACTAAAATGGTCTGAAGGCAGCCGCGCCCGTTTGCTCTTTCTTATCCTTGATGCGCCTCCGCATGAAGACACAAAAACGCAGGCGAAATTCCATCGCGCCAGCCTTGCCGCTGCCGCTCAAGGTATCAAAATTATACCCATCACCGCCAGCGGCATCGACAAAAACACCGAATACCTGATGCGCTACCTTTCGCTCATCACCAATTCTACTTATACCTTCATCACCGACCATAGCGGCATCGGTGGCAGCCACTTAGAGCCCTCTATCGGCAAGTATAAAGTAGAATTTCTCAATAATCTCATGGTGCGCCTTATCAAGCAGTACACGAGTTAGATGTGCTTTGTGTATTAGGTACTATGCCGCCTTGCGGCGGCAGTGGTAGCGAGTATTTTGGCTGCTCATTTTATTTGCGGCAGTGGTAGTAGGTACATATAAAAATTGCTAACGCCTGCATTGCGCTTATCAAACTTAGGTTAAACTCGGCGGCTATCCACAAAACATTTTTATACTTGCTACCACTGCCGCGAGCGTGAGCGAGCGGCAAAGTACTTACTACTTACTACTTACTACAAATGTATCACCTCGCCGTAAGCCGCTGCTGCTGCCTCCATGATGGCTTCGCTCATAGTGGGGTGGGGGTGTACGGCTTTCACGATGTCTAAGCCTGTGGTTTCGAGTTTGCGGGCTACGACGACTTCGGCTATCATCTCCGTTACATTCATGCCGACGAAGTGCGCGCCCAAAAATTCGCCATACTTGGCATCGAATATCACTTTGACGAAGCCTGCATTTGCGCCTGCTGCCGATGCTTTCCCAGAGGCGGAAAATGGAAATTTGCCTACTTTCAGCTCGTAGCCTTTTGCCTTTGCTTGGGCTTCGGTGTAGCCGACGGAAGCGACTTCAGGCGAGCAGTAAGTGCAAGAAGGGATATTATCGTAGTCGAGTGGCTGCGGGTGGTGGTCGGCGATTTTTTCGACGCATATAATGCCTTCGGCGCTGGCTACGTGTGCCAATGCTGCCGTTGGTATCACATCGCCAATGGCATAAACACCGCTGACATTGGTTCGGTAAAATTCATCGACGACGATAAAACCTCTATCCGTTTTGATGCCCAAAGCCTCTAAGCCGATATTTTCCGTATTGGGGGCGATGCCTACAGCCGATAATACTACATCGCAATCAATAAATTCTTCCTTTTGGGTTTTGTTGTGCGTGATGCGCACGCGGCAGCCTGCGCCCGAAGTATCGACGCTTTGTACTGTGGTGGTGGTTAGTACGTTGATGCCTGATTTTTTGAAGGATTTGGCGACCTCTTTAGATACGTCTTCATCTTCGCGGGGTAGGACATTATCTAAGTATTCGACAACGGTTACTTTTGTGCCCAAGCTGTTGTAAAAATAAGCGAACTCCATACCGATAGCACCAGAGCCGACGACGACCATAGATTTTGGTTGTTGCTCCAGCGACATGGCTTTGCGGTATTCTATCACCTTTTTGCCGTCGATGGGTAGGCTGGGCAGTGCGCGAGCGCGTGCGCCTGTGGCGATGATGATGCTTTTTGCGCTATAGGTCGTGGTTTTGCCGTCTGCGCCTTTTACGGCGACTTTTTTGTCGCTTGTGAGGCTGCCTGTACCGTTGAGAACGGTAATTTTATTTTTGCTCATCAAGAAATTTACGCCTTTCGACATTTTGTCGGCTACGCCTCTGCTGCGTTTGACGATGCCCGCAAAGTCTGCCTTTGCTGCACCATCAGCTATGGTGATGCCGTAATCTTTGGCGTGTTGGATATACTCGAAAACTTGGGCGCTTTTTAGCAGCGCTTTGGTGGGGATACAGCCCCAGTTGAGGCAGATACCGCCTAAGGATTCGCGTTCTACGACGGCGACTTTCATATTGAGTTGAGCGGCGCGTATAGCTGCCACGTATCCGCCAGGTCCGCTGCCTATTACGATAAGGTCAAAATTCATCGTCGAAAATTCGTATTTGTGGAGTGAAGGAGATTTTTACGCCGCAAAGATAGCTATAAATTACTAATGACGAATTACGAATGACGAATGTTGTGCGGGTGTTGTATTGTGTGGTTTGTGTGTTTGTGTTGTATTGTGCGGTTTGTGGGTACTTGCTTGGGCTGCTGGGTGGAGCGGCGAGGCTGGGAAGCCCAAAAAAAGCCCCGCAGGCAATTTTTATACATTCGCCAAAGAACGCAGCCATTTCGCCCAAAAAATCAATTGCGCAGTATTTTTTATTTTAGATTTGACCCGTTGTAAGTTTTCAAATGCACAGTTATCTGGTGTATCTGAACTGTTTATTTTTTCATCAACCCCATATTTAGCCAAGTATGAAAAAGTTAAGTTTTGCCCTATCAATCTGTGGGCTTTTTGTTTTTAGTAGCTGTGGTGGCAACTTAATAAAAGAAATTGCAGCGGCAGAATGCAAATGCGATGCACACTACGATACAGACCGAGAAAAATACAAATCTTGCCGCGAAGAATTTGAAAAAGAATTTGTGCCCAAAATCAAAGCGCTGGACAGCAAAAAGCAAATAGAAATGCGCACGCAGGTACAGGAACTGAAAAAAACACAGTGCCCAAGCAAATAGTCGAACCACGACAAAAGAAATAGCTGTTTCAGGTTATATAGTACCCGAAACAGCTATTTTTTTTGCGGCAGCCCCGCCCGTCCTTTGCGGGCGGGGTATTGTTTTTTGCGTGAGGGATAGTAGGGGCGAATCAACATTCGCCCATTTGGGCGATGATGATACGCCCCGCATAGCCCGACCCTGCGACCTTTAAGCCCGCTTTAGCGGGCGGGGAGCAGGGGCACGCCCCAAAAAACGCTTAGATTTTTTCGCGCTCCGTAGGCAGAGAGCTGACGTTGTTGGCGCTATCAATCTGGATTTCGTACTCCCAGCAGGTGTTCATGGGCACGACCAGCACGGCATCGGGCGAAACATCTTGTATGGAGATGGTGAATTGCACGTCGCCCGCCGCGTAAGAAGCCCAATCGGACTGCGTGCCGACGAGTATGTTATTGATATTGACGGTATTGCCGCCTGTTGTCATGATTTGCACGCTGGCTTTTCCTGTGCCATTGTTGACGATTTTGGCGCGGGGCGGCTCGGTTTTGCATTTTTTGCTGCAAGCACTCGCCGAAAATAGCAGCGCGCTCGCCCCTAAAAACAAAGAAAATAGACGCATAAGAATAGAAATTGTTGGTAAAAAAATAAGATAAAAAATAGACTTTTAGCCCAAGTACTTGCCCACAATCGGCATACGCCGACCCATGCCGAAGGCTTTGGGCGAAACGCGCAAGATGGGCGCGAATTGGGCGCGTTTGAACTCATTGACGTTGACCATTTTGAGCACGCGGCGTACCAGCGCCTCGTCGAAACCCATCGCTACGAGTTCTTTCGGTCCTTTGCGAAGCTCGATGTATTGGAACAAAACCGCATCTAAGAGTGGGTATTCGGGCAGGCTGTCGGAGTCCTTTTGGTCGTGCCGCAGCTCGGCGGAAGGGGCTTTGTCGATGATATTTTGGGGGATTATTTCCGCGTCTTTGTTGATGTAGCGCGCCAGCGCGTATACGTCCATCTTGTACACGTCGCCGATGACCGAAAGCCCGCCCGCCATATCGCCGTAAAGCGTACCGTAGCCGACTGCCGCCTCGCTTTTGTTGCTCGTATTCAACAAAACATTGCCGTATTTGTTGCTGACCGCCATGAGCAGCATACCGCGTATACGCGCCTGTAGGTTTTCTTCTGTTACGTCAAATTTTTTGCCCGCAAAGAGCGGCTTTAGGCTCTTTTCGTACTCCTGATAAATGTCTTCGATATAGAGCAAATCCTGCTGCACATTGAGCCGCTCGGCGAGCAGGCGCGCATCTGTGATAGAGTGGTCGGAAGAGTACTGCGAAGGCATGAGCAAAACGCGCACGTTTGCCGCGCCTAAGGCGCGCTCTGCCAGCGCCACGACTACAGCCGAGTCGATACCACCCGAAAGCCCCAAAATAGCGCGTTTTAAGCCCAGCTTTTGGAAATAATCGCGTATGCCGATAACTAAAGCGTCGTGTATGAGCGCAATTTTGTCTTTGGGCTGCGGGCGATTTTGTCCACCTTTTTTCACTTCCGCCAGGTCGTAAGTGCGCACAAGTTCCTCAAAATAGGGCAATTCGTCAAATAATTGCCCATCGGGCGACATGACGATAGAGCCGCCATCGAAAATAACCTCCGTCTGCGAGCCGACATGATTGACATAAAACATAGGTACGCCGTAGCGCTCCACATTGGCGCGCACCGTGTGTATACGGTTGTTGGCATGCGAGTGGCTAAAGGGCGAGGCGGATAAATTGACCACAAAATCGTAGCCCTGCGGCTGCAATTCGTCCAGCGGACAGATGCGATACAGCGGGTTTTCGTTGCCCACATTCCAAATATCTTCGCAGACCGTCAGCGCGATGCGATGCCCCTTGTACTCGGCAACCTTGAAGTCGTAAGCAGGCTCAAAATAGCGATATTCGTCGAAAATATCGTAAGTCGGCAAAAGCGCCTTATGCGAAACATGCTGAATCTTGCCATCAAACAGCAAAAAAGCCGCATTAAATAGGTCTTTGCCCTCTTTTATCGGATTGCGCGCGGGCGCACCCACCGCGATAGCAATGCCAACGGCAGCCTGAGCCAAACGCGCTACAGCCTGCTCACTTTGCTCAATAAAATCCTCAAATTCCAGAAAATCGCGGGGCGGATAGCCCGTAACGGCAAGCTCGCCGAAAATCACTAAATCCGCGCCCTGCGCTTTGGCGGTGGCGGTAGCGTCGAGCATTTTTTGCAGATTGTGCGCAAAATGTCCGATATGGTAGTTCAGTTGTGCAATCGCTATTTTCATCGTGTCGAAATTTTATTCAAATATACGCCGACTTAGTTTATATTGCAAACTAAGGGCGGGTTTTATTTTTTTGGGCGTGCCGCTGCTCCCCGCCCCGCGCAAAGCGCGGCGCTTAAAGGTCGCAGCGTCGGGCTATTTGGGGCGTATCACCATCGCCCAAATGGGCGAATGTTGATTCGCCCCTACTATCCCTCACGCGAAATACGGCGCAGCCCGCGCCAAAGGCGCGCGGGCTGCCTTTTATAAAAAGTGCTATCTTTGTACTCAAATTTATGGCTATGCACTCACCTACACAAAAATTATTTGCTGCTGCTGTTTTTTCGCTGCTTCTTCCGCAGGCTTTGAAGGCGCAAAGCGATAGTATCCTTCCGCTTATCGAGGTGGATACCTTTTATATTACTCCTGCCCAGAGCGCCGATTTTTCGAGCCCCATCAGCCATACCAATCTTGAAAATGCGGATTTTCGCAGGCAGAACTTTGGGCAAGAGGGCACATTTTTGCTCTCGCAGCTTACGCCCTCTATCACCCTGCATTCCGATGCGGGCAGCTATCAGGGCTATTCGTACATGCGCCTGCGCGGCATCGACCAGACCCGCATCAACTTATCCGTCAACGGCATACCCCTCAACGAACCCGAAGACCAAGGCGCTTACTTCTCCAATCATGCCGATATACTCAACAGCGTCAGCCAAATACAAGTGCAGCGCGGGGTAGGGCTTAGCCAGAGCGGAGCCGCCGCCTACGCGGGCAATGTGCAACTGTACCTCAATCGCTTTAGCCAAAGACCCGAATTGGAAGTAGGGGGCGGCTACGGCTCTTTCGGGAGCTATAGAGGCTATGCGGCTTTCAGCAGCGGCGGGCTTTTAGATGGTCGATTAAATATCAGCGCCCGCTTATCGGTCTTAGGCTCCGAAGGCTTCAAAAATCATAGCGGCAACAGTTCGCAGTCGGCGTACTTGCGCGCTTATTACACGCGGCAAGAGCATATTTTTCATTTGCTGCATATCACGGGCAGGCAGGCAAATCAGATGGCTTGGCTCGGGGTGAGCGACTCCCTGCTGCAAATCAATCCCCGCCACAACGCCAACAGCGAGCAAGAAAAAGACCTTTTTTTGCAGTCGCTCACGGGTTTGACGCATAGTTATAGCCGCTTTTTTGATGAAAATAATCTTTTTATATGGGAGAATAAGCTCTATTATACCTATCTCGACGGCAATTATGGTTTCGACTTCAATAATTTCTTGGGGCTGCCCTCTACGTCGGAATTGTATAATTATGCTTTCCGCTCGCATTTTGTAGGGGCTTTGAGTACGGTTAAGGTTTTATTGCCAACGACCACGCTTAGCGCGGGCTTGCATGGCAACTATTACGAGCGGCGGCATATCGGCAGCGAATTGGCATTGGGCAAATTGTACGAAAATAAGGGCATCAAACCCGAATTTTCTGCTTTCCTACGCGGAGAGCAGAGCGTTTTCAAGCGTTTGGGCTTGTTTGCGGATTTACAACTGCGGGCTACGAGTTTTACTTATGAGGGCGCAATAAATTTAGCGCCTATCAATTGGCTGTTTTTTAATCCGAAGCTGGGTATTAGCTACGAACCTATAGATAATATGCTGCTCTATGCGAGTGCGGGCATCGCACACCGCGAGCCTACGCGCAACGATATGTTTTTTGGCAATGATGATTTGGCGGCGGATTCTTTGTCTTTGCCCCTTATCGGCGATAGCCGTGCGGAGCGGGTTATAGATTACGAACTGGGTATGCGCTACGAGCGCAAAGGCAAATTTAACGCTTCGTTGAATCTGTTTTATATGGATTTCAACAATGAGCGCACGCTCAACGGCGCTGTAGGGCTAAACGGTTTGCCGCTCACGAGCAACGTAGACAATAGCTGGCGCAGCGGCGTAGAATGGTCAGCGGGCTGGCGTTTGCCGAAGGGGTTTCATCTGCTGCAAACAGGCGTAGTGATGTGGGCAGAAATCGAGCAGCAAGGCACTCGTTTTTCTCCCATACTTACGCCGCGAGCGGTGATAAACAATGCCCTGCAATGGGAAAGCGCTTTCGGTCTTTGGGCAGAAGTCAATCTGCGCTATCAGGCGGCTGCGTATATGGATTTTGCCAATTCGCAAACGCTGCCCGCTTATTGGCTGCTCGGCGCAAGCGTCGGCTACGAATGGAAGGGCTGGCGCTTCAGTATTATGGGCAATAATCTGACGAATGTACGCTATTTCAATAATGGCTATGTCGATTTTGACGGAACGAACAAGTATTTTTTGCAAGCGCCGATAAATGTATACGGCACTATAGCCAAAACCTTCGGTCTGAGGAAAAAGCCCCAATAACAGATAGGGATTGAATGCGTGAGGGATAGTAGGGGCGTATCAACATTCGCCCGTTTGGGCGATGATGATACGCCCCGAATAGCCCGACCGCCGCCCCCCGCATTTGCGGGGGCGACCGCGCATGGCGCGGGCGGGGGGCAAGCGGCGGGCACGCCCCCCAAAAAAGGCTTACCAACGCAATGCCTTCGGGGCTAAGTTCCGTGCTGCCAATAAAAAATTTGACAAATAAAAATAAATATAGTAATTTAGCAGTAGGATTAACGAAAACTAAGCATTTTTCTACCAACAGCACCTAACAATGATGTACACAGAATACGGTATGCACGCTTCCGACTCTGCGCTTCCTGCTGAGCAAGCAAGCAGCGCAAACAATTACCAAAATGCGCGCGTATACGACCCTTTTACGGAGGAAGGCTTTGATGTTTTTGATAAATTGCACGCTTTTGAGTACCATATATATAGCGAAGAAGAGAGCGAAGACCCTACAGCAGAGCAGCCCGATAAGTACATCGGCAGCATGATAAAATCGCAGCGGCATGGGCTGGGAAAATACTATTATGGCGATGGCTCTGTTTATTTGGGCTATTGGGTTTGGGGCGTGCGCAATGGGTACGGCGTTTTTCGCTGGACAGATAATGAGCGCTACGAGGGGAATTGGGTCGGCGGCATGATGCACGGCGGCGGCACCTACTATTATGATAATGGCGATATTTACGAGGGCGACTGGCTCAACGACCAAAAACACGGTTACGGCAAGTACAGCTATACTCAAGACCACAACTATTACGAAGGCGACTGGCGCAGCAACAAACGCAACGGCAAAGGCACTTACCGCTGGTCGACGGGCGATAAATACGAGGGCGATTGGGTAGATGGGCGCATGTCGGGCAATGGGATTTATCATTACAACGACGGCGAAAGGTACGAGGGGCATTGGTTGCAAGACCGCAAAAATGGCTTTGGAGTGTACTACTACATTAGCGGTGCACGCTATGAAGGCAGTTGGCTGCACGATGAAATATGCGGCTACGGGGTGCTATACAATCCCGATGGCTCCTCGTATGAGGGCTATTTTTCCAAAGGCGAATTTCACGGAGAAGGCAAATTGACCTTTGCAGACGGGCGCATCGACAAGGGGCTCTGGTACAATGGCGTTTTGCAAGACGATAGCGACGAGCTAAGCCACACGGTAGAATGACGAACACGAAGTGAACGCGTAGCGAATGACGAATGACGAATGACGAATTGAACGTGTAGCAAATAATAAAAAATACTTGCTACCACTGCCGCCGCGAGGCGGCATACTACCTACGCCACAAGCACAAAAAAGAAGTCAAGCGCTAAAACTAATGGGTAGATATTACTAAAGTAGATGATACTTTGTAACTTTGCCCATTAACCAGATTGTTAGACCTCTATTTTACTACGCTACGTTTATGAAGTTACGCCTACGCTTGCTTGTCTTGTTGTTGATGCTGTTTACGCCGCTAATGACCAACACAGGCACAGAACTATTTGCACAATCGCCTACCGATACCGCTACAGTCGAAAAAGAAAAAAGCATCGACCAACGCATTGACGAAGCCTTTAAGCCTGTTTCCGATAAAATTTGCGCCGTCATATTTTACTCTGTACCTGTAGGCAACGATGTAAAAATGCCCATCGTATTGATGGTTTTGCTCGGTGGGGCGCTCTTTTGTACGATGTATTTCGGCTTTCCGAATGTTACCAAATTGGGCTTAGCCATCCGCACCGTATCGGGCAAGTACAGCAAGAAAAAATCGGCAGCCCCTGCCATCGGCGACCGCCCCAGCTACGAGGCAGCAACCCATACGCCAGACCTCAATGTCTTAGACGATATCGCTATAGCTAAGCCAAAATCCGATGCCAAGCAAGACGAGGGCGAAGTTTCGCACTTTCAGGCACTCACTACGGCGCTTTCTGCTACCGTCGGTCTGGGCAATATCGCAGGCGTAGCCGTCGCCTTGAGCGTGGGCGGGCCTGGGGCTACCTTTTGGATGATCGTGGCAGGTTTCTTGGGCATGGCTTCCAAATTTGCAGAATGTACACTGGGGGTAAAATACCGCGAAGTCGATGCCGATGGCACCGTACACGGCGGACCTATGTACTACCTTTCTCGCGGCTTTGCCGAAAAAGGCATGGGCGCTTTTGGTAAAGTGCTCGCCGTGTTTTTTGCTATCATGTGCGTAGGCGGCTCTTTTGGGGGCGGCAATATGTTCCAAGCAAATCAAGCCGCTGCGCAAGTAACCAAAACCTTCGACATCAACGCTTCGGGCAGCACCTTTATTTTTGGCATCATCTGCGCGCTGCTGGTAGGGCTGATTATCATCGGCGGCATACGCCGCATCGCCCAAGTTACCGACAAACTCGTACCCTTCATGGCGCTGCTCTATGTCGGCATGGGCTTGATAATTTTAATCGCTAAATTTAGCGATATACCCGCCGCCTTTAGCCTCATTTTCTCCGAAGCCTTTGCGCCTACTGCCATCGCGGGCGGCGTGCTGGGCGCTATCATGCAGGGTTTCAAACGCGCTGCCTTCTCCAACGAAGCGGGTGTAGGCTCCGCCGCTATAGCCCACTCTGCCGTGAAAACCAATCACCCCGCAAGCGAGGGCATCGTTTCTCTGCTCGAACCCTTTATCGATACCGTTATCATCTGCACCATGAGCGCGCTGATAATTATCGTTACCAATATCGACGCTGGTTTCGTGCAATACGGCTCCCCGATTAGCGACGGCGTAGGCATTACCTCTACCGCTTTCGAGAGCGTTATACCTGGTTCGTCCTATATTTTGGTGGTCGTCGTCGTGCTTTTCGCCTTCTCGACCATGATTTCTTGGTCTTACTACGGCTTGCAGGCTTGGAAATACCTCTTCGGCAAAAGCCCCATCGCCGACACCGTCTATAAAGTCATCTTCTGCCTCTTCGTTGTTATCGGCTCTTCGGCGAGCTTGGGCGCGGTTATCGACTTCTCCGACGCGATGATTTTTGCGATGGTTTTCCCCAATATCATCGGTTTGGTTATCCTCGCGCCCGTCATCACGGCAGAATTGCGCAAATATCTCCACTTCACCAAGCTCGTAGATTCGGGCAAATCGGTAGAAGAGGCGACGGAAGAAACTAAGGCTTAAGCACGTTTTTTCGGACTTTTCTTTTTTTTTGGCGTGCCCGCCGCGCCTGCCTGCGCTGTAAAGCCGTAGCATGCTACGGCTCGCGCAGGCACCCCGCGCAAAGCGCGGGGCAAAAAGGGGCGCGGGGTCGGGCTATCCGAGCCGTAGCATGCTACGGCTCTACTATCCCTCACGCAATTTTGCCCAGTCCACCCAAAAACGAGGGTACGATTTCCCGACCACCTCGCTGTTGTTTATCTCCATGCTTTTGCAGCGCAGAACCAAAGGCGCAATCGACATGGCTACGCGATGGTCATCGTAGGTTTCTATAGCCATGCTGGGCGCTCTTAAGAATGTGCTGGAGCTTATCCGCAACCAATCATCTCCTATCTCGCTTTTTACGCCAAATTTTGCCAACTCCGTTTGCATCGCCTTTATGCGGTCTGTTTCTTTGATGCGCAGCGTATGCAGACCCGACAAACAGGCAGAAGAGAGCCTCAAACCCGCCACCACTACGGCGAGGGTCTGCGCTATATCGGGGCAGGCAGAAAAGTCATAATCCCAAAAAGCGGGCAAAAGCTGTTGCGGCAATTTTTCGAGCAAAATGCCCTTTTCGTTATAAGTGCTTTTTACCCCGAATTCGGCAAAAATATCGGCTACGACCCTATCGGGCTGTAGGCTATCGCGGCGCAGTCCGTCGAGTTGTATTTTTATAGCTTTGGGCGAGAGTGCCGCCACCGCATACCAATAGGAAGCGGCGCTATAGTCAGCTTCTACTTCCCACTTAGCCCCTGCAGTGTAGCCTGTGGGGGCTATTTGTATATAGGGCGGTTCAAAATCGACAGTAGCGCCCAATTTTCGCATCATATAGGCGCTCATCTCGGCATAGCCTGCCGAAGCAAGCGAGCCGCTTAACTCTATGCGCAGACCTTCGGGCAAAAGGGGGGCGAGCATCATCAGCGCAGATAGGTATTGGCTGCTTTTGCCTGCATCGAGCTGCACCCACCCGCCGCGCAAAGGGCACGGGCGTATCAGCAGGGGCGGACAGCCTACAGCGCCCATGTATTCTATATCTGCGCCCAACTGCCGCAGCGCCTCCACCAAAGGAGCTATGGGGCGCTGATGCATACGCTCGCTACCCTGCAATAGCAGGGCGCTCGTTTGCGGGTGAGCGCTGCTGCTATGGCTCAAAAATGCCGCAAGGAAACGCATGGTCGTACCCGCTGCCCCCACATCTAAAACCGTAGCGCCTTGTTTTCGCGCCTCCAAACAGCGCTGTAGAGCCTGCGTGTCTTCGCAATCTGCCCATTTTGATACGCATATCTCTCCGCCGCTAAGCGCCTGTATCAGCAAAGCGCGGTTGCTTTCGCTCTTGGAGCGCGGTAGCTCGATATGCAAAAAATCGGGCATCTGCGCCGCATCAAAATTCAGTAACATAGTGGTTTTATCATATAAAAAACGCTGCCCCCTTTTTATGCAAAGAGAGCAGCGCGCTGATGTGTAGAGTGTGGGGAGAAAAGAATTTATTTCTCGATTTCTTCGCGGCGCGGAACGGCGATTTTTTGCGATTCGTTGCGGGCGTTTTGTTCGCGCTCGCCTTCGTTCATGCCTTCGCGTAATTCTTTGCCTACGGTATTGCGTGCGTCGTTGAACTCGCGCACCCCTTTACCTAAGCCGCGCATGAGTTCGGGAATTTTTTTGCCGCCAAAAAGCAACAAGACGGCGAAGAAAATAAGCATTCCTTCCGTCATGCCCAGACCCAAAAAAAGCAATAGATGCGTTGTCATAACATCGGTATGATTGGTGTAAAATAAGTCTCCTGTTGTAAAACGGGGGCAAGATACGAAAAAATTGCGATATTTACGCGGTGAAACACATATTTAACGCTTATGAAACTGCTTTTGTTTGTTGGTATCGCTGTGGCGGTTTATTGGTTGGTCGTGAAACCCTTTCTTTTGCGCCCCTCGCGCCAAAAGTCCACAGAAAGGGAAGCGCTGGAAAATATCTTTAATCTATACAACCAGCATACAGCAGCAGGGCGACAGCAGCAGCCCCCGCCCCATAAGCGCGCCCCCAATGAGGACGAAGACGGATTTACCGAATACGAGGAAGTCAAAAAGGAATGACGAGTTACGAGTTACGAGTTACGAGTTACGAATTTTGCACATAAGCCATTGATAATCAATGCGTGCCGCGCCCTTTGCGCGGCGCGCGCAAAATCCGCGTGAGGGATATGTAGAGCCGTAGCATGCTACGGCTCAAATAGCCCGACGGCGCGACCTTTAAGCGCCTTTAGGCGCGGGGAGCGCCGACACGCCAAAAAAAGTGAAAAGTGAAAAGTGAAAAGTGAAAA
>CAYXSA010000017.1:0-55590 GCA_964467315.1 uncultured Saprospiraceae bacterium | reverse complement strand
GTTGATTCGCCCCATAGGGCGAATGTTGATTCGCCCCTACTATCCCTCACGCAAATATCGCCCCGCTGCGCCAAAGAGGCGCAGCGGTTTTTTTTATTTTTTTCGCAGCCCTCGCAGCCCTCGCAGCGGCACTATACCCAGCAGCAGCGACCACAGCGCATAAATCAGCCCCCAAACCAACCCCTCCAGCAACCAAGCTCCCCCCGCCCAACCTCGCAGCCCCTCCGCCGCAAAAGCACTCACCACAGCACCCCCCACCCAAAGCAGCCAACGCAGTGTGCGCAAATTGGGGTGTATCTGTAGCCTTTTCGCTACCCAAAAAACCTCTACCAAACCCACTAAAACCTGCGTGCAAAGTGCCGATAAAGCCGCACCCGCAGCCCCCCAAGTCGGCAAGAAAAATAAATTTAAGCCGATATTTAGCACGATAGCCCCCACAAATAGCCGATTTACGCGCCACAACTCTCCCTTTGCTGTCAGCCAAGTGCCCCAAACATGCACCAAAGCCCCCGCTACGAGCGACCACATCAGCAGCCGAAAGGCTAAGGCTATCCCCTCCGTTTGCCCCTGATTGGGGCGCGCCCAAGCCAAAATATCTTCCGCGAAAATCCCTACTCCCAAAGCCAAACCAAAGGTCAAAAAAAGCAGCAACGAAGAAGCCAATAACAACAAACGGCGCAAACCTTCCAACTCCTCCAGCAAACGCGCATACATCGGCAAGAGCAAACCCGATACCAGCACCCCCGCCATATTGCCCATATCCCAAAAGCGGAAAGCAAAGGCATAATCCCCGCTCATACTGCGCCCCAAGTCGCCACCAATATAACGCTCCATCAATACCCCGTCGAGCCTGCCGTAAATCATCATCAAGACCACCGCCACCGCATAAGGCAAACCCGCCCGCAAAAGCGCCACAGTACGCATTGGCGCTATGTTTTCGGCGTTTTTGCTCCTGCCGCGCAGCCAAAAAAAGGCAACTACAGACCCCGAAACCAAAGCCGCCAAACCAAAAGCCAACATCTGCACATAGATAAACTGCACTATGCTCGGCTGCGACTCTATCCGCAACAACAAAAATCCAAATAGCAGCAACAAAAATTTATCCAGCGCAGACAACAGACTATCCAAGCGATACCAGCCCAAACCCGAAACGGAAGCCCTAAAAAATAGCGTCAAAGAAATCAAAGTCTGATTGACCAAAAGCAAACAAAGGCAATATAATTCTGCCCCGCCGTAGCCGCTCCACCAAGCCACCAACAGCGCCGCCGACCACATAAAAGCCGTGAGCAGCAGTTTCAGACGCAAAAGCGCCCCCGTCTGCGCATAAAAAAAGCCGCCATTAGCGGCGACTTCTCTATTTTGGTATTGCTGTATGCCCATATCGCCCAGCATCTGAAACAGACAACTAAAGCTCCATAAAGCAAAATATAGCCCATAAGCCGCATTGCCCGCCGCATTTTGCACCTGCATATCCACCCCGAACGCGTACAAGGGCTTGATAAGCAAATTTACAGCGAACAATAACAGCAAGTTTAAAACGAATTCTTTAGACACGCGCCGTACATTCTTGAGTTAAGTCCGATATTACACAAGCCAACACCGCAAGCGAAAAAATAGCCCCAACGGGGCTAACCGTAGGCGAGCGAAGCGTTGCCTACGGGCAGCGTGAGGGATAGTAGGGGCGAATCAACATTCGCCCATTTGGGCGATGTAGATACGCCCCGCATAGCCCGACCGCCGCGCCTTTTTGCGCGGCGGGCACGCCAAAAAAAACAACCGCAATTTAGATGGGCGACACCGCTTGTACCCCCTCGCGCCAAATCAAATACGCCGTGTAAGCAACATACAAGGCAAAAAATACGAAGCCTTGCCAGCGCTGAAATACCCGCCCCATAAGCGGCGCTTGAGTCGTGGAAGCCTCCATGTGCACAGGCTTCGACATGAACAAAAAGCCGAAAAATAAAACCGTTGTGCCTATCAGCACATACAAATCCATATTCATCTTCGCATCAAAAGGAATCGGCATTATCGCCGCCGAAGTACCCAAAATGAAGAAGATATTAAAGATGTTGGAGCCGATAACGTTCGCAATAGCAATGTCGCTTTTTTTGCGATACGCCGCGATGCAAGAGGTCGCCAATTCGGGCAAGGAAGTACCCGCCGACACTATCGTCAAGCCCACCAAACCGTCGGACATACCCCATAGTTTCGCCAAAAAGACCGCATTATCTACTATCAGCTTGCCGCCAAGTATCAGACCTCCCAAGCCACCGATGATATACAAACCTGTGAGCAAGGGCGACAATTCTTTGATGCCCTCGTCTTCTGCATCTTTCGGCTCGCTGCTCGAACTTTTGAACACGTAGTACAAAAAATACGCGAAAAACACCAGCAAAATGATAGCATCGAGTCGCGTCATCAGACCTACGAAGAAAATCGTATTAACCTGCTTACCGTCGCTATCCAAAACAGGCTGCGAAGTCGGGTAAGCCGTCATGCTCTCCAAAGCCTGCCCATTGGGCGTGGGCGTGATGCCCCACAAAAAGTAGTCATTCACCAAAATTAGTAGCAAAATCGCCGCAAAAAACGAATAAGGCGCATCTTTTTTGACGATGCTTGGGTGCGCCTGCAAGGGCGAAATCATGCCCGCGATGCCCAAAATAAGCAGCAAATTAAACGAGTTGCTACCGATAATGTTGCCGTAAGCAATGCCGTTGCTGCCCTCTATCGCCGCAAAAGCATTTACCACCAATTCGGGCGCAGAGGTACCAAACGCCACAACGGTCAGACCGATGACCAGCTCCGATACGTTAAATTTCTTTGCCAAAGACGATGCGCCCTCGACAAATTTGTCTGCTCCTACCGTCAGGACAACAAGCCCTAACGCCAAGAGTAAAAACGCTACTAACATAGTTTTTGTATATTATAAAAGTGAATGTATCGCTCGGATTAGGCTTTTTTCGTTTTTTCGTGTTTCGTTTTTTTGGGCGTGCCCGACGCGCCACGCCCGCTGCAAAGGGCAGCGGGCGGAGCCGTAGCATGCTACGGCTCTACTGGCGCGTCGGTCGGGCTATGCGGGGCGTATATTTATACGCCCCTACTATCCCTCACGCAAAGGTACACCAAGCCTACACACCACACAAATAATTTTTCGCAAATAAAAACAGCCATGTCCAACCGACTGCAATACGAAACAAGCCCCTATTTGCTGCAACACGCTCATAACCCTGTACACTGGCAGGCTTGGGGCGCAGAAGCCTTCGCCGAAGCCAAAGAAAAGCAAAAACCTATCCTCCTAAGCATTGGTTATGCTACCTGCCATTGGTGTCATGTCATGGAGCGCGAGAGCTTCGAGGATGAGCGCGTAGCGGCGTTTATGAACGCGCACTTTGTTTGTATCAAAGTCGATAGAGAAGAGCGCCCCGATGTCGATGCGATATATATGGAGGTCGTACAACTGATTTCGGGCAATGGCGGCTGGCCGCTCAACTGCTTTTTGCTGCCCGATGGGCGGGCTTTTTTTGCGGGGACTTATTTTCCGCCGCGTCCCGCGTATGGGCGCGTATCTTGGTCGCAGGTTTTGGCAAATATACATACTGCCTTTTCGGAGCGGCGCGAGGAAGTCGAAGAGCAGGCAAACACGATAATGGACTATCTACAGAAGTCTACGCGTGCCTTCGCTCGTCCTAAGGATTTTGCCGCCGATGCCCTACATGAGGACGATGTATTCAGCCCGCAGTTGAGGGAAGATATTTTTAGCTCGCTCTCTGCTCGCTTCGATTCCACAGAAGGCGGCTTCGGTACTGCGCCCAAATTTCCTTCTACGATGGCTTTGCAGTACTGCCTCCACTACGCCCGCATAGGCGGCAAACGCGGCGATGAAGCCCGCAGTCATCTGCGCCTTTCGCTGCAAAAAATGTCGCTGGGCGGTATTTACGACCATATCGGCGGCGGCTATGCCCGCTACAGCGTCGATAGCGAATGGTTTGCCCCGCATTTCGAAAAAATGCTCTACGATAATGCCTTATTGCTGCATCTGCTTGCCGATGCTTACGCCGATGACCCGCAGCCCCTGTACCTGCGCCGCATACGCCAAACCCTAAATTGGCTACAGCGCGAGATGCGCCAAAGCGAAGGCGGCTATTTCAGTGCCCGCGATGCCGATTCGGAAGGCGTAGAAGGTAAGTACTATGTTTGGACTATAGAAGAAATCCAAGAACTGCTGCCCCTTTCGCTCGCTGCTCTTTGCATCGACTACTACGGCGTTACGGCGCATGGAAACTGGGAGGAGGGCAAAAATATCCTATTCGCCAAATACGAGGCAGAAAGCTACGCAGAAATGCAAGCCCTCGCCTCCACTCAACTGCTCGCCGACCTGCAAAAAATACATACAATTTTGCACGAAGCCCGCATAAAGCGCCCCGCGCCCATCATCGACGATAAAATTTTGCTTGATTGGAATGCGCTCTTGGTACCTGCGCTGGTGCGTATAGCTCAAGCAACAAATGATGTTTACGCGGCTGGCGAAGCTGTCGCTTTGATGGAATTTTTATTGAGCAGTTTCCGCGTAGAGGCTGGTGGTTTGGCGCTTTTTCATAGCTACAAAGCGGGCGCAGGCGCTAAAATCGCTGCCTTTTTAGATGATTATGCTTTTTTGATAGATGCGCTTTTGGCGGTGTATGGCTTGACTTTCGAGCCGAAGTATCTGCGTCTGGCGGAGCAATATGCCGACTGGGTGATTGCGCAGTTTTGGGACGGGAAAGAGCAGTTATTTTTCCTCACGCCCGCCGATGCACATGGGGAGTTGGTTTTACGTCCGAAGGATTTATACGACAATGCCACGCCTTCGGGCAATGCGGTGATGGCAGATGTATTGGGCAGATTGGGGCAGCTCTGCGAGCGGGCGGACTTTGCCGATATGTCGGATAGGCTGCTATTGGTGATGTCGACAGCGATTAGCAAATTTCCGCAGTCTTTTGCGCGCTATGCTACGGCGGCTCTACGGCGCAGTCTGCCGCGCTGGGAAGTAGCTGTAGTGGGCGTAGATTATGAGCGCATAGGGCGAGCGCTACAGCCGCATTTGCCCATGGGGGCGGTTTTGGTGGCAGCAGCTACCGACGATGGCAGCAGCCCGCTTTTGCAGGCGCGTACACCTACTCATGTGGGGCAAACGCTTATTTATGTTTGTCAGGATTTTGCTTGCCGCCAGCCTACAAGCTCTGTGGAGGAGGCAGTTGCTTTGATGCGAGGATAAAGCCCGCCGCGCCCGTTCGCTCCCTTCGGGTCGCGTCTACTCGCAGCTATGCTGCTTCGTGGTGGCGCGGCGGATAAAAAGCGTGAGGGATAGAAATGTAGAGCCGTAGCATGCTACGGCTCGCAATGGATAGCCCGACCGCGCCCCCTTTTTGGGGCGCGGGCACGCCCAAAAAAAAGGACAAAAAAAAGGCTACCCCTTCACGAGGTAGCCTTTCTCCGTTGACTGGGTGCGAAGCAATTTTTAATCTTCCTCAGTCCATGCCTTTTTTATACTGTATTTGATGGCATACATAACATCCTTTTTTTTGTAAAAAAAGGATACGAGTTCCTTTTCAAAATGGAGCACCATCACGTATTTGTTGCCTACATCGCTGACGATTTCCATCGTTACCATTGTTTCTTCTTCTTCCGTTTTTTTGATGAAATAAGAGGAAGAGATGCTTTTGGTTGTATGTTTAAACATCGTCATTTCTTTGTTAAACTCAAAAAGAGTTGTTTCCTCATCACTACCCACTGTTTCCCACTCTTCTGTGGTTTCGTCATACTGCATGACTTCACGAGAGCTTGTGGAAATATAAAGCTGGGCAGCAGCCTGAAAAGCGAAAGCGCAGCAAAATAAAAGAGCGATAAAAAATTTCATAATTTGTTTTTGGTGGTTGAAGAATTGGGTTTTCGTAACTACGAAAGCAAAATAAATTCACATTATTTCTCGCTTGTTTCAAACTTGAAAACCTGCGCTGTGCTTGGTTTTCAAGCCCGAAACGGCGCTTTTTGAAATGTGAATTTATTTCGCGCAGTTACTTAAATATACCAAAAAAATAAATACGCCACTCAAAAAGAACAAAAAAAAAGGCTACCCCTTCACGAGGTAGCCTTTCTCCGTTGACTGGGTGCGAAGCAGTCGAACCTTATTTTTTAGCCTTTTAATTGCCTAAATCATTAGTTGCACTTTTTTTGCAAGCGTAGGGCGCGTTTGCAAGCGCAACTAAGTAAATAAACGCGGGCATATTTGGAAACGCTGCCTTGCTTGCGAAAAAAAATAAAAAAATTTTTCGCGCTAATAACTGCGGGCATTTTTCAGGCAGCAGTCCTTATATTTTTTGCTGCTACCGCAGGGGCAATCGGTGTTGCGTCCTACTTTTTTGCCCGTGTAGCCGAAGAGCGAATAAAAGGCGGAAGCGAATTGAGTGCGCGTATCTTGCTGAAAAATGCGCTGCATGAGTTCGTACAATTCGGGTTTATTTTGCTTCATCGCCTGCGGATGCTCGAAAAAATATTCGGTAGCGACGGCAAAAAATTCGACGGGGGCAGTTGCTCCGTAGGGGTTCATTTTCGACTCGCCCGACTTCATGCGTTCGGTTTCTTTGCGCATGACTTCGAGCCAAGCGGCGGTATATTGGCTTTGCAAAAATTTTTGAGGTATGCCATCGAAGCTGCCATCTGCGCCATCTAAGAGGTGCGCAAATTCGTGTATGCCGACGTTGCTTTTGTCGCTCACGTTCTGAAAACCGCCTACCAATGCGGGTTTGGAGAGTATCATGATGTTTTCCATCGCGCCTGTGCCGACCATGCCCCAGACGTTGCGCCCTTCGCCTTCGGTGCGAAAGTCTTTGGTGAAGGAGTTGGGATAAATCAGAATTTCGCCCAAATTTTCGTACTCCCAATCGGGGAAGCGAAAGACGGGAATTTCGGCGCTGGCGGCAGCGAGTACGAGCGTGAGGTCGTCGACCTCGCATTGTATGCCCGTTACCCGCGTTTCGTGGAGGAAAATCTGTATTTCTGTTTCAAATTTTAGCTTATCGGCATCGCTAAGGGTGCGATAAAAGGCGACATTATCTTGTAGGATTTTTCGCCAATTTTCGGGAAAAGGCTTTAGGATCATTTCCTCGCGCTCGCGCCATTTGCGGGTAAAACTGCGATACAGGGTATAAAAACTAAGCCCCGCGATGGCTGCAAGCACCCAAAAAATTTGCGCATTGGTGTACTGTACGCGCCAGACCGATGCCAAATAAATCCCCACAATTAAGGCAGCGAAAAGTATCGCCAGCCCTTTGTTTATGCGTCCTTTGCGTTCGTTGAGTAGCATAGATTAAGGTTGTGTGTATGGTACTACGCCGCTCGCCTTCGGCTCGCGTCATTGGTGCTGTGCCGCCTTGCGGCGGCAGTGGTAGCAAGTACTGAAAAATTGATTGAAATAGCTACCGTCGGTAGCCTACCCACCCGTCTGCAAAAGCAAGCGCAGTATCTGCGCCGCTGCCCGCGCGATGACGGTACCAGGGCCAAAAACGCCGACCACGCCCGCCGCATACAAAAACTCATAGTCTTGCTGTGGGATAACGCCGCCTGCAACGACCATAATATCGCCGCGTCCCAGTTTTTCCAGCTCGGCGATAACGGCGGGTACTAAGGTTTTATGCCCGCCTGCGAGGGAGGAAATGCCGATTAGATGCACATCGTTTTCGGCTGCCTGCCGCGCCGCTTCGGCGGGAGTCTGGAAAAGCGCGCCCATATCTACATCAAAACCCAAATCGGCGAAACTCGTGGCGATAACTTTTGCGCCTCTGTCGTGCCCATCTTGACCGACTTTGGCGACGAGCAAACGCGGGCGGCGACCCTCTTGGCGTAGAAATTCCTCCGCTAAGGCTTGAGCCTGCGCAAATTCTGCATTTTGGTCTATCTCGCGCCCGTACACGCCCGAAATCGTTTGCACAGAAGCCTGATAACGCCCATAGACCTGCTCCAGCGCCCAAGAAATTTCGCCTAAAGTTGCCCGTACTCGCGCTGCCGCTACCGCCAATTCCAAAAGGTTGGCGCTTTTCGTTTTGTCTGCGGCTGCATCTGTAAGCGCTTGCAGGGCTGCTTGTACGGCGGCATTGTCGCGGCTTTGGCGTATGGATTTGAGGCGTTGGATTTGGCTTTCGCGCACGGCATCGTTATCGACTTCGAGTATATCGACGGTGGTTTCCGTTTCTAAAGCGAAGAGATTAACGCCAATGATTTTATCCATACCGCTATCGATGCGGGCTTGTTTACGGGCGGCGGCTTCTTCAATGCGCAATTTTGGTATGCCCGCCTCTATTGCCTTTGTCATGCCGCCCAAGCTGCGGATTTCCTCCAAATGTGCCCAAGCGCGGCGCACAAGTTGGTCAGTCAGATACTCCACATAGTAAGAACCCGCAAAGGGGTCGATAGCTCGGCAAACTTCCGTACAGCGCTGTATATATAACTGCGTATCGCGGGCGATTTTTGCCGAAAAATCCGTAGGCAAGGCTATAGCCTCGTCGAAAGAATTGGTATGCAAAGACTGCGTACCACCCAAAACCGCCGCCATCGCTTCCGTATAGGTGCGCGCTACGTTATTCATGGGGTCTTGAGCCGTGAGCGACCAGCCCGAAGTCTGGCAATGCGTGCGCAGGAGCAAAGATTTTTCTGATTTGGGGGCGTATTTTTTGACTAACTTTGCCCACAGCATACGCCCCGCCCGCATTTTGGCGATTTCCATGAAATGATGCATGCCAATACCCCAAAAAAAGGACAAACGCGGTGCAAAATCATCAATCGCCAAGCCAGCAGCCAAGCCCGTTTCGATGTATTCGAGCCCGTCGGCAAGCGTGTAGGCTAATTCCAAGTCGGCAGGTGCGCCCGCCTCATGTATATGGTAGCCGCTGATGGAAATAGAGTTGAATTTGGGCATTTTTCGCGCCGTGTACGCAAAAATATCCGCCACAATACGCATGGAAGGCGCAGGCGGATAAATATAAGTATTGCGCACCATAAATTCTTTGAGAATATCGTTTTGTATCGTGCCGCTTAGCTGCTCGGCGCTAACGCCCTGCTCTTCGGCAGCGACGATATAGAACGCCATAATGGGCAAAACTGCGCCGTTCATAGTCATAGAAACGGACATTTCGTTGAGCGGAATCTGGTCGAAGAGCAGTTTCATGTCCTCCACCGAGTCAATGGCTACGCCCGCCTTGCCTACGTCGCCCGTTACGCGCTCATGGTCGCTATCGTAGCCCCGATGCGTTGCCAAATCGAAGGCTACGGATAGCCCTTTTTGCCCTGCTGCCAAGTTGCGCCGATAAAAAGCGTTGCTTTCTTCCGCAGTAGAAAACCCCGCATACTGTCGGATAGTCCAAGGCTGCGAAGCGTACATGGTAGGGTAGGGGCCAGATAAAAATGGCGGAAAACCCGCAACAAAATCTTTATGTCGCAAATGCGCCGTATCTTGTGCCGTGTATTGCTCCTTGAGCAAAATTCCTTCAGCGCCGTAGCGCGGTATGGGGGCAGTTTCGCGCAGGGGCGAGGGCTGCGAAAAATTGATATTTTTTTTGCTGAATTTGCTCATAGTAGCTAACTTATCTGCTAAGGGAAAGGCTTTTTTGTTTTGGGCGTGCCCCCGCGCCGCACGCCGCGCAAAGGACGCGGCGCGCCTGTAGGGGCAAGGCATGCCTTGCCCCTACAGGAAACGGCGCGGGGTCGGGCTATGCGGGGCGTATTAACATACGCCCCTGCTATCCCTCACGCGAGGACAGTCTATCTGTGTCGCTAAAAAAATAGCTTAAACGGCTCAAAAATAGGTTTTTTTTTGGCTTATTTGCAACGGCTGCCGTTTTTAAGCGGGATACCCTACTGGGAACCGCCGCGTGAGGGATAGGAGTGTAGGGGCAGACCTATGTGTCTGCCCTGAAACGGATAGCCCGACCCCGCGCCGTTTCCTGTAGGGGCAAGGCATGCCTTGCCCCTACAGGCGCGCCGCGTCCTTTGCGCGGCGTGCGGCGCGGGGGCACGCCCCAAAAAAACAAAACATTCACCAACCGACCTGCCTTATTATTATATTTTTTACATCTGTTTTATGACCAAAGCTGTACGAGCCAAAGACATTTGCGCGCTGCTTCAAGGGGAGCTTGAAGGCGACGGGGAAGCGCAAGTATACAAACCCGCGAAAATCGAAGAGGGCGCACAAGGAACGATAAGTTTTTTCGCCAACCCTAAATATGAGCGTTTTTTATATACATGTGCTTCGACGGTCTTGTTGCTGCCGACGAATTTTGCGCCGAAAGAACCACTAAAGGCGCTCGCCGTGATACGTGTGCCTGATGTTTATGCAAGTTTGAGCCGCTTGATGGAGCATTTTGATAAGCAACTAAAAGAGCGCACAGCTTCCGCAAGCAGCGATGCGAGCAACAATGCGGCAGCGGCTTGGGTTTCGCCGCAAGCTTTTGTAGACCCTACAGCGACGATAGAAATAGGCGTGCGCGTCGAAGCCTTTGCTTTCGTCGGCGCAAATGTACATCTTTCGGCGGGCGTGCAAGTTCATGCCCAAGTCTGGATAGAAGCAGACGCAGAAATCGGTGAAAATACCCTCCTATATTCGGGCGTAAAAATCTATAAAGGCACTATTGTCGGCAAAAATTGCGTCATTCATGCCAATGCCGTTATCGGAAAAGATGGTTTTGGCTTTGCCCCACAAGAGGACGGCACTTACAAAAAAATCCCCCAACTTGGCATTGTCGAAATCGGCGAAGACGTAGAAATCGGTGCAAATACCACCATAGACCGCGCCGTCATGGGCAGAACCTATATAGCTAAGGGCGTAAAAATCGATAACCTTGTACAAATCGCGCACAATGTCAGCATCGGCGAAAATACCGTTATCGCGGCACAGGCGGGCATAGCTGGCAGCACCCAAATCGGCAAAAATTGTATGATTGGCGGGCAGGCGGGTTTTGTTGGGCATATCTACATAGCCGACGGCACGAAAGTACAGGCGCAAAGCGGCGTAGACAAGTCCATCAAGCAGCCCAATACGGCAGTTTTCGGCTCGCCCGCCCTGCCGTATGCCGATTATCTGCGCTCTTATGTCGTATTTAAGAACCTTCCCAATCTGCAAAAACGACTGCAAAGCGTGGAGCAGCATATACTCAATCCCAGTGTTACGCTGATAGATTAGCGTCGTATAAATCATTACGCAAGTTGCGTGGATTATGTAAATATATAGTGTATATTTGCGCCGCCTTTGCCCTCTATAGGAGCTAAGGCGGTTTTTTTGTCTACACGGCTGCGGCTCGACCAACAGATTATGAAACAGCATACTCTACAATCTACTATCACCCTGCAAGGCAAGGGGCTACATACAGGGCAATTTACGACCTTAACGCTCCGTCCAGCAGTTGCCGACACGGGTATACAATTTCATCGCGTCGATCTGCCGACGGCGGTTGTCATAAAAGCCGATGCCGCCAATGTCGCGCAGACGCAGCGCAGCACGACCCTCTCGCAAGGGGGCGCAAGTGTATCTACTGTGGAGCATCTCATGGCAGCGGCTTATGCGCTCGGCGTAGATAATATGATTGTAGAGATAGACGGCGCAGAGCTGCCTATTCTTGACGGTAGCGCCGCGCCTTTTGTGCAGGCGATACAAAAGGCAGGCATCGCCGAATTGGCAGCCGAAGCCACCGTTTTTCGTATAGAGCAGCCTATCACCGTGCGGCATGAGGGTTCGGAAATTACGATTTTACCCGCCGATAAATTTGAGGTTACGACGCTCATTGATTTCAATTCTAAGATACTGGGGCAGCAGTATGCGCAACTGGCTGACCTTAGCGAATTTTCGGAGCAGATAGCGCCCGCCCGTACTTTTGTGTTTTTGCACGAGATACAGCCCCTGCTAAATGCGGGTTTAATCAAAGGCGGCGACGTAGATAATGCCGTCGTTTTCGTCGAACAAATACCCTCTGCCGATGAGCTGCGCCAACTCGCCGCCCAACTCGGCAAACCCTATGTGCATGTGGAGCGCGAAGGCATACTCAACCTCACGGCATTGCACTTTAGCAACGAACCCGCAAGGCATAAACTCCTCGACCTCATCGGCGACCTCGCCAACGCAGGGCTGCGCATACAAGGGCGCATCATCGCCCAGCGACCAGGGCACACCATCAACGCGCTCTTTGCTAAAGCCCTCAAACAAGCCTATAAAGAACATTGCCGCAGGCTCGAAATACCGCGCTACGACCCCCTGAAAAAGCCCGTCTACGACATCAACGACATCACGGGCAAGATACAGCACCGTTTTCCGTTTTTGCTCGTCGATAAAATCGTAGACTTATCGGACGAGTACATCATCGGCGTAAAAAACGTAACGATGAACGAACCGTACTTTGCGGGGCACTTTCCCGATAATCCCGTTATGCCTGGTGTCCTGCAAATCGAAGCGATGGCGCAAGTCGGCGGCATCTTCGTTTTTACACTCAATAAGGTCGATAATCCGCTGGAATGGGATACCTATTTTTTGCGCATCAACAATGCGCGTTTCCGCGAAAAGGTGCTGCCAGGCGATACGCTCGTGATGCGACTCGATTTGTTGAGCCCTATCCGTCGCGGTCTTTGTGAGATGCGTGCCCGCGCCTTCGTAGGCGATAAGCTCGTATCTGAAGCCGAATTATTGGCGCAAATCGTTAAAAGAAAATAGCGAGTCCCGACCTATCCATTTCCACAATCCACGCAATGCAACATTCTCCGCTTTCTGCCATACACCCCAACGCCAAAATAGGCGCAAATGTTACTATATCCCCTTTTGTGAGCATCGACGACGATGTCGAAATCGGCGAAGGCACTTGGATAGCGCCCAATGTTACCATATTTGCGGGTGCGCGCATCGGCAAGCACTGCCGCATTTTTCCTGGTGCGGTGCTGTCGGCTACGCCGCAAGACCTAAAATTTGGTGGGGAGCCGACGACGCTGGAGATAGGCGACTACACGCAAGTCCGCGAATGCGCTACGCTCAATCGGGGCACGAGCGCTACGGGCACGACCCGCATCGGCGGGCATTGTTTGATAATGGCATATGTGCATGTAGCGCACGATTGCACGGTGGGCGACGGCTGCATTCTCGCCAATAATGCCACTTTGGCGGGGCACGTAGATTTGGAGGAGAATGTAATTTTGGGCGGTTTCGTGGCGATACAGCAGTTTACGCGGGTGGGTGCTTATTCGATGTTGGGTGGTGGCACGCTGCACAACAAAGATGTGCCGCCTTTTATTCGCGTGGCGCGGCAGCCCGCTTCGTATATTGGCGTGAATTCTATCGGTCTGCGCCGCAGGGGCTTTTTGGAGCAAGAAATACGCGAGATACAGGATATGTACCATCTTTTATTTGTGGCTAAAGTCAATCGCAGCGAGGCTTTGCAGCGCATAGAGCAGGAGTTTGGCGAGTCGAAGCACCAAAAGCGGATTTTGGATTTTGTGCGCGGCTCGAAACAGGGTATTTTGAAGGGCTTGCAGCCTTAGGGCTTTGTTTTTTGGGGCGTGCCCGCAGCGCAAAAAGGCGCTGCGGTCGGGCTATTCGGGGCGGTATCACCATCGCCCAGTGGGGCGAATGTTGATTCGCCCCTACTATCCCTCACGCAAATATGGTGCGCGCCGCAAAAAGCTGCGGCGCGCTTTTTTTATTATGTTTTCTTGCTGTATGGGAGCCGTTGCATGCAACGGCTGTACATTGCTGCATGGTTGTTTGTGTTGCTAGTAGAGCCGTTGCATGCAACGGCTCCCAGCCTCCCACACCGCTTAAAATTTATTTTTCCACATCATAGATTCGACGGGGCGGGGCGTGCGCGTATTGTATTTCGCATTGGGTTTGGCGTGATACAAATGGCGGATATTGGGCGAAACGGTGAAATAAATGAGCTGTCCGATGGGCATACCCGCGTAGATGCGCACGGCTTGAGTGCAAGAAATTTCGAGCGTCCAATGATTGCAAAAACCAACATCACCCTTGCCTGCAGTGGCGTGAATGTCGATGCCCAGCCGTCCGACGCTGGATTTTCCTTCCAAAAAAGGCACAGTCGTATGCGTTTCGGTGTACTCGAGCGTGGAGCCGAGATAGAGGCGATTGGGCTGCAAGACGAAGCCTTCGGCGGGTATCTCAAAATGCTCAATTTCGTTGTGCACACGCGCATCGAGCACCGCATCGCGGTAGGTGGCGAGGTAGGGGCTTAGCTGTACGTCGTAAGAATTGGTGCCCAAGCGCGAGGGATCGAAGGGCGTGATGACGATTTCGCCGCGTTCTATAGCTTGCAAAATATCAAGGTCGGAGAGTATCATGTTGGGGGGGGACTGCGTTGAAAAATAGGCGCAAAGCTACGATTTCAATGCGGCGGCGCAGCGATGCACCCAAAAAATAAATTTTAGCATCTTGTTAAGGAATTGTATCTTTGTATTCACTGTGCCTGAAACTACCTATAATTTTCCACCTATAAATCACCTACTGTATGAACTTGTATAATCCTTTGCCCAGTTTTATGACGAGTGTGCTGCAGCGCGTTTGGTTCGTCTGGACGGCTTTAGTTTTCACTGTAACGGGCATTATTGCTTTTGCTTTTTTCGTCTTTATTTTCAATTTTTGCAGCAAGCAGCGCGCCTATTTATATGCTTATCGCGTTACAAAAATCTGGGGCAAAACTATATTGGCTTTAATGTTGGTGCGCGTGAAAGTAGTGGGCGCTGAGCGGGTGCGCGACTATAAAAAACGCATGGGCAATAGTAGTTTTGTGATAGCGAGCAATCACCAATCGGCTATGGATATCCCCTTTGGTATGGCAGCCTCGCCCGAACCGTTTTCGTTTTTGGGTAAGGTCGAGGCAGATAAATTGCCGATAGTTGGTTACTTATGCAGACACGTGCACGTGTACGTCGACCGCAAAAGCGAGCAAAGCCGACAAGAAAGCTATCAGCGTATGCGCAAACATGTAGAAGAAGGCAAATCTATACACGTTTTCGTAGAAGGCACACGCAACCGCTCTGATGAGCCGCTATTGAAGTTTCACGACGGCGCATTTCGCTTGGCTATAGAGACGCAAAAGCCCTTAGCGGTGCTGACGATTGATGGGGCAAACCGCGTTTTCAGCCCCCGCGAATCGTTTAAAGCCTCGCCTGGCTTCGTTATCTGCACTTGGGAAGAACCCATAGATACTACAGGCATGACCCTCGAAGACCTGCCTCGCCTGAAAATGATGGCGCGCGAGCGTATGCTGCGCCGCTTGGGCGAGGTAGAAGCCGCCGATTTGGTGGCGTAAAATATATGTCCCCTTGCTCTGCATGAGCGAGGGGCTTTTTTTTGTCGATTAAAAAAATAAATTCTGCTCAAAGGCTTGTATTTTTAGCCTCTGCGCCTTACCTTTGCAAGCCTTTTGTAAATTAGGCAAGCAAGACCAATTTTATTACTTTCTTATTTCTTCAATGAAACAGTACGAAACCACCTTTATCGTCAATCCCTCACTGCCAGGCGATGAAGTGAAGACAGCAGCTAATATGTACATCGATTTTCTCAAAGGCGACGGCTGCGAGATAGTGCATATCGAAGACACGGGTGTTCGCCAGTTGGCTTACCCTATCAAAAAATGCACTTCAGGTGCATATTTTACGGTTGAGTTCAAAACTACTGCCTCCGATTTGGTAGCTCGTTTGGAGGTGTTCTTCCGCCGCGATGAGCGCATTTTGCGCTTCCTCACTGTGTCGCTCGACAAGCACGGCGTAAAGTTCAACGACGACAAACGCAAAGGCTTAATTGGTAAAAAGAAAACCGAAGCCAAAACCGAAGAAACTAACGCTTAAAGCGTTTCGTTTTTTCCTTTCCTACCATTTCCCCTTTTTTCATTCATCTCTCCCCTCCTTCGCATATCATGGCAACAAGAGAAGATATTAAGTTTCTCAATAATCCCAAGCTCGGACAGAAACGCAAAAAATACTGCCGCTTCCGCCGCTTCAACATCAAATACATCGATTACAAAGATATCGACTTTTTGATGAACTTCATCAACGAGCAAGGCAAACTGCTCCCACGCCGCATCACAGGCAACTCTATGAAGTACCAACGCAAAGTGGCTACAGCCGTCAAACGCGCTCGCCATCTCGGTTACTTGCCTTTCGTCGCTGACTTGATGAAGTAGACGCTGTTTGCTGATTAGCAAAGCGCCTTCCCTCCCTCCTTATCCCAATCCTTTTCTGCCATCTCATCATGGAAATCATACTCCTCGCAAACGTCGAAAAACTCGGCACTGCCAATACCGTAGTGAAGGTAAAACCTGGCTACGCTCGCAACTTTCTTATTCCGCAAGGCAAGGCTCTCGAAGCCAGCGCGCGCAATCTGAATATGCTGCGCCAAAAAATCAAAAAACAACAAGAGCAAGCATCTCGCCTGCTCGACGAAGCCAAAGAAATCGCTACCCGCCTCACCAATACGGTGTTCAAAATTGCCGCGAAAGCAGGCACCAGCGGCAAAATCTTCGGCTCTGTTACCAACGTACAAATTGCCCAAGCTATCGCTCAAGTATCGGGCATAGAGGTAGAGCGCAAATATATCACTATCGTAGACGAAGTGAAAATGCTCGGCTCTTACACCGCTAAAGTCCAATTGCACCCCGACGTTACGGCTACAGTAACGTTCAACGTGTATGACGATAGCAAAAGCGACGGCGAATAGCCAATAGCGCTTTTATAGCAAAAAAAGAAACGCAGCCATCGGCACGCTCAAAAGGCGGTCGCTGGCTGCGTTGGTTTTTGAGGGCTTTTTTATAGTAGCCCTTTAGGCGCAAATATCCAGCGAGCATTTTCTTGACGCGAAAGCTCTGCACCAAGCGACTCAGTCGCAAGGCTCAAAAACTTATTGAATCGCTGCAATATCTTATACCGTTCATTGGTTTTTATATAATCGTAAAGAATTTTTAAGTAGCCCCATACAGATAAACGATTTTGTATATCCCAAGCCGTTTTGGCAGCTTCTATTTGCTGAATAGCTTTTTGTACGCTTGTAGTACCTGCTCCGCTTGCTTCATCAATAAGATGCAAAACAGTCGCATCAAATAGCATTTTTTTGCCTTTCGTATCGGCTGGCGGCTCATTATCTTGGATTTCGTAGTACCAATCCAATAAAAAATCTGCTAAAGGCTGCTCTGCTTCTGAAGTAAAAAATTTCTCCTTTTGCTCTTGCACTACAGGAAGTAAGGCGTAGACAGAAAAAACCAAAAGCAGCTCCCGTTCTTTGTTTCTCGTTCTTTCTTGCTCTTCGTCGAAAAGCCAAAGAAGCCATTGACCAAAAAGCTCTTTTTTAAGTTTCCCATATTGAAAACGTCCCAGCCTATCGAAATCTTTAAGAGAGTTTAAAATCTCTTGCACTTTTTCAACTTCTTGCATTGCATAGCTTGATTGACTATTTTTCATCGCATATTTGGTTTACTTGAGTTATCAAACGAATAAAGCCTTTTTTTTGTTCTGTTGTAGTTTTGAAACTTGCGCTTGGTGCTAAGTTGTTTACTCTGCGCTGCTTTTTTATGATTGTTGAAAAAAAAGATGTCCAATAGGCTCGCTGTTGTGGGGTGTCTTCGCAAAAATGAATGTGCAGATATTTTGGGGAATTGGTAGCAAATAGAAAATGCTGCTCCATAAAATCTTGGTAGTCGCTTGGCGACAAAAATACTACTAAGTCTATATCATTAGGCAGATCTTTGCGCGTAACAAAAGAACCATCAACCCAAACGGTGAACGAAGCGTCTTGTAAAACCGTTCGTAGTTTGGGCATACATTCTTCAAATGCTGCGAATATATTTGCGCGGCGCTCGTTTGTATTGTCTACAAAGATCGTTTTTATATCAGTACCATTGGCATCGTGGATGCCTGTGGGCAAGAAGCCCGTATCTAATAATTTAAGGGAGGATATAGTTTTTTGGAGTTTATTTTTTTGCTTGGGTTAGCTTTTTCAAAATACGAAGCTTGTTTGTAGCCTAAAAGCCCGAAATATGACCACGCTGCCCGCCGCGCCCCTTTGGCGCGGCGGGATAAAAATTGCGTGAGGGATAGTAGGGGCGAATCAACATTCGCCCCTCTGGGGCGATGATGATACGCCCCGAATAGCCCGACCGCAGCCCCTTTCGTAGGGCTGCGGGCACGCCCAAAAAGAAGGCGCAATGGGCATTTTATACAGCTTAAAACTCAAATTTTATCCCCTGCGCCAAAGGCACGCTGGTACTGTAATTTATCGTATTGGTTTGTCGGCGCATATAGGCTTTCCAAGCGTCGGAGCCTGACTCGCGCCCGCCGCCTGTTTCTTTCTCGCCGCCGAAAGCGCCGCCAATCTCCGCGCCCGAAGTGCCGATATTGACGTTGGCGATACCGCAGTCGGAGCCTGCAGCCGACAAAAATAATTCCGCCTCCCGCACCGAATCCGTCATCACTGCCGAAGAAAGCCCCTGCGGCACGGCGTTTTGCATTTCCAGCGCCTGCTCAAAATTGCTATAACGCAAGACGTACAAAATCGGCGCAAAGGTCTCATGTTGCACTATCGGATATTGCTCATCGACCTCAATGATGCAAGGCTTCACATAGCAGCCGCTTTCGTAGCCTGCGCCCGAAAGTACGCCCCCTTCTACCAACACGCGCCCGCCTGATTTTTTGGCTTCTTCGATGGATTTAAGATATTGATTTACAGCGTCTTTGTCGATGAGCGGACCGACATGGTTGGCGGCATCGAGCGGATTGCCAATGCGCAACTGCGCGTAAGCGTGGGCGAGTTTTTGGCAAACTTCCTTGTATTGGCTATTGTGTACGAAAAGGCGGCGCGTGGTCGTGCAGCGCTGCCCCGCAGTGCCCACCGCGCCGAATACGACGCTCGTAAGCACGATTTGCATATTGGCTGAAGGTGCTACGATGATGGCATTGTTGCCGCCGAGTTCTAAGATATGTTTGCCCAGACGTGCGCCGACGGCTTGGGCGACGATTTTACCCATGCGCGTAGAGCCTGTAGCGGAGATAAGCGGCATACGCGTATCGTTCGACATCCAAGCGCCGACCTCATAATTGCCTGTGATGATGCTGCTCAAACCGTCGGGCAAGTCGTTGGCGCGCAACACTTCGTTGAGCAGATTTTGGCAGGCGAGGGCGCAAAGCGGGGTTTTTTCGGAGCCTTTCCAGACGCAAACGTCGCCACAGACGAGCGCCAGCATAGAGTTCCAAGCCCAGACGGCTACGGGAAAGTTGAAAGCGGAGATAATGCCCACGATACCGAGCGGGTGCCATTGTTCGTACATACGATGCGCGGGGCGCTCCGAGTGCATGGTCAAACCGTAGAGTTGGCGAGAAAGACCTACGGCGAAATCGCAAATATCTATCATTTCTTGCACCTCGCCCAAGCCTTCTTGGAGGCTTTTGCCCATTTCGTAGGACACGAGTTGCCCCAGCGCGCTTTTATGTTTGCGCAATACGTCGCCGTATTGGCGGACGATTTCGCCGCGTTTGGGGGCGGGCGTAGTGCGCCAAGTGGCGAAGGCGCTTTGGGCGGCGGCTATGACTTGCTCGTATTCTTCGCGGGTCGTGGTGCCGACTTTGCCGATGAGCGCGCCGTCTACGGGCGAGTAAGATTCTATCAATCGCTCGCTGGTGCTACCGACGAGTTGCGTGCCAATCATGGTGCCCGCATTGACTGCCTGCAAGCCCAATTCTGCCAATATCTTTTGCATTGTATTCGTAGTGAGGTGTAAAAATTGCTGCAAAGTTAGGCTTTTTTGCCGATAAAGTCGATGACAAAGGGCATTATTCCCTATGCTGTTTTGGGCGTGCCCGCGCCGCTAAAAAGGCGGCGCGGTCGGGCTATTTGAGCCGTAGCATGCTACGGCTCTACATATCCCTCACGCAGTTGCCCCGCCGCAAAGGGCGGCGGGGCGCAAACATAAGTCCATAAAAAAAGCCAATTCTTTTTGTAAAATACTATATTTGCTGCACTTATCCTGTAGGCATCTCAAAACCCGAAAGACAACAGAGGATAAATTCTAAACAACTTAAAACCTACTCTATTTTACCATGAAATTCTTTTTTAGCATTTGCGTTTGTTTCATGTTTTTTCTGCAATCAGCTGCCACTCAAGATGATTTACAATTTTCTTATAAAGTCGGACCCAATAAATCGGAACTCGATAATCAAAAGGATTTCTTTTTTCATGCAAATTGGCAAGCAAGCGATACAATTATTGCCTCTAAATTGTCATTGAATACAAGCATAGAAGCAAATACAAGAGTATATCGAAGAAGAGAGAACAAAGATGTAATTCGCCTTGGTATTGCATATGTTACGGACTATAGCAGTCGTGGGCATCGCTTTTACTTGTCTTTGTTTGTTTCCGAACCGCTGCCTCCAATAGAAGATAATCAAGACAAATCCGATGGCCGCCACAACACTAAGTTTAAATACGGGTATGGGCAGGCAAAAAAAAATGCGGAACAGAAAATTATTTCAGAGGGTTTTTATACAATAGCTCTCGAAGCGCCTCGCTTGCTCACTGCAAAAGAAAAACTAAGCCTCCATAAAGCTGTCTTGAAAAAATTAAAAAACGCGGATAAAGAAATTCAGCCCAAGCTAAAGCCCTGTGGATATGGGTACTGTGGAGAAATTCAAATAAATGGCTACACTACCCAAATCGTATTGGAAGTAGACTAAAAGCTGCTGTTTTTTATACTTCTTCGCTTTATATGCTCCTTCCGCCGCCCCGCCCGCTCTTTGCGGGCGGGGATTTTTTTTGCGTGAGGGATAGTAGGGGCGAATCAACATTCGCCCCATTTTGGGGCGATGGGGATACGCCCCGAATAGCCCGACCGCAGCCCCTTTTTAGGGCTGCGGGCACGCCCAAAAAAAACTACCGTTTGATGAGCTTTACGCGCTCCAAAAGGGCGCTGGATTTTTCGGGAGAGATGGGCAGGGTCGCGCTGTTTTTGAGTACGACGTAGCCGCCATCGGACTTGACGTACTGGCTGATGCAGTCGAGATTGACGATGTGCGACTTGTGGCAGCGGAAAAATCGCAGATTGCCTTCGAGTGCTTCCTCAAAATTTTTGAGCGTGCGGCTCACCGTTAGGCGTTTGCCGTCGCTTGTAACGATGTCCGTATAAGAGCCTTCCGCTTGAAAAAAAAGCACCTCCGCAAGCTCGATAAATACGATATTGCTGCCCGAAGGTACGGCGATGCGTCCGCTTTGCTCGATGATGGGCGCGGGCGCGCTTTTTTGTCTTTTTTGGCGAAAACGTTCGATGG
Source organism: uncultured Saprospiraceae bacterium (assembly GCA_964467315.1). GTDB lineage: Bacteria > Bacteroidota > Bacteroidia > Chitinophagales > Saprospiraceae > JAAFIM01. The sequence continues at coordinate 34,263 of CAYXSA010000017.1, read as the reverse complement.
CGTTGAGCAATTCGTCGATAGAAAGGGGCTTTAGCAGATAGTCGAGGGCGGGCAATTTGAAAGCCTGACTTGCGTAATTGTTGTAAGCGGTGGTGAAAATAATATCGAAATTTACTTGCTGCGCGGGGATAAAATCGAGCAATTCGAGCCCGCTATAATTGGGCATTTCGATATCGAGAAAGAGCAATTGGGGCTGCCATTTGTGTATGGCTTTCACGCCGCTGGGCAGGTCGGCGCAGTCGGCGAGGACTTGGATATCGGGCGCAAATTCCTCGAGCAAGCCGTTCAAAAGTTGTCGCGCCTGCGGCTCATCATCGATGATAATAGCCGTAAATTGGGGTTCTTGCATTGGTATTTGGACGTGGTAGGTTGTATACTTGGGGGGAGTCTAAGAGAGCGGAATTTTTAGAAAAACGTCTGTACCTGCCGCCGCGCCTGTGTTTTCGTCGCGTTTATCTACAAAATGAATGGCGGCTTTGGTGTGTGTGTACTGGCTAATAAGTTGCAGGCGAGTTTGATTGGCTTGAGTGGCGAAGGAGCGATGTTTTTCCCTGTTTTTGTTGATTTCGGCGGAGCGCTCGCGCCCTACGCCATTGTCGCTTATCTGCACGCAAAGAAAAGCATTTTCTACGCTGAAGCCAACAAAAAGCCGCTTTCCGCCTTCTTTATGGAGTAAGCCGTGTTTGATGGCGTTTTCTACATAGGGCTGTATCAGCATGGGCGGAATGAAGAGCGCGGCGGGCTGTATGTCTTCCTCTGTGCGGATTTCGTACTGAAATTCCAAATCATTGAAACGGACTTTTTCGAGTTCTAAGTACAGGCTAAGGCTGCGAATTTCGTCCTCTAAGCTGATGCTATCTGCCTCCGACATATCGAGCACCATGCGCGTCAGCCGCGAAAAATTGGTGATATGGCGCAGGGCATTGCGTTTATCGCCCGAAAAAATATAGGCTTGCAGGGTATTGAGGGCATTGTAGAAAAAATGCGGGTTCATCTGCGATTTTATAGCTTTGAGGGTGGAGCGGTTGAGGTTTTGCTCCAGCTCTATTTTTTCGGAAAGTAAGGTATTTTGCTGCTTGAGTGCCTGCGTTTGTTGGCGATAATAGATATACGCCAAGCCGACGAGCAAGAGCCCTATCCCTATCCAAAACCACCAAGTTTGCCACCAAGCAGGGCGAATGCGAAAGCAAACGCTTTCGCTGCTTAGGCTGCTATCGTTGGCGAGGCTGCCCAAGCGAAACTGTATGCAGTACTCGCCCGAAGAGAGCGCCGCAAGGCGTAAAATGCGGCTATCGTCGGGGGCTTTTTCCCATTCGCCCTCATTGATGCGATAAAACAAGGGGATAGCACCGCCCGTTTTGAAGGATAGTATAGAGTACTGTATTTCTACATCGTTTTGCCAATGCTCCAAAATCAGCGGCAGGGCATTTTGGGGCTGCTCTACATTGTTGACGCGCAGGGCATTGATGCGGAATATGGGCAAAACGCTGGGTGGCGCGCCTTGAGCGAAGTTTTGCAGGAGCAAGCCCTTCGGCGTAGCCAAAATGAGCCGCTCGCCGACGAGTACAAAATCCTTAATTCGGTTGCTATAGGTGTAGAGCTTCCGAAAATCGTCGCTGCTGCCTTCTGCGTAGTACAATTCGCCGCCCGACTGCACAAAAAGCCAGCCCCCCTGTTTTTTGATACGCTGTATGCGCTGTAGTGGGGGCGTAGGCAGCCGCACGATGCTAACTCGGTGTAGGCTGTCGATTTTGTACACCTCGCCCTGCGGCGTATAGCCGTAGACGAAGCCGCCCATTTCGCAAAGCTCCCGCAAATAGATACGCTCCCCTGCCAAAAAAATCTCCTGCATCGTATCAGGCTGTAGCAACCATAGACCGTAGCTTGTAGCAAAGTACAGGCTTTCAGACCCTCGTAGATAGACCACAGCCCGCGCCTTCACGCCCTGAAAAAGCCCCGCCGTGATAAGTGGACTTTCGTAGTGGTAGCGCTCATGCCAAGCGTCCCAAATATCTGCTCCGCTCTCGCCTTCGTGCTTCTGCAAACCAAATACCCCCGAAAGCGCTATAGCCGTATACTTTCTGCTGATGCGTACCAAACCCTTTACGGCTGCCGTCCAGCGCTGTAAAACTTCGCCGCTGCAGTTGATATGCATAAAATTTTTACTCTGCACCAACAAATGCCCTGCTATGCTGTCGTAGCCCAAAACCGTCAATTCGTGCCGCGTATCGCCCTGATATATTTTTTTACTCGCCGAGCGGCGTAAATCTACAGCATACAAATCATCGACAGCGCCGCCCAGATACAGCAAACTATCCAAAGGGAAAAGACTCACCGCCGAAATATCCCGAAACAAGACCCGAACCCGTATATCGGGCATCATCAATAAACCCGCATCTTTAGTGCCGAACCAAAAATTGCCCTCGCGGTCTTGGTGCACAGAGGTGATATTGTGCCCTTGCAGCAGGTTTTTACCGTCTTCCAAAAAATTGCCCACATCGTCGCAAACATACACACCGTCCGCCGTGCAAAACCAATAAAAACCGCCCATGTAACAAACGTTTTGTATAAACGCCTTTATCGGGAGCGCATATTTTATGCGGTAACTCTCACCTTCCAGCGCAAAAGCCCAACGCCCTTCCGACAGCACAGGGAAAAGCATAATGCTGCCATTTGACCCCTGTTTCATGAGATCGGGACGCTGATTTTTGGCTTCAGGCGGGTGTGCAACATAGCTCCATTTTTCGGTCTCTACGTCAAGAGCAAAAATAGCTTGGTTGTTTAAAATGTAAAAATTTTGCCCAATCAACTCGCTGTATACAATATGCGAAGGCATTTCAAAAGGGAGCGTCCGCATAAAACGCAGGGTCTTCAGGTCGAAAACATCAACGCCCTCTTGCTGCACGGCAAAGAGTTTGCCGCCGCCGATGCCCGTGCGCCGATAGCCCACCGTCGCCCGCTGCTCCAAAGCGCGTAAACTATCGCCCTCCACATAGTACAAAAAACCATCAAAATTTTGATACCAAATGCGCCCAAATTTGTCCTCCTGCAAGTTTGCGCCCGCCTGCGCCGTCTGCCCCGCACAAGTATAAGCGCGAAACTCATAACCATCGTACCGACACAAACCCTCCTCATGCGTTACCCAAATGAAACCCTTGCTATCCTGAAAAACGTCATAAACCTCCTCATTCGGCAAGCCCTGCTCTTTGCCGATACGCACGCAATGCAAGTCCTGCGCCGCCACTCGCAGCGCCGCCGATAACAAAACCAACAAAAAAATAATACGCCCCAATGCCCGATACATGATACGGTTGCCGCTTTGTTTATCTGCCGTTTTTTTTGGGCGTGCCCGCCGCTTGCCCCCCGCCCGCTACGCGGTCGCCCCCATCGCTGCGCGACGGGGGGCGGCGGTCGGGCTATTCGGGGCAGCCCTTGTGCTGCCCAAAAGGGCAGACACATGGGTCTGCCCCTACTATCCCTCACGCAATTTAAAAAGGCTTTTTTTCTAAAATAAAGCCCTTCACAAACTCAAAAGCCCATTTCACAAACTGCCCCTTGTGCGCCGTATGAATCCCACCTATATTTGTGCTATCAATAATTAACAGCATTGATACGCAACCCCCAAACCCATGAAATTTACATTTAATAGAATAGTAGAATAGTAGCTTCAATACCAACCCCTAAAACCCATGAACAAACCCCTAAAACCCAAGAATGTCCCCCCGCTGACGAAAGCGAGGGGCTTTTTTGCTTTAGCGCCTTTAGGCGCAACGCGTGAGGGATAGTAGGGGCAGCTCTTGTGGCTGCCCTGCATAGCCCGACCCCGCGCTCTTTTTGGCGCGGGGGCACGCCCAAAATAAAAAAGCCCCATCAAACTGCCAACGCAGGGGCTATATTTGGCTGTTTTCGTGCCTGCTTTGCGGCGCGCAACTGCCGATATTTGTCCCAAAGCAAGATAAGCGCCACGAAAAAAAACGGCAAACAAGGGATTTTGTACCGCGCCAAAGAGCCGAAATTCAGGGTGCTAAACCCGACAGCAAAGGCGAAAATAATCGCAAAAATAAGACAAAATAAAATAACAGGGTCGCTTATTATTGATTTTATCGTACCCCAAATGCCCAAACGCCTAATAATTTGCAGGCTAAAAAGCAGACAAAATAAGGATTCCAACGCCGAAGGCAGCACTATCGGCTTGCGCGTTTCCCAAATATAGGGGCGATATAGGGTTACGTTGACGGCTTTCGGAAAGATGCGCACCAGACCGCCCACACTGGGGTCGATAGTGCCCAAACTGTAGCCCGTGCCCCCGTCGCGCTCTGTGCTGACGGCGAGCCACCACTGCGTTTTTGCAGCTTGGCGCAGTACGTTTTCCATAGAATACTCGCTAAAAGCCTTGCCGATACGCTGCAAAACCACCACGCCACCACCCAAACCGACCAGCAAAAACAAAGGCGTAACCGCAATGCGCAGCCACTTTATGCGGATTTGCTCGCGGTACATCAAAAAGACCCAAACCACCATCGCGGGCGCAAGCGCCAAAATAACGTACACCTTTACATACGCCGTTACATAGCCGCCAACAACCAAAAATATCAGCGCCCGTATAAGGCGCTTTCGCTTGATAAGCAAAAAATAAGCCCCATAAAAGAGCATTCCCAGCCCGCCCATCGTGAGCGATTCCTTCATAAAGCCCGTTCCCCAAAAGCAAATAGAGGGCAAAAACAGGATACAATACGCCAACTCTTTATGCAAATGCGGATACATATCCACGAAAACCCGATACAAAAGCCAGCAACCCACAAAGGCGAATGCCGTCATCAAAAACGAAATGCCCATAAAACTGCCCAAAACAAAGGGCGAAAATAAGCCCCCAAGCTGCATCACCACAGCCGTAGAGCTATCTTGAAAAAGTCGGTGTATACTTAGCCCCTGCTTGGCTTCAAAGGAAAAATCTTTGTACTTTAGGAAACACATTTCCAGCGCCGTCGTGGGGTCTTTGAGCCACATTTTATAGATGTCTGTAGCGCCGTTGTAGTAGTAAAAAGTATCGCCAAAACCGTAATAGTATTGGTACATAACCGCCGTGAGGAAAGCTCCCACGAGGCGCAGTAGGAGCGCAGGCATGAAGTATTTTGCGAAAATCTGCCCCTTGTATTTCTTGTCGCGCAGTCGGCGGAAGAAAAAATAAATGAGCATCGCAAAAATCGGCATCAAAAGGTATTCGGAAGGGGAGAGTATCGCCATTTTGCTTATTTTCGCATTTTTTCTTGTCTATGCAACTGTAAAAAATTATTTGAGATTTCCGAAGAGCGCAGTTTCGGGCTTGAAAAGCCCAGCGCAGCGGGCTTTTCAAGTTTGAAACAAGCGGGGAAATAATCTCAAATAATTTTTTTTTCGTACCTATGCCGCAGATAGCCCTCGTTGCCAACATCGCTTGGAATCTATATAATTTTCGCCGCCCCTTGATACTTGCCTTGCAGCAGGCGGGTTTTGAGGTTTTGTTGGTCGCTACGCCCGACGACTATGTAGGACGTTTGGAGGCTTTGGGCTGCCGTTTTGTACCCCTCAAACGACTAAGCCGCAAGGGGACAAACCCCGTCGGCGACTGGCTTTTATATCGGGAGTTGCGGCATATTTATCGCCAATTTCGCCCCGATTTGGTTTTGCACTACACGATAAAACCCAATATCTACGGCAGTTTGGCGGCGCGCAGTGCGGGCCTAAAGTCGGTGGCGACGGTTACAGGCTTGGGCTATACCTTTTTGAGCGATGGTTTTGCGGCGAAGGTAGCACGTTGGCTCTATAAATGGGCGCTGCCCAAGTCGGCGCGGGTGATTTTTCAGAACGAGGACGATAGGCAGCTATTTTTGCGCCGCCAGCTCGTAGGGGAGGAGCATACGCAGGTTATTTACGGCTCTGGTATTGATACGCAGGCTTTCGCGCCGCAGCCAGCGCGTGCGGACAAAGATAAATTTATCTTTCTATTTGTAGGGCGGCTTTTATTCGATAAGGGCGTGCGGGAGCTGATGGAGGCGATGCGTTTGCTTCGCAAGGCGGGCATAGATGCAGAATGTCAGTTGGTAGGCGCTATCGATGCGGGCAATCCTTCGGCGCTGACACAGGAGCAAGTACAGGAGTTTGTAGCGGAAGGGTTGGCGGTCTATCAGGGCACTACAGATACGGTTGCCGACTTTATCGCGGCTGCCGATGTGGTTGTGCTGCCCTCTTACCGCGAGGGGCTGCCGCGTGTGATGCTCGAAGCCTTAGCGATGGCGCGCCCCGTCATCACGACCAATACCGCAGGCTGCCGCGAAACCGTCGTACAGGGCAAAAACGGCTTGCTCGTGCCCAGCCACAACGCCGAAGCCTTAGCCGAAGCCATGCGCGAACTCTACGAATGCAGCGAAGAGGAGCGCGCGCGCATGGGTGCAGCAGGGCGAGAGTTGGCACTGCAGCGCTTTGCGCAAAACGGCATTATTGCGCAGTATTTGCAGCTTATCGCCGAACTCTTGCCGCGCTAAATCTCTACGATGTCGCCTTCCGTCGTTATCTGCAAAGTGGCTACGTCCTCTCTATTCAGCGCCAAACGCCTGCCCGTGTGCGCATCAATACGCCCCTGCACCTGCGAAATCGAATGATTGGGCTGTATGGTGCAGACCGTTTGCACGACCTCGTTTTCGTCGTAGCGCGTAGCGGCGAGCACGGCGCGGTCGATAACCTCGCCCGTTTTCTCGAAAGTTATCAGATGAAAGGCGCTACCCAATAAATCCGCCTGCCAATAAATCAGGGCGTAAAAATGCCCCGTATTCGGCAACTGAAAGCAGGGCATATACTCCGTATAATCGTCGAACCACTCGCCCTCGCGCAGCAGAAAACGCACTGCCCAAGCCTCGTCGAGCGGGTCGCGCTCTGCCGCCAACAAACGCGCTATATCGCTCGAGAGGTTGAGCGGCAAGGTGATAACAGGAAAAAGATGTAAGAAGTCAGCGAAGTTTACTTCTGGAGTGGCTTTCGGCTGCTCGCCGCCGAATACGTCATCAAATTGCATAAGTGTTGTAAATTTGCACAAAAGTAGGGCTTTCCATGCAGAAAATGCGATTAGAGCATGATTTTTCATGCGATGATTTTGATACGCTTTGGCGACAAGTAGCTGATTTTCAGCTATTTGCGTCGCATCACCCTTATATGCGTCGGGTTACCCCGCTGCCGCCTACGGGCGCAAACGGCTGGCAACATTACCGCGTAGAAGAAAAATTATGGCTTTTCGGCTTCATTCCGCAAAGCCCCATTTACGAGGTCTACACGCGCATACAAGAAGGCAAAATCGAATACGCCAGCGAGGTACGCGGGCTACAATTGCGCATCGTTTGGGACTTGGAGCGCATCGAAGACAGCCCCAATCGCCTGCGCTGGGTCGAAGATATCACGGTGAGCGGCAATAGGCTTTTTGCTTGGGTTTTCTTGCGCATCTTGCGCGCAGCCCATCTAAAAGTCATGAAAAATATGCAGAGGGCGTGCCCGCAGCCCTAAAAAGGGGCTGCGGTCGGGCTATTCGGGGCGTATCCCCATCGCCCCAAAATGGGGCGAATGTTGATTCGCCCCTACTATCCCTCACGCAAAAAACAAATCCCCGCGCCCACCACGAAGTAGCAAAGCTACGAGTAGACGCGACCCAAAGGGAAGCGAAAGGGGGCGCGGGGCGGCGGGAGATTATTCAGACTTTCTATAGCTTTTCAAAAGTAGCACGGCAAGCAGCGTAAGCACCCAATGCGCTATTTGTAGCAATAGCATCGCAAAATAATCAGGGAGGTGCATAAGTTGTTCGCTATCAATGCTTTTTATATAGCGCATTTCCAGCAAAAAACTGTATAAAACGACAATAACAGCCTGTAAGCCCCCATTCAGAGCAATGATTTTTTTATGCGTCGGATTGAAATACGCCAGCGGCGACCACAATATCAAAAACAAGATGTTTAGTATGGGAAGCATGAAATTATAAAAGGTAGTTGTGTAATTTGCTCTATGCAATGCACTGTTGGTAGCGGCGATAACTCACAAACAAATGTATACATTGTAGTATTGCGAGTATAAAATAAGGCAACATAAGTGCTGGCACTTGTTTGAACATAGGATTGGGCATAAAAACAATCGTTGTCGATACTGCTAAAAGCTCTATTAATCCATGCATCAAAATTTTATATCTGGCTTTTTTTATATGAGCAGCTAAAGCTATCCAAAATAATACGAATATCAAATTTAGTATCGGTACAATATAAGGTGCCACCACAATCATAATAAAAGCCAAAAATCCTATCATAAGAACATACCAATCATTGCTTATTTTTAGCGATATATTATTTGAAAAGGATACCAATATCATAAATAAGTAGGCAAGCTGATATACAAATAGACCTGCCATAATACAAGCACCTGCATAAAGGCTATCGCTTGGGTCGCTCAGTCTATATCCGTTTGATTCAATAAGATATATAGCCAAAATAGGCAATACAATATGGGCTATCCAATGCACAAAAATAGCCCAACGATGATTTTTAGCCTCTCCTATCAGCGGTAGCCAAAAAAAAAGTATTAATATGTTGAAAACGGGAATTAGAAAGAATAAAATCATAATTTACATTTTAGAGTTATAAAAAAGTTCATAGCTTCATTTTGATAAAGCTATGAACTTGCCGTTTGGGATTAACAAGCACATCAAAATATGCTGCACATCAAGGAGAGAAAAAAATTATAGCCAAGCCTATCTCTATTAAAAGTGATTTGCAAACAGCCTTCAACTTGTAGTTTACTCTGGACGATTTATGGTTACTGTTTTATCTTTAAATCGCTCCTCAATGCCCTTATATTTATCGTCAACGAGATAATAGTTATTCTCATTGTGCTGCTCTAATGCGCTTGAGAGTTCAGCGGCAAATGTGTTTAGGCTGTGTTGGGAAGGACTTTCAATCACCTCTCCTTTCCATGCTCTTGCAAATTCAGAGATTGCTGAATCGAAAGTGTGTTTTGTTCTATTATCTGTTTCAATCCCCAAAACGTCCCCTTCCATTTTTTCAATCCCACCAAGCATTGATTGGTCGTGCGCAATGGCTACTGTTGGAAAATTGGATGGAACGACCCGAATAAAATCGGGTTGGTGTGGGTCTAAGTGGAAGACAGAATCAATCACATCATCAGGATTTTCAAACAAGGCTTTTTGATTTTGTATCTCTAACCTTAGTTGGGTTATGAAGGCATTGCCATACACACTACCCCTACTATGGGTATAAACTTGGATACGTTGAATTATTTTCCCTTCTGTATTTTTCTTAAGTTTGGAAAAAATAAGGGGAGCCTGTTTTTTTGCTTCAGCTATGCCATCTTTAATGCGATAGTTCGCTGATGCTTTTGCATTTGAGCCAAGCGCGGAACCTCCTCCGTCTAAAAACAGAGCATCGTGTTCACTTAGAGTTGAGCCAGTTTCCGTACAAATAACGTCAGCCACTGGCGAATCTTTCCAATAATCCTTTTTGTTTGAGCCCTCTGGTGAAAATATGCCCGCAGCACCATTTATCATAATAGGAAATTCTTGCTCTCCATCGCCATACCAGCTAATTTGCAGTTCGATTGCTGGAGTTTGCATAGTGAAAATAAAGCTTTCTTCATACCTAAGAGTTTTTTTGTTGCGGTCATGCCCTGTAATACAAATACCTGACGATTCGCTGTATTGGTCGAATGCTTGTGGGTTATCTTCCCGCGAAAGCGGTATTCCGCCGACTAATTTTAGAACTAAAGGCTGTGTTCTTTCTATTACGTTGACAGATTCAGTTCTTACAAGCTTTCCATTCATATAAAACTCAATCTTTGCAGGTACAAAGTCCAAAGACCGTTTTATAATTTTGGGTGGCAGGTCTTGCTGCTGTTTAGCATTAGCCACTTTTTGGCTTGTGCTGCCTGCCGCCTTTGCCAGCCCCAGCATCGTTTTCAGTTGCTCGGCGATGGCTGCAGGGAAAATACCCGACAAGCTAAGCAGTTTTTCGCCTGCTTTTGCTGCCGACTGTAATTGCGCCTTTTCGGCTTCGCTGAATTCGACGGTTTCGCCCTTTTGGGCTTTTTGCAGGCGCGGCAAAAGCGCAGATATAGCCTTTTGATGTGGCGCAAACTCGCCTGCTGCATTTTTTGCAATTTGCATAATTACGGTGCTATGCTCTTTGTAAAGTTCGGCAATGCGGGTTTTTAGTGCAGAGAGGTCGCCCCCCCCCGTTTTCATTTTTAAAATGGCTTATTTTTGGTATGGGTGGTTTATAAAGAAGATGAATAATCAAGGGAATGGGAGCAAATATACAACTTTTTTCAAAAGGGATTGGCTTTTTTTATGTTTTTTGGGGCGTGCCCGCAGCCCTAAAAAGGGGCTGCGGTCGGGCTATTCGGGGCGTATCCCCATCGCCCCAAAATGGGGCGAATGTTGATTCGCCCCTACTATCCCTCACGCAAAAAAAATCCCCGCCCGCAAAGGGCGGGCGGGGCGGTAGAAGTAGACACGACCCAAAGGGGAGCAAAAGGGCGTGGGGCGGTAGAACTAATTTTTATCGGCGCTGCGCTTCGATGCTATCATTGCCCAAGCCATAAACATATGCAAGGCTTGAAAAATAAACATCATAAAATAGTGCTCAATATGCCAACTATAAGGGCTTACATTTAAATACTTGCCTTCCAATAAAAAGGTATAAAATAGTATCGCCGCTAATTGCAAAAGCGCATTTATTGCGACAATTTTCGTCTGCTTTGGATAAAAATGCGCCATCGGCAACCACAGCGCCAAAAAAAACAAATTGGCTATCGGATACACAAAATCATAAAAGGTGGTCATGTAATTTGCGCCCCGCGCCCCTTTGGCGCGGAGGCAAGTTTTGCGTGAGGGATAGTAGGGGCGAATCAACATTCGCCCCTTCAGGGGCGATGGGGATACGCCCCGCATAGCCCGACCGCGCCGCCTTTTTAGCGGCGCGGGCACGCCATAAAAAAACGCAGTTTAGAGTTTTTGGACGCGCTGCCAGCTACGCCCGACGGTCTGCGCATCGCTGCGCAGTTGCAACCAGTAAATGCCCGCCGCGTAAGTGCTAAGGTCGAGCCTGATTTGCTCCACGCCTGCTGCCCATTCGATGTTTTGCAGCTCTCTGCCCGCTACGTCTACGACAATGAGCCTGCGCCCCTGCTCGCTCGCCTGCGCGCGCAAGGTCTGCAAACCGTCGGCAGTCGGATTGGGGAAAGCAACAAAACTGGGCGCTTGCAGCTCGTTTTGGCGTTCTGCGCTAAGTCCGATATAGTACCAGCGCTCCAAAATTTCGGGCGAAAAACCCAAAGCAAAAGTGCCTGTGCTATCGCCATTGTCGTTGTAAATGAAGCCGATATTGTTGGCTTGATTGATAAAATCAATTTTGGAAACGTAAAAAAGTCCCATATTCGCATCGGGGTAAAAGGCAAAACCCTGCACAAAAGGCGTGGTTTGCCCGTGCGTGATAAAACTATCCTCTACGACGCTATTGGTCGCCAAATCGTAGCGCCCGATGGCATCGTTGAAAGGCATATAATAGGTGCTTGCAGTGCCCAAAATATGATACATATTGTTGCCCGTTTGCAAGGTCTGCAAGATGACGTTGGCGGGCGCGGCGACGGTAGAGTTTTGGCGAGTGCGCCAGTTGTAGTAAGAAATCGTATTGCTAATCGGGTTGACGCTGACGAGCGTATCGCTGTCGGCATTTAGGCGGGTCATGCGCCCCAAGTCGTAGCCCATCGCGTTGAGGGTATCGTCGTAAAGCCATTCTTGAGTAGAGACGCGTATGGCAGAGATATAGCCCAGAGAATCTACGAAATTGGTGCTAAAATCGTTGAGATTTTGCCCAATGAAAGCCGTATCGCCGATGACCACGATATCTTTTACGCCTTGCGCGATTTCGGGTATGCTGTCGATATAGGCGAGCGTATTTTTATCGAAAATTCGTAGGTTGTTGTTGCTGCTGCCGTATTGATTACCCACAAGGAGATAATCGCCCGAAGTGCGCAGGCGCGAGGTAAGTACGCTGCCGAAAGCCACCGCGTTTAGGCGCTGGCGTGCCAAAAAGTCGTATTTTACGATGCTATCTTCTGCGGCGAGGTAGCCGATATGCTCGCCTAAAGCGTTAGGGCTCTCGAACCTCTCTATGTATAGGTCTTGGACGGAGTTGACGCGCACGGTGTCGATGGCTGTATAAATGCCTGTTTGACCAAGTGTACCGATATGCGCAAAGTCGCTGCCGCCAAAAAGTCCGCCGTGCACGACGATAATTTCGCTTTCCAAGACGCTGCGTTGCGCCTGTACTGCTGTGTTGCTAAGGCTTAAAGCCCCCAAAAATAGCGCGCCGCAGCGCATCAAAAAACGGCTAAAATTCTGTGTTTGCATCTTCGTGTTACTTTTTCGTTGAAGAATGAAAAGAAGTTACGAAGCGATATTGCATACGTTTTCCCGCTGCTCCAATTCGCGTGAAGCAGCGTCTAAGCAAAATAGGCAGGTCTCCTGACTTGTAACAGCATCGCGCCGCCCTTCCCGCTTTGGAGGCAGTGGGCATAGAGTGGAGTGGTGGGCGCGAGCCTTTGGGGTGTTACTTACAGTTGCGCGACAGTTCGTGATTTGCACACGATTCCCTAAGCACCTATTTTGTTGGATAAAGAAAAAATAACAAACGCTTATAAGCGGTAAAGATAGGAGAAAGCAGCGAGTACACAAAAAAAACACAGCCAGACTGCTATTGCAATCTGGCTGCGTTTGAATTAGACCTGTGTAAGCGCTATATTCGATAAGCTACTAATTTGGATTAGTTGCCGCGATTGATAGTTACTTTGCGAGTCATAGAAGCGCCGTCAGCATCTTGTACTTCGAAGATGTATGTGCCGTCGTTGAGCGTAGACACATTCAAACCGTTGTAGTTGTTGCCTTGGTCTACTGAAAGTGTGCGGTGAGCGGCGAGTTCGTAGCCCTCTTCGTCGAACATTTTCATAGTAAGGTCTTTTTGCTCCTCTGATTTGAGGGCGAAAACGAATACGTCTGTATCGATGGGATCATCAGACATAATCATTTCGATATCCAAAGTCTGAGCGACTTTTTCGGCAGCCATAAGTGTAGTGAAGATAGTAGTAACTACTTTCTTGTCATCACCATCGTCCATAAGAAGGACTACAGCTACCATTTTGTCTTCTGCATTGGGAGCAGCAGCGAATGTGTTGGAGGCACCGAAACCGATAACCAAAGCCAACAAGAAGCTAAATATTCTCATAACTCTCTCGTTTAGTTTGTGAGAAAAAAATTTGTTTGGTTGTTTTGCATTACAAAGATAGCACATACGTTTGGGGCTAACAAATTTTTAACTAAGTTTTTTCTAAAAAATTTGCATTTTCGGCAAATGTCATTCTTATTGATGCTTGTATGACAATTTTACCTTTGATTTTTGTCAACTTAATGTTAAGTGCCAAATTTTATTTGGTTACCTTGCGATGTAAAAGGCGAAATAATTCTCAAAAGCCGATGTTTGTTATGTTTTTCCAACTATTATATGCTTATGTTTTTTCTGCGTCGCTGGCGTTTTTTGCTGTTTCCCTTTTCTTTTCTCTACGCTTTGGGCTTTTGGCTGCTGCGCTGCTGGGGGCGGCGCGGGGCTTGGCAAGCGAAGGGCATAAAGACCCTAAAAATCGGCAATCTAAGCACGGGCGGCACGGGAAAAACGCCGCATACTGCTTATTTGGTGGAGGTTTTGGCGGCGTATTTTTCGCCGATTGCTGTTGTTAGTCGCGGATACGGAAGAAAAACGCGGCAAATGATTTGCGTCGCAGAAGATAATTTGGCGGCAGATGTCGGCGACGAGCCGCTATGGCTCAAGCGCCAGCTGCCCGATACGCTGGTTATCGTTGCCCGCCAGCGCCGCGAAGGCTTGGAATGGCTGCAAAAGAACTTTCCGCGCTGCTCTTTGGCGATTTTGGACGATGCGATGCAGCATTGGGCGCTGCAAGCCGATGCAGAAATACTGCTAACTGCCTATGATGCGCCTTTTTTTGAGGATTATTGGCTACCTGCGGGCAATCTGCGCGAGGGGCGCAGTGGGGCGCAGCGTGCCGCTGCTATCATCGTGAGCCAGTGCCCGCCCAAAATGTCGGAGCAAGCCCGCGCCGACTGCCTTGCGCGCATACGCGTGTACAATGCCTGCGCGCCCGTTTTTTTCTCTTTCTACAACTATCAAAATCCCTACGCTTTGGGCGAGGTAGCCCAACTTTTGCCCTTTCAGATGTTGGCGCAAAGCCGAATAATTTTGCTTACTGCCATCGCGCGCCCTGCGGCTTTGCTGGATTTTGCGCAGGAAAACGCTGCTGAAGTCTTATCGCTTGCCTATGCCGACCATCATGCGTTTTCGGCTGCCGATATAGATTTTATCGGGGCTGAAGCCCTGCGTTGGGGGGCGGATTTGCTGCTGACGACGGAAAAAGATGCGCAGCGCCTATTGCCCTTTGCGGCGCAGCTGCGGCGCTTGCAAATTGCCGTTTTTGTGCTGCCGATTCAGGTCTGTTTTTATGCCGATGAGGGGGAGCAGCTGCGGGATTTTTTGCTGTCGATATTGGGGGCTGCGCCCGCCGCGTCCTTTGCGCGGCGGGATAAACCGCGTGAGGGATAGTAGAGCCGTAGCAAGCTACGGCTCGAATAGCCCGACCCGCGCCCCTTTTCAGGGCGCGGGGCACGCCCAAAAAAACAGACCTTTTTATAAGTTTCGCACCTTGACGCGAGAGAAGCCGCCGCCTATGGGTTCGATGTGGATTTGCGTGTGAATGGACTGTTGGAGTATGTCGACGTGCGAAATGATGCCGACGGTTTTGCCGCTATGGCGTAGGGCTTGGAGGCTGTCGATGGCGATTTGGAGCGTGTCCGCGTCGAGTGTACCGAAGCCTTCGTCGATAAAAAGCGACTCGAATTGTATGTTGGTGCCCGCCAAATCGGCGAGCGCGAGGGCGAGGGCGAGCGATGCCAAGAAGGTTTCGCCGCCCGAAAGGCTGTGCAGGGAGCGGCTGCTATCGGCTTGGAAGGTGTCGACGATTTGCAAATCGAGCTTATCGGGTTGGGTTTGGCGCAGGCGATAGCGTCCGCGCACGAAGCGTGCGAGATGCCTATTGGCGAGTTCGACGAGTCGGCGCAGGGTGATGGCTTGGGCAAAATTGCGGAATTTTGCGCCGTCGGCGGAGCCGATGAGCGCGTCGATAGTGCGCCAGCGCAATTCTTCGCGTTCGGCGGCGTTGTGCTCGTTTAGAAGCTGGGCGAGTGCGTCTTTTTGGCGTTCGTATTGGGCGATTTTTTCGCTTTTTTGGGCTTCTTCGCGTATTTTTTCGCCGATATTTATTTTCGTTTCGGCGAGTTGGGCGCTCAATTCTGCGAGGGCTTGCTCATCGAAGGGGGGCAGATGCTGCAGTTCGCGCTCCTTTTCTTGGATAGTTTGGTGCAGGTGGGCTATGTTTTGTTGTATGCTTTGTTCGGTTTTGTCGATGTGTTGGGCTTCGCTTTCGCTCAAAAGCCAGCGGCGGATTTGGTCGCTGTGTTGGAGGTTTAGCCCTATGCAGATGCGGGCAAGTTGTTCTTGGCTCTCGTTTAGGGCTGCGCTTTGCTGTTGGATTTGGTTGCGGAGGGCTTCGATTTTGCCTTCGGTGGTTGCGCTTTTTTGCTGGAGTTCTTGGGCGTATTGGCTGCTTAGGCGGCGTTGTTGTTCGGCTTGGTCGAGGCGTTGTTGGTAGGTTTGTTCTTGCTGCTGTGGGCTTTGCTCGGCGGGCAGGAGGAGTAGGCGGGCGCTTTGTTTTTCTTGAGCTTCGGTTTGCTGTTTTTGGAGGAGTAGTATTTGTTCTTCAGCCTCTTTGCGGGCATCGTCGCGGCGATCTTGGGCGATGGTTTTGTTTTTTTTGGTGTTTTTTTGTTGGTTGCTATTGATATCTTTTTTACGTTCGTAGTCGCTTTCTAATTTGGCGATACTTTCAAGATATTTTAAACTTTCTTCCCAGTTTTCGCTACTATTGTCGGTTTGGTAGTACTGAAAAAATTGGCTAATATCTTCTTTGAGTTGTTGCATTTTTATAGCGGCGCTGCTGTGTTCGGCGTTGCTCTGCGCGCGCTGTTGGCGTAAGTTGGCATCTTCGGCTTTGAGTTTGGAGATTTCGCTTTCTTTGCTGAGGAAGTTGCGTTTGTACTCGGCGTATTTTTCGCGCCATTCGGGTGCTTGTCGCTCCAGAAACTGCTGTAAGCTTTGGCGTTGGCTTTCAAAATTATCTTGTAGTTGTTTTAGGATATGGGGGGTGATATTGCTGACGGTGCGCAGGGTATCAAAACGGTCATTTCCGAGTATTTTTTCCATTTGGGCATAGGTCTGCCGTTCGCGTTCGTGCAAAGCGGGCAGCCGTCGGCTGATGATATCGGTAATTTGAGCGTCGAAAAGTTTTATATCTGCATAGGCTTTTTGAGCCTCATTTTTGGCAGCTTCGTAAGCTTTTTCCGCCGCCTCTTGCTCCAATAGTATTTGGGCTATACTGCGCTCAAAGTCGTTGTTGTTATTATTGGGCGGCGTATGGCAAATTTGTAAGCAAACAGGGCATTCGTTGCCCGCGAGTAGGTGATGTTGGCGATAGTGCAGGGCTTGCAGTTGGAAACTGTGTTTATCATGCTGCCGCCGAAGCTGTTCGATTTGACATCGTTTATCCTCTATGTCTTTTTGCCGTAACTCGTGGTAATCATAATTCAAGCGCTCACGCTCTTCGCTTAGGTCTATGCCTTCTTGATGTGTGTCATCAATCTCTTTTGTTGTATTTTTTAGCACCTCGTACAAGCGCTGCAATTCTTTCAAGTCGCTTATATACTGTGTACTATTTTCTGCGCGTTCGCGCAAGGATTGCAAATTTTCCGACAGTTTGTAGTCGTCGTTTTGGAGATTATATAGCTTCAGATAGCTTTTGTATTGTTCTTTTAATTTATCTCCGATGCTGCTAATGGTAGCATATTCAGCGCTGGCTTTTACTTGTGCACGGTCATTGCTGGCAAGAGCAACGACACATTTTTGTTCCTCTGCTTGATGGTATTTAACTTTAGCCTCTTCGCCCAAATAAGCATCTATTTTTTTGCTGATTTTGTTTAGGTGGTCTTGCGCTACGAGTTGGGGCGCATTTTTTCTAAACCATTCATCAATTTCTTCTATTTCTTGCTGTAGTTGCAAAAATTCTTTTTCTGCTGCCTCTACGGCTTTTTGTTCCTTTTCTTGGGTGTTTTGTAGCCTTTGTATTTGTTTTTGGCTTTCGCTTTGGGCGTTGCGAAGTCTATCAATCTCGATATCAAGTGCGCGAACTTCCTCCCAAAGGGGCTGAAGTTGCTTTATTTCTTCTTTGATGCCGTCTACGTTTTGCTGGTCGGCGATGCGTTCGCGCTGTGCTTGCTGCAGTTGGGTTTGCAGGGGCAGCAGGCTGGCTTCTGTCGTTTGCAGCTCGGTTTTTAGCTGCTGTATTTGCTGCTGCAAACGGGTTTCCGTATCCAACAAAGGTTTATGCGGGGCGGCTTTGCGATGTGCTTGCAGGCGCTGCAAATCGGGTTTTAGGTCATTTAATGCCGTTTCTTGGTCTAAGATGCGATTGGTTAGTTCGTTTATTTCGTAGCCCAAGCGTTGACTTTTGGCGAGTTGCTGCGCGGTGTCGAAATCGCTTTTTTCCTGTGCCTGTAGAGCGGCAAGTGCCTGCTGAAGGGCGGCTACGTCTGCGCGCAGTTGCTCCACTTCCGACTCTTGTAGGCTTTGGCTATTGGACTGTTCGAGTTTATCTTTTTGGGTTTTTAAGGCGGTTTTTGCGGCTTTGTGTCGCTCGTGTGCCGCCCGCGAAAGCTCGCTATAGTGCTGAGTATTGGTGATGCGCTCCAAAATATCGGCGCGTTGCTTTTCGTCCTCGCGCAACAGCCGCGCAAAATCGCCCTGCGCCAGCATAATAGAGCGCGTAAATTGCTCGAAGCTTAGATTTTGCAGTATTTCGTCTATTTTCGTCTGCGCGTCGCTCATTTTATCGCCCGACAAAAGTACGCCCGCCTCGTCGGCGATTTTGCGCCGAACCTTATATTCTATGCGGTCGGCATTGCCTTTTCTGCCCTTTACGCCGTGCAGGCTACACTCCCAAGTCGCCGTATATTCCCTGTCGAAAATGCGAAAACGCAGCGCCGCGTAGCATTCCGTTTCGCCATGTGTGAGGACTTGCGAAGGGTTTTTTTCCGTAGGATTGCGCGGAATACGCCCGTATAAAGCCAGCGTAATCGCATCGAGTAGGGTCGATTTTCCCGCGCCCGTATTGCCTGCTATCAAAAAAAGTCCCGCGTGCTTGATAGGTGGCGAGTCGAGGTCTACGAACTGTTCGCCGCGCAGGGAATTGATATTTTTGAGGCGGATATGCAGAATTTTCATAAAGCGTGTTTGTCGTCTTTTGTGGTCGTTTGAGCGCTCCAAAGTACGCCAATTTTTGCAGGCTCGCCAAACATTTTTTTGGGCGTGCCCCCAGCCCCAAAAAGGGGGCTGGGGTCGGGCTTTCTGAGCCGTAGCATGCTACGGCTCTACAATCCCTCACGCGCTTGCCCCGCCGCAAAGGGCGGCGGGGCAAGCGCAGACACAAAACATCTAATTTTTCCTTATCTTTGTGCGATAAATACAAGCATTCCACAACCTACCACCTCGCCAAATTGTGAGCACAAAAATTGTACTTTGCGCCTTGATGCTACTTTTTGCGACCAGCGCAAGCGCCCAAGCGACCAAAACCAAATTCGATACCCTCGCCCAACAAATCAATACCCTATACGCAGCAGGCGACTGTGTGCAGGCGAGCGCCTTAGCCAACAAAGCCGCCGCCCAAGCCCTAAAAGAACTCGGCGCAGCAGATACAACTTATTTGGACTTTCTTTACGCCAGCCCCCAATGCGCCCAAGATGCAGGCGACTACGCAGCAGCAAAAACGCAGTGGGAAAGCCTGCTTTCGATGGAGTCGGAAGCCAAACACCCGCTGCGATATGCCGATATTTGCTATAAATTGGCTGCCTGCTTATACCGCTTGGGCGATTTCCAAAAAGCAGAAAACTACTACCTAAAAACAAAAAAAATACTCGAAGAAAAGGGCAAAGAAACTTCAGAAAACTACATCGAACTTTGTAGCGCTATGGGCGTTTTATACCGCGCTATGGGCGACCACAGCAAAGCTACCGCCTTATACGAGCAGGCACTAAGAGGACAAAAAACGCTGACAGGCAAAGAGCATAAAGATTACGCGCTTATACTTAACAATCTGGCAACTTTGCGCTTTAATGAAGGCGACTATCCAAACGCGGAGCAGCTAAATCTCGAAGCCTTAGGCATTCGCGCCCGCACACTCGGCAAAGAAAGCAAAGAATACGCCAGCAGCCTCAACAACTTAGCCGTTTTGTACGAAAATATGCACCGATACAGCGAAGCCGAAGCCCTGCTAAAGGAAGCCCTCGAATTGCGCGGACGCTTACTCGGCAAAACACACCCCTCTTATGCAGTTTCCCTCAATAATATCGCCAGCATCTACGAGCAAGTAGGGCGCTACGAAGAAGCCGAGCGAGCCTATTTGGAGTCCAGCCAAATACTCAAAACCGTCTTAGGCGAAGATAATATAGATTATGCCTTCAGCTTGAGCAATCTCGGCGCTTTATACTACTCTATGAAGCACTACGAAGAGGCGGAAAAATATCATTTGCAGGCGCAAGCGATAATTGTGCGCGCTGTAGGCAAAGAACACAGCGACTACGCTATCAACCTCAATAATTTGGCGCTGCTTTATCTACGACAGCATAAATACGCCGAGTCTGTGCGGCTTTATGAACAGTCGGCAAGCCTGCACAAAACCCAATCAGGCGAACGACACCCGAATTACTTATCCGCCCTCGCTAACTTAGCCGAAGGCTACTACCTCAGAGGCGATACCCTACGGGCGCGGCAGACCCTGCAAGAAGTGCTTTTGCAGGCTTGCGACGCGCCCCTAAGCCTACGCATAGATGCGGCTTGGGCGGATAGCCTTTTGAAAGTAGATTTTTTGCATCAGCGGCATATAAATATAGTCCTTGCAGGCTTAGAAGTTTTTTTTACCTACGAAGCCAACCACGAACAGCAGCAATTATTGGCGCTTACCAGCACCCGATTACTCCAAAAAAGCCGCGAACGCTTCACCCAAGAAACGGAGCATCTGCGCTTACTCAAGCAAAGCGGCGAATGGCTTAGCCTCGCTATGCCCGCCCTGCTCAATGCCCCCGAAAAAGCCTTCGAGTTGGCACAATTCAATAAATCGGCGCTCTTGCAGCGGGCGCTACAGGGCGAGCGCCTAAAGGGCTTCGGCGGCGTACCCGATACGCTCATACGCATAGAGCAACGCCTACAGACCCAGCAGCAAGGCATACGCGCCCAACTCCTCGAACAGCAGCCCAAAGCAAGCAAAGACAGCCTACAGCGCCTATTCAATGACCTCAATCTGCAACTAAACACCCTACAGGAGCGCATTCAGCTCGATTATCCCAAATACGCTGCCCTACAGTCCCAAGCGCCCAAACTCCAATCTACCGAAATACAAAAATTCCTGCCCCCTCGTACCGCCCTTATCGAGTATGTGCTCACCGATAGCGGGGCTTATGCCTTTTATATCGACAAATCCAATTTTCGTTTAATTCTGCTTAGCCCCTCGCCCGCTGAGATAAACGCCCAAATCGATAGGCTGCATAAAGCCCTAAGCGACTACGAGGCTATACGCGAAATGCCCGACAGCGCCCACCTGCGCTACACTACATCGGCGCATTGGTGCTACGCACAACTCCTAAAACCGCTGCTCCTCGACGCAAAAGATATACAAAGGCTCATTATCGTGCCTGATGGTAGGCTGGCGCATCTGCCCTTTGAGGCTTTTTTGACTGCCTCCGCCGATGCGCAAACGCCCTACAGCGAGCTGCCGTATTTGCTGCACGATTTTGCAATTTCTTACAATCTTTCTTCCCTGCTTTGGAAAAATAGCATCAGCGAAAAACCGACGGCGAGCGGAGGAGGGCGATTTTTGGCACTTGCGGCGGACTATTCGCTGCCTGCTCCTGCCGATACGTTGGAGCGCAGTTTTGCGCAAAAAGCCCTGCGAAAAGCCCTAAAACCCCTGCTCGCCGTGCGCGAAGAGGTCGAAATGCTGCGCGATTTGTTTCCAAGCGGTACGTTCCTATTTGGGGCAGATGCCGATGAGGCTCAATTTAAGCGCTACGCCGCCGATGCCGATATGATACATCTTGCCATGCACGGCATTTTGGACGAGGCTGCGCCCTTGCGCTCCTCGCTGGCAATGAGCGAGAGCAGCAAGGCAGGCGAAGATAATTTTCTCTATGCCTACGAAATCAGCCGCCTGCAGCTACGCGCTCAACTCGTCGTGCTCTCCGCCTGCGAGACGGGTTACGGCAAATTCGAGAAGGGCAATGGCACGGCTTCGCTGGCGCGTGCCTTCGCTTATGCTGGTGTGCCTGCGCTGCTCGTTTCTCTCTGGTCGGTCAATGACCAAACGACGGCGCTGCTGATGAGTCTTTTTTATGAGCAATTACAGGCAGGAAAAAGCAAAGACCAAGCCCTACAGGAAGCCAAAAAAGCATATCTTCAGCGCGCAAAAGGTGTTGCCGCACACCCTGCCTTTTGGTCGGCATTCGTGCAGATGGGCGATAGCCGCCCTCTCAATCTTGACAAATTGAGCAGCAGCGCGGGCAGGCTGCCTGTTTATGTAGTGCTGGGCGCTGCGGTTTTGGGGCTGCTGATTTGGTTGATTTCGCGCAATCGGGCGAAATAATTTTTATTTTTTTTGGCGTGCCCCCAGCCCAAAAAGGGGCTGGGGTCGGGCTATGCGTTCCAGCGCTACGCGCTTCCACTGCTATCCCTCACGCGTGGGAGACGCAATAAATTGCGTCTCTACACCATCTGTGATCGTTTTTTCTGGCGCTAAAGCCCGAATATACAACGTATTTTTAGATAAAACGAAGCGATACCGCCCGAATGAACCGAATAGGTTGTTGTGGAGACGCAATTTATTGCGTCTCCCACGCGTGAGGGATAGGAGCGGAACCAGCCGCCGCAGGCGGCTGATGCAGCGGATAGCCCGACCCCGCGCCTACGGCGCGGGGGCACGCCCAAAAAAAGAAAGACATAAATATTGGATACATCATGCGGAAACTGATATACTTGATTTTGCTTTTTGCGGTTTTGGTCTTGTCGAGCGTGGCGGTATTTAGGGCGCAGACCTGCGTATCGATGCAGGGGCAAGTTGTGCTTGTGCAGGCGGCGGCGATAGATACGGCGGCTTGTGTGCAGCGTTTGAGTGAGTCTTTGCAAATCCCCACGACTTATACGGAGGCGGGCGAGGCGCAGCAAAAGGCTTTTCAGCGCTGGGGCGAGTGGCTGCCGACGGCGTTTCCGCTCGTGCAGGCGCGCACGCAGCAGAGCGATTGGGCGGAGGGCAGGACGCGGCTCTACAAATGGGCGGGTAGCGACGAAAACGCGCCCGCCGTGCTTTTGCTGGCAAATTATGACTTACAAGAGCCCGATTTGCAGACGCTGGAGCGCTGGAAATACAGCCCTTTTGCGGGTAAAATCGAGGGTGGTTACGTTTGGGGTGCGGGCAGTTTGCAAGGGAAATCGGCGGCAGTAGCCATACTTTCGGCTTGGGAAGAGCTGCTGCGGGCGGGTTTTGTGCCGCGCCGCACGATATATTTGCTGCTGGCGGGCGACGAAACGCAGGCAAATGCGCCTTCTGTGCGCCAGCTTGCGGCGGCTTTTAAGCTGTACGAAACGCCATTTTTGCACATTTTAGCGGCGGGCAGCCAGATACAAAGCGCGCCCTTTGCCGATATACAGGCAGATGTGGCGCTTATCGGCAGTTTGCAGCCGCATCGTTTGGGTTTGCGCCTAAGCGCCGAGCGCAGCGAAGAGCTAAATGCTGCCCTCGAACAGCTCAAAAATTGGCAACCTGCTTGGGATAGCCAAACGGAGGCAAACGATATTTTCCTTACACAGGCAGCGGCAGAATTGCCTTTTTTTGCTCGGCTCACAGCAGCTAATCGCGGTTTTTTGGGCTGGCGCGTGCGTGATTGGCTGCGAACACAGCCCCGACTAATGGCGGCTTTGCAGCCGCATTGGCAGGCGCTGGCGGTGAGCGGCAGCGATGGGCGCGTGCAGGCGGATTTGCATTTGCATTTGCCCGCGCATTGTCCGCCCGAATTGGCAGTTTCGGCTTGGAAAAAATTGCTGGGCGATACAGTGCGCCTGCGTTTTGAGCCGCTTTATGCGCAGACCTCCCTAAGCGCTGCTTCCGAAAAATCTGCCTCCTTTCAGATGCTACAAACGACCCTAAAGCAACTAAAAACGAATATCATCGTTTTGCCCGCAGGCAGCGAGCGCGCTACGTCGGCGGCTTATTTTCAGTATCAAAATACGCCTGTTTTGCAGTTTGCGCCCTTGCGCCTGACAAGCGAAGACTATGAGCGTCAGCGCAGCGGCATCGACGAGCGCATCAGCACGGAAGCCTTTGCGGCGATGGTGCAGTTCTATATGCAGTATCTAAAAAATGTGAATATATAAGGCAAGGAAAATAATTTGCCTTGAAAAGAGCGCCTATATTGGTTTTTATGCTAATTTTCGGCTTATTATTAGTTCACCAATTTTTTTCCCCTCATGCCTTACGACGCAGAAGACCAAAAAATCCAGTTAATGCTTGCCTACTTGGGCTACAGTGTAGGAACTTTAGACGGTATTATCGGACGCAATACGCGTGCGGCGATTTCGCAATTTCAGGACAATTACGGCTTAGACAATACGGGCGAAGCCGATAGCGATACTTTCGACGCATTGCATGGTGCTTTCATGGAAGGTAACTATACGATGAGCGGCGTAGTATTGCAGTTGTTGCTGCACTTCGCGGGTTACGACCCTGGTACGATTGACGGCATCATCGGGCGCAATACCCGTGCGGCGCTGGAAAGCTTCCAAGAAGATATGGAACTCAACGTTACGGGCAAAGCGGACGACGGAGATACCATTTACGCACTCAAAGAGCAGCTGTACGCAGGCTGCTAAGCTTTAAGCCGCCAGAATACAAGAGAAAAACGCCCAAGACCGCTAAATTGGCAGTCTTGGGCGTTTGGTATTTTACTCGATTGGGGGCTGTTTTAGCCTGCCATCTGCATACCCACGATTTTGTATTTGCCGTTGATGATTTCGATGCTGATGGTAATGCTTGATTCGCCTACGCCATCGGCATTGGCAGGGCTGAAGAGGGTCATACCTAAGCTTTTTTTGCCGTTGGTATCCATTTCTACCCAAGCGCTTTTTTTGCAAGCGGCGACTTGCTCTTGGTAGTTTTTATCGAAAAGACCCGAATTGTGCATTTCCAAATAAGCGGCTTTATCTGTGAATATACCGTCATTGAGTGGAAACTGCATTAGGGCGGCGATTTGCTCGCCGTCGTTGGCGGCTACGGCTGCTTTGAAGGCTGTTAGGAATTCTTCAAATGGGTCTGCGGCGGGTGTGGGTGCGGGGGCTGGTTTGTTGGTTTCTGTTTTGGCGCTATTGTCGACGGGCTTGTCGCTTTTGCAGCCCGCAAGGCTGAAAATAGCGAAAAACATAGCAAACAAGGCGAGCGATAGTGTACGCATGGGAGAAAGGTAGATTTTGCGGTGAATAAAGGGCACAAATATACGAAAAAAACTTATACCGTCGGGGCGCAATGCCGTTTATAGGCTGCTATCTTACAGTTATTGTTTGTATATTGTATGCTCGCAATATAAGCTATAATTTTGTCGTAATAGATATGGAAAACACAGATACCATTAGCCAAAAATTGGCGACTTATGCGCAAATCAAACAGGAATTGGAAGCAATTCTGGGCGAAGAAACGCATTTCATGCTAAAAATGTCTACGGTTGTCGCCGTCTTGCGTCAACACTTTGGGCAACGCTTTTTCTGGTGCGGGTTTTATGTCTTGCACAAGGGTGCACTACAGGTTTCTGCCTATCAGGGCACGCCCGCCTGCCTGCATATCTCGCTCGATAGAGGCATCTGCGGCAGAGCTGCCCGCGAGAGGAAGCCGCAAATTGTCGATGATGTGCACGCCGATGCGGCACATATTGCCTGCGATTCGCGCTCCAATTCCGAATTGGTTTTGCCTGTTTTCGATTGCACACAGCGCCTCATCGCCGTCTTAGACATAGATAGCACCGAGTTTGCCGCCTTCGACCAAACGGACGCGGAGCAAATCGCCGACCTGCTCGCACAGCATTTTTCTCGCTCCCCGCTTCTGATGCACTACGAACCATAAAGTTTTTTTCTTTTGGGCGAGCCGCCTCGCAAGGCGCGTTGCGCCTGCTCGCGTCGGGCTATCCGCTGCATCAGCTTCGCCGCTGCGCGGCTTGCTGGTTTCGCTCCTATCCCTCTCGCAATCTTAGACTCCCAAGAGCATCGCCTCTATTCGCAGTTACAACACCAACACACACCCAACTTCAAATTTTTATTCAATCTTCCTGCTACCAATCTCATCTATGTCTAAAATGCTCACCTCTTTGGCGCTCTTTGCTTGCATTGCGCTCGCTTTCGCCCCTCATGCCGCTACCGCCCAAAAAACAGGCAATTACCCTACAGCCAAATTTAGCGAATTTGTGCCCGTCGAACCCATAGAATACTTCGCCGATGTAGAAATATCTTCTGCGCAAGGTGGCGTAATGATGAAGTACATCAAAACGCTGGCGAAAAACGAAATGCTCCGCTACCTAAGCAACGAAACGGTGCTTACCGCCGTCGCCGAAGTCGATAAAACGGGCACTATGTCCTACATACCTTCGCGCACTTCTCTAAAAAAGAAGCAATATATCATCACCCAAGATTACGTTAAGTTTACGACTATCGAAATCCGAAAAGAGGGCGAAATCGTCGGTGAAGCCTGTGTCGGTGTCGGTCTGCGCCTCATCGCCAATATATCCGCCAAAGCCGAAAATATCAACTTGGGCGACCTCTTCGCTATCGGTATGGCAGTGAAAGAAAAACAAGCCTACGGCTCTCTGCGTATAGAGGTCATCGGCTTGCAAGACCCCAGCATCACGGCTTCTATTCCTTTGCCCAGCGAGATTAGCTCCGCGTCTATTCAGTCCGCCGTGCAAACGATGTCGACCATCAAGCAAAAAATTTACGAAGAAGGCATAGACCTCTCACCCCAAATTCTCGGCATTCGCGCCGTCAAAGAAGGTATGACCCTCGCCGAACTCAATGAAGCGCTGCTCCAATACCACAAAATCGGCAAGAAAAACGCCACCCAATCGCCCAATGCCACCTCTACAAAAATAGACTAAACAGAAAGTTAACAGTTTTTTATAGCCCAATGAACTATTTGCCCCCTTGTCTTGGTTATGGCTTAGTCTTGCCGAAACAGGAAAGGGGGCAAATTTTTTTATCAAAAAATAAAAAAAAACTCCTAAAAAATTTGGTGGTACGAAAAAGTCATCGTACATTTGCATCACCAAAAACGAAAAGGCAAAAAGCCAATTAAATATGGCCCGTTCGTCTATCGGTTAGGACTCGAGATTTTCATTCTCGCAAGAGGGGTTCGACTCCCCTACGGGCTACGAAAGAAGAGCAATAAAAACGGTCTGCTTCGCATTAAATGCGGGGCAGACTGTTTTTTTTTGGCAGACCCTGATGTTTAGTTTTACCCTAATTTTAGTAATGGAAAAATTTAAGAACAAGTACCGCATTGAGTCGGTGCGTGCCTCGTGGTGGGACTATAGCCGCGACGGAGTGTATTTTATTACGATTTGCACAGCAGCCCGCGCACACTATTTTGGCGCAGTGAAAGAGGGCAAAATGCAATTATCTCGTATAGGCGTGATCGCGGATATCCTTTGGCATGAGTTGAAAAACCATTTTCCGAGTCTGCACTTGGGGGCATTTGTCGTAATGCCCAACCACCTACACGGCGTTTTACATATAGAGCCAGATATTGAGGCAGATGATTTGCCAGCAGAAGCGCTAACAATGTCGAGCATTTCGCCGAAAGCTCAATCTTTGCCTACTGCAATCCGTTCGTACAAATCGGCGGTTAGCAGACACGCACGCAGATTAGGCTATGAATTTGCTTGGCAATCGAGGTATTACGATATAATCATACGCAACCAAAAATCCTACGATAATATTACAAATTACATAGACAATAATCCCTTAAATTGGGAAAAGGATAAATTTTATAAAAAAACGTAAAACCGTTGTATGTATGGGCATTGTAGAGCCGTTGCATGCAACGGCTCTACTGATGTGCGCGATTTTTTGCATTGCGATTTTTTGGCGTTGGGGAGGGGAGCCGTTGTATGCAACGGCTCTACTGATGCGCGCGATTTTTTGGCATTGCGGTTTTTTTGGCGTTGGGGAGGGGAGCCGTTGTATGCAATGGCTTGACAGGGTATGCCCGCCCCGCCCGCCTTTCGGGCGGGGCAGCCGCGTGAGGGATAGCAGCGTAGGGGCGCATAGCGACCCGCAGCGGATAGCCCGACGGCGCGACCTTTAAGCCGCATTAGCGGCGGGGAGCGACGGCACGCCCAAAAAAACTACCTGTCAAATTCTAAAATGGTGGCGTAAATATAGGTGCGCCCCAACTGCCCCCAAAGCCATTTTTTGTCGCCCCGCCCGATTTTGTTGCTGTAATTTAGCAGGAAATAACGCCGCTCGTCGATGGGCGCAAGCGCAGGAAAAGCCGTATCGCCATGACTTGGGAAGTCGAAAAGATGTACTAAAACGCGCTTTTCCTTGTCCAAACGGTACAAAGCCGTGCGCTTGCGCGCGAAGGAATAACGCAGCAAATTGCGGCGGCGCTGGCGTTTGTTGGGGACTTCTACCGCTGTGGCATAGCCGCCATCGCGCAGGTGTCGACGCGCAATAACATAAAAATCCTCCCCGCGCCGAAACATCAAAGCGCTATCAAATTTACGTCGGTCGAAGCTCGTTTGCCATCGGTGCAGGCTGTCGGCAGGGGCATAAGCGACATAAGCGCCAGAGCCTTCGAGGCGGACAGTCGCCCAGAGATTGCCCGCAGCGTCGAACTCTATTTCTCCCTCTTCAGCGCCTTTGGTGCTGACTTGAGGGGCTTTGGAAATGGGCTCAAACTCCAGCCCGTCGAGGCTGCGAAATAAGCGCAAATCGGCATTGTGCTTGTTTTTGTAGAGATTCACGCCGTAGTAGGCGCTTAGATAAATCGTATCGCCGCGCATCTTGAAGCGCCAAGGCACGTAGCCGTCTAAGTTGATATTTTGCTTAGGTGTCCAGTTGCCATTGCCTACCGTTTCTAAGCACCAAATATGTCGGGGCTCGAAGCGAAATTTGCGCTTGCCGCCCTCGAAGAAATAAAAAAGCAGTCGGCTGCCTTTGACCAAAAAGCGGGGTTCGCGCATATCGTAGCCCACGTGCAATTCGGTTTCTTTCTCCCAAGTTTGGAAATCGCGGGTGCTCATCACATACAGGCGCGTGCGTTTGGAAGCAAAATGCGTGGGCGCAGTGCGGAAGGCGACGTAAAATTTGCCTGCGAAGGCGCAAGCGTCGATATTGTTGTTGCTGTGCTGAATGTGGCGCATTTCCTTAGGCAAGGCGGGCGAAGGCACCAACTGCCGCCACACCGAGTAGCGTATGCCTAAGCTATCGAAATTTTGAGCGTAGACAAAACTAACAGAAATCAGCAAGAGAAGCAGGGAGAAAAATAGGCGCGGCATATGGTGATTTTTGTATTTTTGCGGGTGAAGATAGCCCTAAATCGCTTATTTATCATTCCTCACAAGCTTGTAAAAATGTCCTCCATAACAAAAATTAAATTCGGCACCGACGGTTGGCGCGCTATCATAGCGGATACTTACACAGTCGCCAATGTGCAGCGCGTGGCTACGGCTACAGCGCTATGGCTCCACGCGCAGCCAGACTTAGAAAAAAGCATTGTCATCGGGCATGATTGCCGTTTTGCGGGCGAACTTTTTGCCGAGTCTGCTACGCGGGTATTTGGGGCGCACGGCATAAAAACGTACCTCGCCAAAGATTTTATTACTACGCCCATGATTGGTTTGGGGGTGGTAAAACGCGGCGCAGGCTTGGGTGTGGTCATCACGGCGAGCCACAACCCACCCGATTACAACGGCTATAAGCTAAAATCTTTTGTGGGCGGTCCGAGCATTCCGCGCGATATAGCCGCCGTCGAGGCGCTTATACCCGACCACGCGCCCGAAAGTAGCAGCCTGCCCACGCTGGCAGAAATGCAGGCAAAGGGACTTTTGGAGTACATCGACTTAGAACAAATTTACTTCGATGAGGCTACCGCTGCTTTTGATTTGAAGGCTATCCAAAATTCGGGGATTGTCTGCGCTTACGATGCGATGTATGGGGCGGGGCAGCGGATTTTGCCGCGCCTATTGCCGAATGCCGAGCTTTTGCGCTGCGAGCACAACCCAACCTTCAAGGGTCAAGCGCCAGAGCCGATTTTGCGCAATCTCGCCCCCCTTGCCGACTACATCAAAAACAGCGCGGGGCGCATCACTTGTGGGCTTGCCAACGATGGCGATGCCGACCGTATCGGAATGTTTGACGAGGCGGGCGAATTTGTCGATTCGCACTGCATTTTGCTGCTGCTCACACACTATTTGCATCACTATAAGGGCTATCGCGGCGATGTAATCATCACCTTTTCGGTAACGGATAAGGTAAAACGACTCTGCGAGCATTACGGTATCGCCTACGAGGTGCTGCCGATAGGCTTCAAATACGTGGCGGAGGTCATGCTACAGCGTCGCGTTTTGGTTGGCGGCGAAGAGTCGGGCGGTATCTGCGCGATGGGGCATATCCCCGAGCGCGACGGCGTTTGGATGGGGCTTTTACTGATGGAATTTATGGCGAAAACGGGCAAAACCCTGCGCCAGCTCATGCAAGAAATCTACGAAATCGTAGGCACTTTTGCTTTTGATAGATACGATTTGCATTTAGATAACTCGTTGAAAGACAGCATAATAGCGCAATGCAAGGCGCGTAAATTTAGCCATTTCGGCAGTTTCGAGGTGGAGCGCGTCGAGGATTTGGACGGTTACAAATTTTATTTGCGCGGGCAAGACGCATGGGTGATGATACGCCCCTCAGGCACGGAGCCGCTCCTGCGCGTTTATTGCGAAGCGCCAAGCATTGAGCGCGTGCACGAGATACTCAACACCGTGAAAGCGGCGCTTTTGGGTTAGAGCGCTTTAGTTTTTTTCGCTTCGTGGAGGGCTGCGCCGTTTTGGGCGTGCCCGCCGTTTGCCCCCGCACCGCGCAAAGCGCGGCGCTCCCCCACAGGGCAAGCCCTGCGGGGGCGGCGGTCGGGCTATCCGGGGCGCTGTAGGGGCAAGGCTTGCCGTGCCCCTACAGCGCCCCTACTATCCCTCACGCGCGGTTATTGGGGCGGAGTCCGTTATTTTCAAAAAAAAACGAAAAAAAACGCGGCGATAGGGTAGGGGAGAGGGTTTGAAGCTGGGAAAAAATGTATATTTGCTGGGTTTTAGAATAGGGTCTACGGTGTAGACCGACATAAATTATTGATAATCAGCTATATATCACATATAATTGCGTTCATGACATCGGAGGAATTGGAGCTGCATTTAGCGGATTTATACGAATGGTTGAGCGAGCATGGCGAGTTATTGCGCGCCTCATTGGAGGCTATACGCGAAGAGGGCGTATCTCGATATCCGATACTAATGGTATTGGCTGCAGAAGTGAATATGTCGCAATCGGGAGGCTTGGTTTGGTTGCCAACGCGGGGCGCTGCATGGCGCGCTGCTTGCACGACGGCGGAGCAGGCTGCGCATCGGGGTTGGTTGGCTGCGGAGCGGGTAGATAGTTTTCTGTCTTTGTACCGCGAGCATCCGACATCATCGGCTTGTGTGTTTTTGGTATTGCCGCAGCAGCAACAATGGATATTTGTAGATATGCAGCGTTTGGAGCAGAGTGTACTGCTTTCTTCGTCTATAGATGAGGAAATGATAGAAGGCAGTCTGCAAAAGGGCTAGCGATGCGGAGGGCTGCGAGCGAAGCGAAGCAGGTGCAGCCGTGCAGGCACGGCGCGTAGAGCCGTTGCCTGCACGGCTGTACTAAGCGAACAGCGCACCCGTAGCGTAGCGGCGGCGCGCCTTTTGGGCGCGGCGCAGCCCCCAAAAAAAAAGAGATAATAAAGAAATAAGGCACTATTTTAACAAAAGCGTTGCGGCAAAGGCAACGAATAAAAAAAAGGCTGCGTTATAGTTTAGCTTTCAGGAAGATAGAAGTCTTAAGTTTTTTAACAAAAAGGCGACTGAAGGCAAAATAATAGCACATAATTTGAAGTTATGCACGCACTTAATAATACGATGAGGCAACTCTCTACCAACACCAACATCAGCTCTATTTTTGTTTCGGAAGTAAAACGCGCAAGCTATATGCACAATACAAAGAAATGGTTTGCCCCTGTATGGGCTAATTTACTCTTACTGCTGGGGGTGTTTCTCCTCAATGCGGGCGAGGCGAAAGCTACGCACGCGATGGGTGGCGACATTCAATACGAATGTATCGGGCCAAATCAGTACCGTCTTACGCTGAATGTGTATCGGGACTGTAACGGTGTGGACTTAGGCACGACGGCTTGTGTACATCGTCAGTCTACGAGCTGTAATGTGAGTACGACTTTTAACTTGAATAGAGTCGGAACGCCTGTAGATATTACGCCTTTGTGTTCGTCGGTGGTTTCTCGCTGTGCGGGATCTGGTGCGAATCGTCCTTATGGCGTTCAGCGGCATACTTATCAGGCAACTTTTACCTTGCCTTCCAACTGTACGGGCAACGACTGGCGTTTCCGTTACAACTTGAATGCGCGTAACAATGCGATTACGACGCTCAATAATCCTGGTGGAACTACGATGTACATTGAGGCTACGCTGAATCGTCAGTTGGTGCCTTGTAACAACTCGCCCATTTTCTTGAATGAGCCGAGTGCTTTTGCTTGTGTCAATCAGCAGAATTTTTATAACCAAGGGGCAATAGACCCTGATGGGGATTCTTTGTCGTTTGCTTTAGTGGCTTGTCAGCGCGGTCAGAACGCGAATGGAACACAAAATACGAATTGTAATCCGACCACACAGGGATCTGTAGTATACAATGCGGGGCGCTCTGCGGCGAGTCCTTTGGCGGGTACGACTACCTTTGACCCCTTAACGGGCGCTATTGCATACACACCAAATGCAACTCAGATAGGGGTTCTTTGTGTTCGTGTGAATGAATTTCGCGGTGGTCAGTTGATAGGTACCGTAACGCGTGATATACAAGTAACAGTTATCAACTGTAATAATAACCTCCCTACGATTTCTGGTATTACGAATCCGACGGGTGGTACGAATATAATAAACTATTCGGCTACGAGTTGCTTCAATTCGCAGTTGTGTTTTGATATAATAGCGACTGACCCCGATGCGGCAAATCAGTTGTTTATGTCATGGGATAATGCTTTGCCTGGTGCTACTTTCGTGGTGGGACCTGGTACGAATCCGCGCACGGCGCGTTTTTGCTGGACACCGACAGCGGCGAATATAGGGGCGAACACCTTTACGGTTGCTGTAGAAGATGATGCTTGTCCGCTAAATGGTGTAAACCTTTTCACGTATACTATAAATGTAATAGCCAATCCGAATGCGCCTGTAACGGTATCGCCGAGCGATACGATATGTTTAGGCGAGAGTACGAATATATCTGGTAGTTCTCCTGCGCCGAATGTGGCGTACTATTTTTGGACACCTGCAACGGGCTTGAGTAATCCGAATATAACGAACCCCGTAGCCACGCCAAATACGACGACGACTTACACGCTTACGGCTGTTTATTCAGATAGTTGCCGTTCTACTGCAGACGTTACGGTAGTGGTTCGTCCGCAACCGATAGTATCTGTATCTCCGAACAATGTGCGTACTTGTCCTGGTGGCACGACGACTTTGGTAGGCACGACGAATGTGGCAGGTGCTACGTTTGAGTGGTTTGACCCTGCGATGGTTTCGTTGGGCACAGGCACAGTTGGTGGCAATACGAGTTCTTTGGGTGTGATTATACCTGCTGTTGCGCCTGATACGGTCTGTTATACCTTGCAGGTTACAGACCCCATAACGGGTTGTGCGACTACGCAGCAGGCTTGTTTATTCGTAGGTGTACCGCCTACAGAGCCTGAGTGTATCAATATCTATGTATCACCTACAGGCACTGCGGGTGCTGCGGGTACTTTCTTAGACCCGACGAGTATAACGGAGGCGATAAATCGCGCTGCATGTAATAATGCGGTCATTAAGATGGCTATAGGCACGTACAATGTTGACCGAGAGTTGAATGTATCGAGCTTTTTGACTATAGAAGGTGGTTTTGACCCCTCGAATTTGTGGGAAAAAACGAGTGCGCCTGGTGCTACGGTTATCAACCGTACTACGGCGAACCCTATGGGCGTGCCAAATGCAGAGCATATAGCGGTATTTTTGGGTAATAGCGCGGTAGGTTTCCGTTTGCAGGATTTGACGCTTACGACGGCTGATGCAAGCAATCCAGGTATGTCTACATATGGTGTCTTGTTGCACAGCTGTTCCAATTATACTATAGCTCGCGTGCAGATTAATGCAGGCGATGCAGGCAACGGCGCAAACGGCGCAGCTGGTATAGCTGGGGCTGCTGGTGTGGCAGGCGCGAATGGTGCAATAGGCGCTGCTGGTGCAGTAAATGTACCTGGTGGCAATGGGGGTGATGCTGGCGGTATTCCCGTTCCGCAAGGCGGTTTGGCAGGTGTAGGCAGCGGCGTATCAGGTAATGCAGGCGACCCTGGCAATGGTTTTACGACTGCTGGCGGTGCTGGTGGTGGCGGTGGTGCTGGTGGACAAACGGCTGATGCTGGTGGTCAGGGCGGCGCGAGCGGCGGGGCAGGTATACCTATTATACCTGGCAACTCGGTAGGTATTTCTCCTGGTGGTAATGGTGGTAACGCAGGTAATCCTGGTTTGCCTGGTGCTAATGGTACGCCATTGACAGCTTTGGCTGCTGGTCAGGCTACTGCGGGCACCAATGGTGCTGCTGGTTCTGCGTTTAGCTTTGGTGCCTTCTTTTCTCCTGGTAGCCAAGGCGCAACAGG
>CAYXSA010000016.1:28036-56105 GCA_964467315.1 uncultured Saprospiraceae bacterium | reverse complement strand
TTTGCGTGAGGGATGGTAGGGGCGCTGTAGGGACAAGGCATGCCTTGTCCCTACATTTGCGCCCTGAACAGCCCGACCGCTGCCCCCTTTTTGGGGCAGCGGGCACGCCCAATTAATTGATAACCAGCGAATTGGGCGTAACCCAAGTGCGGTGCTCGTGCGTGTAGTAGAGGTAAGCGGCGGAAGCGGGCGCTTCGTAAGCGCCAGGAATATCGGCTTTGAGGTCGAAACTGATGCTTTTCATCTCGTTGGCGCGCAGGCGCTCGAAGTGCAAAACGACGTAGCCATCGAATAGCTCATAGTAGTCGAAAAGGCGTTTTTCTTGCATTTCTTTCAGTTGCCAGTGCTGTACGCTAAGCCCTGCGGGAATGCCGATTTGCGCGATAGCCATCGACACGCTTTGATTGGTGGCGTTGCGTAGGTCGGCGCTAAGGCGGACGGTTTCGCCCATTTTGGCTTCTTTCGTGGCGAGGGTAGTCGTGAGCGCGAGGGCGCATTCTTTGCTGCTTTGTGGCAGGCGGGTATTGTAGGCGAAGGTTATATCGAAGGGAATGGCGGATTTGGTGCCTTCGTAGCGTACTTCGACATTGTTTTTACCCGTTTTGATGAAGGGCGAAAGGGCGGGGACGCTGATGTCTTTATCGCCAGCCTTGTAGGCGACGCGGGCAACTTCTTTGCCATCGACGGAGACCACCAAAATGCCATCTTCAGCGGCGCGTTTGTTGGATTTTGTATGCTCGATGATGGCTTTTAGCGCGAGGACGGTGCCTTGTGTAGAGGCGTAGCCGTAGTAGTCTTTGCTTGCCTTGATAAACTCTATGGCTTTTTTGGTTTCGCTCATATATTGCTTGCTTTTGAGCATAGCGAGGGTAGCGAGGGCGGTGGTTTCTATCGTGAGGGCTTTGCCTGTGGAGTGGGTAACGCTGGCGGTTTTACCGTTGAAGCTGCCACCGTTGGTTTGCTCTTTTACGAGCAAGTCCATCATTTTTTGGGCGCGTTGGTTGTCGCCTACATTGTAGAGGCTAAGGGCGGCGAGGGCGAGGACGTAGGGGTCTTTGGTTTTTTCGCCTGCGCTAACAGTAGCGTCGATTTCTTTGCCGATTTGGCTGCCCATTTTGGCTTCGGTGAGTGCCCAAGTGATGTAGGCTTGTGCGGGTTCGCCTGGAGTCCAAGTGTGGAGGCAGTTGGGGTTGATTTGCCAGTTGCCTTTGCCATCGCGGCGGGAGAGCATCCATTTGGTAGTGCGCTCAATCAGCTTTTCGTCGACGTTGTAGACGTTTTTCATATCTACAAACTGCATAAGTCCGTAAGCTGTCAAGCCTTCGTGTGCGGGGTCGTAGCCCCACCAATGGAAACCGCCTTGTTTGCTTTCGTAGCCTGTGAGTCTGCCGTAGCCTGTTTGGAGGTAGCCTTGTATGTTTTTTTCTAAGTCTTTGTTGATATTGCCCGCTTCGCGCATATAGGTGAGTACGAGCAAATTGGGGTAGTTGGAGCTGGAAGTTTGCTCGAAGCAGCCGCTGGGCATACGGAGCATAGATTCCATGCCTTTGAGGATTTCGTCTACGACGCTGGGATATACGGAGATTTTTACGTCTACGCTACCTTTGATGGGTTCGATGGGCGTGATTTCGTATTTCTGATTGAGTTTATCGCCCGTGAATACTTGGCGCACGGGGAAGCCGCGCGGGCGAGATTGTACGGTTGTGAGCATACGGTCGGCGGCTTTGTCTGACTTGAAGAGTATCAGGAAATCGCCGCTGGCGGGTTCGTGTAGTGCCTCGCATTCCAAGAAAACGGTGGTGCTACCTTTTGCGGGTAGGGTAACTTCTGCTTGGGGTTCTTTCACCCATTTGAGATGTTTGGGCAGCTCGATAGTGAGGCGACCTTTCAGCTCTTTGCTGGTGTTGTTGCTGAGCGCTACGGGTATGCGCAGGATATCGGAGGTCAGCACTTCGGTAGGTACTTTGGCGACCATCTCGAAGGCTTGTTGGGTGAAGTACTTATGTTCGGCGCGACCTACGCCGCCATTTTTTCCGAAGCCTTCTACGGTAACGCGGAATTGGCTAAGGTCGTCGGAGTTGTGAAATTCTACTTCTGCGATGCCTTTGGCATTGGTGCGTAGGCGGGCGTTCCAGTAGATAGTAGAGCGGAAGTCGTTGCGGACGGTGTTTTCGTCGGCTGCTTGCTCGTATTTGGGCGCATAAAACTCTTTGGCGCGGTGGTAGCGGGTTACGGCTGCTACGACAACGGGAGCTATAGGCTTGCGGGCTGCTTTATCGGCGCGCTCATTGGCAAGCTTTTTCTTAGCGTCGCCCAAATCTTTGGCATCGGCTTTGGCGTTTTTGTTTTCTTCTACGGGTGGGGCGGCTTCTTCTTTTTTGGCTACTTCGGCTTGGAGCGCTTTTTTGGAAGGCTCGGCTTTTTCGGCTTTCTTGGCTTGTTTGTTGGCTTGGTTGCGACCTTCTGCGATGACGACCATTTCCATGTCATTAGCTACAGCGCCTGCATTGGCGGGCATATCCATCTCCATGCGGTCTGCCATAGCGAAGTTGTTGGGGGCGGGCGGGGCAGGGACGGGCATGACGCGAGCGCCGCCTAAGTTGCCATCGGCGCGGCTTGCGCTTTTGGGGCGATTGCCGCCGCCGCCTTTGCCTGTAGCAGTGGTAGTGCGGACGTTGTTGTATTCGGCAAGCTGAACAACGAGGCGTTTTTTATCATCGTGTTGGGCGATATTGACGTTTTGCGGAGCCCATTTGTAGGCGGGGTCGTAGATATAAACGTAATGATACTGGGGCAAATCGTACAAATCAAGCACAAATTCGCCGCGCTCATCGGTAGGCATATAGATACCTTTGCTCGCGTTGTAGACTTGTACGCCTTTGAGTATATTGCCTTTGCTGTCTTTGACTACGCCTTTGATGTATCGACGTTTGTAGACTTGCACGTAGACGCTGTTGCCAAAGTCGCTGATTTGTGTACCGCTGCTTATCAGGGTAGTATCGGCGGTTTTGATAGTGAAGGATTCGTAAAGGGGCAGATTATCGAATACGAAATTGCCGTCTTTGTCGGTGGTAGCGCGATAGTCACCCAAGCTGGGGTGATGGGCTATGAGTACGCTGTTGGCGAAGGGTTGATTTTGTCCGTCGCGGGCAGTGCCTGTTACGATGCCTTTTTCGGCGGCAGCAGTAAAGGCAGGCAGTTGTTTGTCTTGTACCTGTTTCCAAGTAAATCTGCGCCAGCCTTGAGTCATCAAAAGATGGTCTAAAGCGCGTGTGCGGCTGATTTCGGGCTTTTTGCGCGTGGGGTCGCTCTCGCTATCGAAGTAAAAATTAGGCTCTTCGATTTTGCCCTTAAGCTCGCTCTCCAAAAGGATTGCCGAAAGTACGTGCCCCTGCTTATCGTCGGCGAAGGTCAGCAATTTATCATCTGCAACAGCTACCGAAAAATTGCCCTCTACGGGTCTACCGTTCTCGTCTTTGACCTCTACGGTCATTTTTACCTTTTCGCGGGGCAGGTATTTTTCTTGGTCGGTTTTTACGCTGACTTTTAGCTGCTTGTGCGGATTGGTGAAGACCAAGCGCTCGGCGCGGGCGGTTTTATTGCCATCAAATAGGCTTATCTGCGTGATACCTACAGGAAAATCACCTGTCGGTATGCTCACCGTATTTACCCCCTTTTTCGCCTGAATGGCTTCCGAATATACCACCGTCCCGTTGTTTTGGGCGATAAGATAGATTTCTTCCGCATTGGGGCTGATGGCATCTACGACGATATTGGTCTTTTCTTGTCGGCTGACTTGTATGGTGTAAGCGTCCGCTTTTGCCATCGGCAGGGCGTACTTGGTTTTCAGGGCTACGGGGGCGGTGATTTCTGCCGTATAGATTTCGTCGGCATTAGCACTAAGCGATACGCTGCCCATGCCTTGATGGTAGCTTTTGAAGGTCGAAATAACTTCGCCTTTTTTGTTGAGTATTCTGCCCTCGATGTCGGCAGGCTTGCCAAATTCGTCTAAAGCTTTGAAGGCTACATTATTCGTTGCCCCTGCGACCATGTCGCCGCCTTCGGGGAAAAATTGCAAATCTATATCGCCTAATTGTATCGGAATGCTGCGCGAGATGCTCTCCGTCTGCCCCTTGTATTGGAGCATGATATTGAGCAAACCGTCGTTGGAGCTTAGGCGCTTGGGCAGATTGTACTTGATATAAGCGCGCCCCAAAGCATCGGTTTTGCCTTTTTGGGTTTCGACTTTCTCGCCTGCCAAAGACACCACATACTCAAAATCGTGATTTGCCAGCGGCGTATTATCTAAATTCGCTAAGTCGACAAAAGCGACCACTTGATTGCCTTCACCGTAGCCCTTGCGCTCAAAGTCCAACTTCATATTGAGGTTGGGCAGTACGACAGCTTGCACGGTGATTTCGCGCTCAAAAATCGTCTGCGTATTGCCTTGCCACTGCGTATAGGCTTTGATTTTGTAGATGCCGCCCTTCACGCTGGGGTCAAGCTCAAATTCGCCTGCCGCCTGCCCGTCTTGAGCCAATAGCGTGATTTTTTTGTCTACCGTGCCTTTCGGGTTGATAAGCTCCACATAGACGACGCGGCTCGCAGCGGCTTGCAGCGTGCGCGCATCGCGTATATAGGTCGCAAACCAAACCGTTTCGCCTGGTTTGTAGAAGGATTTATCAAACTGCACATAGGTTTTCTCTGCCGCCAGTTGCTCGGCAAAACCGTCCATTTTCTCCTTCAACTCCTTCAAAAAAGGGTGATTCGATAAATGGTTGGGCTCCTCATATTGGAGCGCTCGCGTTACGCCTACGCCCAAGCCGATAGCGGCGGCAGGCACTAAAACGTACTTACTTAATTTCTTGATACTCATAGTCTTATGTTCGTTGTCATAGTAGCAAATTGCCAAATTGTTGCATCGTTTTTATAGATGTAGCAGCGCCGCTTTTTTGGCGTGCTACTCCGAAAAATAATTACGAGTTACGAGTTACGAATTACGAGTTACGAACTTTGCGCATAATCAAGAGTAGATATACACAATTTTCACTTTTCACTTTTCATTTTTCACTTTTTTGGGCGTGCCCCTGCTCCCCGCGCTAACGCGCTTAAAGGTCGCAGGGTCGGGCTATCCACGCCGCAATTTATTGCGGCGCTACTATCCCTCACGCAAGAAAAAATCCCCACCCGCAAAGGCGGGCGGGGCAGTATATCATAGCCCCAAAGGGGCGTTTTCTTATTAACGGTAGGAGTTTTGCCATCGCGCCACCCCTCCATTCGCAGAAGGGAGGGGCAGGGGGTGGGTTTGGCGAAAGCACAACCATATCGCACAATTCGTAACTCCCAACTCCCTACTGCGTTTTCAGCAATTCGCGGGTCGTCGCAAATTGGGCACTTTTGATGTGGACGTAGTATACGCCTGCTGCCCAGCCACTGACGCTAAATTCCCAGCGGTTCATACCCACATTTAGGCGCTCCGTGCTGCTGTAAAGCCTGCGCCCCAAAGCGTCGAAAATCTGTATTTGCGCCTCATCTTCCTCCTCGCTGGGTACTTCGAGTTGGAAGGTGTTTGCGCCCGTTAGTGGATTGGGATATAGGCGAATTTCGCCCGCATTGCTGTTGCTGCTGGGCTGTATTTGGGCTGCTACAGTGCGGGTGTGCTGGCTGCTGCCGTCTTGAAGCAGCAGTTTTATGCGATAGTAGTAGATTTTATTCGGCACGACTTGCTCGTCGTTGATTTGGTAATTGCAAGCGCCGCCGCAGGTCAGCTCGCCCAAAACCTGCGCATCGCCGATATACTCAAAACTTACAGCGTCCTCGCTGCGCTCCAGCTCATACATAAATACTTCGCTTTCGTTTTCCACCGCCCAATCTACGCTGATGTAGCGATTTTCTTGAGCCTGCGCATGGATTTGTATTTTATCCTCCGACAATAAAACGTCCTCTATCGCGGCAAAACCAAACTCCGAAAAGCTCGTAAAGCCCGAACGCGTAAGCCCCACAGGGTTTGCGCCGCATTGGTTGGCTGTGCCTGCGATGGCGTTGTCTTTGGTGATAAAGTA
The DNA here is from genome assembly GCA_964467315.1 of uncultured Saprospiraceae bacterium. Lineage (GTDB taxonomy): Bacteria > Bacteroidota > Bacteroidia > Chitinophagales > Saprospiraceae > JAAFIM01. The sequence continues at coordinate 50,043 of CAYXSA010000016.1, read as the reverse complement.
CTGGCTGTAGGATTGTACGGGATAATCTTGAGGATAAATCACCACGCTATACGTGCCCGTGCCTGCCGCGATGGGACTTAGCACCCATTCGCCGTGTGGCGTGCCACTGTACCAGCCTACGTTTCCGCCGCATTGGGTGGGCGCGCCCGCGATGGTATTATCGCTGCCCTTCTCAAAATAGCCCGTGATAACGTCGTAGGTATTAGCTGCCAAATCGAGGGTAATATACTGCACGCCTTCCGCTACGGGAGCGCCTGGGCGCAAGCCCATCGGGAACCCATACACACCGCCTGCGGGCGCTATGGCGCGGCGCAATTTGCCCTGAATGTAGGCTACATCTACGCCGCTCGTTGTGCCATTTGCGCTCACCGTATTATTTTGAAAATTGCCAAGCCCCGCCGTCGGGTTCATCACACCAAAAACCGCATCGTAATTTGAGCCATTGGCGGGCGAAGAAAACGCGTGCGTGATTATCGTATTGGCGGGTGTACCAGTGGCTGCAGGCTGAAAATTGACCGCGCCGCGTACATCGGCAACATTGCCCGTGCCCTGCAGATAAATCCGCCCCATACTATTGGCAAGCTCCAAATTAAAAAATGAGCCGTCATTCACACCGATTTGCGCCTGTCCGCCCCGCACGGCATAACTGCCGCTGATAAACTGCGAGCTAAACAAATTGACCGTGCGATTGTGCATACGCAGCGTGCCCGTGCCCCTTTGCTGAAACAGATTATCGCTGTAGGCATCGCCCTGCACTTCGATAAAACCGTTATTCGTGAGCCTGCCCGTCGCCCGCATTTGGTGCATATCGCCCAAGACATAGACCTGCGCGCCATTTTGCACGGTGATTTCCGCGCCGTTATTATATAGCTCGTTGTTGTGCTGTGCGCCCAGCCAGAAAGGCAGCGCAAGCGCGGCAAGTAAAGCCGTATTATATAGTGTCCGTCGATTGTTCATAGTCGGTAGTTTTTGGATTTTTTTTTGGGCGTGCCCCCGCAAATGCCGCGCAAAGAGCGCGGCGCGGGGTCGGGCTATTCGGGGCAGCCCTGCGCTGCCCAAAGGGCAGACACATGGGTCTGCCCCTACTATCCCTCACGCAATTATTTTCTACCTTCTACCTGTCTTTTCAGGCTTTCTACTTCCGTTTGGAGGGCTTCGATTTGGGCTTGTTGCTCTTGTATAGCCTGCGTCAACACAGGGATAAGCGCCGCATAATTGACGGTTTTTATCTCGATGGGCTCGATTTTTTCCGTTGCGGGGCGCTCGCTGCCTGCGCGCGAGAGGCGCTCCAGCGGGTGTATGCGTCCTTCTCTGACGGCGGCAGGCAGCACCTGTTCCAAATCTTGAGCGAGGAAACCGATTTGCGTACCGCTGGGGAAGTTGAAATTTTGCACCAAATTGCTCTTGTATTGGTAGCTTTTAGTTTGGAGGCTCATCACTGTAGCCAAGCCGCTGGTGTAAGCGGCTACGTTTTGTTTGGTGCGGGCATCACTTGGCGTATAAGTGCCTGTTGTGAATACATCGCCATTGGCATAGACCGCATAGCCCAGTCCACCCGTTGGGTTTTCGCCAAAAAGTCCGTGTGCATCGGGCGTATCGGAGTCGCCTTTGAGGGCGGCAACCGCGCCTATGCCGTTAGCGTTGATGAGTGCGCCGTAGTCGCCCGTAGCGAGATGGTCGATGAATAGACCCACGCCGCCCGCGCCGTCTACATTGCCATAAAAGGCAGCTGAAGCGATAAAGCCCCCTCCGCCCAACTGCCCATTGCTGACGTAGCTATTGATGCTGTAGTTATCGTCAGCGACGAAGGAGCTGGTTTTATCGTTGCCGTAGAGGGGCGTAGCGCGCCCTATCACTACCGCGCCCTGTATGTTCATACCGTTGGCGGGGGCGGCGCTGATGCCCGAAAAGGCGTTGCCTACGGTTACATTGCCATTGATGTCGAGCCGAGAGATGGGGTTTGCTTGCTGTATCCCTACGTTTTGAGCAGAAAGCGAAGCAGTAGTAGCCGCCGCAAAAAGCAGCGCGTAGCATATAGATTTGGTGTAGCGCATGGTAAAAATATATATTTGCTATCTTGTGAATGTGATAAGAATAGATGACAAGCCGCGCGGCTTGCGAATTTTATGCCATAAGGCAAAGATAGTGTTACCGCGCTTTATGCAGCTTGTCTTTTTTTGGATTGGCTGCCCTTAAAAGATACAAAAAAAGTAGTAAGTTTGCGCCCAGCAATGCGTGAGGGATAGAAATGTAAGGGCAGCCCTGCCCACAAGTGCCTAAGCACGCCGTGGGGCTGCCCTGAAATGGATAGCCCGACCGCCGCCCCCCACTTGTGGGGGCGACGCGCCACCCCCTTTCAAGGGGGCAACCGCGAAGCGGTGGGGGGTGGCGCGGCGGGGGGCAAGCGGCGGGCACGCCCAAAAAAAGAAAAGAAACTAAAAATATACGATGGCACTCGATAAAAACGGCATCGCGCGGCGTATCGCGCAAGAACTGCGAGACGGTTATTATGTGAATTTGGGCATCGGCATACCGACGCTGGTGGCGAATTATATCCCCGATGGTATGACGGTTTTCCTGCAATCGGAGAACGGTCTGCTCGGCATGGGCGCATTCCCAACGGAGGAAGAAGTGGACGCAGACCTCATCAATGCAGGCAAACAAACCGTAACTATGCTGGCGGGCGCTTCGCTTTTTGACTCGGCGGAAAGTTTCGCCATGATACGCGGCGGACACATCAATCTCACCGTTTTGGGCGCGATGGAAGTATCGCAAACGGGCGATATCGCCAACTGGAAAATACCCGGCAAAATGGTCAAAGGCATGGGCGGCGCGATGGATTTGGTCGCTTCGGCGCGCAATATCATCGTCGCTATGCAGCATACCGACCCCAAAGGCAATTCCAAACTGCTGCCCCAATGCAATTTGCCCCTCACAGGCGTAGGCTGCATACGCAAGGTCGTTACCGATTTGGCAGCGATTGAGATAAAAGATGGGGCTTTTCATCTGCTGGAGCGCGCCCCTGGCGTGAGCGTCGAGGAAATCGTCGCCAAAACGGCAGGCAAGCTGATAGTCCCCCAGCACGTACCCGAAATGCAGTTATAATCGATGATACAAGCCACAGACCTGCGCAAATCGTATGAAAAATTGCAAGTTTTGCGCGGGGTAAGTTTATCTATAGAGGCGGGCGAAGTGCTGGCGATAGTCGGCAAATCGGGCGCAGGAAAAAGCACCCTTTTGCATATTTTGGGCACTTTAGACCGAGCCGATGCGGGCAGCCTGCAACTGAAAGGCAGCGATATCAGCAAACTCAATGCCCGACAGCTGGCAGAGTTTCGCAACAAACACTTGGGTTTTGTGTTTCAGTTTCATCACTTGCTGCCCGAATTTACCGCCCTCGAAAACGTCTGCGTGCCCGCTTACATCGGCGGAAAAAGCCAGAAGGAAACCGAAAAACGCGGGATGGAATTGCTCGATTACTTAGGGCTTAGCGAGCGCGCCCAACACAAGCCCAGCGCTATGTCGGGCGGCGAACAGCAACGCGTCTCCGTAGCCCGCGCCCTCATCAATCAACCCGCCGTTATCTTCGCCGACGAACCATCGGGCAACTTAGATACGCAGACCTCGCAAGAGCTGCACCAACTATTTTTCCAACTCCGCAAAGACTTCAATCAGACCTTCGTCATCGTTACCCACAACATGGAACTCGCCGCTCTCTGCGACCGAACGCTAACCATGAAGGACGGGGAGGTGGTAGGTAGTAAGTAGTGCTGCTGCTGTAGGTACTGCGCTGCCTTGCGGCAGCGCTGGTATCAAGTATTTGCGCACATAAAAAATTCGTAACTCGTAACTCGTAACTCGTAACTCATGCTTCACCCCCGTATGCTCGAAGCCCTCAACACGCAAATCGCGTTGGAAGCGGCTTCCTCTTATACTTATCTCGCAATGGCTTCTTGGTGCGACAAAGAAGGCATCGCAGGCTGTGCCGATTTCTTTTATACGCAGTCCGATGAGGAGCGTATGCACATGCTCAAAATTTTGCGCTACGTCAATGAGATGGATGCGCACGCCATCGTGCCCGCCATCGACCAGCCTTGCAACGACTACGAAAGCATACAAAGCATCTTTCAGCAGGTCTATGCGCAGGAGCAAAAAATCACGAACGCCATCTACGGACTGCTCTCGCTTTGCCAGGAGTTGCAAGACCATTCGACCAACAATTTCCTGCAATGGTACGTTACCGAGCAGCGCGAAGAAGAAGCGCTGGTGCGCGGCATCTTAGACAAAATCAAGCTCATCGGCACGGGCGGACAAAGTTTGTACTTCATCGACAAAGAAATACAGTCCGTCAATACCACGCGCCAAGCCGCTGAAGCTGCCGCAGCGCCCGATGCAGGTGCTTAATTTTTAGGGCTGGTTTTTTTTGGGCGTGCCCGCTGCCCCAAAAAGGGGGCAGCGGTCGGGCTGTTCAGGGCGCACACATTGGTGCGCCCCTACCATCCCTCACGCAAAAAAATGTCCCCACCGCGCAAAGGGCGCGGCGGGGGCTTTTTTATTTGTTAAAGCCGTCTGAAAATATACAGTATATATTTATAAGGCGTAATTTTGGATTATATTTCCAAATAGACGACTTAAATGCACTTATTATGCTTGTAGAATTTTCTGTTACCAATTTTCGTTCCATCAAAGAGCGGCAAACGCTTCATTTTGCCAGCGAAACCCGACTAAGCAAAAACGAACACAGCGAAAACCTAATAAACAGCCTTCCCGCTATTTACAAAACCCAACTTTTGAAGATGCTTTGCATCTATGGCGCAAACGCATCGGGCAAAAGTAACCTACTACAAGCTTTGGGGCTGCTTAAAAAGCTCATCACGGAGCCGCGCCGCATGAACGATAGCCTAAATTATCAGCCCTTTGGCTTGGATAAACAAGCTATGAACGCGCCTACCGTGCTGGAACTTATTTTCGTTGCTAAAAACCAGCTCAAATACGAATATCATATTGAGTTTAAGTCGGATATTGTCCTTTATGAAGCCTTGTTTTTTTATCCGTATGAGGGGCGTGTACGCAGCCCCAAAGCCAAATTGTATGAAGTAGAGCGCCGACAAGAAAAAGCGTCTTTTTCCTTCGGCTCTTTTTATCGCGGCGAGCGCTTTTCCGAGCGCAATCTTTACCCCAATCAAACCCTTCTTTCTAAAGTCGGCGATAGCCCCGTAGAGTCCTTAGAGCCTGTGTACGACTATATTGATAAAATTCTTGAGGTCATACTTGATAAAGGAAAAAAAGCGTCAGAGCTTCAAAAGGCGATTTTATTAGCCTCCGATTTTGTAAAAGAAAACCTAATTTCACTTGCTAAAGAAGCCGATTTCGGTATAAAAGGACTGCAAATTGAAAAGTTAAAGACTGACCCTAAAATAAAAGCAGCGCTTGATCAATTTGACGATAGAATTTTAAATTTACTGCCAAAAATGACCCCTATCGAAAATCCTACAGAAGAGAAGCTATTTGAAATAAGAAAATCTATGGCAGAAATGGGCTTAGACTCTACGTTTTACCAAGAACTTCGGGAAAAAGTTTTTGGCTACAAAGTCGCTTTCACCCGCGAGGTCTACGACGGCGCGCAACTCGCAGAAACTAAAGTAGTCTGGGGTTTAGGCGATGAATCAGGCGGCACGCTTTCGTTTCTTTGGTTGGCGGCGCAGTTGCTTTCGGCGATAGAGTTGGGCAAGGTCTTGGTTATTGATGAGATAGAAGAAAATTTACACTCTAAATTGCTGCCCTTGCTGCTTGGGTTTTTCAATACGCGACACAATAATCCGCACAATGCTCAACTTGTCGTTACTGCGCATGATACGAGCCTTTTGGAGCGCGATTTTTTGCGTCTCGACCAAATTGTACTCGTCAAAAAAAATCAGGTCGGCGCATCAAAAGTATACAGAGTTTCCGATTTTGAGGGGGGCTCAAAGCTCGAAGCGCTGGAGCGTGCTTATTTGCTGGGTCGGTTTGGTGCTGTGCCCGTCGTAGCCCGCAAAGAGAATGTTTTTCTGAAATTTGCTAAACCCGAATAAGATGCCGAAAAAACATAAGCCACAGGGCATGAGCCTTGCACCCTTTGTTCGCATTTTTTGCGAGGGCGAAGTTACGGAGCGTCTGTATCTGAAAGGATTTGTAAAAGAATGTCGTTTAGTCGATGCAGACCCGCAGCAGCCGAATGATTTTTCTCCGATGGGCTTGGTCGAAGCAGGCATAAAAGCGCAAAAAGAAGCCCAAAAAAATGGTTACAAAGCCCAAGAAGTTCATATTTGGGTGGTCATGGATAAAGACCAACACCCGCGCATTGCAGAAGCCATTGCGCTCGCCCAAAAAAATAAAATTCGCGTAGCGTTTTCTAATCTGTGTTTTGAATATTGGTTGCTGCTACATTTTCAATATACCACCGCAGCCGACAACAGCGCTGAAGATGTGTTAAAACGACTCGAAAAGCAAGTACCCGAATACAACAAAAGCAACAAATTTGATATATACGAGCGCTTTCGTCCGCTTTTGGAAAAGGCTTGCGAAAACGCCCGAAAAGTCCGCAGTGCCCAGTCGGAAGTTTGCGACGATATGGAGCATTTTTGGGAAATTGCCCCTTATACCAACCTTGATGAGTTAGTTGAGCATTTATTTGAGCTTCGTCAACTGTAAAAAATGCAGCCCCGCGCCCCTTTGGCGCGGGCTGCGCCGAATTTTGCGTGAGGGATATGTAGAGCCGTAGCATGCTACGGCTCAAATAGCCCGACCGCAGCCCCTTTTTAGGGCTGCGGGCACGCCCAAAAAAACGAAAAAAAATTATCCCTTCGCCAGATACAGCGCCGCATAGCGCGCAATGTACTTGCCGATAATGTCAAATTCGATATTGACGCGCTCGCCGACCTGCAAAAATTGGAAGCCCGTATGCGCAAAAGTGTAGGGAATTATCGCCACCGAAAATTGATTTCTGACGGGATTGACCACCGTCAGACTCGTGCCATTGATGCAAACGGAGCCTTTGTCGACCAATAAATGCCGATGCTCGTCGGCATATTCAAAAGTGAAAACCCAGCTCCCATTTGCCTGCTCGATGCTCAGGACGCGGGCGGTATCGTCCACGTGCCCCTGCACCGTGTGCCCGTCTAAGCGTGCGCCCGTGCGCATGGCGCGCTCCACATTTACGCGCCTGCCCACCTGCCATTCGCCGAGCTGGGTGCGCTCTAAGGTTTCGCGTATCGCCGTAACCGTGTGCGCGCCTTCTTCATGCAGGGCAACGACCGTGAGGCAAACGCCGTCGTGCGCTACGCTTTGGTCTATTTTTAACTCGTGGCTGAAAGGAGAGGAGATGCGAAAATGCAGATTGTCGCCCTCTTTTTCTATCTGCTCGACCTTGCCGAGCGCTTCTATGATGCCTGTAAACATGCGTTTTTTTGCGGGAAAATTGGTGTAAATACTGCCGCAAAAATAGCCTATTTCCCTGCATTTGCGCGCATATTTTGCAGGCTAAAATTGGCGGGGGCGATGAAGGCAACCGAATAGTTTTTGCTGCTGGGTATTTCTTCTACGGTTTTTTTGCCGTTGGTGTACGTTGTGCGCGTAACGGTGCCGCCCCAGTCGCTGCTGGCAAGGCTTATTTCGAGATTGTTTTTGAAGGGTCGGGTAAATTCGACCTTATAGAAATGCTGACAAGTCTTTGCGTAGCCGTCTTGCAGGGTTTTGCCTGTGAACATCGTTTGCAAGACCTCCAAGCCGCCGCCCGTCGTATTGACGGCGAAATAAGCGCCTGCGCCCGCTTTGAAGAAGCTGCTGGAGTACTCCCGCACCCGCTTTTCGGCTTCTTTGATGCCGATATCGCCCTCATCGTCGGCAGAAGAGCCCGCCCCGCCGCAGACGCTCTGAAAAAGCACCAGCGCATGGGGCGCAAAACGCAGTTTTTCTATATCCTGCCCATGTACGATGTCCGTTACACTCAATCCGCCCCAAGTGCCGCCCTCGCCAAAATGCCCACCATGCCCGCTATACAGAAAAAAATTAGCGCCATTGGCGGCTTTGGATATGTTTGCCCAGTCGGCTTTTGCATCGTAGAAGGTTTCGACTTTTACGCTGCGGGCGCGCAAGAAATTGGCGATTTTATCCATCTCCGAGATGGCGGCGCTGGTACCGTCTTCCTGATGCCCGACGACGAGCACGGCGCGCATACCCGCGCCCGATTGGGTATTCTGTGCGCGGGCACTGCTTGCTGCAAAAAGTGCGCAGACGAAGAGCGCAGAAACAATAAATAGCTTGTTCATAGCGAATTGAGGGAATTGGTGAAGGAAATAAGTTTTTTTAGCGCAAAGGCTCGCGCAAAGAAAACAGATTTAGGCAGATTGATTACTTTTTTGGGCGTGCCCACCCTCCCCGCCGCCCACGGCGTGCCTTCGGCACTTGTGGCGCGGCTTAAAAGGTCGGGCGGTCGGGCTATCCACGACGCGATAAATCGCGTCGCTACTATCCCTCACGCAAAAAAACATTAAAAGCAAAACGGCTATAGACACAACAAAATTATGCCAATAGCCGCCGATTATTTTGCTTCTTGCTTAGTTTAAGGGAAGAATACGCGCTCTAAGTACTGCAACAAAAACAGCAAAATCAGCGCCCCAATGCCGACCAGCAGCCAAGCGGGTACACGACGGCGATTGCCTCCAAGCTGCACTTGCAGCAATTTTTCTAAGTCGGCGCGCAGGGCATCGTCTAAGCGGAGTTTGAGAGCTTGGCGGACGAGGGCAGTAGCACCGTCGGGGCGACCAAGCTGCACGGTCATATAAACGGCGATTTGTCCGATGGCATTGCCTATCCAGTTGCGGACTTCCGATAGGTATTCGGGTAGGCTGTTGTAGGTGGCTATGGCGCGATCGGGCAGGTGCGAGACCAGCTCGCGCTCGCTCAAATAGCCTAAGTTTTCGCTTTCCGAGAGGGTTTTTATCTCGCTGGCGCTGGCGTGTAGGTATTCTTTCACCCCCTCGAAATAGGTATCAAAATCGTCTTCTCGCAGCTCGAAGGGCAGACGCTGTAGCTGCTGCAAGGTTTCTTCTGCCTGCGTTTTGAGTGCCTGCAAAAGCCCTTCGACGTATTGGCGCAGGAAAAAGGGGCGTATGTATTCGACGAAATCGGCATCTTGAAAGATGGGCATTTCTGCAAAATCGCGCTCAAAAAAGCCCAAATGCCCGTACTCCAAAAAGCTATTGAGCGGGCGCAACTGCAATATCTCGGCGTGCAGCTGGCGTTGCTGCTCCGTTTGTAGCTGCTCCAGCCAATACTGCCAATCGCCGCGTGTAAGCCGCGTGCTGTGCAGCAAAACGGGTGTAGTGTCGTCGGTAGTAGTAGATAATCGCTTACGCATCTCTTCACTGATGGTATGTAGGCGCTCCATCAGTTGCGGGTCTGTGGGCGAGAGCGAAAACAGCGAAAAGGGATTTTGATAGTTTGTTGGCAGCATAACGAATGACCTCTAATAATGACGAATGACGAATGGGGTGCGCGAATGGGTTCTGCTAATGGTGGGCTATATCGCCCGCCGCGTCCTTTGCGCGGCGGGATAAAAGCGTGAGGGATAGCAGGGGCGCAGTAGGGACGTAGTATGCTACGTCCCTACATTTGCGCCCCGCATAGCCCGACGGCGCAACCCGTAGAGCCGTTGCATGCAACGGCTCCCTGCGCCTTTGCGCAGGGGGAGCGCCGACACGCCCAAATGAATGACGAACACGAAGTGAACGCGAAGCGAATGACGAATGACGAATGTGTTTTATATATCATGTTGATTTTCAACGTCTTATGCGCAACATTCGTCATTCGTCATTCGTCATTAAAAATTGTACATCAGCCCCAAGCGATAGCTAAACGGGCTATTGAAGGCGTTGCTGCCGCTGGCGTAGAGGACGTTGTACAAAAATTCGACGGTGCCCGAAAGTCCGTTGGTGAAATTGTTGCAATAGCCCACACCGACGTGCACGGCGGGCTGCGATTGTACGATATATCTATTGGTGCCGCCATTGATGATGGAGGGGTTATAATTGGGATTGGCGAGGTACATTTTGAGGTATTCGCCTTCGGCATGCAGGTAGAGTTGCGACAAAAAGGTGGTTTTCGCGGGGCGTATGCGCACAAAAGCGCGCGCGCCGAATATATGCGAGGAGGCGTTGAGCGAGGGGCTGTAGATGAGCATATACGGTACGCCCGCGCCGATGGCTATCATATCGAAAACGCGATAGCCTACATAGGGCGCGAACTCAAAAAACAGGGAGCGCGACAAGCCCATCGAATAATTTAAGCCTACAAACATACCCTTTGGGTCAAACTTTTTGCGCTCTTTCTCGCGCGGCTCTTTATCTACGGCGCTGGTATCTATGCGCTCATCGTCAAATTGTGCGCTTGCCTGCGAGGCGGCAGCACAAAAGAGCATGAGCAGCAAAAAGCGCGAAAAAACTCCTTTCATAAAGCAAACATTGAACACATTGGGAAAAAAACAGCATCTTTGCGGGTTGAATAGCAGGCAAAAATACAAATCATTTTCCGCCATACCAAATAAAACGCCACAAGGACACTATGTTAGACTCTTTTTTGAAAAAACCGCAGGAAGATCAACTACTAAATATCCTCAATTATCAGGATAGCGAGCGGGGTGCATTTTTTTACTTCCGCTCTATGAGTATGCGTATGCAGGCGCGTTTTTCGGAATTGATGCCCTCCTCAGAGATGCCGAAGGTGTTTTTGCATGGCAATCCGCATATAGAAAACTTTTCTATCACCGACAAAGGGGCTGCGATGGCAGATTTCGACCGCTCGCGCATCGGTCCTTATGCTTGGGATTTGGTGCGTTTCATCTCTTCCGTTGCCCTAAAAAACAAGAACAAAAAGGTTAACAATCGTTTCGTTTCCGACATCGTGCTGGAGTACTTTATTGAGGGGTATTTGCGCGGCTTTTACGTGCCAGATTTGCCATTTAAGCAGATTTCGAGCCTGCTTTACACGATGCCAAAGATGTGGAACAAGACTACAAACGAGTACATCAAGAATAAAGGTAAGTGGTACGAGCGAATGCGCGAAAATCCCATACCTACAGACAACGAAATGCTGCAAAATGTGCTCGCGGGCTACCTCCAATCGCGGGGCGAAGAGGCACTTTTGGAGCAGTATTTTGTGGAAAGCGCAGGGCAGGCGATGGGCTCCTTTGGCAATCGCCGTTTTATCGTCTTGCTGACCCCAAAAGAGGGGCAAGAAGGAGATTTAGACCGCATTTTACTGGACTTAAAGACCGTCTACCAAGATGCGGACAACGAACATTACTACAATCCCTACCCGCATCATGGGCAGCGCATGATACACGCTTCGGAGCTGTATGCGCCAGGCATTGAGCAGCGTTTGGGCTTTGCCACCTATCAGGGCACGGAGTTTTGGGGGCGGCAGATACCGAGTTTTAGCATCAAATTGCGCGAAAATATGGATACAATCCATCAGCTCGATCTCGCCTTTTCTGTCGGCTCACAAATCGGCAGGGCGCATCGCAAATCGCTGCAAAATCAGGAGGATGTACCCGTTTTGGACGCGCATTTGCGCGCCAATTATCACCGATTTATCGCCGTCGCAGAGCAGATGAATACGGAACTCATGCAGGCGCATAAGCAGTACTTGCAGGAGCTGAAAAAACTCAATATAAAAGTTGGCGGAAAGAGCGTAGGCAGCAAAAAAACGCCCAAGACTAAGACTAAAAAGGCTAAAAATACGCCGAAGAACACGCCAAAGAACACGCCGAAGAAGAATTAAGTTTTTTTGGGCGTGCCCCCGCCGCCGTCCCGTAGGGGCAGCCCTGCGTGGCTGCCCGCCGCGCAAGGCGCGGCACGGGAACGCGCGGGGTCGGGCTATGCGGGGCTTTGGTGCTTCGCACCGCGCCAGTAGAGCCGTAGCATGCTACGGCTTTACTGGCGCGCCCCTCCTATCCCTCACGCATTCGGTCTTTGACCCTTGTCCGATAATTTTAACTGTCTGCTTATTGTGTTGCCTCCTCGTATGTTGTTTTGCTATCGCTGGCTTTGCTTACTGTTTTGTTTTATTTGTGCCAACAACAGCCCTCTCCTCGCGCAAAGTTTGCCCCGCTCGCTCGACGGCAAGCTACAAATCCATTCGGCTACGGTCTTTAGTGATACTTTGGCTGCCGACTGGGGTACGCGCGGCATTTTGCTGGTCTGGGAATACAGCTTAGAGGGCGATGCACGGCAGAGCCTGCGCGCCGTGCGCGCCCGCACCGAACTGCGCTATCAGCCCCGCCCCAAAGCCAAACCCCTGCAAATTTATCAAGATACCAGCCAAATGCTCCTCTTGCGTGTTGGCAAAAATCAGCGCGCGCAGTTATTCGTACCCTTTCGGCTTCTACCGCTCAAAGGCGGCGACTACTACGACAAAGGCAGCATACAAATCTCTATCCTCCTGCCCAAATTGATGGAATGGAAAAATAGCGAAATCGCTTTTGAGCAGCCTATGCGCTGTCAGATGGATTTCGACCTGCTTTCGGCTGCCGTTAAAGAGCAGCTCAGAGCCTACGACCCTGACCAAAATTATCCTGCCTCTTTGCCTGACCCTTATTGGCAAATTATCTATCCGCAGGCACAAAAGCCGATTTTTGCAGCGCCCACCCAAATCGACAATTACGAGGCTACACCCGTGCGAACTTTTGCTTATGTCTTGCAGCGGGAGCAGGTTTTATTGCAGTTTTTCGATGAAGACGGTAAGCAAGACAGCCTACTCGCCAGCATCGAATTGCCCCCTTGTACGGGCGATGCCGTTTTCCGTAAAACAGCGCAGCAAGCAAGCGAGATAAAAGAATTGAGCTACACCTTACAGTACCAGCAACTTACGCAGCAACCCATCACGGTCTATGCCCGCAAAGGCGAGCGAGAAGGACGGGAAGGGGTTCTTTTTACCGTCGATTACAATCTCGCCCGACATTTTCAGCAGGAGCAAGCCGTCGTAGGCTTTTCCCTGCTCGACGAAGACGGCAACCGCCTGCCGCCGCCCCGCCGCACAGAAGCTGCTTCTTCTTCCAGCCCTACCCCCGATAGCCTTTTTCAGCTCGATTTGAGAGGACGCTGGGCATTTTTTATACCCGCTACCGACTGGAATAATGCCACCAAAAGCGTCGAATTTTCTATACTCACCGTGCAGGGGCAGCGCGCCGATGCTACGCCTTGCGTCTTACTCGAACCCATCGTTTTTGAGTCTGCTCCCGTGCAGCTTGCCCAAATTAGCCTGCAAACAGATGTCGTGCAAGCCAATCAACTCGGCTTTAGTATTAGTTTCGCTTATGCCCTGCGCAATGACATCGGCAGCGGGCAGGAGCTGCAAATTTATATCCGACCCGCCTCGCAAAAACCCATTACAACGGCGTTTTTGCTACCTACGACCCAGCCCCTGTCGCTTAGCTCTTCCGCAGCCTTGCCCGCCTACACGCGCCTGCAACCGAATGGCAGCGATAGCCTGCGCATCTTCGTACCTTATTCGGCGATAGACACGGGCAAGCTGCAATTTTCCGCCCAATGGCATGGAGAAAGCAGCTTTTTCGTACTCGATACGATGCTGCAATTTAAATTGCCCGTCTACAAACGCCTCGCCAATATCAATATCAACAACACGGGCGACTACAGTGTACAAAACGACTACGGGCGCGTGCTGCAAATCGCCTACCGTATGCCCGCCAATTACAAAGATAATAGCCGACTGCAAATACGAGTTTGGCGCGGAGCGGAAGAGATAGAAACTTATCAGATAGTAAACTGCGATACCTGCCGTCGAGAATTTGCCATGCCCCGCGATACGGGCGCTATAGAAATCATGCTGCCGTATCGTTATTTCAGCGCTGCCGACTCCGTTAGTGCGCAAATTTGGGTAAGCCAAGCCAATGACCCCACAAAAATTTTGAGCGATACGCTGTTGTACACGGGGCGTTTATCGGCGCTGCTAAATGTGGAATGCTATCAAATCCAGACCAAAAAATTGCGCATAGACCCCAAAGCACTCACGACAACAGGCGAAAGCGCTTGGCAGTTGGAGCTTGCTGTTGGTTCGCAGCGCTTATACACGCGCCCTTTGCCCCAAGCCGACGGCTATCCCGCTGCCCTGCGTGCGCGTTTCGATGCAGAGTACTGCGCCCACCGCGACGATAAAATTAGCCTGACCGCCATTAATACTCAAGCCGATGAGGTCGCCCTTTCGCGCCGATTGAGTCTATACAATGCCAAACAGGGCGATTTACTCAAAGAGCAAAGCGGACATCTGAAAATTAGCAAAAAATTCCCTCTAACGGCGGCTGCATGGAAACTACGACGGAAGAAATGACCTCTAATAATGACGAATGACCTCTAATAATGACGAATGACCTCTAATAATGACGAATGACGAATGACGAATTTTGCACATAAACTATTGATAGTCAAGCATATACACAAAGCATAATTGTAATAATGCCCGATGGCGTGCGCGTAGGGGCGAATCAATATTCGCCCACATGTGCCCGACCTTCAAGCCGCATTTTCGCGGGCATGGTGTGGGCGAATATTGATTCGCCCCTACAAACGCATTGTTATTTATATTTAATCGTATGCCAGACCCGCACAATTGTTTTAGTTGAGCATAGTGCGCAGGGCTTCGGGTTTGAGTATGGTGATTTTGCTGCCTTTCATTTCGATAATTTTTTCGTCGCGGAAGTCGGAGAGGGTGCGTATGACGGTTTCTTTTGCCGTGCCGACCATGCTGGCTAAGTCTTCGCGTAGGATAGCCATAGAGAAACGTTTATCGCTGGGGTCTTGATAGCGTTCTTGCAGGCGCAGGAGCGCATCGGCTACGCGTTTGCGTACGGAATTGTAGGCAAGCTCTACCAACTGTTCTTCTTTCTCCAGTAGGTCTTTGGCGAGGGTGCGTATGAAAAGGTTGGCGATGTCGGGGTGGTCTTTGAGGGTATCTAAGAAGCGCTGCTGTGGGATAAGGGCTATTTCGCAGTCCTCTAAGGCGTGGGCGCTTTCGGGGTATTTTATGGATTGCAGCAGGGGCAGGAAACCCAAGTAATCGCCCGATTTGGCAAGGGAAAGAATAAATTCTTTGCCGTCGTCGTTGGTCTTAGATATTTTGACTTTTCCGCTTTGGAGGAAGAAGATATAGCGCGGATAGTCGCCTTCGCGGAAGATGAGGTCGCGTTTGTGGTATTGGCGGATTTCTGCGTCTTCGATAAGCCCTTTTAGCAGCAGCAGGCATTGGGCTTCCGTTTCGTGGGCGGGGCGGCTTGTGGCTGCGGGTTGGGCGGTGGCGAGTAGATTTTCTTGCTTTTTTAGTCGGGTTTCGATGGCGGCGAGTAGCTCCAAATCATCGAAAGGTTTGGTTATATAGTCGTCTGCGCCTAAGCTCATACCTTTGCGGAAGTCGGTTTTATCGGCTTTGGCAGTGAGGAAGATGAAGGGAATGCGGGCGGTATTGGGGTCTTGGCTAAGGATATGCAGGGTGCCGAAGCCGTCGAGTTCGGGCATCATCACATCGCAGATAATCAAATCGGGGGCTTTTTCTTTGGCGAGGCGCACGCCGATTTTGCCGTTTTCTGCGCTGAAAACTTCGTAATGGGAGAGTTCGAGTATTTCGGCGATGTTTTCGCGCACCTCCATATTGTCTTCGATGACGAGAATTTTTTTCATAAGTTGCGATTTATGGATTGTTGGTTGTGGGGATAGTAAAAACTTGGAAACTGCGATTTGCGTGAGGGATAGCAGCGGAACCACACCGCAAGCGCGGCTTTGCCGCGCAAGGTGTGATGGAGCGGATAGCCCGACCCCAGCGCGGAGCGCTGGGGGCACGCCCCAAAAAATAAAAGTCCGAAAATTAGTTAGACCGTATCATCTTGCTCGAACAGTTTTTCGTCCACCGCGATGGTCTGTAGCGGGTTGGAGCGCATCTCGAAGTAGTCGGCGCGTTGGCGGGCGATGTCGATAGCGGTGAAGATGGCGCGGAGCATGGAATCGGGCGAGGCGGCGTCTTTGCCGACGATATTGTAAGCGGTGCCGTGGTCGGGCGAGGTGCGTATGCAGGGGAGTCCTGCCGTATAATTTACGCCTGCCTCGAAGGCGAGGATTTTGAAGGGAATGAGCCCTTGGTCGTGGTACATTGCCAAAATTCCGTCGAATTGGCGGAAGGCTTTGGTGGCAAAAAAGCCGTCGGCGGGGTAGGGGCCCATGGCTAAGATGCCGTTTTGTTGGGCGCTAAGTATGGCGGGGCGCAAGATGCGTTGCTCCTCGTCGCCTATCGTGCCATCGTCGCTGGCGTGCGGATTGAGCCCCAAAACGGCGATGGTCGGGCGGGCTATGCCGAAATCTATGCGCAGGGTTTCGTGCATAAGTTGCAGTTTGCGCAAAAGGAGATTTTTATTGAGGCTGGAGGCGACTTTGGCGAGAGGGATATGATTGGTGGCTACGCCGATGCGTAGATTTTCGGAAATCATGAGCATGAGGGAGTCGTTAGCGCCGAGTTTTTTGGTCAAAAATTCGGTGTGCCCTGTGTGCTCGAAGCCCGCCATTTGCATGGCTTTTTTGTGAATGGGGGCGGTAACGAGGGCATCGATGTAGCCCATTTTGAGGTCTTCGCTGGCTTGTTCGAGGGCGAGTAGGGCGCATTTGCCGCTTTCTTCGCTGACGGTGCCAAGTGCGATTTTGGGATTATCTTGCCAGCAGTTGATGACGTTGAGTATGTCGTTTTGTGCCTCGTCGGGCGTATTGATGGTGTGCATGGGTATTTCGCCCAGCTCTTGCACGATATTTTTGTGATAGGCAAGCACTTTGGTAGAACCGTAAACGATGAGGTCGCAGAGTTCAAAAAGTCCTTTATTGGCGACGGTTTTGAGGATAACCTCGCAGCTGATGCCGTTGATGTCGCCGATGGAGATGCCTATTTTTGGTTTTTGCATGGTGTGTATGTGGGGGGAAGGAGCTGTGTGTGATGGATTGATTTTAATTTTTTTCTATCAAAAAAAGGTATTCAAGGTATGCGCCCTCGCTGTTTATCCATTGGTTAGTCCAGCGCATTTGCGACATGACATTGCGTTTATAGTCGACTTCTAAGGCGCGTAGGAGTTTTCCGTTGGCTTCGAGTATATCGTGTAGTGCCGCTTTCGTGGCTCTTCCGCCAGAGCTATAAGAAAGCAGCAAATATGGGGCTTTTGCTGCTTTTATTAGTTGCTCTAAAGCGTTTAAAGCTACAAATTTTCCAGCCTCATCGCGTCTAAAATCTTCAAAAACAGAGGCTACTTTTTCATCTCTTGAGTCTTCGCGTCGGTTTACTTTCCCGAATAATGTGGGTTGGTCATTGAGAATGACCGTTTTCCAGATATGATAATATGCGCCATAACGCACGCGGCTGGGGGGCATTTTTTCGTTATTGGAGCCGTAGGGAGGGTCTAAGTATATGAGGTCGTATTGCTGTTCACTTTGCTGAAGGCAGTCGAAAACATCGGCTTGGCTTACTTGGTGTGTGGCTTGGTTTATCCATAAATGCGGTATGCGTAGTTGCAAATCATTGTAGGAGCGGGGCGACCAATCAGAAAGATAAGCGGCATAATGCCCCAGCGTATTATCGACAGCATCGAGAGCTAAAATAAGGCTTGTAAGCGCTACCGAGCGTTCTATGTCGGATAATTCTAAACGGTCAATTTCGCTGCGGATAGCATCAAGTTTTTGAGTATTTTTTAGCTGGAACGGACGCTTTTCGTCGCCGCTTTCTCTGCCTCCGTAGTGCTCAGAAAACCAGCCCTCTATGCCTTTCAAACTATTCAGATGCTGTATAAGTGGGGCATAAAATTGTGGTGGGTGTGGGTTGAGTAAATATGCTTTTGCTAAGGTTGCCGACCAGATAGAGACATCATTGGCGGCTACCTCATAACCAGATTGTGCGAGCGCTTGGCTTACGCGGGTCGAGCCGCTAAAGCCGTCGAGCACGCGTTTTATGGGTAAGTCGGCGATGATTTCTAAAATGTGCGGCAACATTTTTAGCTTTGAGCCTGCGTATTTTATGCCCTCCGTAGGCGGCACAACTATAGTACGATTGCCGAATAAATCGCGGTTTGCGGTCATTTTTTTTGGTTTAGTTGGGTAATGCTGTCTTGGAAAAGTTGATTGGCAGCCAAATGGCTTTCAGGGCTTGCATTGAGCGCTAAAGCAAATAGTTTTACCAGCGCTAAATTGTGTGAATAGTCTATCCAACCATCTGTAATGCTGTCGAAAAATTTTATAGCATTTTTTGTATGCGTCCATAAACCTCTCTGCAGTGCATTGGCTGATGCGCCACCATATCGGACTTCGCATATGTAGCCTCCCGCACTGTCCAAAAAACGGTAAACAGGGTGCTTTCTACCATTGCCAGCAGTTTCGTAGACGATTTTTGCCGTTTCTGCTGCGGCTTTTTCATGGTCGAAAACCATAATGCAGCACTTTTTCTCGGCTTCCCGATAAATGAGCGGCATTATATTCGTCGTCAAAAAATCTGCAAAAGCACCTGATTTAAATATACTGTCAATTTGAGATTTGTCTGTGATGCTTGTCCCTTGCTGCTCCAGAAAAGGAAACATTTTTTGCTCGCTATCGGTAGAAAGCTGTAAGGGACCATCACCATAGGCTTTGACGCTTATCGGAAATTCTATTTTTAACAAATCATTGATAACAACAATATCTTCTTCTTTTTCCTTCGCTCTAAAAAGGTCTTTTCCTACGTGTTTAGCACTAAAATCATACATGAATTGGTTGATAAACTCCACAATGCCAATTTCTGCCAAATCTCCATGCGTTTTATTGCCTATCAAACGCATCGTAAATATATTACTTAATGTGTTGATTATCAAGTCTTTACGTTTTTTTGCGAGTAGCTTGAAGCGTTCTTTGAAATCGTTATATGGATTCATCATTTTCGTATTTTTTATCTTTTTTTTGGGCGTGCCCGCCGCCCCTGCCTGCGCGAAAAAACGCGCAGGCACCCCGCGCCGTAGGCGCGGGGCAAAAAGGGGGGCGGCGGTCGGGCTATTCGGGGCGTATCATCATCGCCCCTGTAGGGCGAATGTTGATTCGCCCCTACTATCCCTCACGCTTTTTTTGCAGCCTGCGTTCCTTATTTATTTTGCCGCTCTTTTCAGCAAAAAATCGTAGATAAGCCGTATGCCCCAGCCCGTGCCGCCGTGCGGGTGATAATGCTCACCGCGCATATAAAACGCCGTGCCCGCTATATCGAAGTGCAACCAAGGGTAATCCGTAAAATGCTCTAAAAATTTACCCGCCGTTTGCGCGCCACCCAAAGGACCTGCCGTGTTTTTGATGTCGGCGATTTCCGATTTTATCATATCTCCGTACTCGTCCCAAAGAGGCAACTGCACAAAACGCTCATATACACGCTCGGCGCTGTCCTCGAAAGCTGCCCAAGTGGCTGCATCGGCATTGCCCATCAGCCCGCAGCCCATCTGACCTATAGCGCGAGCCACCGCACCCGTGAGCGTAGCGAAATCCATCACCAATTCGGGCGTATAGCGTTTGGCATAGTGCAGGGCATCGCCCAAGATGAGTCGACCTTCTGCGTCTGTGTTCAGAACTTCTACAGTGTGCCCGCTTGCCATCTTGAGTACGTCGCCAGGCACGTATGCCTTTGCATCGCAAAGATTATCTGTGGAAGGCACTAAACCTACTACATATAGGGGCAGATTAGTTTTGGCGACGGCATACATGACCGAACCGACCAAAGCACCACCCGCCATATCGCATTTCATGTGATCCATAGAGTCGGGCGTAGGTTTGAGGCTCAAACCGCCTGTATCGTATACCAAACCCTTGCCGACTAATACTATAGGTTTTTCGTTGATGGCGTTGGCGGGTTTCCATTCCATAATCGTAAACGTAGGCGGCACGATGCTGCCTTTATTTACGCCGAGTAAACCGCCCATTTTTTCGGCTTCGATGGCGGCTTTATCCAAAACTTGGACTTGTACGCCGAGCGGGCGCAGGGTGTCGACGAAGTGTTGCGCCAAGTCTTCGGCGCTCATATCTGCGTGCGGCTCGTTGACGATGTCGCGCGAGTGGTGTATAGCCTCTGCCAGCGCCGAAAGTTGCACAAAATCCGCTTCCTTGATGTCTTCCGCGCGGAGGGAAACGGTGCTGAGTGGGGTAGCAGGGTGGCGCTCCGATAGACCTACATGGCGGCGGAACTGATAATTTGCCATACAAAGGGCTTCGGCGTACTCATAGACGAAGTTTGGAGCCGACTGCGTGCCGATGATAAGTACGTTTTCTATATGATAGTGGCGCAGCGTATGTACTGTGCGTGCTGCCTGACGGCGGAGGGTTTCAGCAGCGGGAGTGCGGCTGTTTTTTTTCTGCGTAGGCAAAAATTCGACGATTAGCAGGCTGCCGCCTTTCGTAAACTTGACCGTGGTGCTGCCTTTTTCAGAGAGCGACTGGGCGAATGCCTGTTCTTCTGCGCTCAAAATGCCCGCTGCCCAAGACCAATCTTGAGCGGAAGCGAGATACAAACTGGCTGCATTGGCAGGACTTTGAGCGCCCTCGGCGAGCCGTATTAAATTCGTTGTCATTACTTTGGTGAATATGATAAAATAACAGTGTACAAGCCCGAATAAGCAACGCGAGAGGGATACGGAGGGCGCGTGTAACGCGTACCCGCGCCTTTGGCGCGGGTATGAGCGAACAGCGAACCCGTAGAAGCCCGACGCTTTGCGCCGCCTTGCGGCGCGAAGCGGCTCGCAAAAATACCTTAAATTTTTTACTTGCAGCAGCCAGCCTTTTGAAAAAGCCATGAAAACGCCCTATTTTCGCCCTTTGGCGTTGCATTCATAGCGATAGCAGCATCATAAAGCAAGTCTATAAGTAGCTGTATATCAGCGATTTATAGGCGTTTTTATCTGTACGTTTCCAATTATTTTCCTCCGACAGTCAGAACCGTACACCTGCCCATAATATGGATTAGGGAAGGGGGAACGAACCTGTTAATTTTGTGTTAATCGACATAATGAAAGCAAAAAAGTCTTACGGACAGCATTTTCTAAAAGACGAACACGCCGCCGAGCGCATCGCGCAATCGCTGCAACTTCGCTCTACTTACACCCGACTTTTGGAAGTCGGTCCTGGTATGGGAATGCTGACAAAATACCTGCTCGCATACGCCGAGCATCAGCCCGAAGTCTGGGTGAGCGAGGCAGACCGCGATATGGTCGAATATGTAAAGGAGCATTTTCCGCAGCTCAAAGGGCGGATAATTGAGGGCGATTTTCTGCAAGCCGACCTGCGCCCGTACTTCGGGCAAGAAGAGCAGTTTGCGCTGATAGGCAATTTCCCTTACAATATCTCTTCGCAGATACTGTTCCGAATGCTCGAATTTAAGAGCCAGATACCCGAAATGGTCGGTATGTTTCAGCTCGAAGTAGCGCAGCGCATCGCTGCCGCACCCAATAGCAAAACATACGGCGTTATCAGCGTGCTCTTGCAGGCTTTTTATAGCGCCAAAGTGCTGTTTCAGGTCAAACCTACCGCGTTCAACCCGCCCCCAAAAGTACAGTCCGCCGTCATACGCATGGAGCGAAAAGACTCGCAAGAACTTGGCTGCGACGAAAAACTATTCCGCTCTATCGTAAAGGTTACCTTCAATCAGCGGCGCAAGATGCTCCGCAATACGCTGGTTTCCTTCCTACCCAAAGAAGTCTTAGCTGCTGATGACAGCTTCACGCTTCGCCCCGAAAATCTGAGCGTCGCCGATTTTGTCGCCCTCGCCCAGCGTGTGCAAGCCTACCGCGAAACTTTACCCAAAGACGCAATAATTAGTACAGAAGCAGACGAAGTTAGTTTGAACAACTGGGAAGACGAAAATTAAATAGTGCGGCGTGTTTTAGGTATCAAGTATGATGTACTGCTGCTGTAGGTATCAAGTATGATGTACTGCTG
>CAYXSA010000016.1:0-27936 GCA_964467315.1 uncultured Saprospiraceae bacterium | reverse complement strand
CTTGATACCTACGACACAAAGCAGGTCATACTTGATACCTACAGCAGCAGCACATACCCATGCCAATCCTCATCACCGATGCCTGCCACTCCCTTTTGCCCGAAGGCTTAAAGGCGGCAGGCTTCCACTGCGATTATCGCCCCGATATTAGCTATGCCGATGCTCTAAACTGCATTGGCGACTACGAGGGGCTGGTGATAAACAGCAAAATTTTAGTCAATCGAGATTTTTTGGATAGGGCGAAGCGGCTGCGATTTGTCGCCCGCTTGGGTTCGGGTCTGGAAATCATCGACCAAAAATACGCCGAAAGTAGGGGGGTGGCGGTGCTTAGCTCGCCCGATGGCAACTGTGATGCAGTCGCCGAACAGGCAATGGCAATGCTGCTCGCCCTACTCACCAACTTACGCCGCGCAGACAGCGAAGTACGCCAATTTATTTGGCAAAGAGAAGCCAATCGCGGCACGGAACTCCTGCAAAAGACCGTCGGCATACTCGGTTTTGGCTACACGGGCAGCGCTTTCGCTCAACGTTTGCAGGGTTTCGGCTGCCGCGTTTTAGCCTACGACAAGTATAAAACCGACTACGCCAAAGATTATCCAAACGTAACCGAGTGCTCAGACATGCAGCCCCTGTTTGCCGAATGCGATATAGTGAGCCTGCATTTGCCGCTGACGGAGGAAACGAAAAAACTCGCCAACTCGGCATGGATACAGCGTTTCGAAAAAAATATCATCTTACTCAATACGGCACGCGGGCAGATAATACCCACTGCCGACCTGGTCGAAAATCTGCAGAGCGGCAAAATCCGCGCCGCAGGCATCGACGTTTTCGAGAACGAAAAGCCCGAAACTTTTAGCACCCAAGAACGGCTTTTATATAGTCAGCTATACGCCAATCCCCATGTAATTTTGACCCCCCATATCGCAGGCTGGACGCAAGAAAGCAAGCGCCGACTTGCGGAAATACTGCTGCGAAAAGTCCTAAAATTATCCTAAAATTACCCTAAAATACCCTATATTTGCTCCTTTGTCACTCAAAACCATAAATCTTAAATGTCTCTAACCACAGAACAAGCCATCAGACGCTTCAAAATCGCCTTAATTTTTATCCCCATCGGTTTTTTACTATTTATGGGGAGCGCTGTTGTTACAGGCGTTTATAGCCTCTCGTTCCCGCTGCCTTTTCTGTTTTTTCCGATAATACCGATAGCCATGTTTTACATGTTTTATCTGTTTGTTAAGTACCCCGAAGCCGTGCGGCACTTAGTAAGAAAACCTCTGGGGAGTGTCGCCGCTATGACCAGCGATGCGATGGAGGGCGTAGATGAAAAGGCAGTCGGCAATAAAATAGGCAGCCTGCTCAATAGCATCGCCGAAAAGCGCGAGGAGCAAAAAACGGAGGCGACGGCCACTATAAAAATTCGCTGCCAAAGTTGCCAAGCCCTCAACGAGGAGAGCAACAAATTTTGCGGCGAATGCGGCAAGTCGCTCTAAAAATTGGGGCGAACGCTAAGCAGTTAAAGTTTTTATTTTTTTGGGCGTGCCCGCCGCGCCTGTAGAGCCGTAGCATGCTACGGCTTACGTCGCGGCGGTCGGGCTATCCGCTACATCAGCGCCACAGGCTAAAAGCCTGTGGCGCTGGTTTCGCTTCTATCCCTCACGCATTGCCAACAGCCCACAAAATTTTTGATTATGCGCGCACTATACAAACCTACATTTTTTTTACTCTTTTCTGCGCTTTGGGCTACGCAAGCTAAGGCGCAAGTTACCCAAATCGGCGGCGATATACTCCCGCCCGCAGGCATCACGGCAGCCGACCGCTTCGGCGAACAGATAGTGATGAGCGGCGATGGGCAACGCCTCGCTATAGCTGCCCCCTTGTACGATAGCCTACGCGGCGCGGTCGCCATCTACGAATACGATGGCAGCGCTTGGCTCTTGCTTGATACGCTCATCGGTAGCCAAAGGGGCGAGCAATTTGGCGCGCAAGTGGCGCTTTCTTTCGATGGGCAGCGGCTCGCTGTAGGCGCTCCCAATTACGAGGGCACAGCAGGCGCAGCAGCAGGCATAGCCCGATTTTATGCCAGCAGCGGCAGCGACTACAGCCAAACCTACCAAATAGAAGGCACGCAAGCAGGCGGACACTTCGCAGCAGGCTTAGCACTCGGCAGCGATGGAAAGCGCTTCGTAGTCGGCGCACCCGACTACCGCGATACCCGTCCCGCTCCCCTCGCCCCTGAAGGCATCGCCTACCTCTACGAATGCAATGAGGACTTAAGCGCTTGCGGCTTGGAGCGTACATTCATAGGGCAAAACAACGGCGTATTCTTCGGCAAAAGCGTAGCCATCTCCCCCGATAGTGCCAATATACTGATTAGCGGGGGCGTAGATCATGGCTTCGTAGATAGCACAGGCAGAACCTCTGGCGCTCGCCTTTTTCAACTCGATACGGCTACGAACTTTTGGAACTCGCGGCAGAATACCTACACGACCATGTTCAACGAAAATTTTGGCTACGATTTGGCAGTATCCAATACCGTAACTGATAGCCTACTGCCAACCCTGCTTATCGGAGCCCCTACCAGCAATATCACCAACCAGCAGCGCGGCAAAATCTATATCATCAACTATGCGCCCGCCAATCTTATCCAAAACCAATTGCAAGGCAATGCCTTCGGCGATAGATTTGGCAACTCGGTAGATATTTCTGCCGATGGGCAATACATGGTAGTCGGCTCGCCGCTGGACGACCAACTAAACACCAACGGCGGAGAATGGCGCATTTACACGCCATCAGGCAACCAAGTCGCCATATACCATACACAGGGCGGCACAGTGAGCAATGCCGAATGCGGCACAGCCGTCAGCAATAGCGACAATGGCTTAAGAACCGCCATAAGCTGCACAGGCGAAGGAACAGTGCGCGTTTATCAGTTGGTGCCCGTAGCTACCCGCGAAACGACTGCCCCCCTCGATATGACCCTATACCCCAATCCCGTAAATAGCAGCCTAAGCCTACAACTCGCAGCACCCACGACTGAAGCCGCCTTTGTGCTGCTTGTCGATGTGCTGGGGCGCGAAAAAGCCCGCCACCCTATATCGGCAGGCACAGAAAACGCCGAGCTCGATTGCAGCGGACTGCCCGCAGGATTGTATCTTTTGCAAGTCCAAAACAAAGAGGGGAAAGCCCTTAACCCTGCGCTGAAAATAATGAAAAACTAAGCCAAATTATCGAATTTCGACGGGTGTTGCCAACGCCGACAAAAAGCCTCTTTTTGCGCGTAAAGCCCTATCTATGCTCTAAAAGCCTGCGCCCCGCGCCCCTTTGGCGCGGGGGCAGGGCGCGTGAGGGATAGTAGCGCCGCGATTTATCGCGGCGTGAATAGCCCGACGCCGCGACCTTTAAGGAGCGGCGGCACGCCAAAAAAATCTCGCCTTACCAACAAAAAAAAATCCCATTTTTTCACCCATAGCCCATTGAATGTGATATGAATACGACAAAACTTTTATTTACTACTTTTTTATTCTTGCTTACCTTTTCAGTTTTTGCACAAAATCCTGCCACTCTGCGCGGCATAGTGTACCTGACAGAAGAAGATAATAGCCGTGAAGCTTTATTTTTGGCGCATGTGATAGTGCAAAAGGCAGGCACGACTGAGATGCTTGCCAGTACTACAACGGATATAGATGGAAAATTCTATATATCGGGTATTAAGCCAGGCACATACGATGTGCGCGTAACTTATATCGGGGAAAAAGACCGAGTAGTCGTAGGCGTGCCTTTGAGCAGCAACGAAGTGCGCAATTTGGATATTACCTTTCCTTTTTCGAAAACTGGCGAGGACGAGAATCTTGTCTGCCCGACTTGCGATATAATTGTTATTTACGAAAGACCAATAGTAGACCCGACCAACCCCACGAAGATAACAGAATTTAGCGGCGATGAGCTTCAAAAAAAGGGCACACGCGACCCCTTAGAAGCCTTAGCAAATGTTGGCGGTATCACCAAAAAGGACGTGGGCGAGAGCGTAAACGTCAATAATGACCGCGAAACGAGCAATTTGCAAATCGTCGACGGGGTAGTAACACAGGGCAGCATACCCGAAACCGATATAGAAAATATGCAGGTTATCACCTCGGGCATACCCGCCGAATTTGGGGATGCTACGGGCGCGATAATCCTTATCACCACCAAAGACCCCGCCAGCGAATTTAGAATGTTTGCGCAGATGGAAAGCTCGCAATGGATAGACGCTTTCGGCGGCAATCGCTTAGACCTTAGCGTATCCGCGCCCCTGCTGCGCACACCCATACGCGATGCAAAAGGCGAGGTTATCATAGACGAAACTACCAAATTGCCGAAAACGCGCACGCTTTTGGGCTATCGCTTATCGGCAACTTATGAAACGGAATTGGACGATAGAGCTTCGGCGCTGGGTTCTTTCAAACTCAAAGACGAGGTGTTGGAGCGCATCAAAGCCAATCCGCTCGTGGGCAACCCCGAAGGCGCGGGGCGCGTTTTGGCGGCGGATTTCCTGACTAAAGAAGATTTTGAGTATACGGCAGTTCGCCCCAATGCCCGCCAATCGCAGCTGATACTCAACGGCAAATTGGAGTACAAGCCTACGGCAAACTTGTTTTTGACGGCAGGCGCGCAGCTACAGTTTGACTGGGGCAGAGAGGCGACGATGCTCAACCGCTTATTCAACTACGAATTTAATCCGCAGGCGCGTAGCAGCTACGCACGCGGTTTTCTACGGCTGCGGCAAAGCGTGCCTTCGACCATCTACCGCCCCAGCGAAGAAGACGAAGAGCAGGGCAAACTACAGCCCGTTTTACAAAATCTTTCTTATGAGGTGCAGGCGGACTATGTTCGCAGCGCAAGCCGCACGGAAGACCCCCGATACGGCAACCGATTTTTTGAATACGGATACGTGGGCAAGATAGACCGCAGTTTGTTGCCCGTCATCGGTGCGGTGGACTCCGTCGCCATACGCAACAGCGAAGACAGCATCATAGGCTACGATGTTCGCTTCGGGCACGCTGCCAATTTTGTGCAGTTCGATGGCTTCACAGCCGACAACAACATCAATCCAGGTCTTGCCGCTTACAATAATCTCGTAGATTTGAGCAGCATCGGCAGCATGGAAGAGATGGAAATCATCAACGGGCGCTTCACAGGCAATAGAAGCAATGTGTACGGGCTGTTCAACAACGTACACGCCAATGCCAGCGGCTACGCGAAAAACAATTTCAACCAACTGCGGGGCACCGTAAAGGTAAATTTTGACCTGCTCGCCAACCGCGAAAGCGAAAACCCTATCCGCCACAGCATCCAACTTGGCGCAGTATACGAGCAGCGCATAGAACGCTCCTACAATCTTAGCCCCTTCAACCTCTGGACACTGGCTGACCAAAGCGCCAACGAACATTTGAGCTTTTCGGCAGACCGCAGCCGCCCCACAGGCGAAACCTTTTTCGATGCTACCACGCAGCGTTACTACGAGCGTTTCGAGAACCTTGTGCGCACAGACGAAGAAGGCAACCCGACCCAAATGAATGCCTTCGGCGAGCGTCTGCGCGAGCAACTTGGCGTAGGCGAGCGCGAATGGGTAAATGTCCATAGCCTGCGCCCCGACCAACTAAGCCTCGACCTCTTCGAGCCGACCACCCTCATACAGGGCAGACAAAGCGTACTGAATTACTACGGTTACGACTACTTGGGCAATCCACTCGGCACGGACGTACAATTCAACGATTTTTTTACCGAAACCGATGCTGAAGGTCGCAAAACTCGCCCCATCGCCCCCGTAAAACCCATCTACTTGGCGGGCTATCTGCAAGACCAATTTATGTATAAAGATATTATCGTTCGTGCGGGTGTACGCATAGATGCCTACGATGCCAATACGAAAGTCTTGCGCGACCCCTATAGCATCGCAGGACGCTATACCGCCGCAGAGTTTGAAAATGCCCAATCGGGCTACTCCGCTGCCCAAAACAGCGAATACCAACGCCCCAGCGGCATAGGCGACGATTACGTGGTATATGTCAATGAAAATAGCCCCGATGCCAGCGTGGTAGGCTATCGCAACGGAGATGTATGGTACGATGCTCAAGGCTCCCCTGTCAATAATCCCCGCGAGTTGGGTAGCAATTTTATCCCTGCCTTGCAGGGTTTCGGCAGCAGCTTCAACGACCCACAGGGCGAGGAATATAATCCCGATTTGGCATTTAGCGACTATCGCCCCAATCTGATAGTGATGCCCCGCCTATCTTTCTCCTTTCCTATCATCAAAGAGGTTTCCGCCTTTTACGCCAATTACGATGTATTGGCACAGCGTCCGCCCGCTGCTACGCTTGCCACCCCGCTCACTTACTTCAATTTCCGCGAAAATGCCGCCAATGGTTATATCGCCAATCCAAATCTCAAATCGCAGCGCGTCGTCAATTACGAAGTTGGCTACGAGCAGGCTTTAACCAAGTTTTCGCGCATCAAATTCTCGATGCTCTACCGCGAGCAGCGCGATATGATACAAATCAAACAGGTCTTTTTTGCCTATCCCGTGCAGTATACGACCTTCGGCAATGATGATTTTTCTACCTCCAAATCCTTTATGTTTGAGTACGAACTGCGCCCGCGCCGCAAAGGCAAAGAGCAGCAAGCAAGCAACTCGCGCATACGCCTCAACTACACGCTTGCCTTCGGCGAAGGCACAGGCTCCAGCCCGACCTCTTCGGCGACCATCGCCGCTACCGACCTCAAATACATATTCCCCCTCGATTTCGACCAGCGCCACACGATTTCCCTCAACTGGGACTTGCGCTATAAAGAGGGCAGCCAATACAAGGGTCCCCGCATCGGCAAATTCGACCTATTCGCCAATACGGGCATGAATTTTAACCTGCTCGCCTTCTCTGGCTCGCCTTATACCCGCAAGCTCGTACCTGGCGGCATCGGCACCAGCTTTGGCGCAGGGGTTACAGAGGGCAGCATCAACGGCGCGCGTTTGCCTTGGAGCTATCGCGTAGATGTACGCATCGACCGCGATTTCAATTTCGGCGGCAAATCCAAAGGCGAAGGGCTGGGCGAAACGAAAAAATATAGCCTCAACGTCTACCTCCGCGTGCAAAACCTGCTCAATACCCAAAACATATTGAGTGTCTACCCCGCCACAGGTTCGCCCGTCGATGACGGATTTTTGAGCCAGCAAAACAGCCCAGGCTTGGGCTTGCTCGACCTCTACGGCGATTCGTTCAGCACCTTATACGACCTGCGCATGCAAAACCCCTTCAATATCTCGCGCCCACGCCGTATATTTGTCGGCGCAGTGATGAGCTTCTAAGGGAGTTACGAGTTACGAGTTACGAAATGTGCGGCATAGTTTCGCTACATTTTTACTTTTCGCTCCGCGTTCACTTCGTGTTCATTTTTTGGGCGTGCCCGAGCCGCCAAAAAAGGCGGCTCGGTCGGGCTATTCGGGGCGTATCCCCATCGCCCCGTTTGGGGCGAATGTTGATTCGCCCCTACTATCCCTCACGCAAATGCGGTGCGCCGCGCCAAAGGAGCGCGGCGCGCTTAGTTAAAAAGAATAAAATCTCAATGCCTACAAAAAGAATCTTCCTGCTTTCGCTGCTGTTTTGGCTGCCGCTGCTGCTCTGCGGGCAGGGGAAAATATCGGTACAAGTCTATGAAATCGACAAAGAGCGGGAAAAAATTCCGCTTATTGCTGCCTTGGTGGTCTTGTACGAGGCAAAAAGCAGCGAGCCGCTGGATAGTGTGAATGCTGATTTTGAGGGTATCGCAGAAATGGATAATTTGCAGGCGGGGACTTATAGATTAGAAGTTAGTTTTATTGGCTTTCGCACCTACAAAACGGGCGATATCGTCATAGCGGGGAAGGAGCAAAAGCGGGAAGAAATCGTATTAGCCTCTTTAGATGAGTGTAATTGTGTACTGCCTGTTGATGTGCAGACGCATTTTTTGGTAAATCGGCTACGCATAAAATTCAACAATCGGCTTATATATTTTAGGACGGGATTAGCAAAAATAAGGAAGGGCTTATGAAAAAATTTAGGGTAGTGTTTTTGCTGTTTTTTTTTGTGGGGGCGCTGTCTGCGCAGAAAGCCGTAACCTTGAAAGGGGAGGTTTACGATGAGGGAGAATATGTGGAGGTTATCGCCGCTGATATTATACTGAAAAAGAATGGCGATACTATCGCTGTAACCCAATCGGATTTTGACGGTTTGTATAGTTTTACCGTGCCGCCCGACGAATACGATATGGAGGTTTCTTATGTCGGCTTGCCGAAGTTGCGGATTTTTGGCTTAGTGCTGCCTAAGGGCGTATCGAGAACCTACGATATTCGATTTCCGAAGCAAGAGGAAGGAGAACCTACGATAGAATTGATAGAGATAAGAGCAGAGCGCCCTAATTTTGATGAATTTAGAGCCGAAGATATTAGATATAGAGGATATGGAAGAGATCCCAATGAAGCTATACCAAGCGTTATTCGTGGGGATACGCCCAGAGTAGACCCTGAAATAAGCAGGGATGTATACACAAGGAAAGGACGGAGACAGCAATATCGCAAAGAAAAACGCTTGCAAAAAGAATATGGCTACTAAACATACTACATTATGACAAAACTAATTTACGTTTTATGCCTGCTGTTTTTTGCGGGCGGGCTGTCTGCACAGACGGCGCTGGGGGCTTTGCGGGTGGAGCTGCTCGTAGAGGGCGAGGCTGCTATGCAGGCAAATGTGCTACTTCGTCCCAGAGGAGAGGAAACATTCACGAAATGGGCTTATACGGATATGGAAGGGCTGGCATATTTTCCGAGCCTACAGGCGGGCGAATACGAGTTGAAAATTAGCTACGTGGGCATAGAAACCCAAAAGCGCCGCATTTTTATCAAAGCAGGCAAGCTAAGGGAGATAAAGATAGAAAGCGAAGATGGCGTATGGCTGATAGGCGATGAGAAGCAAGCGGCTTGGCATGTTGTTTTTGGTAGACAAGTGGAGGGTGTTTGCGGTAGGATAAATAATCAGCCGCCGCCTTGCGTGCTGCATCATTTGCATAGGCTGCTATTTCCTGAAAATAAGGGGATAGTTGTATCCGCTCGCAGTCGCCCGCGCTGGGTCAAGTGGACGGCTTTGGGGCTGCTGCCTGCCTTGGTGGGCGTGCATACGGTAAGCCGCCCCGATTTGGAGCAAAATAAAAATAGAGAAGATAGAGGAACGCAGGCAGCCGAATAACTGGCAGGCTGCCCGCCCTGCCCCTTTGGCAGGGCGGGATAAAAAGCGTGAGGGATAGTAGCGCCGCGATTTATCGCGGCGTGGATAGCCCGACCGCTGCCCCTTTTAAGCGTAGCGGGGGCAGCGGGCACGCCCAAAAAAAAACAAGCAAAAAATATAGATAAAAGATGAATATAGCGGAATTATTGTCGGGCGATGGCGAGCGCGTAAGCCGCGCATTGGGCGAATTGCGGGCGGAATGGGTGCAAAAAAATAAGTCCTTGCGCGGGGCATTGGCGATGCTGGCATGGCTGCAGCAGCCCGATTTGAGGGCGGAGCAGGCAGCAAAGGCGCGGACATTTTTGCAATCGAAAGACCGAAATATGGTGCATGTGGTGGCGCTTTCGCAGGAAGAGGAGATAAATCCCCAGCATTGGGAGGAGGCTTATGCGAAATTTGAGCGGTATCGGGATACGATGGAGCCGCTTTTTTTAGAAAATGCGGCGTGGCGCAATGCGTATTTTGCGCTGCTGCGGGCAGTATATGCGCGAAAAGCGGAGAGCAAAGCCTGGCGAGATGCTTGTTTGGACTATCTCGATGTTTGGGACGCGCATTTGCCTGGCAATTATGCGCTGGGTTTGTATCGCTTTCAGGTGGTAGCGTATTTGCTGCAAATAGGGGAGGGCGAGGCGCATTTGCAGCGGCAGATTGCCTTTGCGCGCTGGGCTGCGGATACGCAGGGCAAGGCAAATGCGGCTATGTTTTATGTGCAGCTGGCAGATTTATATAGATTTCATGTATATGATACGCAGCAAGCGGAGGGCTATTATCGGCTGGCTTGGGCGGAAAAAGAAGCCGATACGAAGTATAATTATCAGTATGCAGCCGTAGCGGCAAATGCTTTGGGTATGCTGCTTTCGCAAACGGAAGCGAGATGGGCGGAAGCCTACGAATGGACAGAAAGAGCAACGGCATTGCGCCCCGATAGTGCGCATTTTTTGGATACAAGGGCGCGCTTGGAATGGCTGCATTTGCGCGATGCAAAGCAGGCGCGGGCGACTTGGGAGCGGGCAGCAGGCATAGATGCGGAGCATATCAGCTCGCGGGCTTATTTGCTGCGTTTGGCGATAGAGGAAAAGGATAGGGAAAGGGCTACGGAATGGGTAGACTGGCTGCTACAGCGAGCAGAAAAAGGCTTCGGCAGCGACAAAGAAGAGGTGACGGAAAGTTTGTACGATTGGCTACAGGCTCAAAATGAAGAAGATAGCAAGCGCACAAAGGCAGTGCAGGCGCTGCTTTCTGTTTGAGAATTAAGGTTTTTTAGTTAAATCTTAACACAAGGGCAATAAAATTTGCGACAAATACGGCAATATGCTTACTTTCGCGCTTGTCTTGAGGGCGGAAACGGGCTATCAAAAAAACATAGAAATATAAAGCGCTGAATATCAGGAACTTGCATTTTTAATAGATTATATATACTTTTTTTCACTATTTTACAAATACTATGGTTATGATTCGTTACTTAATGATGCTAACCTTAGTGCTGGTCGCCATGCAGCCTATTTGGGCGCAGTCGGGGGCAAGTATGAAGGGTAAGGTCATCGACGAGACGGAGGGCATAGAAGTTATCGCAGCCAACATTCTTTTGAAGAAAGATGGCGAGATGGTAGCGGGTACGCAGTCTGACTTTGATGGCAACTACAATTTTTCTAATGTGCCTCCTGGCACCTATGATTTGGAGGCTTCTTATGTGGGTTTACCTACGCTGAAAATCACAGGTATCCAGCTTAATGCGGGGGCATCTAAGACCTATGACATCAAATTTCCAAAACAAGAGGATGGTGGTATCGTCATTGATGTTATCGAGGTAGAGGCAGAGCGCCCTATTGTTGACCAATCTGACCCCTCTAATGCACGCACCATCACATCTGAAGAGATTGAGAAGTTGGCAACGCGGAATATCGCTTCTATTGCGGCGCAAAAAACAGGCGTAACGCAAAAGGACGAAGGCGAGGCGGTGCACTCCAGCGGTTCGCGTGCGACGAGCAATGACGTATATGTAGACGGTGTGCGCCAGTTTGGCGATGCAGCGATACCAGAAACGGAGATAGAGCAAGTACAGGTCATCACGTCGGGTATTCCTGCCGAGTTTGGCGATGCTACGGGTGCTATCACCAACATCGTAACGAAGGGGCCAAGCAACGAATTTACAGGCGGCGTACAAATGGAGACCTCGCAGTACCTTGATGCTTTCGGCGCTAACCGCGTGGATTTGAGCTTTGCAGGTCCGCTCCTCAAAACAGCTATCAAAGACCGCGAAGGCAAGCCTATCATGGACGGCGACAAGCCAAAAACGCGTACACTCTTGGGCTATCGCGTTGCGGCTACTTATTCCACCTCGCTCGATGAGCGCCCCTCTGCTTTGGGTTCTTTCAAACTTAAAGACGAGGTATTGGAACGTATCAAGCTCAATCCCCTTGTGAATAACAGCGCGGGTGAAGGTCGCGTATTGGCTACAGATTTTTTGACCCGCGATGATTTGGAGGCTATCAAAATCCGCCCCAATGCCCGCGAGTCTTATGCTATCGTCAATGCTAAAATAGATTTCAAACCGACGAACGACCTATTTTTGTCTTTGGGCGTTCAGTCGCAATTCAACTGGGGCAATAGCGCAGCTACAGGCAATCGCTTGCTCAACTTTGAATTCAATCCGCAGTACCGCACCAGCACGATACGCTCCTTCCTGCGCGTTCGCCAAACCATCGCCAGCACCACCGTGCAAGTGAGCGAAGACGAGGAAGCAGACACTACGGGCACGAAAAAAGTCCCCGTATTCCAAAACCTTAGCTATGAGCTACAGGGCGACTACACCGTTACCAACAGCCAGCAATACGACCCCCGCTACCAAGACCGCTTATTTGAGTATGGTTATGTAGGGAAAATCTATCGCCAGCTCACGCCCGTAGTCCTCAACGTAGACTCTGTAGCCATTTACAACAGCCAAGACAGCCTCTTAGGCTATGACGTTCGCCCAGGACACGGCGCGAATTTTATCCAGTTCAACGGCTTTGAGGCAAACCGCAGCATCAATCCAGGTCTGTCTGCTTACAATGACCTGATAGATATGTCTGATATTACCTCTATGGAGGAATTGGAAATTGTCAATGGTCGCTTCACAGGCAACCGCTCCAGCGTCTATGGCTTGTTCAACAACGTACACGCCAACGGTAGCGGCTTCGGCAAAGGCAATAGCACCCAGCTCCGTGCCAACGTAAAAGTTAACTTCGACCTTGTACAAGGCGGCAAAGGCAAAGACCCTATTCGCCACTACGTGCAAATGGGCGGCGTATACGAGCAACGCGTAGAGCGCTCTTACAGTGTTAGCCCTTTCAACCTCTGGACACTCGCAGACCAAAGCGTCAACGACCATCTTACCTTCTCTGCCGACCGCACCCGCCCCACA
This sequence comes from uncultured Saprospiraceae bacterium, assembly GCA_964467315.1. Taxonomy (GTDB): domain Bacteria; phylum Bacteroidota; class Bacteroidia; order Chitinophagales; family Saprospiraceae; genus JAAFIM01. Next base: position 15,237 of record CAYXSA010000016.1, on the reverse strand, counting down.
GGCGAAACCTTCTATGACCAATTCTCTGGTCGCTACTACGATAGATACGAAAACCTCGTGCGCTCCGACGAAGAAGGCAATCCTACACAAATGAGCGCCTTCGGCGAGCGCTTGCGCGAAGAACTTGGCGTAGGCGAACGCACTTGGGTAAATGTCCATGAGCTCACCCCCGACCAACTCCGCTTAGATATGTTTGAGCCGACTACCCTCATTCAAGGCAGACAACGCGCCTTAGAATACTTCGGCTATGACTACTTAGGCAACCCCCTCAGCACCAGCGTACAGTTTAACGACTTCTTCACAGAAGTAGACGCAGACGGCAGAAAAACACGCCCCATCGCCCCCGTTAAACCTATCTACATCGCAGGCTATATCCAAGACAAATTTACCTACAAAGACATCATCGTCCGCGCAGGTGTACGCTTCGATTCCTACGATGCCAATACGAAAGTACTGCGCGACCCCTATTCTATAGCTGGTTTTTATACCGCTTCAGAGTTTGAAAACGCAGAATCTGGCTACTCCGCCCCACAAGACGTAGAATACGCCCGCCCCAGCGGCATCGGCGACGATTATGTCGTGTATGTCAACGAAAATAGCGCAGACGCAAGCGTTATCGGCTATCGCAACGGCGAACAATGGTACAATGCCGACGGACAACCCGTCAATAACGCCCGCGAATTGGGTAGCAATTTTATACCCGCCCTGCAAGGCTTTAGCAGCGCCGAAAACGACCCACAAGGCGAAAACTACAATCCCGACCTCGCCTTTGAGGATTACAAGCCCAACTTGGTCATCATGCCCCGCTTGTCTTTCTCTTTCCCCATCATCAAAGACGTATCAAGCTTCTACGCCAACTACGATGTGCTCGCACAACGCCCACCCGTAGCCACCGTTGCCACACCTTATACTTATTTCAACTTCCGCGAAATCGCCGCCAACGACTACGTCGGCAACCCCAACCTCAAGTCCCAACGCGTCGTCAACTACGAAGTCGGCTACGAACAAGCACTCAACAAATTCTCTCGCTTCAAATTCGCTATGCTCTACCGCGAAGAACGCAACCTCATCCAAGTTAAACAGTTCTTCTTCGCCTACCCCGTACAATATAGCTCCTTCGCTAACGACGACTTCTCTACCTCCAAATCCTTTATGTTCGAGTACGAACTGCGTCCCAAAAAACGCAAAGCCGAACAAAAGGCAAGTAACATGCGCATCATCTTCAACTACACGCTCCAATTCGCCGAAGGTACAGGCTCAAGCCCCACCTCCTCCGCCGCTATCGCCGCTACAGACCTCAAATACGTCTTCCCACTCGATTTCGACCAGCGCCATACCTTTTTCATCAACTGGGACTTCCGCTACAAATCAGGCAAAGACTACAACGGTCCGAAAATTGGCAAATTCGACGTGCTCGAAAACACAGGTATCAACATCGCACTTACCGCATTCTCTGGCGCTCCCTACACCCGCAAACTCAACCCAGGCGGCATCGGCACCAACTTCGCCGCAGGTGTAACGGAAGGCTCTATCAACGGCGCACGCCTACCTTGGAGCCAACGTTTCGATATTCGCTTAGACCGCGATATCAAAATCGGTGGCAAAGAAAAAGGCGAAGGCTTAGGCAAATCCAAAGAATACAACCTCAACGTGTACCTCCGCGTCCAAAACGTATTCAATACCCAAAACCTCCTCGCCGTCTACCCCGCCACAGGCTCGCCCGTCGATGACGGCTTCCTCACTATGCAAAACAGCCCAGGTCTCGGACTGCTCGACCTTTTCCCACAATCCTTCGAGATGCTCTACGACCTGCGCATGCAAAACCCCTTCAACATCTCCCGCCCACGCCGTATCTTCTTAGGCGCTGTGTTCCAGTTCTAAATGCTTAGTCCCAAATGCTTTTTTTGGGCGTGCCCCTGCTCCCCGCGCCGCGAAAATCGCGGCGCTTAAAGGTCGCAGGGTCGGGCTATACGGGGCGTATATTTATACGCCCCTACTATCCCTCACGCTCTTGCCGCCTCGCGGCGGCGCTTTGATAAAGAAAAAGCATACATTCACAAACTACTATGTATTATACAGCTATATGAACAAATTTAAATATCTCACAATCTGTATGCTCGCCCTCTCGCTCTCGCCCAATTTGCAGGCGCGCGAGTTCGTCGGGCACACAGGCAGCGGAGGCGACGGACAGCAGCAGTCTGGAGGCAATAACAACAGCGCCCAAAACCAAAACGCTAATTATCGCACCAACTGCATCGAATCCCGCGCCGAAACTGACCTGAATATCAATAACGTCCGCGCCCGCCTTCGCGCAGGTGGCGACGTGTGGTGGAATGGCAATATCGGTCGTTACATCGTACCCAATGTCGACCCCGCAAGCGGCGAACCCGAAGTATCTTCCCTCTACGCAGGTGCTATCTGGCTCGGTGCCTACGACGACGGTGGCAACCTTATCCTCGCCGCCCAAACCTATCGCAGCGGTGGCAACGACTACTGGACAGGCCCCCTCGATACCGCCACAGGTACCACCGATAAAACTACTTGCGAAAATTGGGATAGACACTTCCGCGTCTTAGGCTCCGAAATCGATGCCCTGCGCGCCGACTTCCTCGCACCCGATGCCAACGGACAGTCCGACTTTAGCGTCGACTCTCGCCCCGCTCGCAATCTGCTCGGCTGGCCAGGACGTGGCAACCCCCACTTCGCAGCTATCTATGGCTTCGACCTCCCAGACCAAGACCTCGCCCCCTTCGTAGAAGCACCAGGCCGTGAAGACGGCTTGTACGACCCCTACGATGGCGACCACCCCGTTATCGAAGTAGCTGGCTGCGCCAATAATTACTTCAACCCCGTATATGCCGACGAAATGATATGGTGGGTTTTCAACGATAGAGGAAATCTCCACTCTCAATCCAACGGCTTGCCTATGTCGATGGAAATCCATGCACTCGCTTTTGGCTATCGTACCACCGATGCCATCAACAACATGACCTTCTACCGCTACAAACTCCTCAATCGCAATACGCTGCGCCTACGCGATACTTATTTCGCACTCTGGTCTGACCCCGATTTGGGCTGTTATCTCGACGACCATATCGGTTGCGATACGGTTACAGGTATGGGCTATGTCTATAATGCCGATAACAACGACGACGCTACCTGCGGCGCTCAAGGCTTAGGCTATGGTACTACAGTTCCCGCCTTAGGTGTGGATTACTTCCGCGGTCCGCTCGACTCTGCGGGCAACCAAATCGGACTGTCCTCTTTCCAATACCACGTAAATAGCGCAGGCCCCACAGGCGACCCCAACTCGGCGCTCGGATACTACCGCCTCATGTCTGGCTTTTGGCCCGACGGCACAGCGGTAAGCTACGGCGGCAATGGCTACAACACCAACGTAACCACCCCCACGCCCTTCGTCTTCCCCTCTTTCCCCAACGACCAAAATCCAGGTGCATGGTCTATGTGCTTCGGCGGTACTACGGGCGCGGGCGACTTCCGTTTCTTGCACACTTCTGGTCCCTTCGTGCTGCTTCCAGGCGCTACCAACGAGCTTATCTCTGGAGTAGTTTGGGTGCCCGAACTGCCAGATTATCCATGCCCCAGCATGCGTGAATTGGTTTCTGCCGACGTATTGGCGCAAAACCTCTTCGACGACTGCTTCAAAATCACCGACGGACCCGATGCGCCATATATTGATGTCGTAGAACTGAAAAACGAACTGGTGCTTAACCTCTCCTACGTTCCTTCTCAAAATAACTACCAACTCAATTACCGCGAAGAACCCGCTCGCTTGCGCGGTTTCGCCGATTCGGCTTACTTGTTTGAAGGCTACAAAGTCTACCAAGTCAAAGACCCGAATGCCTCCGTTACCGACCTGAACGACCCCGCAAAAGCACGCCTCGTATACCAATGCGATATGCGCAACAACATCGATAAAATCGTCAACTGGTCTGTGTTCCCCGATGAGGATGTACCCGCTTTCATTCCTGCTATCATGGTAGAGGGCGAAAACAAGGGCATCAATCACACCTTCCAAATAAAAGAAGACAAATTTGCTTCTGGAGACCCCAAACTCATCAACCACAAGCCTTATTACTACTGCGTAGTAGCTTACGGCTTCAATGAGTATGCGCCTTATGACCCCGCTGCCAACGAAGGACAAGCAGAGCCTTATCTGCAAGGCCGTCGCAACTTCCGCATCTATACAGGCATCCCCCGCGATAACGCCCCCGAATACTTCGGCTCCGTTATCAATGCCCAATACGGCGATCGCCCCGAAATCACCCGCGTAGACGGTCGTGGCAATGGTGGTGGCTTATTCTTGGATTTTGCTGATAGAGCAGCCGCAGAAACAGAAATTTTTGCTACCAACCGCATCGGCGAGATAACTTATGCCGCAGGCGCAGGTCCCGTAGATATCAAAATCGTCGACCCGCTCCGCGTAGCACCTGGCACCTTCCAACTCTATATCGGCGACCGCAATTTCGTCTGGAATAGAGATTCCGTAGGCAATAGCGTCGTTTATACGCCCGTGCCGCCTACCAATATCCCCGCCAACTACGCAATGACGGATTCCCTCTTCTGGGTACTTAAAGCCAAAGACGACCCCAGCAAAATCTGGTACTCTTACAAAATACTCGACTACGCTTACGAGCAATATATACCCGAACTCGGCATATCGCTCAACGTACAACAAATAGCCAACCCAGGCGAAGGCGGGGTAAGCGGCTATATCGGTGTAAGAAGCGAATATACCGACTCCCTCAACGCTGTGCGCTGGTATCGCGGCGTATTGGACGAAAATGAAGGACGTTTCAATATGCTGAAAACGGGCAACTCGCAAGTAGACCAAGCGCTTGACCCCAATCAAGATTACTCACAAGCCGCAGGCGGCTGGTATCCAGTGCTGCTCTCCGACTGTCAGTATCGCGCCGATGAATTTTACTTCTCTCTCAATGAGATACAAGATCCCAATAACTTGGGTAGTACCTTATGCGATACCTGGAGACCTTCCAATACGGCGCGTATCCTCAATCGCCAGCGCAACGTAAATGTTGTTATCACTCCTGATAAATCGAAATGGAGCCGCTGCGTTGTACTCGAATCAGGCAACCATTTCTATAGCACAGGTCTCGGTTTTGGCACTTTGCCCAGCGGCAAAAAGCAACTCGAATGGAAAGATAATCAGCCCTCTATAGGTAAAGACGGTTTCCCTGATGGCACTGGCAACGGTATGTCTTGGTTCCCTGGCTATGCTTACGATGTAGAAACGGGTGAGCGTCTGAATATCCTCTTCGGCGAAAACTCTTTCCTCAATGGTCAGTTTTTCGATGGCGCACAGTATCCGAAAGCTGCTCACGGCAACGACATGATTTTCAATCCCACAGATGAAGAAAGCATCGGCTTTGGCTTCGGCAACGAAACGGGCTATCTGTCTTCTATCTTGGGTGGCCAGCACGTTATCTATGTAGCCAATACTCCTTATGACGAGTGCCAACAGCTCATCAACACGAGAATAGGACCTAACGTCAACCAAGTACTGCCGCTCATCACACGCCCGTATCGTATGCTCACCAACAATGAGTTGATTTGGGGTTCGATCGCTTATATGCAGCCTGGTACGAGCATGCAAGACGTAAAACAAAATGTTCCCCCATCAGAGGTTACGTTTATGCTGCGTGTGGCTCGCCCCTACAATGTTTTCAATGCGACGAATACCAACGGTACTTATCCGCTGTATGAGTTTAGCATGAACGACTACGCACCTACCAAAGAAAGCACTGAAGCCGCTACTACAGCGCTTGACCTTATCAACGTAGTGCCCAATCCGTACTATGCTTACTCTGATTACGAGGTAACGGAAGTAGACAATGTGATTAAGGTAGTGAATTTGCCGTCTAAATGCGACGTAAATATCTACTCTATCGACGGACGTTTTATCCGCCAGTATAAAGTATCGCAAGACTACACCGCAGAGACTCGCAGCGGCATCGCTCGTTTGGGTGCTTTCGGTTCGGGCGATATAGAGAATCAGATAACTACTTCAGTGAATTGGGATTTGAAAAATTCGGCGAATGTGCCTGTGGCGAGTGGTGTGTATCTGATACACGTCGTAGTGCCCGAAGTAGGCGAGCGCGTATTGAAGAGCTTTATCATCAACCGCGCATTCGATGCACAGAAGCTATAGGCTTCGAATGTACGCAGAATGCTTGATTGCGTGAGGGATAGCAGCGAAACCACACCGCAAGCGCAGCGACTGCTGCGCGAGGTGTGATGTAGCGAATAGCCCGACCCCAGCGGCACTTGCCGCTGGGGGCACGCCCTCAAAAAAATCCCTTTATCTACCTCAAAATGCTTTTGAAAATGACAAAACGTATATCAATAATAGCGGCTTGCTTGTTGGCGATGGCGGTAGCGCCTACGAATTTGCAGGCGGGCAACCCCGATAGACAGGGCGAAGCGGGCGCTTATGAGCTGCTTATCAACCCTTGGGCGCGCAGTATCGGTCTGAATGGTCTGGTAACGGCGCGCACGACGGGTGTGGAGGCTTTGTACTTTAATCCTGCGGGTTTGGGTAGAATGCGCACGCTCGAAATTATGGCTTCGCACTCGCAATATATGGTGGGTACGGGTATGAGTATCAATGCGGTAGGACTGGCAAAGGGTATCGGCGAGAACGGTACTTTTGGCGTTTCGATGATGTCTGTTGGCTTTGGTGAGATACCTTTGACGACGACGAATCAGCCCGAAGGTATCGGCACCTTTAAGCCGCGCTTTTTCAATCTGGGCTTATCGTATGGGCATATTTTCCGCGATAAGGCGACGGGGCGTGAAAAAATCACGGTAGGTTTTACCGTGCGGCTCGTATCGCAATCTATATCCAATGCAGGCGCTACGGGTATCGCCTTTGATGGTGGTATGCAGTATGCAACGGGCAAATACAATCAATTTAAGTTTGGTATCGCCTTGCGCAATATCGGCACGAAGATGCGTTTTTCTGGCGAAGGTCTTTCGTATGTGGGCATAGCGCCCAACGGTACGACGGCTTCGACGACGCAGATGCGCACGGCGGGCTACGACCTGCCTTCGCTTTTGCACATGGGCGTATCGTATGATTTTTTGATTAACCGCGACGATAGCACGGGCTTGTCGGAGATGCGTCTGACGACTGTGGGCAACTTTACGGCTAACTCTTACTCGCGCGACCAAATTGGGTTGGGCTTTGAGTTTGCTTACAAAGAAATGTTTATGGCGCGGGCTGCTTACAAGTACGAAGGCAATATGTACAACAACGAAAGCGGCACCGTAGGTGCTGGTCTGACGGCAGGCGTGAGCGTGGAAGTTCCTTTCAAAAAGGGGTCTGCTCGCCGCATCTCTTTTGATTACGGTTTTGAGTACACGCGGGTCTTCAAAGGCACGCATGCGGTAGGTCTACGCTTGGTGCTGTAAATAAATTAGCGCCAAAATTTGCAGCATTCGGCAAATCGTCGTATATTTGCCACTGTAAAACAAGAACTACTTATATTCCACATATACGAATTTATTAGGACGTTCCCACGATATTCAGCGTTGGGAACGTTCTTTTATTATTTTGGCGTGTATGCTTTATTGATTTTAAATTAGTTACACAGAAAAATATGAGCAAATACTCGTATCTGACCCGCGACGGTTACGACCGCTTGAAAGCCGAATTGGAGGAGCTAAAATCGGTCGAGCGCCAGAAGGCTGCCCGCCAGATTGCTGAAGCACGTGAAAAGGGCGACTTGTCGGAAAATGCGGAGTACGATGCAGCGAAAGAAGCACAAGGCTTGCTGGAGCTGAAAATATCGCAACTCGAAGCCGTCATGGCGAATGCGCGCGTTTTGCGCGAGGAAGACCTTGATACCTCGAGCGTCGTTATCTTATCTACCGTAAAACTCCGCAACCTGAAAACCAAAAAAGAGCTGAAGTACACGCTGGTATCCGAAAGCGAAGCCGACCTAAAAACGGGCAAAATTTCCGTTACCTCGCCTGTTGGCAAGGGGCTTTTGGGTAAGGCTATCGGCGATATAGCCCAAATACAAACGCCTTCTGGAGTCATGGAATTTGAAGTTTTGCATATCGGAATCGAACTTTAAGCAAGATGGCAAGCATATTCACGCGCATACTACAAGGCGAAATACCCGCTTACAGGGTAGCCGAAGACGCAGATTTTTTCGCCTTTTTAGACATCAATCCTGTACAACGCGGGCATACGCTGGTCATTCCGAAGCAAGAAATAGATTATCTATTTGATATGCCGGAAGCATTGTACTTGGGCTTGCACAGTTTCGCTCGTCGCACAGCGCTTGCGCTGCAAAAGGCAGTGCCCTGCGTCCGCATCGCTACTACAGTGGTCGGCTTGGAAGTGCCGCACACGCATATACACCTCGTCCCCCTGCAAAAAGGCGTACCTTTTATCAATTTTTATGCTCCCCGCCAGAGTTTGAGCAAGGAAGAAATGCAAAGCATCGCAAGCAGCATTGCTGCTGCATTTGAATAGGATTACTCATGTGGTATTTCGTACATACGCCGCCCCCGCTTCGCTGGCTCTTTCCCCATTATACGTGGCGCGTGGAGCAGGAGCAGGGGCGGCGTATTTATTTGACTTTCGACGATGGTATTAGCGGAGAATTGACGGATTTTATCCTCGCCGAACTCGCCAAATATCAGGCTAAAGCCACCTTTTTTTTGGTTGGCGCGCCGACCCTTGCCCAAATTGAGCGCTTACAGCGCCTCTACGCAGCAGGGCACAGCATCGGCAATCATACCCAAAACCACGAAAACGGCTGGCGCACACCTACAGAAGCCTATCTCAACTCCGTGCAAGCCTGCCAACAGGTTTTGGATACGCATTTGCCCGCCGCTGCTACCACCCGCCGCTTGTTTCGCCCGCCCTACGGACGCATTCGCCGCGCACAAGCCCGCCAACTGATGCAAGAAGGCTACGAAATCGTTATGTGGGATACCATAGCAGGCGATTTTGACCCCAAAAACACCCCCGCCCAAAGCCTAAAAAGGCTCAAAAAGTACGCCCGCGCGGGTTCTATCGTCGTGCTGCACGATAACGCCCGCTTCCGTGAGCATCTGCGCGCCCTGCTGCCGCCCTTGCTCCAATTTTACCACGAACAGGGCTACACGCTTTGCGCACTCTAACACCCAAAACAGATGACGACAACTCCTGTAACGCCTGCAGAAATCGAGCAGATAGCCCAAAGGCTGCAAGCCTTTGTTGCACAACACCAAATAGCGCAAGATGCCATCAAGACCTGCCGCCAAATCGTGGAGCGCTTTATACAAAATGACCCGAATTACCTCGAAGGGCTGCAAGCGCATCAACTGCATTATGCCGCCGAGCGCCAAATGCTTATCTTTGAGTCGGAAGCCGCCGATACGCCGCTGCCCTTCTTGCGCACCCGCGTAAATATCTATGATAAATTTGACTTAGATGTAGTCTTGGCTTACTACGACAGAGATACCGACGCGCATGGGAAGTACAGCGACGAATGGTTTATCGTCAAATAGCCACCCATTTGTTGCATTGCCCTGGGTATGGGCATCTATTTTTTGGGCGTGCCGCCGCTCCCCTTCATGCCGCGCAAAGGACGCGGCATGAGAGCCGTAGCATGCTACGGCTCTACGGGGCGCGCCGTCGGGCTATTCGTTGCAGCGCTGCAGGGGACAAGGCATGCATGCCTTGTCCCTACAGCGCTTCCACTGCTATCCCTCACGCTATATACCCCCAAGTTTATTCCTACAATTATGAGCTACACCGAAAAAAAACAGCAAATTGAGGCACTACAGCAGCAAATCGATGCTTTCGGCGAGCTTAGTGCCGAAGCGAAGCGAAAAATAGACTACAAGTTTCGCCTCGATTGGAATTACTATTCCAATAGTATGGAAGGCAATACGCTCACGATGGCAGAAACCCGCAGCGTAATGATTGGCAATATCACCATCGGCGGAAAACCCCTAAAAGATGTTTTGGAGATAAAAGGGCACGACGAAGCCATTATACCCATCTTGAAACTCGGCAAAGGCGAAGTACGCCTATCCGAAACCCGCATAAAGGAGATACATCGCCAAATTATTCACGAAGAAGACCCCGAAAAAAAGCCCCTTATCGGCGTTTGGAAAACTGTGCCCAATTATATTTACAATTACAAAGGCGAGCGCTTCGATTTTGCTGCCCCCGAAGAGGTAGCCGAGCGCATACATAAGCTATTGGATAAAACCAATGCAGCTATAGATGCTGTTTTTCGCAACAAAAAAAATGCCCCGCACCCGATAGATGTAGCTTTAGCCTTTCATCTGGAATATGTTACCATTCACCCCTTTTACGATGGCAACGGACGCACGGCGCGCATTTTCACTAATCTGCTGCTGATTTCTTTCGGCTATCCGCCCTTTTGGGCTAAGGACGGAAGCGAGCGCGATGCCTACGGACAATACATATCGGAGGTGCAAGCCTACGGCAGCAAGCCCGATGTATTTTATGAGTTTGCCGCCGATAAAATCATACGCTCCCAAAAATTGGTTTTAGCAGCTATCGAAGGCAAGGATATAGAAGATGAAGAAGATTTTGAAAAAGAAATAGAAATGCTGCGAAGAATCCAAAATCCTCCCGCCCTCGAAAGAACGCCCGCCCTCGAAAAAGCCGCGCTTAAAGAGGTGTATTTTCCCTTGCTAAAAGCGCTAGATATTCAGCTTGCAAAATTGTCGGGGCTATTTAAAAGTGCGCATTGGGCGTACTTTGAAGAGCCTAATCCCAATACTCCGTTGTCGCCTACCGCTGCTGATTTGCGCAATATTTGCGCTTATTTTGAAATGGTACACAAAACAAAGGGATATTCTTCACATGGCTTTAAGGCAGTTTATTGGCTTAATGACTACAAAAGTAGTGCTAAGAGCTTTGAAGCAGAATGTTCCACAACAATGTATTTCGGCGAAACTGAGTACGAAGTTTCTGTTTTTGTAGGGCTAAAATTTGGAGGAAGTGCTATATTTCAGGGTATTAAAAAATTAACTGATACCCTTTTAGGAAAAGAAGAAGATGAGGAATTAGGAAAAAAAAACTTACTTTTCTCCGCCCCCTACGGCGCGCCCCCCACACCCGAACAAATCGACCAATACGCCAAACAAATCGCTAAAGATGTCTTGGCTTACATAAAAAAGCTCGCGCTATAGTTCCCCCGCTTGCAAAGGGCTAGCGATGCGAAGGGCTGCGAAGCAGTACCGAGCCTGCGTGGCTTGTGCCTGTGGCACAACCGGGAGGCGAAGGTATGAGCCGACAGGCGAACCCGTAGCGTAGCGGCGCGACCAACGGGAGCGCAGCCCCCCCAAAAAAAAACACCCGCACAACATTCGTCATTCACTTCGTGGTGGCTTCGCCGCTCGTCATTCGTCATTCGTCATTCACCATGTATAGTTCTAACTCTTTTCGCTCGCGCATAGAAGCCGCTTGGGAAGACCGCAATTTGCTTCGGCATGAAGAAACGCGCCTCGCCGTGCGCTCCGTCATCGAACAGCTCGATAGGGGAGAAATCCGCGTCGCCTCGCCCCTCGCCGATGGCAGTTGGCAGGTGCATGAATGGATAAAAAAAGCCGTGCTGCTTTATTTTCCCATACAAGAAATGCACACCATCGAGGTGCCCCCCTTCGAGTTTTACGACAAAATTCCGCTCAAGCGCCATTTTGCGCAGTTGGGCGTGCGCGTCGTGCCGCAGGCATTGGCGCGGCATGGCTCCTTTTTGGCGGCGGGGGTGATTTTGATGCCCAGCTACGTCAATATCGGCGCTTATGTCGATGCGGGCACGATGGTCGATACTTGGGCAACCGTCGGCTCCTGCGCACAAATCGGCAAAAACGTGCATCTTAGCGGCGGCGTAGGCATCGGCGGCGTGCTCGAACCCGTACAAGCAAGCCCCGTTATCATCGAAGATGATGCATTTATCGGCTCGCGCTGCATCGTCGTCGAGGGCGTGCGCGTCGGCAAAGAAGCCGTCTTGGGCGCAAACGTCGTCCTCACCCAATCGACCAAAATCATCGACGTTACCCAAAGCCAACCCATCGAATACAGGGGCTACGTGCCGCCGCGCTCGGTCGTCATACCAGGCAGCTACGCCAAACAATTCCCAGCGGGCGAGTATCAAGTGCCCTGCGCCCTCATCATCGGGCAGCGCAAAGAAAGCACCGACCGCAAAGTTTCCCTCAATGAAGCCCTGCGCGAACATAGCGTAGCCGTCTAAAATAGCCTTTTTATTTTTTGGGCGTGCCCCGCGCCCTAAAAAGGGGCGCGGGTCGGGCTATTCGGGGCGCTGTAGGGACAAGGCATGCCTTGCCCCTACAGCGCCCCTACTATCCCTCACGCTTTTTTATCCCCGCCACCAAAGGAGTGGCGGGGCTTGGCTGCCATTTTCGCAGATTTTTTTTGGAGTTTGTCCGAAAAAGGCTTAACTTTCCGCCATCATTTTTTTATTTCATCTCTAAAATTTCTGTTTCGATATGATGAGCGGACTATTTACCCTGATGCGTTGCTTATGCCTAATGCTACTCTTAGGCTTATTTCATCAGGCGCAAGCGCGCCCTGTAGGCTTGGCAGAAGCCGAATTGGTGGGGCGCTACTATTTTGCGCAGCATACGGGTTTGAGCTTAGACCAAACGCGCAGCCTAGATTTGCAGTTGCTGCATACGCGCAGCAGCGCCGACCTCAATGGGGGAGCAGTGTACTACATCTTCAATGTAGGACAAGACAAGGGCTTTGTGCTGGTATCGGGCGACGATATAGCCTATCCCGTTTTAGGCTATGGCGACGAGCGGGGCTTCCCACAAAATTTCGCCGCCGATATGCCCGAACATTTCCGCAAATGGCTCGACGGCTACACAGAGCAAATTGTAACAGCAGTCGTACAAGGCGTACAACAAGACACAGAAACGGCAGCCCTCTGGGACAAGTATCGCCGTTTTGCGCCGCAGGAGCCCAGCATGCGCAGCAGCGTAAACCCTTTGATGACTACTCGCTGGAATCAAAGCCCGTATTACAACGCCCTCTGCCCCTATGACAATAGCTACGGCGAACGCTCCGTAGTGGGCTGTGTCGCTACTGCCGCCGTGCAAATTATGAAATACCATGCCTACCCCACACAGGGCACAGGCTTCAACTCCTATTCGCATAGTCGCTACGGCACTATCTCGGCAAATTTTGGCAATACTACCTACAACTGGGCAGCCATGCCCAATACCATCAGCAGCGCCAATACTGCTGTAGCGACCATCTCCTATCATTTCGGGGTAGCCGTCAATATGAATTACGGCGTAGGCGCAACGGGCGGTAGCGGCGCTTATGTTATCTCCTCCGCTTCCCCTACTACCGAATGCGCCGAACACGCTTTCCGCACATTTTTTGGCTACGATGGCACGAGCTTACAGGGTTTGCGCCGCAGCAGCTACACTACTACGAATTGGATAAATCTACTAAAAGCCGAACTCAACGCCAGCCGACCAATTTTATACGCGGGTTTCGGCAATGGGGGAGGGCATGCCTTCGTATTCGACGGATACAATACCAGCAACCAATTTCACGTAAATTGGGGCTGGGGCGGTTCTTATGATGGTTATTTTGGAGTCGATGCCCTTAGCCCTTCGGGTTTGGGCACAGGCGGCGGCTCGGGTAGCTACAATTCGGGGCAGCAAGCCCTCATCGGCATACGTCCGCCCGCAGGCGGTGGCGGTGGTGGTGGCGGAGGCACTACAGCCGCTGTTATGAATATCAACGCCAGCGTAGTCGTCAACCCCAGTCCCGTGCCCTTCAATCAGGCATTCACGGTAACGACGAATTTTAGCAATAGCGGCACAGGCAATTTTTCAGGCGATATAGCCGCCTGCCTTTTCGATAATTCGGGCAATTTCCTCGAATTTATAGAAACCAAAACCAACCGCAGCTTAAACGCAGGCAATACCTATTCCAATAGCCAAGTTTTCGGTAATACCAATCTAAAGCCTACCCCTGGCACTTATCAGGTCGCCTTTTTTACGCGTGCGACGGGCAGTACGAGCTGGGTCGCCTGCGGCGCTAATGGATACACACACCCCCGCAGTTTCACCGTGCAGGGCAGCACCTCCAGCTATCAATTATATAGCAACATCACCTACAGCCCGACTGTACTTATAGAAAATGCGCCCGCTACCTTCAATTATGATATAGCCAATATGTCTTCAACGGCTTTTTCGGGCAGCATTTCTATAGACCTGCATAGCCGCGATGGCGCATACCTGCGCACCATCGACCAAAAGGACAATATGACCCTCTGCGCAAGCTGCCATTATACGGGCGGGTTGGATTTTAGCACGACTGCCCTCGATGCAGAACCTGGCACTTATCTGCTGACGGCTTGGATACAGCCTACGGGCGGCTCTTGGCAGTTGTTGGGCTCTACGGCGAGCTATGCCAATCCCATAGAAATTGTCGTACAGGCTGCACCTTTGGGAGGCGATATTTACGAGAACAACAATACGGCAGGGGCAGCTTTTCCCTTTGTTTTGGGCTTTGTAGGCAATAGCGCCACACGCGTAACGACAGGCTCCAATACGCATATCGGCACGGATGTAGACCACTACAGCGTAACGCTGCCTTTGGGTTTTGATTATGTGCTAAATCCGCGCTTGCACGATAGCTACAACAGCGCCAATGGCAACACGTATACCAACGATGTTTTATTTTCGTATAGCAGCGACGGTGGCGCAAACTTTTCGGAAACCTACGACCATGTCATGCCCAATGCCTTGTATTTGGCTGGGGGTACAACAGTGATTTTTAAGGTGGCTTCCTATTTTCAGGGAACAACGGGTACTTATGTTTTGGATATACCCGTTACCCGCAATATCGCCTCTTCGGTAGAAACCCTGCTGGAGCAAGCACCTGCGTATAAGCTGTTTCCCAATCCTGCCGATGCCTCGGCTACGCTCTCTTGGGGCGAGGTACAAGCACCTAAAAGCGTACAACTCTACGATGCGGCGGGGCGACTTTTGTGGCAGCAAACGGCGGCGACAAGCGCGCAAAATACCTTAATTGTACCTACTTCAGAACTTCCTGCGGCGGCGTATATCTTGCGTATAGAGCAAGCCGATGGCAGCATACAAAGCCTGCCTTTACGCGTACAGCGATAAAAGTGAAAAGTGAAAAGTGAAAAGTGAAAAGTGAAAAGTGAAAAGTGAAAA
>CAYXSA010000015.1:0-59189 GCA_964467315.1 uncultured Saprospiraceae bacterium | reverse complement strand
GATTGGATTCATTAATAATACGACATTTTAATTCTACATGCGGCGCACCTGAGGGCTCCCCTATGCAAGATTATATACAATGCCCGCCGCAACCTTTTTGCGGCGGGCGCAAAGTTCGCGTGAGGGATGGTAGGGGCGCACCAATGTGTGCGCCCTGAACAGCCCGACCGCGCCGCCTTTTTAGCGGCGCGGGCACGCCCAAAAAAAATAAAAAAATGAATACGAAGCGAACGCATAGCGAAAATTCGTAACTCGCTTCGCGTTAACTTCGTTTTCGTAACTCGTAACTCTTCGCTATCTTTGCGCTTGTTTCTTCAAAACCCAGTACACCAAACTGTATGAAATTTAGCGAATATGTTTATGAGCGCCCCGACTTGGACAAGGTGAAGGCGCAATTTGCGGACTTGCTGCGCCGATTCAAAGAGGCAAAGAGCTTCGAGCAGCAAAGCGAGGTGATAGCCACGATTGACCAGCTGAGAGAGGAGGTCGATGTGATGCAAAATATCTGCTTCGTGCGGCATACCATCGACACGACAGACAAATTTTATGAGCAAGAAATAGACTTTTTTAATACGCGATACCCCGAATTGGGTGAGCAAATGACGGCGTATTATCAGGCGCTAATAGCCTCGCCGTATCGCGGCGACTTGGAGCGCGTCTGGGGCAAGCAATTGTTTGTACTCGCCGAATTGGCAGTAAAAACCTTTGAACCCTCGATTTTGGGTAATCTTATCGAGGAAAATAAACTCGATACCGAATACCGCAAAATCAAAGCGCAGGCAGAAATAGAGTTTGAGGGCAAACAGTACAATCTATCGACCATCGAGCCGCTGGAGCTAAGCGACCAACGCGCCACCCGCCAAGCCGCACAAAACGCCAAATGGGGATTCTTCGCCAAAAATGCCCCGCAGGTAGAAAACATCTACGACCAGCTCGTAAAATGCCGCCACTCTATCGCGCAGCAATTAGGCTATAAAAACTATGTCGCCTTAGGTTATGCACGCATGCGCCGCAGCGATTATACAGCAGAAATGGTCGCCAATTTCCGCGAGCAAATCGTGCAACACGTCGTGCCCCTCACCCAAAAACTCTACAAGCGCCAAGCGCAGCGCTTAGGTTTTGACAAATTGATGTTCTTCGACGAAAGCTACCGCTTCGCCACAGGCAACCCCACCCCCAAAGGCGGCACGGCTTGGATGGAAGAGCGCGCAAAGGAGATGTACAACGAACTATCGCCCGAAACGCGCACCTTCTTCAAATTTATGACGGATAGACAACTCATGGATTTGGAGGCGAAAAACGGCAAGGAAACAGGCGGCTATTGCACCTTTATCGGCGGCAAATACCGCTCGCCCTTTATTTTCTCCAATTTCAACGGCACCAGCCACGACGTTACCGTGCTGACGCATGAGGCTGGGCACGCCTTCCAATGCTACGAAACGAGCCACAACACAGAATTATACGATTATCTTTGGCCTACTTACGAAGCCTGCGAGATACATTCTATGGCGATGGAGTTTTTGACTTGGCCTTGGATGAACTTGTTTTTTGAGGAAGATACCGAAAAATTCTTCTTCGAGCATCTGGCGGGCGCTGTGCGCTTTCTGCCCTATGGCTGCGCCGTCGATGAGTTTCAGCACATCATTTACGAAAATCCGCAGTACACGCCCGCTGAACGCAATGCCGTTTGGCGCGATATGGAGCGCAAATATCTGCCGCATAAAGAAAACGGCGACAACGCATTTTTGGAGGCAGGCGGATTTTGGCAGAAACAAAGCCATATTTTCGGCTCGCCCTTCTATTATATCGACTACGTGCTGGCGCAAATCTGTGCCTTCCAGTTTTGGACCCGCTGCCAAAGCGACCGCGATGGCGCTTGGAAAGACTACGTGCAGCTCTGCAAATTAGGCGGACAGTATCCGTTTACGGAACTCGTGCGCCGCAGCAACCTGCAATCGCCCTTCGAAGCGGGCACCGTCGAACAAGTCATCTCCAAAATCGGCGCTTACCTCGATGCGATAGACGACAGCAAGTTTTAGAATGACGAATGAGAAGTGCACAAAATAACACTTTTCACTTTTCACTTTTTTGGCGTGCCCGCGCTCCCCGCCGCTTGCAGCGGCTTAAAGGTCGCGCGGTCGGGCTATCCGTTGCAGCCCGCTAAGGCGGGCTTCCACTGCTATCCCTCACGCAATAAAAAATAAAGCGGCTCTGCAATAAAATGGCTTTTTTGTGCTATATTTGTTATGCACAATTTTACCCACCCATATTTATTACAAACCACACCAAATGAAAGGCACGCTCTCTCTGTTTTTGTTCGTTTTTTTTAGCTTTTTTGCTTCTTCGGCGTATGCGCAGCAGTTGCAAGAAAAGGAAGTCTACACTTTTGCCAACTCTACCCTACTAGAAAAGATATTCGAGGCGAAAGAAATCACTTTCAAAAATCCCGAACACAACAAGTACAGCTTCCAGCTAAAAACCTATAACGTAATCGCCCTCATTGATGACGGCGATTTGATTTTGAGAACCTATTTCAAAGGAAAACCTTCCTTTACTTATGCCAAAATCAACGATTTCAACGCGCAATATCGCTGGACACGTATGTACTTGGATAAGGACGGCGATTTGGTCTTGGCTCAAGAGATAAGTTTTACGGGCGGTATACATATCGACAACCTTTACGCCGCTATCAATACCTACGGCGCATTGCTGGTAGCCGTCGGCAAACACTTCGAGTAAGGCGGCAGAGCGCTAAGGCAGCCAAAAACGCAGATAGTTTCTTCTTGATAAGGGAAGCTATCTGCGTTTTTTATTTTCATCGCTCGCGGGTAAATGCCTATATTTGCAGCGAAAAAAACAGCCAATGTACACAATTGAAGCAAAAAATACATGGTGGCAGGCGCTGAACACTACACAGCGCGCAATAATATTATCGGCAGTCTATGCGCAAAAATTCGCAAGATTTGAAAGTACCAAAGCCTCTTTCCCACATTCATTGGCGTACTTTCATCTGGTCTGCTCTCGAGAAGGATACCGCGAAGAAGGCGTTTTGACAAGGGTCGACGGCATAGAAGGGATATTTTCTGCGAAAAGCCTAAAAATACATCTCGTCGATACTATCGCTTCCGAAGACCTGCATTGGCTCCGACCGATATGCGAGCAAATCGAAATACTGATTTTGGAACAGTCCGCAGCAAATACCCTAAACATCGCAGACTGGAACAAACTACGCGAATTGCATATCACCAATGTAGCGGCTTCAGATTTCAACCTACAGGTCTTGGACTGTTCGGAGCTGCTAAGCATACAGCTAAAAAACGAATTTAGCGTAAAACCTCGCCTCTGGGTCGAAATACAGCGCTGCCGCAGCCTACAAACCTGCAATATACAGGCTTTCGAGCTGGAGGAGATTATCGCGGAGCGTTGCAACAACCTATGCAGCTTGGATTTGACGCATTTGCTGCTTACTCGGCTCGACCTCGACCGCCTGCCCACTATCAGCCGCCTCAACATATCGCAAAACCCGATAACCCATATAAACATTAGCCGCTTGCACGCTCTTAGTTGGTTGAGCTGCAACGATAGCGATTTGCAGCAGTTGCCCAGTGCTTATTTGCCCAATTTAGTCGAGCTTTTTTGCCAAAATAGCGCTCTTAGCAAGATAGATTGCAGCGGATTGAAAAATTTGCGGCGGATTGAGTTCTCTTACCCAGCCCAAAAACTCCTAAATTGCAGCGCTCCAGAATGGATTGTGCATACAGCAGAAATTTTCATAAGCATATGCAACAATAAAACAATCAAAACGCTCAACCTGCGCGCCTGCCCTAATATCCGATTTTTCGACCTGCGCGGCTGCCATCATCTAAGCGACATATTATGCGCTCGACTTTCTCAATGCAGCATTCGAGGCTTAGAAGATACCCAACTCCATGAACGCAATAAAAAAAGCTTCCGTGCGACCAGCATCGAATCAGCTTATACTCGGCAGCTTTATGCCCAAGACGAGCGAAAAAAGCTGTACGAATCCGACAATTTGCCCGAACGACAGGCGCTATACTACCTCATCGCCATCCATCAAAAAAAAATAACGCCCCCCAAAAGCGCCATTTTGCCCAGCGAAATTAACGACAGATTAATACGCTCCGCCAGTTATAACTCCTCCAATAGCATCGCCCAACTCTTAGCCGACTGCCAAGAAGCCTATATAGGGGCTTGGGTAGAGAAAGACTATAAGGAACGCTCCATAGGGGAACTCATGCAACTGGCAAAGGAATACAAATCCATTGATAACCTGCAAGTTATCACTGCCTTTTTGCAAGAAACTCAACGACTGCATATACATCAGCAAAAGGAATTAAGCAGCCTTACAGGCATCAGCTACTGCCCAAAATTGTCGTTTTTGGATATCGCCCTATGCCCCATCACTGACATTAGCGAACTGGCGGAATGTCTGGAATTGCAATTCGTTTCCTTCGATAGCTGCCGCACTTTGCGCGATATTAGCGCGCTAAGCAAGCTCGCTTGGCTCGAAGAAATACACCTTTCCGCCTGCGCTATCGACCAACTCCAAGCACTCGAAAAATTGCCGTATCTTCGCCGCATCATCTGTAGCGACTGCCCGAATCTCCCCCAAACGGAGATAGCACGCTTTCGGCAGCTGCGCCCCGATGTGCAAATTATAGACTACCTATAAATGTAGGAAAAGACTCCAATGAACCTTGCGTGAGGGATAGTAGGGGCGTATAAATATACGCCCCGAATAGCCCGACCCCGCGCCGCGTAGGGGCAGCCCACCAACAAGTGCGTAAGCACGCCGTGGTGGCTGCCCCCGTCCGCGCCCCTTTGGCGCGGCGGCGGCGCGGGGGCACGCCCAAAAAATAAAACTATTTGCTTAGGCAAAGCCGAAAAATACACATACATCTCGCAAATCATGGCAAAAAAAAGCAACCGCACGCTCTATATTTTCTTAGGAATTTTCGCGCTCATCGCTGTAGTCCTCTGGCTGCGCGGTGGTAAAAAAGCGGAACTGCAAAAAGTAGTCGTAGAACAGCCCCAGCAGCGAAATTTGATAGAAAAAGTCGATGCCAGCGGCAAGGTATTCCCCGAAGTAGAGGTAGAAATCACCTCCAACGTATCGGGCACGCTCATAGAATTAGCCGTAAAAGAGGGCGAAGTCGTCAAAGCGGGGCAACTGCTCGCCCGCGTCGACCCCGATGCGCTGAGCAGCATTGTCGAACGCACAGAAGCCAGCACCAGCAGCGCCAAAGCCCAACTCCAATCTGTTCGCGCTCAGAAAGAACAACTCGAGGCGCAGTTCCGCAACACCAAAATCAGCTACGAACGCAGCAAAAAGCTCTTTGATGATGGGGTAGTTTCTCGCGCCGAATACGATGCCGCCTTAGCTACCTTCGAGACCGCGCAGGCAAACCTAAAAGCCGCCGACGAAAACATACGCGCCGCCGAATTTAGCGTAAAAAGCGCCGAAGCCACCGTCAAAGAACAGCGTAAAAACCTCTCACAAACCACCCTTTACGCCCCCATCGACGGCGTAGTCTCCAAACTCTACAAAAAACGCGGCGAACAGGTCGTTGGCACCGCCCAAATGGCAGGTACACCCATCTTAAAAATCGCCAATCTCAGCAGCGTAGAAGTTCGCATCGACGTGAATGAGCGCGATATTTTGTCTATCACGCTCGGCGACACCGCCAATATCCAACTCGACGCATACCCAACGCGCAACTTCACAGGCACCGTTACGCAGATAGCCAACACGGCGAGCAATGCGCTCACGATGAGCCTCACAAGCGACCAAGTTACCAATTTTGAGGTGCGCGTGCGCATCGACCCCGCCTCCTATGCCGACCTCGCCAGCGTCGATGGGCGCTCGCCCTTCCGCTCAGGTATGTCCGCCACCGCCGAAATTCGCACCAATACCATTTTCAATGTCCTAACCATACCCGTCGGCGCGGTTACGGTGCGCGCCGATACGAGCCAAGCCAGCAAATCGGGCGCAAATACGCCCCCCAATCCCGCCAATAAGCCCAGTACCGCCGCCAAAAGGGACGAAAAATTGCAAGAATTTGTCTTTCTGATGCAAGCCGATAGCGTTTTGATGCTGCCTGTGCAGGCTGGCGCTCAAGACGACAGCTATATTCAAATTAAAAGCGGCATAGATACGAGCATGCGCATCGTTGTAGAGCCTTACGATGCCGTGAGCAAGACGCTCAAAACGGGTATGCGCGTGCGCGCCGTCGCAAGGGAGGAGCTATACGACAATAAACCGAAGCAGTAGCCCGTTTGTTAGGGCTGTGTTTTGGGGGCTGCGCGGCGTAGCGCCGCGCCGCTACGCTGCGGGTTCGCCTATCGGCTCAGTACAGCCCTTGCATGCAACGGCTCTAAAGAGCCGCGCCTGCACGGCTGCACCTGTGGCGCTACGCACCACAGCCCTCCGCATCGCTAGCCCATGCAAGCCGTATTGCCTCATTTCAAGCCGTTATGCTCCGAATAATCGCCCTTTTTTCGCTGCTTTTTCTCTCGTTTTTGCCCTTTTCGCTTCGCGGGCAGCTGGGTGACCTATCCGCGCCTTGTGCACGGGTGCTTACGGGCATCGGGCAAGACTCCGTAGAATGGTCTGCTACGCCCTGCGCCAATTTCGACGCTTACGAAGTCTACAGCCGCAGCGATACGCTCGCTCCCTTTGTTCTGATTGCCAGCCTCACAGACCCTGCTCAAAGGAGCCTCGTCAGCCCCAACTCAAGCGAGGGCTTTATCCAATACCAAATTGCGATGATTTGCGGCGGCGCTGCCACACATACCAGCATCAGCGTGAGCAATCAGCGCCCCATCACGCCCAATCTGCGCCGCGTCTATATCTCTGCCGCGCAGCAACTCGTGGTAGAATGGGAAAGCAGCCCCAGCAGCGACGTGGTCGGCTACCAACTCTATAAAGAAAACCCCTACAATTCGGGCAATTTTTTCCCCTACCCTACTTTGGGGCAATTGCAGACGGGCAACCAATTTACGGACGCTACCGCTACGGACCTACTTGCGCGCTTCGCCATCGTCGCCGTAAGCCCCTGCAACAAAAGCCTCTTAGGCGAGGGGGGAGCAGATAGCACGACGGGGCCGCATACCTCCGTTTTTCTTGCCTACGATTTGGATACCTGCAACCAAACGCTCCATCTTAGCTGGAATGCCTACGAAAATTGGCAACTTGGCGTATCGACTTACGAAATTTGGGCAAGCATCAACCAAGCCGCCCCGCGCATCATCGATAGCACAAGCGCGCTACTCTATAGTTATTCGCCTGTAGAAGATGGCGATGATTTGCAGTTTTGGGTGCGCCCCATCGAAACAAGCCGCCCCAGCAACGGCGCTCCTACCAACCGCATCAACCTAATAGCCCGCGCCAATCGACCTATGCGCTTTCTGCATCTTACGGGTTTGAGCGTAACGAGCAGCGGGCAAGTAGAAGCTGAATGGGTTTGGGATACCAGCGCCGAGCTTGTTAGTGGCAGCTTGCAGCGCGATGGCGAGGTTGTTATTTTTCATTCGGCAGCCGCGCAGCGCCTCAACTCCGCCCTTGATGCCAATGCCAGCCCCAGCACCCAAAGCCATAGCTACCAAGTCCATACTACAGACCGTTGCGGCTTCGAGGTACAAAGCGGCATAGGGCAAACCATTTGGCTACGCACGAGCGCAGGCGAAAATTATACGAACCTTTTGCAGTGGTCGCCTTTTACGCTTACAGGCGCGCAAGTACTTGAATATCAGGTATTTAAGTCCGTTGGCGGGCAGGCGGCGCAGCGCATCGCTACCGTCGTAGATACCATTTATAGCGACAGGCTTGATATACAGCAAGCCGCCCAATACAATGCCTGTTATTATGTGGTCGCTGTGGCGGCGCTTACCCTGCCTTCGCAGCCCTCGCGCTACCTTTATTCGCGCTCCAACGAGGCTTGCGCCCTGCAAAATGCGCTGATGCGCCTACCCAATGCCTTCGCTCCGAGCGGACATAACCGCGAATTTCGTCCCGCCTTCGTTTTCCCCAATAGCATTGAAGAATACAGCATGCAGATATTCGATAGGTACGGAAAGCGGCTATTCGAGAGCCGCGCCCCGCTCGTAGGCTGGGACGGCAAAGACGGCAACAACGGCGAAACGCTGCCGCAGGGCGTGTACGTCTTTCGCATACGCCTACGCCAACCCGATGGCACTTGGGTAGAGGAACAGGGTACGGTGATGCTTATTCGCTAAATGCGCTGCAAGCCTAAGGTACTGCGCCGCTGTCGCGGCGCTGGTACTATGCCGCCTAAAGGCGGCAATGGTAGCAAGTACTGCAATAGGGTTTGGAGTAGCTGCCGACGGTTTCCAATGAAAAATTAAAAAATCTCTCTTCCGATGCGCGCCTATTTATTGTTAATAACTTTGTTGCTGCTCGCTTCTTCGGCTTGTCGGCGCGACCAATTCGACGACCAAATCGCCTTCGTGGCGACTACGGAAGTGCCTGCGGGCTTAAACAGCCTGCTAACGCATAACTTTCCGATAACGGGTTTGCGGGGCACGGATTTGGCGCTGACGAAGGCGCGCCCTTATCAGATACAGCTATTTTTGGAGCAGGGCGAGCCGACCTTTGATTTTGTGCGGCAGGCGTTTTTGCTGGTGCAAACGGATACGAGTTTAGTCGAAATCGGCTATAATTTGGAACACCCTCAAGACAATCGCAGCGTGATAGTCCTGCTACCGAGCGAAATCGACCTACTGCCCTATATCACGCAGCCCAATTTTAATCTGCTGCTGAAACTCAATTTTCGCTACAATACCGTGCAGACCTCGCGCATACGGATAGAAATGGGCGCAGGGGTGAATTACGATTAGCTGGGGAGAAAAGTGAAATTTTTTATATGCCTCTGTAGAGCCGTTGTATGCAAGGGCTTTACACAGCGCCCGCTTTACGGGCGCTGCGCGTGAGGGATAGAAGCGGAACCACCCAGCCACGCGTAGCGGGGCGCAGGTGATGGAGCGGATAGCCCGACCCCAGCCCCTTTAAGCGCCGACCACAAGTGCGTAAGCACGCCGTGGGGCGCGGGGGCTGGGGGCACGCCCAAAAAAAAATGCTTTTTTAACCAAGAATGACTTAAAGATGCGCCTACCTGTATTTGCCGTTTTAGCTATTTTTTTGTGTGTAAGTGCTTGTAGACCTGTTTCAGTGAAAACGGAAAATAAGAATTTTTTGAGCCCTGAGCAGGCTGAAGCGCTGGGAAAAAGTATGTATGAGGAGGCGCAAGTGCGGCTAAAAAACGAGTATGGGCGGCAGTGGCAGACGCGGCGTTTGCGCTTGGGCGAGCTGGAAATGCCATTTTTTGCGAAAACTTGGGGCGAAAAGCCTGCAAATGGCTATCCGCTTTTTATCTCTATGCACGGCGGCGGCGGCGCTCCAGCGGAAGTAAATGACGGACAATATCGCAATCAGCAGCATTTGTATGATGCTACAATGAAGTCATTATCAGGTATTTATATCGCTCCTCGTGCACCGACAAATAATTGGAATCTTTGGCATGAGTCGCATATAGATGAGTTTTTTGCTTTGATAATTCGCCTAGCAGCAGCGGAAGAGGGTGTGGATTTGCAGCGCGTATATTTGTTGGGCTATTCGGCTGGGGGCGATGGGGTGTATCAGCTCGCGCCGCGTTTGGCGGATAGGCTGGCGGCAGCTTCCATGATGGCGGGGCATCCGAATGATGCTTCTCCTTTGAGTTTGCGCAATCTGCCTTTTGCGATACATATGGGCGCGCTCGATGCGGCGTATAATCGCAATGGGGTAGCCGAGCAATGGGGCAAAATTTTGGACTCTTTGCAGGCTGCCGACGCAAAGGGCGGCTATGTACATACGACGACCCTACACGCGGGCAAGGGGCATTGGATGGAGTTGCAAGATGCGGTGGCGCTAAAATGGATGTCCGAATTTAAGCGCAATCCCCTGCCCGAAAGGGTGGTTTGGGCATTCGACAAGCAGCAACATCGGCAATTTTATTGGCTTGGTGTGCCTGCGAATGCGTCCGCTTTTTCGTCGGCGGCAATCGTGGAGCATCAGGGGCAGGATATACGCGTTTTGCAAAATAGCGCCGACACGCTGTATATTTATCTGAATGATAGGATGTTGGATTTGGATAAGCCTGTTGTTTGCCGCATCGGCGCGGGGGCGGCGCAGGCGGTGCAGGCGCAGCGCAAGGCGGAGCATCTGCAAGCCAGCCTACAAGCAAAAGGCGACCCGAATTTGATGTTTTCGGCTCGCCTTGTGGTGGTCGGAGATAAGGTTTATGCGGATTAGCGCGCCTGTGTTCGCAGCTTGGGCGTTTTAGCCGCAGGCTGCGCGCTATCGCGCTTGCCTACGGCTACGAAAGAAAACGCCCCTTGGGGGCTATTTTGCGCATAAGCCAAAACTCGTAACTCGTAACTCGTAACTCGTAACTCGTAACTACTTATAGAATTTATCGTGAAACTCTATATAAGCGTCGAATTTGCCATAGGGTGGCTGTAGGATGAGTCTGTAGTTATCTTGCTGAATGACCAAAATCCGATGTTCTGGGGCATTTTCGCCTAAGAATGCGGGTGCGGCTTGGGCTTGTTTGACGTAATTGAGTGCATCGGCGGCATTGATAAATTTGCGAATGGTGATGCTGGGGATTTTGTTTTCTATCGCCATGCCCGAAACGTTGAGGCGGGCGCTGGGATAATTGAGGGTATTAAACTCCGATACGGGGGCTCGGAAAGGCTCTACATTGGTTTTTTGGTCTTTGAAGACGATCAAAATGTAGTGCCCCGAGTTGAGATTTTCGGTAAACTTTGTGCTGCCGCTGGGTTCGCTGTTGCTGCCTTTATTGGTTTCGGCTGTGGTGGTTGTGCTGCCACCTTTTGCGAGTGCGGCGACGATTTCTTTCGCCTTTTTATCTTCTTCCGTATTGGGGAAGCTGGTGCTAACGGCTTTGAGGGCTTTTATATAATCTTGTTCGCCTTTGGTGCCGCCTTCGCACATGGCGGCGAGCAGTGCGAAACGAGGGCGGAAGGTGTGTTGCTCGCCGAAGCGCTGGCTTACTTGAGCGATTTTGGCTATTGCCTCCTCGAAGCGGCGGCGCTGTACGTCCTCATAAGTGGCTTCGTAAAACTGGTTAAGTTCTTTTTCCTTTTGTTGACGGGCGTTGAGAAAGCTGGGATTTTGCACCGTTTTAGCGATGTCGCTCGTGGGGTGTGTATCGAGAATGCGTTTTTTGCAGGCTTCGGCGCGGGCTTGGTCGCCGCGTTGGGTGTAAATGTTAAACATCAGGTACAATCCTTCGAGCGCTTGGGGCGACTTAGGGAAGCGCGTATACAGGGTTTCGAGGGTGGCGAGTGCCTTATCGGTTTCCGCTAAATCTTCGTGCTGGGCGCTGCCGATATTGAGTAGGTTGATGGCTATTTTTTTCTCCAATTCGGCTTGCTGTTTTTCGTCTTGTGGTATGCCCAGTTTGACGAGAAAATCTTTAGTTTCTTGCTCCGTCATGGGCTGTAGCTCTGTGGCTGCGCCGCCTGCGGCGATGGCGGGATTTTGAGAAAGGGCTTTAGCGCTGCGCCAGTTGTCTGCCCAAGCACGGTTGCCGAAACGCTTTTCAAATTCTTTTTCGCCGCGTTTTTGCTGCTGGGAGTTGTATAGGGGGAAGGGGGAGGTATTCAAGGCATTTTCCGAAACGCTGGGTTTTGCGCTGGGGTTTGCATCGGGTTTGCTATTTAAGCCGCCCATGCGTCCTTTTTCCTCTATGCTAAGAGGGCGACCGTTGCCACCTTTGTTTTTTGGGTCGGCGTTTTTCGCGTCTTTGTCTACGATGCCTGCTTGGGCTTTGCGTACGCGTTGGGCGTAGGCTTTTTGCTCCTCATAAGGCAGGCGAGAAAGGGCAAGTAGGCTGTCGTTGAGGGTCAGCGCGAGCGTATTGGTTGCGTAACGCTCTAAGCTACGTTTGCGGGCGCTCATATCCGTGCTGCGCGGGTCTTCTTTGGCGAGTGCCTGCGCGGCGGAGTCCGCATACAGATAAGCGGGCACATAATCCTTCGCTTCATAATAAAGGGTAGCGAGCAGATAGGAGGCTTCCGCCCGCTGTGGGCCGCCCTTGCTATTAGCCATAGAAGCCTGCAAAGAAGCAATGCCTTCTTCCTTTTTGCCGTTGCGCAGTTGCACCTCAGCCAAGGCAAAATAAATCTGGTCTTTATACTCTTCGTTTTTCTCTTCGCGCAGCATACGGCGCAGGGCGAGTTCAGGATTTTGGTCGGTATTGCCTGCCTTGGCACCCATTTTCGCCATCGATAGGCGGGCGTTTAAATCCATCTCATACGAGGGCTTTAGCTTGACAACACGGCGATAGCTCTCGTAGGCAAGTTGGGCATTGTTTTGCCGCTCATGAAGCTGGGCGAGCACGTAGACGTAGCGCGATTTTATGCGCCGTTTTTTGCAGAGTTCTATAGCCTTCGTCAAGGGCTCTATGGCTTTGGTGTACTCCTTTTGGGCAATCCACAAATGCGCCTGCACGGCTTGTATTTCGCTGCGCAGCTTGCGGGGGGTATTTGGGTCTGCGTCGAGCAGGCGAAGGTACAAAGCCGCTTCGCTATACTGCTTCATCTCTATCAAAGACTTTGCAAGCCAAAGCATAGCCGCAGGGCGGGCGGGCTTATGGCTGCCTTTGGTCTTTTTGGGTTTGGGCTCTTCCTCTTCTGCCTCTTTTTCGGGGTCGGGTGCGGCTGTGCCGCCGTCTTTAGTTTTATCGACGGGCTTGGGCGCAGGCTTTTTCTTCTTCTTTTTCTTTTTGGAAGAAGGTTTTTTCGCGGGTTTTTTCTTCTTCTTTTTCTTCTTTTTGGCGCTTTCTTTTTTCTTCTTTTTGTTCTCCTTTGCTTGTTTTAGCTTCAATTCGGCAAGTTCTTCCGCGTCCATCGCGGAGCGCGGTTTATCGGGATTGTACTTGTCTACGATGTACTGAAAGGTAGCCGCCGATTTGGCGTAATTGCGCTTCAAAAACTCGATTTCGCCCAGCATCAAATAACTGTCATCCGTCCATTGACCAGGTCGATGCAGCTCGATATTAAGCGCCAATTTGCGTATCGCCTCGTCCAAAGGCGCTTTGATGGAATTGGTATCCGTATTCGCCACATAGGTATAAAGCGGCAACAACTCATTGTAATTATCGCGGTACTGTTCCGTGATGGTTTCGTGCGCCTTTGTTACGCGCAGCCCCGAATGATAATAGGCATTATAGCGCCCCGTCAGGTTGTGATAACCCTTGCCGAGTTTCGTCAGCCTGCCGTCGGCGGTCTTGCAGCCCTGCGTCAAAACGGCGAAGCTGCCAAGTGTGAGCAGCAAAAAAAGATAGATTGTACGCATATATTATGAAGGATAACTATACTTTAAGGAGTTTTTTTGGGGGCGTGCCCCCGCGCAAGGCGCGGGGTCGGGCTATCCGCTACATCAGCCGCCTGTGGCGGCTGGTTTCGCTCCTATCCCTCACGCGAGGGACTCCGTAGGGATTCGCCTCGAATAAGGGCAGGCGGGATAAATAAACAAGATGCAAGTTTTCGCCCTAAAATTTGCCCGCACCCCAGCGTAAACGGCGAAAAACGCCAAAACGCCGCAAATACGCCTACTTTAGCGCAAAGTAACGCATTTTTATCGTATTTTCGCCTTTCAAAATTTGCACACCCCCAATACACAATAGCGATTATGTCCGAAAAAAAAACCAAACGCCGACTGTTCGCATGGATAAGCCCCCAGCATAGGCTCGTCGTGATGAACGATGGCAGCTACAAAGAAGAAAGCTCCCTGCGCCTATCCGCACGCAATGCCCTATTTATCGCGCTTAGCTTTCTCGCCCTTTGGCTGCTTTCTGCCTTCGCTTTGGCGCGGCTCATCGGCGGTAGCAACCCCAATCAAGCCCATGCCTACGCCGTCCAACAAATGAGCGATGCTGACATCCGCCAACAACTGCTCATGATTCACGGACAACTCGACTCCTTAGAATCCGAAATCATCACCCGCGATATCTACATCGATAAAATACAAAAAGTCCTCAACCACAACGTAGAAACCGAAAAAGACATCAAAAGCAAACGCAACCAACTCGCCGAATTGGACAGCAGCGACAGCAAACCCAAAGGCAGCCGCGAAATGCCCGCAACCAACGAAGCTGTCAATAAAATGATGCGCTCCACCAACATCGACGCAGATATAGCCAGCAGCAGCGAACCCAAGCCCAGCCCCCAACCCAACACAATAGGCAATAGCTCCAGCTCCGCCGACTTCGCCAATGCCCTCGTGCGCCTCGAACAAATCAACTTCCTGCCACCCCTTCGCGGTATCATCTCCGATACCTTTTCCGCTGCCCGCGCCCATTACGGCATCGACATCGTCGCCCCCAAAGGCACGCCCATCAAATCCACCCAAGCGGGTACCGTCGTCATCGCCACTTGGTCAGCCGATACAGGGCATCTTATCGCCGTTCAACACCCCAATAACGTCCTCTCCTTCTATAAACACAACTCCGCCCTACTCAAAAAAATGGGCGATAAAGTCCAAGCAGGAGAAGCCATCGCTATCATCGGCAATACAGGCGAACAAACAGAGGGGCCACACCTGCATTTTGAAATCTGGTATCACGGACAACCCGTCAACCCCGCCAAATACGTCCAACTCTAATGACGAATGTGCTTTATGTATAGGTAATATGCCGCCTCGCGGCGGCAGTGGTAGCAAGTACTATTGGTCATTCGTTTCGCTTTAACTCCGTTTTTGTCGTTGAAGGTGCAGCTTGGTCGCCGCGCTGCGTGAGGGATAGCAGCGAAACCACCGAGCGTAGCGAAGGTGATGTAGCGGATAGCCCGACCCCGCGACCTTTAAGCGCCGTTTAGGCGCGGGGAGCGGGGGCACGCCCAAAAAGTGAATACGAAGTAAACGCGTAGCGAAAAGTGAAAAGTGAAAATATAGCATATTTTTTAGCCAGCAGCAAAACAAAATACTTGCTACCACTGCCGCCGTGAGGCGGCATAGTACCTAAACATAACGCACAACCTAAACATAACGCACTACCCAAACATAACGCACAATAAAGAAATCATGTCCAAAGAAATCACCAGCCAGAGCGTCGACTATTCCAAATGGTATATCGATATCGTAGAAAAAGCCAACTTAGCCAGCAATTCCAAAGTAAAGGGCTGCATGGTCATTAAGCCTTACGGCTTCGCCATTTGGGAGAAAATGCGCGACCAACTCGACCGCCGTTTTAAGGAAACGGGGCATCAAAACGCCTACTTCCCCCTGCTGATACCCAAGAGCTTTTTGAGCAAAGAGGCGGCACACGTCGATGGTTTCGCCAAAGAATGCGCCGTTGTTACGCATCATCGACTGATGAACGACCCCAACGGTAGCGGCGTAGTCGTAGACCCCACAGCCAAACTCGAAGAAGAACTCATCATACGCCCCACCAGCGAAACCATCATTTGGGACACCTACAAAGATTGGATACAGTCCTACCGCGACCTACCCTTGCTCATCAACCAATGGGCAAACGTCGTGCGTTGGGAGATGCGCACCCGCCTATTTTTGCGCACAACCGAATTTCTTTGGCAGGAAGGGCATACGGCGCATGCCACTAAGGCAGAAGCCGTAGAAGAGTCGAAAAAAATGCTCGAAGTCTACGCCGAATTTGCCGAAGATTTTATGTCTATGCCCGTCTATAAGGGCGAAAAAACCGAAAGCGAGCGCTTCGCAGGCGCAGAAGATACCTACACTATAGAGGCGATGATGCAAGACGGCAAGGCTTTGCAATCGGGCACCTCGCATTTCTTGGGGCAAAATTTCGCTAAGGCTTTCGATGTTACTTTTTTGAACGAAAAGAACGAAAAAGAGCATGTTTGGGCGACCTCTTGGGGCGTGTCTACGCGCCTGATGGGCGCGCTCATTATGACGCATTCCGACGATTTCGGGTTGGTTTTGCCGCCCAAATTAGCGCCCATACAGGTGGTTTTTGTGCCCGTGCCTAAGGCGACGGAGGAAATAAACGCCGTAGTAGCCCGCTTGCGCGCGGAGCTGCATGCCAAAGGCATCTCGACCCAATACGACGACGATGCGAAGGCGCGCCCTGGCTTTAAGTTTGCCGAGCACGAAATGCGCGGCGTGCCTGTGCGCGTGGTCGTAGGCGCGCGCGATTTGGAGCAGGGCGTAGCGGAGATTTGCCGCCGCGATACCCGCCAAAAGTATAGCCAAAGCCTCGACGGCATCGCCGAGCATATCGAAAATCTACTCGCCGACATACAAAAAAGCCTGTTTGAGCGCGCAAAAGAGCGCCAAAAGGCACAAACGCACACCGTCAGCACTTGGGCGGAGTTTGTAGATGTGGTCGAAAACAAGGGCGGCTTTGCTTATGCTTACTGGGACGGCACGGCGGAAACGGAAGAA
Source organism: uncultured Saprospiraceae bacterium (assembly GCA_964467315.1). Classification (GTDB taxonomy): domain Bacteria; phylum Bacteroidota; class Bacteroidia; order Chitinophagales; family Saprospiraceae; genus JAAFIM01. The sequence goes on along the minus strand of CAYXSA010000015.1, from coordinate 42,721 downwards.
AAAATCAAGGAACTCACCAAAGCTACCACCCGCTGCATTCCCTTCGAGTCGCTCGCGCCCGCTGTGGAAAATCCCCTTTGCGTCCTCACAGGCAAGCCCGCAAAGGCGCGGGTGCTTTTCGCCAGAGCCTATTAAAATTAGTTTTTTGTTTTTTTGGGCGTGCCCGCGCCGCTAAAAAGGCGGCGCGGTCGGGCTATCCGAGCCGTATCACCATCGCCCCAAAAGGGGCGAATGTTGATGCGCTTCGCGGCTGCTTCGCAGTCGTCCCTACTATCCCTCACGCGCTTGCCCCACCGCAAAGGGCGGCGGGGCGCAGGCATTTCTACGAAAAAAAAAACAGAAATGCGCGCCGCAACTTTTTGCGGCGTGCGCCATGATTGCGTGAGGGATAGTAGGGGCAGCTCTTGTGGCTGCCCCGAATAGCCCGACCGCGCCGCCTTTTTAGCGGCGCGGGCACGCCCAAAACAGCCCCTAAACAGACATTGCACAACTATATATTTTCCAATAATCATTATTTATGTATCCTACTTTTAATTATTTATGTTCGCGGGTGGCTCGATGGGCTGCTTTTTTTGTACTTATTTTTGGCTTGCCCGCAGCGGCGGCGGCTCAATGCGTCGGCACGACGGGGCTAAACCTTTATTGGGTAGGCACGGCGGCAAATGGCGGCGGCAATTACAACGACCCTGCGGCTTGGCGTGTAGGCAGCATCGGCTCTGGCGTGGAGCCTTGCCAATCGCCCCGCTCGTCGGACAATGTTTATTTTACGGCAAGTTCCTTTGCGGGCGCAGGCGCTACGGTAACCATCAACGCCAATGCGAACTGCTTCAATATGTTTTGGGACGCGACGATAATGACCGCGCCGACGCTGGCGGGGACTTACAATAAGACGCTGGAAGTGTACGGCAATATGGTTTTGCCAAATGCAGGCAGTTTGAATTTCAACTATCGCGGCGCTTTGATTTTCAAGGGCATCGGCGCAAATATCTTTTACCTCGATGCGCGGGGGCATAATATGCGGGTAAATGATTTTCGGATAGACATCGACCCGCTGGCGACGCTGGAATTACTTTCGCCTTTAGTCGTAAATAACCGCACAGGCAGCAATACCTATACGCCAGAAGACCCCAATGGCGGCATTATCTACCATATCAACGGGCATTTTGATACGAATGGGCAGCCTATTGATGCGGACGGTTTCGTATCGAGCAACAGCAATACGGCGCGGCGCATCACCTTCGACGGCTCGCGCATTGATTTGCTGATGAATGCAGGCTCCAACGGTTCGCCGATATTTGGTATCAATACGAGTTTGCCCGCCGCCAATTTTTCGGCAGTAGGCTCGCATATACTGCTGCGTACCTCGAGCAATTCAGGCGGGACTTTAAGCATGAGCTTTCACAGTGGCATCGTGCTGGATACGATAACCTTGCAAACTGCGCGGCATCGCACCGCTTGGGGCGGCACCTTGCGGGCGGATTATATGCGCGTAGCAGCGGGCACAACGGTACATAATACGACTTTCGACGCAAATACGCTGGAGCTAAACAATGGCTCGCAAATAGTGCTGGCAAGCGGCGTTTTTGATAATCTGATAGCCCCTACGGGCTGCGGCAATGTAGCGATTATCGAGAGTTATGCTACGACTACCTCTTCGATACAGAAAAAGACTGCGGGTCATTTGGTGCTAAACAATGTCTTGCTAAAGAAAATCAATGGCAATACCACAGGCGGGCGCACGTATGAAGCCAACAATAGTTTCGATGGCGGCGGCAATGCGAATATCGCCATCACAGCCCCTGCGGCTTGTCCTACGGAATTATACTTCCGCAATACGATAAGCGACAATTGGCACGACGAAGAAAACTGGTATGATGCGGGCGGCGTGCAGGTGATGCAGTTGCCTTCGCCCAATACGGACGTATTTTTCAACAATCTATCGGGGGCAACCCGCGTTTTGGTCAATCAAAACATAGCTTACTGCCAAAACATGACTTGGCTACCGACAGTGGTAGCGGGGGTTCGTTTGCAGCTTACAGGCAATTCGCTTTGTGTCTTGGGCGATGTGGTTTTTGCGCCGCAGATGCAGCAAATCAATGGCACAAGCGGGCATTATGAGGTGGCTACAGGCTTGGCGCTCTATGGCATCGGCAAAACGCTAAGAACCAACGCTGTGCCCATCAATATAACGACCAGCATCGCCGCATCGAGCGATTATACGCTGCTGGATTCTATGTACTGTGGGGGCTTGTTCATGCGCACCAACAGTATACTGCGGGCAAGCAATTTAGGCATTAGCTTGAGCCATTTTACGATGGCGAGCCGCGATTTCGACAATGTGCGGGTGCATACGCGCGGTGGCGGCTGGCCGCTTATCACGCAAGCGACCTCCCCTATCATCAATTACACAAACAATTGCATTTTTTATATCAACGATGTAGCTCCGCTGACGGCGCAGACTATCGGCGGCACCTTCCCGACGATGGTCGTAGATTCTCGCGGCGATATAAATTTGAATGCTACGATAAGAGAGGATTTGATTGTTCGCCGTAGTGCCAATTTTGCCTTCCGCACGGGCTATTCGACGAATATAACGGTGCAAGGCAACGCCTACTTCGCATCGGGAATAGAGGTTCTTTTTTCTTCTCTGACAAGCTTTTTTAGGGTATCAGGCAACCTCACAGCTGTAGGCTCTTGCATACAGCCCAACAGCATACGCACCTCTACAGGCGACCCTATAGAGTTTAGAATAAACGGGGTAGCGACCATCGAAAATGCTTTCCTGAAAGGGCTAAATAGTACCTTCCCCATTACGGCTGTCAACTCTATCGATGGCACAAGCAATACGAACATTACCTTTAGTTCAGGCGTAGGCACCACTTACTACTGGCGCGCCAAAAGCAGCAACCCCGCCAACTTCGTAGGCGATTGGTCAGACCCCGAACATTGGACTACGAACCCCGCCAGCACCATCGGCGATAATGCCTGCGTGCCTACGCTCGCCGATAATGTCGTCTTTGATGTCGCCTCCCGCTCTGCAAGCAGCAACGGCTGCACCATCAGCGCCCAAGCCTTTTGCAATAACCTAACAGCGACAAGCGATATTATCATCAACAGCCCCACGATAGCGCAGGCTTGGTACATCGGCGGCAATGTCGATATCGCCAACACGGTACAGATAAGCAATTATCGCGGCTATATGTTCCTCATCGGGGCAGGCGCTTTTACCTTCAATACCAACGGCATGGGGCTTCGGGTGCGCGAATTGGTCTTCGATAACCCCGCAGGAAGCTGGACACTACAGTCCAATCTCGAATTAGATGATGCTTTTAGCAGCACTTGGTCAGGTCGTTTATTTCTCAATGCAGGCAGTTTAGACCTCAACGGACATGATTTAACCCTGCACAATGGTTTTGTCTCCGAAACCAATAAAGCCCGCACGCTAATTTTCACGGGCAGCGACATCAATATACTCATGTCAGGCGCTTACACCACCAGCACCAACCAAATACGCCCTTGGAGTATTCTCAATGCCGCTACGATGAACCTGCAAGCGGGCACTATCAATATGCTCGACGGCAGCAACTCCAGCTCCATCGAACTCCGCTTGGGCGATGGGCTCAACTACGGCATCATAAACATCACCGATGCCAACGAAATCATTTACTTTCGCGGCAATAGCCAAGTCCAATACGGCAATTTCAATAGCTCCGCCTATTTTTACAACGATATGCGCTTCGACTCCATCGGCTTTCATGGGGGAAAAACCTATGTCATAGCCGCAGGCAGAACGCAGACCCTCAACGCCCCTAACGGCAAAATGCTTTCTTTTGGCACATCTTCCAGCTTCGTCAACTTGCAAAGCTCCACGCCCAGCGCTAAAGCTTATATTTACAAAGACCATGGACCTGGTTTCTGTATTGACTTTTTGAAAGTGCAAGGTGTTATTGCGTTGCGCCAAAACAATATAGCCCTTGTGCCTGCGCCCTACGATGCTACGCATACCGCCAGCCTTTATTTTGATACAGGCAATAACTGCGACGACATCAACGGCTCGGCTACCTCCGACCCCAATAGCATCTGGCGCTTTAGCCTCCAACCCCTCGTAACCCCACAGTACGATGGCACACCCATACAACAGGTCTGCGCCGTAACTACCCCCGCCAGCTTTACAATACCCGTAGTAGGCACAGGCGACTATGTCGTAAATTATACTTGGGTCAGCGGAGCAGCCAACGGTAGCGGCATCATCAATGCTACCGATAGCGACGGCAACGGCGCTACCGCCGAGCAAATCACCGTGCCCATCAACACGAGCAACCCAAATATAACCTATACTTTTTTGATAACTACCTTCCGCTGCGGAGAAGAAACCACCCCCATTCCCGCCACTATCACCGTGCAGCAGCCCGCCGCCAACCTCCTCACGGGGGTACTACAAACGGCTACTTGCACCTTCAACAATGCCCCGCAGTGGCTGACCATGATTGGCAGCACCAACAACCGCCCCATGCTCTCTATCATGGATTACACGGGCGCAGGCGACAACACCGCACTGGGCAGCGTGCAAGCACGCACAGATTTTACAGCGACTACCCAAACGGTAAATATCGGCGGCACAAATTACCCCTATTTGCGCCGCTTCTGGACTATCACCCCCACGACCAACCACGCCGCATTCGTGCGCTTATACTTCACGCAAACGGAATTAAACACCCTCGCCGCCGCCCCTACCTATATGGGCACCTACACGGGCACGCTCAACCCCGCCACCCAAATACAGGTCGTTCGCTATGCCAGTGGCACGGTAGGCGTAGGCGCGGAGCAAATCATACCGCATACCGTTACCCCGCTTACAGGCGCGGCGGCTGCCCCGTTTAGCTCTACGGCAGGTGTTATTTGCGTAGAATTTTACGTGCCTTCCTTCTCTGCCTTTATCATCGTCCCCACTCAAGAGGCGCTGCTGCCGCTCGAACTGCAAGCCTTCGAGGCGCATAAATATAGCGAACGCCAAACCTTGATTAGCTGGAAAGTTGCGGAAGCCGAGCAAACAGCCCGCTACGAAATTGAACGCAGCAGGGACGGCATTCGCGGCACGGTCATAGGCACTGTCGACTCGCGCCGACTCGCCCGCGAAGACAGTTACGAGTTCATCGACGCAGCCCCCCACAATGGCTACAATTATTACCGCCTGCGCAGCATCGACGACGATGGCACGACGCACCTAAGCGACTGGCGCACGGTCTTATTCGGCGAGGAAAGCCACACTATCCAAGTCCTGCCCAATCCCGCCAAAGAGGCTGCTACCTTGCGGCTCGGCGCGGCGGCTCGCATCGAAGTTCGCCTATACAATGCGCTCGGACAACTTGCCTTTGAGCAGCGTTTCGACTCGGCAAGCGATGCCTTCGAGTTGCCCCTTGCGCAGTTGCCCAGCGGCGTGTATAGCCTGCAAGTCCTGCACTTAGATAGCCAAAGCGCCCAAACTATACAGCTCATAAAAGAGTAAATTTTTGGTTTTATCCGTATCTTTGACAACTGTCCGTTAGCGGGCAGTTGTTTTTTTTTGGGCGTGCCCCCGCGCCTTTAAAGGGCGCGGGGTCGGGCTATCCGCTCCATCACCTTCGCGCCTGCGGCGCTCGGTGGTTCCGCTCCTATCCCTCACGCAAAACACAATACCCGCCCGCAAGGGGCGGGCGGGTGGGACAAATAAAAAAAATACCGCATTCTATATGTTCTACAGCTCAAAAGTCGCAGGGCTGCTTGCTCATGCAGACGATGCCAACCGACAAATCGGCGAACGGCTTGCCTTAGTAGAGCCGCAAAATGCCCAAAATGAGGAAGAATTTTGGGAGTCGCTGCTGCGGCATTACTTTCTCTCTGCCTTGAAAGCTTGGGAATTCGCTTTTTATCTGCACCCGACAGCAGAAAGGTTTGATTATGCGGAGCTTATGGCGCATTTTCGGGCTTATTTTCCTGCGCTCGCCAAGATAGACTTGCAAGAAAAGTGTATGTATACCATCAAAGCCGCCTACGGGCAGGATTTTAGCAGCAGTTACCACTCCGAACATGGAGATACCTTTTTTAAGGGGAGCTTTATAGAAGCCTATCGGCTGCTTGCCCAAGCCCAAGCCCGCGCCTTAGAGTATGCGCAGCCCATCACTAAGCGCACAAATTGCTATCGCAGCGAATTTGTATGCCCCGAAATTATAAAAAATGGTCTTTCGCGCAAAGAGTTAGCAGATGTTTCGGCGTATTTTCGGCTGATTTTCAACCGAGAAAAAGCCCTAAATTGCAAAGACTGCGCAAATGAAGGGCGCAACCAGTATACGCGCTGCCATGAGCGCCCCGTATGGGTATCGCAGGCGCGCGGGCAGCAATCTTTTTATGCTACCGATGACGATTTTTTTGAGCTAAAACCCGCAATAGAGCTGTATTTTAGCCCTATTGATACGTTTTCTACCGCTTTCGATGGCGATGAGGAAGGATACGCATTTTTGGAGGAAGAATACGAGGAAAAACTGCTGGTTTTAAGCAATTTTTTGCTGCCTTTGTCCCGACTAAAGAGCCGCTCTGAAGAATTTTTTGAGTACGAATACGAAACCTTCGATTTTGGCGATGAATGGGCTTCTATGCGCTGCCATTTCGGCTTCGTTGGCGCGATTTATAAGCATAAAACCTACACAGAATGAACAAGGAACAGGAAGAAATTTGCAGCCTGCTCAATTCTCAAGACTTCGGCGAGGTGGAAGAAGGTTTTTTGGCTGCTCGTCGCTTGCAAAAAGACTGGATAAGCCCCCAACTTCCTTGCTTAGATGTGCTGATGCGGCTCAATTTGCAGCAAGAAGCCAAAGAATGGAAGCTGATGAGCAAAAAATTTGATGGTTGTACCTATGCGCAGCGGCTTGCGGCTTTGCGTCTACGCCTGCCATCGCTGCAATTTCCCTTCAATTTCAGCCATGACTACTGGCTGGCGCGTGCAGATAGCAGCCACTATACGGTATATGCTGACGATTGGCACAACTTCGACTACAAAATTTGGGCAGAAAATTGCCCGACGCAAGACGCTATCCGCAGCCTATGCCATTTGCTAACGGATTTAAGAGATAACAAAATCGACAAGCAGCGGCGTAGCCTACTGCTGCCCCCTCCCGCCGATAGCCCTATATGGCAGAAAGATTGGACACGCGACGAATTGCGGCAACTGCTCGCGCAGTGCAGCCCAGAAGATACAGGAAAAAAGAAAGCCAAACAAAGCTACGACTATCTGCATAGCAGCTATCTTCTGGATACCCGCCAAGAGGATTGGGCAGAAAAGCAAACTTATATGCAGGGAACATTGGGCTGGACTTGCATACCAATCTCCGTGCCCCGCCCCAAAGACGAGCAAGAGCGTGACTATAGCCATTCGATAAATACGCGTGCTTTACACGAACAGTATATGGAAGTATTGGAGTACGGCAAGGCAGCCTTAGCTATAGAGTGGCGCTCGGCAAAAGTCGACGAATGGATTTTAGATAAGGGCGAGCCTCGCTTGGGGGCGCGCCCCTATGCGATGGCTTGTTCGCAATTTTTGTTGATACCGAGAGTCGATTGCGACTGGATATTTGAGGGTTGGGAGCCTAATTATTCAAACATTTCATAATGCAGACTTTCACGCTTATTGGCAAGTATTTTTTAGCCCTTACGCTGCTTGCCAGCCCTGTGGCGCATCTTTTTTATGGCGAATTAACGGACGGATTTATCCCCGATTTTTTGCCCAAAAGAGCCGTACACATCGCCGCCGCTTTGCTGGAAATCGCTACAGCGGTGGCTATGCTTTTGCCCCGATATAGCCGCTTGGGGGCTTGGGCTTGTTTAGGGCTGATGTTGGCATTTTTGCCCCTTCATGCGGTAGATGTTTTTCGGGAGCAGCCTGTTATTGGTAGTTTTACGGCGGCGCTGATACGGCTGCCCTTGCAGTTTTTATTCGTTTATTGGGCGTACTTGCTGACTCAAGCACCTCAACCGATAGCGAACAAATAGCGGGCATATTTATCATCGCCCCAATGCGCATAGCGTTTGGCTTCGTTGTAGCGATAAGCCCAAAGCGCTTGGCTGCCTTCGCGCTCAAAATCTTCGCGCATGTCTTCCAGCGTCTGCCATTTGCGCTGCCAATGCCTTTTGCCGCTTTCGCTTAGGTCAATGAAGGTGTAGGGCATTTCCAATGTTTTTGCAGCTTGGGCGAGCGCGCCCGCATCGGCTCTGAGGCGCTCGCTGTAGGCTGCGTCCATTATCCACTGCGAAAAATAAGCGTATATTTTTCCGCCCTCTTCGAGCAAATCGCGCGCATCGGCAAGGGTTTGGGCGAGATTATCGGCATAATAGAGGGTATCCAAAAAGAGAACAGCCCCAAATTTTTGCCCAATTTTGCCCAATTCGTTGAGGTTGCCCACCGCGAAGGAAAGCAGGGCATTTTGCGCATTTTCTGCCTGCGCTTGCTCAACACCAATGGGCGAAATATCTATGCCCAGTGTCGATATTTGCAAATTTTGGGCGATGTGGGTGCTTATTTTGCCATTGCCACAGCCGCAGTCTAAGATATTTTGGGGCTGCTCTCTGCGCAGCAAATCGAGCAAAACCGCCAATTCTGCCCCGTCTATCATACCGTGTTGACACAAATCTTCGCCATACACGCGCCGACAAAATTCGCTATGCGCTTCGCTCCGCTGCGCCATCTGAAAATAAGCGTCGTACTCGTACTGAAAAAAGGGCGATTCCCGATGGAGTTGCGCGCAAATTTGTTCCCCCGCAGGGCTTAAGGCGTATTGCCCGCCCTCAAAAATTAGCGCGCCCTTTTGGCATAAATCGGCGAGCGCCTGCTTCCAATCGAGCTTAAAACTGCCCATCCAAGCTTTGCCGAAGTCGTTTAGGTTCTCGGCATCGGCTGCCCTATCGAGCGCCAAACCCAAAAAAAGCGCATAGCGCGAGCGGAAAAAAGAAAGCGCTGAAAGTACCTGCTTTTCGGCAAGAGTAAAATCCATTTTTAAGTGAACAGTGAACGGTGAAAATATCTGATAAGGATGGCAATGCGTGAGGGATAGCAATGTAGAGCCGTAGCATGCTACGGCTCGCAATGGATAGCCCGACCCCGCGCCAAGCACAAGTGCGTAAGCACGCTGTGCGGCGCGGGGGCACGCCATAACTCACTTTATTTGTATAGCAATGCTGTTGATGCTGCGGGCAATGGGGTCGCCAGGACAAAAGGCTTTGATGTCGACGAATTGGTACATATCCCCTGGTTTGGCTTTTTTTATGGCAGCGAGCGTGAGGCTGGTGAAGCGTCCGCCCGACTGTTGGTAGGTTTCTACCTGTGCGCGTACAGGCGAATAATAGCAGGTAAAACTCGTAATTTGGCACTGGGCGCTTATGTCGAAGCCTTCTATCATCGCTATAATGCCTTGTTGTGCCTGCATTCCTCCCGAACTGAATACGCCGCCCGTTTTTCCGCCAATTTGCGCAACGGGGTCGGGTATGCGTTTGAGCCGAAAGCGAAAGCTGCCAAGCTGCTTGCCTGTCTTTTTGCTGTGGATATTTATGTAGGCTTCGCCGAGGGCAGCGCCGTTTATGCGTGCGTTGAAGCGTCCGAATTTATCTAAGGCGACAAGGTTGAGTTTATCGCTGCTTATGTCCAAATCCTCAAACGGATGCCCGTTGATGGCGATGGTGAGCGGATTATCTAAGCCTGCATAGATAACGTTCATTTTGTCTACGGCGATGGCGATAGTCGGCGTTGGCGCTTCTTGCGCGATAGCAAAAAAGGGCAGCGCAAGCGCCATTAAGGCAGTAAATATAGTCTTTTTGTACATAGTTTTTCTGTTTTTGGGCATAAGCAGAAAATCAAAAAAGGTTACAAAAAAAAGGACAACGCCTTTTTGTTGAAAGCGTTGTCCTTCATATATAACTTTTGGGGGACTCTTATTTAATCGTGATGGCGACGTTATTGACAGCGCGGGACGCTTGGTCGCCAGGGCAGCGGGCTTTTATATTGGTGAATTGGTATTGGTCGCCTACGCTGGCGGCTTGTATGGCTTGTGCGACTGCGCCTTTGAAAGCCGAGCCGCTGGCTTCAAAGCGTGCTGCGGGTTTGCCTGCGGGCGTATGCATCATCGTGAAGGATACGATTTGGCACTGAACACCTGGGCGTTTGAGGTCGCCTAAAGACATTTTCAACTCCGTTTGTGTCTTTGCGTCGCTGGCGCTCACTTCGCCACTCGTGATGTCGAAAAATTGTATCTGTGGGTCAGGGATAGTTTTTATGCTAAATTGCTTTTCCGAGATAAGCGCGCCGCTTTTTTTGTTGCTTGCTTTGATGCTAAACATACCTGCGCGCTGCGTAGTGGTCAGTTTTACATTAAAAACATGGGCATCGCTGGTAGGCGTGAAGGTCGCCTTGTCGGAACTTAATTCTACATTGGCGATGTCGATACCCGTAGGCGTAATGCGTACAGGGTTGTCGATGCCGCCGTAAAAGACCGTAAGGCTTTCTTCCGTGCTTTCGATAAGCACGCTTGCGGGCGTTTCCTGCTTTGCAGGTTTTTTGCTTTTGCTTTTGTTGCCGCTTTTTTGGGCGTACAAATTAGGCTGTAAGGCAGCAAGGGCAAATAGAAAGCCCAAAAAACAGAGGGATAAGCGCATAATAGATAAATTTTGGTTTTAAAATAAGGTACGCCGACAAAGGCAATAATTGTGCCGCTAAACCACAAAAATTGGCATTTATAAAACTTTAAAAGTGATGTTATTCGCCACTTGCGGGGTCTTATCGCCAGCACAAAGGGCTTTGATGGCTACGAATTTGTATTCGTCGCCCGCTTTGGCATTTTGAATAAGGGCCAGCGTTTCATTTGTAAAAAGCCCGCCTTCTTGCTTGTGTTCTATTTGTTGTCCCCTTTTGGGTGTGTAATAAAGTACAAAAGACACGACTTCGCATTTGCGTTCAAAACCAAAAAGCCCGACACTGGCGGCGATGTTCCTTTGCGCTTTCATCGTTCCAGTTCCTACTACTCTAAGCATTCCGCTTTCTGCTCCTGCTATTTTTGCTATGGGTCTTGGTTTGGGTTCGATGTAAAAAACCTGCTTGCCAAGTATTTTTCCTGTTTGCTTACTTCGTATTGTTATCAATGTACTGTCTTTTTTTGGATAATCAGCGCCAATAGGTTTTCCAGTTTTTGCGTTTTTCCATTCTTGGGTATCCACTTTTTCGGGTTCTTTTACGATTACTTGAGCATTAAAATGCCCCTGATTGTTAATGGGTATTAAATTAAGCCTATCGCTGCTAATCTCCAAATCCTCAAACGAATGCCCATTGATGGCGATGGTGAGCGGATTATCTAAGCCTGCATAGATAACGTTCATTTTGTCTACGGCGATGGCGATAGTATGCTGCACTGGTTCTTGTGCAGCGGCAAAAAAGGGCAGCGCAAGCGCCATAAGGGCCGTAAATATAGTCTTTTTGTACATAGTTTTTCTGTTTTTGGGCATAAGCAAAAAGTAGAAAAAAGTTACGCTATAGCCAAATTTTCCCTACTTTCGTTGCTCCAAACTCCTCTCCATTCATGCAAAAAGTCTATCTCCTATACGCTCGCCGCACGCCCTTCGGGCGCTTGCAAGGCAGCCTTATGGGGCGGCGGGTGGAGGATTTGATGTTGCCGCTTTTTCAAGATGCTATCCATGCGATGCAGCCCCTGCATATCGACTGGGAGGCGGCAGATATGGCGGCTTATGTCGGCGTGAGCAATCAAGCAGGCGAAGATGCGCGCAATATCGCCCGACAAATCGTGATGCTTTCGCCCCTGCCTGCCGAAAATTTGCCCGCTTATACCCTCAATGCGCTCTGCAATTCGGGCATCGTCGCCCTGCAAACTGCTATTCAAGCCATACAAACGAATGCTACCGAATTGGCTTTCGTCGGGGCAGTGGAAAATATGTCCCGCGCGCCTATGGTGCGGCATCGCATCAGCCAAGAAGAAGCCGATACGCTGATTGGCTGGCGCTTTTTGCACCCGCAAATGCCCGCCCCTTACGCCTTGTCGATGCTCGAAACCGCCGAATTGACTGCCCAAAAATGGGGCTTTTCGCGCTCGGAGCAAGACGCTTACGCCTACCAAAGCCGCCAAAATTTCGCCCATGCCCAAAAAATGGCTATCTTCGAGGGCGAAATTTTGCCCCTGCCCGAATTGAGCCAAGACGAGCAAGCGCGCACATTCAGCCCCGAAAGTCTGGCGCGGCTGCCCTCGATACAAAAAGGCGGCACGATTACGCTGGGCAATTCTGCCCGCGCGGGCGACGGCGCTGCGCTGCTGCTGCTCGCCTCAGAAGACTTTTGCGCCCGCCATACCGCCGCGCCGCTGCTGCATTTTCAAGCCAACTGCGCCGCCGCTACCACCCCTCAAGCCATGAGCGAAGCCGCCGCTATCGCCACCCGCCGTCTCCTCCAACGGCATAGTTTCGATATCGAAAGCCTCGATAGCGTGCTCGTCTCCGAGTCCTTCGCCACCCAAGCACTCGTTTTTTTGCGCCAATTCCCGCAAATGCCCCCCACCCTACTCAACGCTTGGGGCGGCGCTATCAGCACAGGCAACCCCACATCGGTCGGCAATCTACGCCTCGTTTGCCAGCTCGCACATAGCCCCAAACACATACGCCGCGCACTCATCGCTACTGCTTCGGGGCTGGGTCTGGGCGCAGCCTTAGTCCTAGAAAAGTAGTTTTTTTTGGGCGTGCCCCCGCGCCTGTAGAGCCGTAGCCATGCTACGGCTCTCGCCCGCAAAGGGCGGGCGGCGCGGGGTCGGGCTATGCGCTCCATCACACCTTGCGCGGCAAAGCCGCGCTTGCGGTGTGGTTCCGCTGCTATCCCTCACGCGCAGCGCCCGCAATGGCGGGCGCTGTCCAAATAAAATCAAAATCCCTCTCCTAAGTACTGGGATAAAAATAAATTAAGGAATTTTTGCTCGCGTAGCGAGCCAATTAACTGCGCCGTAAGGCGCACCTTGCTGCGTCGGAACTGTTTGAGCGAAGTCGCCGCAGGCGACGGAGCGAGTTTTTCGACGCAAAAAGCGTTTTTTTGGTTACTTTTTTTTCGCTTCGGAAAAAAAAGTAACAGAAAAAAAAAACGATAAGATTGGCTTACCCCAAAAGCCTTATTTTGAAAATAGCTTAACTTAATTTTGTTCAAGTACTTATTATGTCAGACGAAGAAGAAGAAGAATTTGGTGGCGAATCTTGGAATCTTTGGGCGATAGTGCGGCGCGTCCTTTTTTGGACTGTAGCCGTAGGTATCATACTTTCTTTGTTGTTGATGTTACTCGCCGTACTTTTCGAGCGACGCATAGCCGAAGCCGCCATTGCCGCCATCAAAAAACAACTGCGCACGGAGATAAAAATAGAGGACTATAGTTTTTCCCTCATTCGCCGCTTCCCCAGTGCGGTGCTATACCTCAAAAACGTACGCGTAAATGCCTACGGCGATAGCACAGAAGTCGCTACCATGCAGACCCTGGCGCTAAAATGCAATCTTTTTGGCATCGTTACAGGCAATTACGATTTTCATACGGTAGAGCTACATGATGGCGAATTGGATTTATATCGCAATGAGCGCGGATTGACCAATTTCGACGTTTTCCAGCCCCATGATGGCAGCTTCGAGCCCCTGCCCATCAAAAAAATCCAACTCGTCAATATGCGGCTGCGCTACCGCGACGAACAATTACGCCAAAATTTTGCCCTCCTCTTCAATAGCGGCGAAATCGCCCATACCCCGCAGGACGAAGAAGCCCAAACCCCTGCTTACTATCAATGCTCTGCCGACCTGCTTTCGCAGTTTGTTATGAGCGAGGGCGATAGCCTCTTAGTTGGCAACGCGCTGGCTTTTTCTGCGACCCTGATAGAGCGCCCCGACAGCAATCTATACCGTTTCGACGATGCCCGCCTGACCTTCAACGGCTCGAAATTCAATGCCAACGGCGTACTATTTCCCTTGCGCGATAGCGCCAGCCAAAGGTTTGACGGCTTTGAGATAGATTTCAGCGCCAACAGCCAAGAATGTAAGTGGCGCAGCATCTTGCCTGTCGTGCACACTTTCTGCGATAGCCTCACGCAGCCCGCCGAAAGCAATTCCAACCTATACGCCCAACTTCTAATACAGGGCGAATGGAGTCAATACGCGCAACCCCAACTTCAGGCGCTGGTCGGTATGCGCGATGGCAAATTTACCCACCGAAAAATCCCCGCCATCATACGCGATGTCGATTTCGAGTGGATGTACACCAATAGGGACAGCATCTACGAGGAAGAAGTCTGGGCGCTCAACGGCTTTCATGCCCGCATCGATGGGCAGCCTGTGATGATAGATTATAGCTCCAGCGGCACGCACAACCCGCATATCTCTTGCCGCATAGCGGGCGGTTTTTCTTTGGGGGCTTTTTACGAATACCTGCACAAGGAAGCAACAGGCGGTAGCGGCATTCTGCGCATTGATTCTTTGCGTATAGAGGGATTTTACAGCGATATGCTCGACCCTACGCAGCAGGCTCGCGTGCAAATCTTGGGCGCTGTGGCGCTGCAATCGGCTACCCTCGCCTTTGGCAAGCAGTGGATAAATCTCGAAAAGGGCAAATTTTCCCTGCGCGGCAACGCTGCCCACCTCGAAGCGCTCGACCTACAGACGGATTCCACTGGGCTGCGCATCAACGGCAATATCGCCAATCTGCTGCCCTATCTGCTGCGGGACGAAGACAATAGCTATGATGCAAAACTCCTTTTCAACTTGGGTGTAACGAGCGAGCAAACAAGCATGAGCGAACTGATGCGGCTCTATGCCCAAAGCGAGAATTTAAGCCAACACGATTGGCACAAAAGACTATCGCAGTGGCAGGGGCGCATCGTCGCCCAAATCGGCTCCCTAAATTGGGGCAAAGTCGCAGGCAAAAACATACACAGCGAATGTACGATAGAAAACAGCGAAATCCGCCTGCATAAATTCCATGCCCAAGCCGCCGAAGGCAGCATACAAGCCATCGGCAGCGCCCGACTGCCCAGCAAAAGCAGCGAAGGTCTGCGCGTAGAAGCCGCCGCCAGAGTCGAAAATGCCCAAGCCGCCCGCTTTATGCAGCTTTGCGGCAATTTTGAGCAGGCACATTTTACGGATAAGCAGGTAGCGGGCACGCTCCAGATGACGGCATATTGCGTAGCGAAATGGGACAGCATGGGCGCGCTTTCTCTGCCCGAATTAAGCGCCTTTGCGGATATTGTGCTGCAACATGGAGAGTTTGACCAGCCTGCGCCCTTAGCCTATACCGCCCGCGAAAGCCGAATTTCGGACTTGGCGAAGCTGCGTTTTGTGGATTGTTATGCGCATTTGTACATCGGCGGGCAGGCGCTGGTATTGCCGCGCTTGTATCTGCGTTCTTCGGGCTACAATCTTTCCGCTGCTGTTCGGCAGCGATTTAGCGGAGAGATAGACGCATTTTTGAAGTACAATAGTGCCCCCGTTTTGGTTTCGCGCCTGCAATCGGCGCAGCCGCAGGCAGAAGCGCCCACCCGCGCCAAAATAGAAGGCATACACAACCTATACTTTCATACGCAGGCAAATGCCGCTTCCGCAAAGGCGAGTCTTAGCATCGGAAAAACGAAGGCAAAGGCAGCTATGACGGCGGCTATGACGAATTGGGCGGGGAATTTCGGCGGGCTTTTTAGCTTAAATTTGCAGCAACTTTCTGCCGCTTTGAGCCGAGATACCGCCCTGCGCCTACCCCTCAACGCCTTAGAAGAGCCCGCATCTTGGGGCGATTTGCCCGCATTCGGCGAAGAGCAGTAAAAAAGCCCCTGCGCGCCCGCCCTTTGCGGGCGCAGCGAGTGCGTGAGGGATAGTAGGGGCGAATCAACATTCGCCCCATTTGGGGCGATGGTGGTACGCCCTGTATAGCCCGACCGCCTGCCCCTTTTTGGGCAGGCGGGCACGCCAAAATTAAAAAAATGTCAATAAATCGTAATCCTTTTGAATGAGGGGCTAAAATGCGGCGGCGCGTCCTTATCTTCGTGTCCGTTTAATCACCTTTTTTCATCGTCTTGCAGCCAATGAATCTCAAGGAAATTATCTTGGAAAAAGTGCGCCAACGCGGCGGCTGGGTCAATACGCACGCGCATTTAGACCGCGCCTATACGCTCACGCCCGACAATTTTGCGCAGTCCTACGCCTTTTTGAAAGAAAAATGGCAGTTGGTCGATGAGATGAAGCGCCGCGCGACGGTCGACGACATTTATAGCCGCATGGCGCGTGCCGTTGAGGTTTTTATCAAGCAGGGAACACAGGCTATCGGCACTTTTATCGACGTGGATGACGTGATAGAAGACCGCGCCCTGCGCGCCGCCATCAAATTGCGCGAAAATTTTGGCTCCGACATCAAAATCCGCTTCGCCAATCAGGTGCTCAAGGGCGTAGTAAATCCCGATTCTCGCCGTTGGTTTGAGCTGGCGCTCGACGAGGTGGAAATTATCGGCGGTCTGCCCGCCAAAGACGCAGGAAAAGAGGCGGAACACCTCGATATTCTGATGTCCGCCGCCAAAGCAAAGGGCAAATTGGTGCATGTACACGTCGACCAATTCAATACGGACGAGGAAAAAGAGACGGAATTGCTGGCGCGCAAGACCATCGAATACGGTTTGCAGGGAAAAGTGAGCGCCGTGCACTGCATTTCCGTTGCCGCACATCGCCGCGCCTACCGCGAGGAGCTTTACAAGCTGATGAAAGAAGCAAATTTGTTGGTTATTTCCTGCCCTACGGCTTGGATTGACCATCGACGGGACGAAAAGCTGCTCCCAAGCCACAATTCCATCACCCCTATCGACGAGATGGTGCCTGCTGGCTTAACGGTTGCCTTCGGTACGGACAATATCGTAGATATTTACAAGCCTTTTTCCGACGGAGATATGTGGACAGAGCTGCGCGTAATGCTCGAAGCCTGCCATTTTTACGACGTAGAGGCACTCGTCGACATCGCTACCACCAACGGACTAAAGGTTTTGGGGCTTTAGGTACTGCCCCGCTCGCCTTCGGCTCGCGTCGCTTATGCCGCCTTGCGGCGGCAGTGGTACTATGCTGCTTCGCAGCAGTATAGTATCTGCTATTTTTTTTGAATAGCTGACGAGGGATTTACTTTTGTGGAATTTGAGTCTAAAATATAAAGACGACGTTAACTTTTATAGTCAACGCCGTCTTTTTTTTAGCCTTTTTTGCGCTAAGTTCAACAATCTTGCTCACACACAACTGCCCAGTACTAAAGTACCATTGCTGCGAAGCAGCATAGTACCACTGCCGCCGCGAGGCGGCATACTACCAGCGAAGGGAGCCGTAGGCAAGCGGAGCTAATACCCAAAAGCCTGCTCCATCGTCAGTTCCTCGAATTTACCGAGTGTTTTGAGATAGTCGAGGTTGACGCTTTTTTTGTCGGAGAGTACGAGAATGGTGTACTTGCGGTCTTTGATTTTGGCAGCGTGGAATTTTGTCAATTCTGCTTTAAGTTCTGGAATTTTGCCCTGATATTTTTTCAGGTATTCGTACATGGTTTTGCGTACATCGTAGTCGATGCCGCGTTTTTTGTTGCTTAGGTAGGTCCAATAAATATCGGATTTGGTGATGCGCTCGCTTTCCATCTGCTTGATGCGGGCATCTAAGGCGTTGGCTAACTGCTCGTCGCCCATTGGCAGATTGTTGATGATCTCAAACATAGCGGGTACTGCCTGCGATAGCTTGTCGATTTGCGTGCCGACGTAAGCGTTGTAATAGTGCGCTTGGTTGGTGTAAGCGGGGGCGCGATTGACGGCATAAGCGGAATAAGCTAAAGCGCGGGCTTCGCGGATTTCTTGGAAAACGATAGAGGAAAGTCCTGAGCCAAAGTATTCGTTGTAGAAGCTGCTCATGATCATCTCGTTGAGGTCGAAGCTGTTTGTTCCTTTTGAAACCATCAGCACTTCGGCTTGAGTAACACCAGGAAAATCGAAGAAAACGACCTTGTTTTCTGTGGTGGCGAGTTCTGCAAATTCGCGGCGGGCTTTGCAGGGCGTAAGGGAGGCGGGCACTTTGTGGTGCTTGTTGAGAATATCGGTAGCGGCAGTTTTCTCCAAAGAGCCATAATAGAAGATATTATGTTGGTAGGAAGTCAATTTTTTGATTTCGGCTACCAAGTCTTCGGCTTTCAGTTTATCCAAATCGGCATCGCTCAGACGCATCTTGAAGGGCGAGTTATGTCCGTAGCGGGCATAGCTTGCCAAAGCTGTGCGCATGATATTGTCTTTGTTTTTCTTTGCGTCGACGCGTTCCTTTTTGATGTCGGCGATGAGGTTTTTCAGCACATCGGCATCGGGTTTTACGCTGCTAAGGATATGCTCGAAGAGTTCCACGCCTTTCTCGAAAGAGCGGTCTAAGCCTGAAAGGCTTACATAGGTAATATCGCTGCTGCTGTATACGCCGAAGCTAACGCCGAGTTTGAAAAACTCTTCCTGTAGTTGTTGTGAGCTGTATTTATCCGTGCCCAAAAACTGCAGGTAGCGGGTAATAACAGGCAAAAGCGCGTCGTTTTCCGAGCCCATATTGAGCACATAATTGAGCTCAAAGGTTTTGTTGTCGGGGTTTTTGATGTAGTCGAACTGTACGCCGCTGCTAAGTTTGAGCGTTTGTATAGTCGTTTTGAAATCGAGGAAAACGGGCTTTAGCTCCAAAGAAGCCATTTTATCGAATTCCTTTTTGAAGCCTGAAGCCGCATCGCGTTTGAGTTCGATGGGGGTAATTTTCGGCTTATCGACTTTATACACGTCCTTATCTTCGCCTTCGCGTTTGTAGATGCAGACGTAGTTGCTCGTCGTGAATTGCTTTTTAGCAAAATCTATAAGCTGCTGTTTGGTGAAGGCGCGCATACGTGCGTAATACTGCGTGCTTTTCTCCCAAGGTATTTCATTGATGAAAGAAGACAGCATCTCATCGGCGCGTCCGTAGTTGGATTCCTTGTTTTTGATGCCGTAGTACTCCAAATCATTGATAGCGGCTTCCATCATCCAATCGGGAAAATCGCCCTTTTTGAAGCGTTCGAGCTGCCCCAACATCAAATCTTTCACCTCATCTAAGCTCTGCCCTTGACGCGCATAGCCCATACAGCCGAAAAAGCCGAAGTCCTTAGCTGCCCAAGAGAAGTAGCCCGTTCCTTGTCCGACTTTCTGCTTTTGCACCAGTTCCATGTCCATGAGTCCCGCCTTGCCGTTGGAAAGCATATGCGAAATCAAGTCTGCCATCAGCGCCTCGTCCGAGCCATTGCCTTTCAAACGCCAGCCGATGTCTACGAGTGCTTTTTCCTTGCCAAAGACTTCTTTGACGATGGGGGCAGTGATTTCGGGCTGTGCTTTTACCTCAAATTTGGGTACGGGAGCCTCTTTGTAGTGCCCGAAATGTTTTTCGATGAGTTCTACCGCCTTGTCGGGGTCGAAGTCGCCCGCCAATACGATAGCCATATTGTTGGGTATATAATAGCTCTTGAAATACTCGTGGATTTTCTCCATCGAAGGCGTTTTCAGATGCTCGCCCGTGCCGATGGTGGTCTGCGTGCCGTAGGGGTGATTAGGCAGCAGGCTTTGAAGGAATACCGCCGACACCTTGCGCCCGTCTTTGTTCTGGCTGATGTTAAATTCTTCATACACCGCCTCCAATTCCGTATGAAACAAGCGCAGCACTAACTCGCTGAAGCGCTCCGACTCTACCTTGAGCCATTTTTCCAACTCTGTAGAGGGTATATCATTGACGTACACCGTTTGGTCTACCCAAGTGTAGGCGTTCGTTCCTTCCGCACCCAGCGAAGAAATCATGCGGTCGTACTCATTGGCGGAAACGTATTGCGCCGCCACGTTGGATAGAGAGTCGATTTTTGCATAAATCGCCGCCCGCTCTTCGGGTTTCGCCTTGCGATGCGCCTCGTAGAGGTCAGAAATTTGCTTCAATACTACCTTTTCTTTTTCCCAATCGAGGGAGCCGATTTTGCTCGTGCCCTTGAAAAGCATGTGCTCCAGATAGTGCGCCAGACCCGTTGCATCGGCGGGGTCGTTTTTAGAGCCTGCGCGGGTAGCGATGAAGGTTTGTATGCGCGGCTGCTCCTTATTCACGCTCATATAGACCTTCAAGCCGTTTTTGAGCGTGTAAATTTTCGCGCCGAGTGGGTCGTCTTTGACCGTTTCGTACTTGTATTTGTTGTTCATAGTGTTGTTGGGGTTGCCTTTATTGGGGTTGCAACTCTCGTGTAGCAGCGCCATCAAAGAGAAAGCGGCTACGGCAGCGTAACGTCTGATTCGGGACATAAAACGGCGGCGGGGACTGTAAAAAAATGAAAAATAGGGCGCATTCCTTTGATGCGCTACCCGCAAAAATAGCTTATTGCATCGAAAGTTGCGCCTATGCCCCTATTTTTTTAGCCCAATGGCAAGTTTTCGCCGACGAACGCGCAGTATAGTAGACGAGTGTTTTTTTTGGGCGTGCCCCGCGCCCTAAAAAGGGGCGCGGGTCGGGCTGTCTGAGCCGTAGCATGCTACGGCTCTACCATCCCTCACGCAGATTTTGCGCCCGCCGCAAAAAGGTTGCGGCGGGCATTTTTAATAAGTTAAAAAACGCTAAATCCTTGTTTTTTGGCTACAAAACCCCGTTTTTTGCATAAAATACGCACAAAAAACGATTTTAGCCATGATTATCAGCTTTAAAGTTAAAAATTTTCGCTCCATCAAAGAGGAGCAAGTATTTTCGATGGAGGCAGCCAACACGGAAGCCCGTCCCGAAAATGTCCGCCATATACAGCTCGCCAGCGGCGAAAAATTGCGCCTGCTCACCAGCGCCGCCATCTTCGGCGCTAACGCCTCTGGAAAGTCGAATGTAGTTAATGCTTTAGGAAGCCTTTTTCTTTTTTTGGTTCAAACTGATACAATAGAAATAGATAAGCCTATACCTTCTTATGATTCTTTCCGCCTTCAGAGTGAGATGGAAAATGCCCCTACACATTTTGAGCTTGTTTTTACAGCAGAAGTGCAAAAAGAATTGCATAAATTCAAGTATACGCTCGCTTACAACGCCGAAAAAATTATAGAAGAAAGCCTCTATTATTATCCAAAGAAAAAAGCGGCTTTAGTCTTTATGCGCAATAGTCAACTGTTGGAAAAAGACGAAAACCTGCACAGCGTCAAGTTAGGCGATAAATTTGGAGTCAATTTGTATGAAGTACATAAAAAAATTCCTTTTTTATCTATTTTCAAAAAAGCCCAGAATTATCATACTTTTTTATCAACTATTTTCGAAGGTATTTTAAGCATTCCTGTTAGTAGTATGGGACATCTTTCAGGACTTCGTTCACATACTGTTGATCAATTAACTTCTGATAAAAATCGTTTGCAAAAATTAAATGCTTTACTTAGGCTTGCTGATATAGGATTTGAAGGCATAAAAATAGAAGGCAAAAAAGGCGATAAATGGCAACATCGATTGTATGGCGTACACAAAAAACTGTATGCTGACGGCGAGGGAGTTATTTTATTTCCTTTTTCTAAAGAATCTGAAGGCACAAAAACCTTGTTTGATTATGGGCACGCAGTAATCCTAGCGCTCGATGCAGGTATTCCAATCATCATCGACGAATTAGAAAATAGTCTGCATCCGCATTTGGTTTTATTGATTTTGCAGATGTTTCAGAGCGAGAAATACAATCCGAAAGGGGCGCAATTGATATTTTCGACGCATGAAACGGAGATACTGCATAAGGGGCGTTTGCGTAGCGACCAGATTTGGT
Source organism: uncultured Saprospiraceae bacterium (assembly GCA_964467315.1). Taxonomy (GTDB): domain Bacteria; phylum Bacteroidota; class Bacteroidia; order Chitinophagales; family Saprospiraceae; genus JAAFIM01. The sequence continues at coordinate 20,879 of CAYXSA010000015.1, read as the reverse complement.
TTACAGAGAAAAATGCCAACGGCGAAACCACGCTTTTTTCGGCGCAGGATTTCGACGATGTAAGGGAGGATATTCCTTTTGAAAAATGGTATCATGCGGGCAGATTTGGCGCAGTACCCAATATCGGCGATTTAGACAAACTTTTTAGCGATGAGCAAGAGACGAACCCCCAATAACTCCCTGCTGATAGTCTGCGAAGACCAAAATACCGCGACCGAATACCTGCACCGCGCCCGCCTGCTATCGCTACAGGGCGGATTTTGGTCGCGGGTGGAGATATGCCCAGCACCGCCCAGCGAGCGCGAAAGCAGCCCCTCGAAAGCCGACAAACGCAGCGGCGAAAACAAAAAACGCCCCAGCCGACAAATAAAAAATGCCAGCGCTTGGAATCCTCCCGACAATAGTTTTGCAAAAGCATTGCTTGAGCGCTACAATATGGAAGAAGCAGAAGAAAGATATAAAAAATACTGCGCCCAGCCGCTTTGTTATGTAGCGGAGGCAGCAGAATTGGGCGAAGGCGATGCTTATACCTCGAAATGGGCTGTTTTCGATAAAGACGGACACGTTGCCCACGAAAAGGCTTGGGAATATGCAACAGAAAACGGCGTAAACATTGCCTTTTCGAGCGTCTCGTTTGAACATTGGCTGCTGCTGCATTTCGAGTATAATAGCACAGCCTTTGCAAAGTCTGACGATGCAGAAAAGCAATTAGCGCGCTATCTACCGAACTATGCTGCGGGCAAGCGTGCTAAACGCAGTAAGTCTACAGTAGAGGATATGGATATCGCATTTCCGCATTGGGAAATGGCTTGCCTGCGGGCGGCTTGGCTGCGCTATGTTACTAAAGCCAGCGAGGCAACAGAGATTTTTAATCGTAATCCGTACAGCAATACGGACGAACTTCTATGCGAGATGCTGCATTGTAGGCGCTTTGTTTGGACTACAGGAAAGGGCGAAGAAATCAATTTGCCGCAAGAGGTAAAATTTCGCCTGCTTGCGAGTTTGCAGCCCAACAATAGCGCAATACTCGAAATAAGTTACCGCGCCAGACAGCGTTTTGCGCCGCAACAGTTGCGGGCTTGGACTTGGCAGCAGCGCGATGATTATCGTACAGAAGCCGCTACAGTCGTAGAAAGTGCGAAAGAAAATGCTAATCTTTTATTGGAAATAAGCGCGCCGCCTGCCAACTGGATTGCGCCCTTGCTTTGTCTTGATTTTTTGGGTGTAGTGCTGGTCTTAGATATTTGGGCAGCAGATTAAAGAACGCACTACGGCCCGCTGCGCCCTTTGCGCAGCGGGATTTTTGCGTGAGGGATAGTAGGGGCGAATCAACATTCGCCCAAGTGGGCGATGTGGATACGCCCCGCATAGCCCGACCGCTGCCCCCTTTTTGGGGCAGCGGGCACGCCCAAAAACAACAGAAATTGAAATTTTCAGCCCCCCTAATTGCCGCCTACGACTATCTCGAAGCGGCGGCTAAGGCTCTCGCCCTCCTCCGTTACTGCTGTAATCGTGTGCTTGCCAACGGGCGGATTGAGGGCGAATTGGTGCAGCTCGAAGGTCGTGCCGATGTACTGCTCGTCGAGATGCCAAAAGACGTTGCCGATTTGCTTTTTGTAGGCGACCTCAAAGACGACGCGGCTTTGCTCCTCCGAGAGTTCGCGGGGGATATAGATTTTCAGGTCGTTTTGGGGCGGGTACAAAAAGGCGAGGTTATTTTTTTGGGCGCTGTTGCTTTCGGCGCAATCGGGGTGCCAAGCGGGGGGGCTTTCTACCAGATGCAGGCGCTTGAAGAACCATTCTTGGGCGGGGGGCAGGATAAAAAAGGTATCGGATTTCATGTTTTGGGGCGAGGCGCAGTCGCTGTGCACGCGATGCGCGCCATCGGGCGAGAGAAAAACGCGCTGATGATACTCGCAAAGGGCGGTTTGGGTGGAGGGTATCGGCAGCCAAAGGCTATCGGCATCGGGGCAAAATTCGCCCTTGCGCTGCCCGCTCTGCCGACAAACTGCCTGCAGGCGCATATCATCGTAAGGGGGGGCGAACCATTGGCGGGTATTGCCCGAAAGGACATTAAAAATATCGAACAAGATGGGCGCGGCGGCGCGCACGCCGAGCAAACCAGGTCTGCCCTCGCCGTTGGCATTGCCGACCCAAACGGCTACAACATAGCGCGGCGTGCAGCCCACCGCCCAAGCATCGCGGAAACCGAAGCTGGTGCCCGTTTTCCAAGCGACCCGATGGCTGGATTGAAAGGCGCGCCAATGGTTTTCGTCGCCTGGGCGGGCAACCTCCTGCATGGATTGGAAGGTGTGCCAGATAGCCGAAGCGCGGAGGGGCGGATTTTCGTGCAGTTGTTGGAGATTGAGGGCGGTAGTGGGCGTGCGAGACTGCGAAAGCAGATAGCTGACAGGCGCGTAGTCCTGTCGGTCGTATTTGCCATCGTAGCGGGCGAAGTTATTGAGGGCGCGGCTCATGCCCGTGTACATGGTCGCCAAATCCCAAAGTTTGCATTCAGCCCCGCCCAATATAAGCGTAAGACCGTAGTGGTCGGCGCTTTGGTTGAGGGTACTCATACCGAGCGAGCGCAATTTATGCAGCAGGCGGATATTGCCGTACTGGTGCAGCATATAGATGGCGGGCACATTGAGGGAGCGGGCTATCATAACGGAGGCGGGCGCAGCGCCTGCGTAGGTCGCATCGTAATTTTTGGGGGTATAGCCTTTGAAGTGGGTGGGTATGTCGGGGAAGAGCGTATGCGGGCACATTTCGCCATCGTGGAGCATGGCGGCGTATAAAAAGGGCTTTAAGATGCTGCCCGAAGAGCGGCGCGCTTGGGTGATATCGACGGCGGGGCTGTAGTTTTCGCCGACATCGGGCATATTGCCAACGTATGCCAAGCAGGTCGCCGACTGTACGTCGATGACGAGGACAGCGGCATTGTGTATTTGGTTGGCGCTTAGAGGGTCGTAATGTCGGCGTAAAATCTGATTGACATGATTTTGTAGATTTGCGTCGATGCTGCTGCGGCAGATGCTAAGGCTATCGCCCTCGCCTGCTGTGTTTTGGGCGTGTATGCGCTCCAAAAGATGCGGGGCGAGTTGGGGCAGGGCGGGCGGCACTTCGGGCAAGGGTTCTATTTTGCTGAGCTCGCAGGTGAGGGAGTCGATGCTGCCTTGTGCTTGGAGGCGGTCGAGCAGTCTGTCGCGTTTATCTTTTAGCGCTTGCCGATTGCGGGAGATGTGTATGAGGCTGGGCGAATTGGGCAAGACGGCGAGCATGCAGCATTCTGCCCAAGAAAGATTGGAGGCGGGGCGGGCGAAGTACTTCCAAGCGGCGGTTTCGAGTCCGACGACATTGCCGCCAAAGGGGGCATGGGTGGCGTACATTTTTAGTATTTCGTCTTTGGAGTACGACCATTCTAAGCGGGTCGCCAAAATCATTTCTTTGCCTTTCTCCCAAAGGGTGCGGGGCGGATTTTGGCGATGTAGGCGAATGACCTGCATAGAAATCGTGCTCGCGCCGCTGACTTTTGTGCCTTTGGAGGTATTTTGCCAAAGGGCGCGGGTGAGGGCGCGCAGGTCTACGCCCCAGTGGGAGCGAAAACGCTTATCCTCAAAGGCAAGCAGCGCGGTAGCGAATTTGTGCGGCACGCTGTCGATGGGCGGAAAGCGCCACTGCCCATCGGCAGCAATTTTTGCGCCTAATAAACGCCCCTCGCGGTCAAACAAAACGGTAGAATACGGCACCTCAAATAAGCGCGCAGGCAGGCAGATATAGTACCAAAATAGGAGTATGGCGTATATCGCGCCCAACTGCCATTTGTGCCGCCGATGGAAGCGCGCAAGGGCGCGGAAGGGGCGCAGTAAAAAAGATAATTTATGGAAAAATGTGGGGATTTGCATTGCGTGAGGGATAGAAATGTAGGGGCAGAGCGATGTGTCTGCCCTTTGGGCAGCACAGGGCTGCCCCGAAATGGATAGCCCGACGGCGCGCGTGTAGAGCCGCGATTTATCGCGGCTCCCGCTGCGCCCCTTTGGCGCAGCGGACGCGCGGCGGCACGCCCAAAAAAAACCAAAAATACCCAAAAAAATCAATTCATATCGCTCAATCCATGCGCTATAAATCGAAGCATTTGCGCCCAATTTATAGGAGTGGGGCGTTTCTTTGCCTGTAGATGCTGAATAGTGCCATTTGGCGTGTGGTAGCCCAATAAAATATGTGTCGTTTCTTTCCTAATTGTCGGCGCAACCTGCGCAAAATAAGGTTTTAGCAGGCTCAACAGCTCGGATTGCGGCAGATGAAAATCGCCCGCGATAGCCAGACAAGAAGCAGATGTCATGGGGTTTTCCGCCTGTTCCTCTGCAAAAATTTGCTCAAAAATTGCCTCTGCTTGCTCAAAAATCTCTTCTATAGGCAGGTTGTAGGCATTCAGAAAGAGTTTTCTGTAAGAAGGCATCTTTTCTGCCCCGCCGCTTTCGAGAATTGGCAAGAATTTCAAAAGTGATTGTCGCTTTTTCGCCTCCCATTTCGCCTTTTCTGCGGCTTTCCAAACCTCTATGTCTGTCTGCGAGCGAAAGGGATACTTGCCCGCTGGCAAATGGGTGATAATAATGCGCCTTTGTTCGTCTGGAAAGCCTATGCGGAAGTCCATCACCAAGTCATCGCCGAAGTAAAAATCGCCCTGCTTGTAGTAGGAGCGAAAATCCGCCCCCACATAAGGGCTAAAATCGGGGTATGTCAAAAATTCGTCCCAATCAAAATCCGCCTCAAGCGGGTAAGCGGAGAATTTATATAGGTGCGGAAGCCGCCAAAGCAGGGGCGACATACGCCGCAGGGGGCTACGGCAGGCTTGGATTTCGCAAATTTGGCTTTTTTCGGCGATTTCCTGCGTCAGCCCCTCGCCCAAATGGGTAATTTTCGTATTTTCGAGGGCGATGGTATGCAGTTCTTTATGCGCCCAAAGCTCGGCGGGCAGGCGCTCTATGGGGTTGTCGGATATATCCAGCGAGTATAATTTGGGACAAGCCAGCAGCGAGGGGGGCAATTCGCGCAGTTGATTGCCCGCAAAGACCGCCACAAACAGACTTTTGAGCGGCTCAAAACAATCAGGCAGATTTTCCAGCTTTGCGTTGAGCCAACCCAGCGTTTTCAGCTTGGGGCAAGCGAGCAAAAAATCGGAAAAATCGCCCGCAATAGGGAAATTTACCCAAAAACTTTTCAGCGATTTGGAGGGGGCAAAGGCGGGCAAGGCTATTTTTGGCTGCTGCGAATTGCCGATAAGCAGCCTAAATTCTTGCAGCGCAGAGAGCCGACTAAAATCACTCGGCAGTCGGCTCAAAATCCCCGCCCCGCTGATGTCCAAGAGTTCCAAATTGACCAAATCGCCCATGAAATCGGGAATGTCTGCAAGCACATTTTCAGGAACAAAGACCGTAAAATTTTTGATATGCCGCAAGGGGGCTTGGGCTATCAAGCGCCAAATCTCGGCTTGTTCGGCGCTATCGGCGGGCAGGGTTAGCCGCAAATCCGCGTGTTGCCCCTTGTACTTTTGCGCCGCTCGCAGGCTATCGATATGAAAAAAAGCCATTTTTGCGTTGTATTTTTTTTGGGCGAGCCGCTTCGCAGGCGTTCCGCCTGCTTGCGTCGGGCTATCCGTTTCAGGGCAGACACAAGGTCTGCCCCTACACTGCTATCCCTCTCGCGGCAAGCGGTCTGCGACAAATGAAGGTTGCCGCCTGATTTAGGCGAAAATTTGCGCAAATTAAGCAAAAATGCTAATTTTGCAGGGCTATTACGTTTGTCCACTATTTTTGTTCTGGTTATAGATATGTTTTTTAGACCTGTTTCTCTGCTGTTGCTTGGTTGTTTTTCTGTGTTTCCTGCTTGGCTTCCTGCGCAGCAGATGGATATCGAGACGGCTAATATCTATTTTAATACTTCCTTTTTTAAGGAGGCAATCCCTTTGTATGAGCAGGCTATCGAGCTGGGGCATCAGGGCGGGCAAGTGCATTTGCGCTTGGCGGAATGCTATAAATTTGTGAATAATCCCGCCGAAGCTGCCAAATGGTATCCGAAAGCGCTGGCATATACCGACAATAAGCGCTCGGCTTACGACTATGCGCAAATTTTGATGATGCTTGGGCGCTACGAGGAGGCGAAGCAATGGGCGACGCGGGCAGCGCAGGCAGGCGACACGGCGCGGGGCTACCGCTTGGCGAATAGCTGCGAATTTGCGCGTCGACAGACGGATGCCCCCACGCAAGCACTGTTTGAAATCCAAAACTTAGAGGCGCTCAACACCAAAAGCGCAGATTTCGCGCCGAGCTTCCACAAGGGGCAGCTTTTGTATGCCTCCTCGCGCAGCGTGCCCGTAGAAAAGGGCAAAGAGATTACTTGGACAAACGACGCATTCAATCAATACTATCAGGCTATAGCGCCCGATGCCGAAAAGCCTTTGGAATGGGCACAGGGCAAGCCCTTGCGCAATTTTATTGGCAAAGACATCAATGATGCGCCCATTTCGTTTTCTAAGGCGGGCGACTTCGTAGCGATAACGTCTAATAACTTCATGGACGGCATTCGGCATATCGAGGGCAGCGGCATGATGATGGATATTTATCTGTATGAAGCCCTAAGCGCGCAAGAATGGAAACAAGGCACAGAGCTGTTTTTTCCGCACAATGCGAGCGTAGAGGAAAGTATGCCTTTTTCTACGGGGCAACCCGCGCTCAACGGGCGGGGCGATGCGCTGTATTTTAGCTCCAATCGCCCTGGTGGCATGGGCGGCTATGATATTTATGTATCGTATCGCTCCTCCAAAGGCGGCTGGAGCATACCCAAAAATTTGGGCTTCCCCATCAATACGCCAGGCAATGAGATGACCCCATTTATCTGCGCCGATGCCAATGGGCAGAACGAGCGTTTGTTTTTCTCTTCGGACTTGCACCCTGGTTTCGGGGGCTTAGATGTATTTACATCGGAAAGGCTGCCCTACGGTTGGGCTGTGCCGCAAAATTTGGGTAAAAGCATCAATTCTGGCTACGATGACAACTATTTTATTTATGACCCCGCTCGCCGTTTTGCTGTTTTTACCTCCAACCGCGAAGGCGGCAAAGGCAATGAAGACCTTTATTTCGGCAAACAACTGCGTGCCTTCGACGGGCAGCAGCGCAAAGGCATACAAATCGGCGAACAAATTGCCCTCTATAGCATACAGTACACCGACGGCGATGAACTCGTTTTCAGCCCCGAAGAGCATCAGCGCATCTACGATATGCTTGCCGCACTCAACGATAACCCCGATGTACTCCTACAAATACACGCCTTCGCCGATACACGTGGCAGTGATGCTACCAACCTAAGCACAACCCAAAAGCGCGCCCGCCTCCTTGCGCAGTACTTCGTCAATAACAACATCAGCCGCCAACGCATCTCTTTTGCGGGCTACGGAGAAGCCTACCCTATCAACCAATGCGTAAACGGCGCAAACTGCAGCGACCGAGACCACAGCCTCAATCGTAGGGTAGAAATCACCTTCGTCGGACGCTTCGACGCAAGCGGCACACCCGCACTCGAATACGATGCTACCCCAGATGCGCGACCCTCCACCCGCAAAAACTATATCAACCCCTATACCCGCACCCGACCCCGACCCGTAGGCGCAGCCTCTACCTTCAACGCCAATAGCAAAAGCAGCTACCCCACAGACGGCAAAACCGTCGGCGTTATCGTAGAACCCAGCAAAGTCCTTTCTAATCCCAATCTCAACCCCAATCCCGTCGTAAATCCCAAACCCAACCCACCCACACCCCCTGCACGCGACAACCGCAGCTTAGACAGCAAAACCAAAACTACCCCGCCACCCCCACCCGCAGTTAGCAGCCGAAAACCCGTTCGCAAAGAACACTACGCCATCAATGATAAAATCGATATCGCCAATATCTATTACGACCTCAACCGCGCCAGCTTCGACGAAAAAAATTCGCCAGGCCTGAAAGAAATTCTCGAAGTCTTGATTGACCAACCCTATATCACCATCGAAATCGGCGCACACACCGACTCCAATGGCGAAGATGCCTACAACCGCGAACTCTCGCAAAAACGCGCCGACGCTGTTCGCAATTACCTCATCAAAAAAGGTATCCCCGCCAATCGCCTCACGGCAAAAGGCTACGGCGAAAGCAAATTAGTAAATAATTGCAAGGACGGCGTAAAATGCTCCGACGAAGAACACGCCAAAAACCGCCGCACCGAGTTCGTCGTTACTGGGCAAAAAGGCTTCAAAGTCGGCGACATCATACAAGTCGCCTCTATCAATTACGCCAAAAGCAGCACCACGCTGGATAAAGATTCCGAAGGACTCAAGGAAATCATCGCCCTGCTTAAAGGCAACAATATCAGCGTAGAAATCCGCTCGCATACCGACTCCAACGGCAGCGCTACCCACAATTTGGAGGTTTCGCAAAAGCGCGCCAAAGCCGTCTTCGACTACTTAGTCAAAAGCGGTATACCCGCCAGCCGACTAAAATACAAGGGCTACGGCGAAACTATGCTCATCAACAAATGCAAAGACGGCGTAAAATGCTCCGATGCAGAACACGAACAAAACCGCCGCACAGATTTTAAAGTTATCGGACTCAAATAAAGCGCTCCCATGCTCCCCGCTCTCCTCCGCTCCCAACTCCAAGACTTCGCCCAGCGCGCCTTTTTGGAAGACCTTTCTACCGCAGGCGACCATACGGCTAAAGCCTGCATTCCCGCCGACGCTATCGCCCGCGCTCGCCTACTCGTGAAAGATACGGGCATTTTGGCAGGCATAGAAGCTGCCGATTTTTTGATACGCTACCTTATTCCCGATGCTAAAATAGAGTTTCTACTGCGCGACGGCGACAAAATAAAACACGGCGACATTGCTTTTTACCTCGAAGCGCCCGCCCAACTCATCGTGCAAGTGGAGCGCACCGTACTCAATACCATGCAGCGCATGAGCGGCATCGCTACCCTCACGCGCCAGTATGTCGACTGCATCGCCGACCTGCCCACCCGCCTACTCGATACCCGCAAAACCACCCCCACGCTCCGCTTTCTGGAAAAATGGGCGGTGCGCATCGGCGGAGGCGACAATTACCGCGAGGGGCTTTATGATAGAATTATGATTAAAGATAATCATACCGACTACTGCGACGGCGACATTCGCAAAGCAATAGAGCGCGTGCATAAGTATCTGCAAATCAACAACTTAGAGCTGCCGATTACCGTCGAGGTGCGCAATCTCGATGAGCTGGAGCAAGTTCTAAGCATCGGCGGCATAGAGCGCATTATGCTGGATAATTTCGAGCTTGGCACCCTCGCCAAAGCCGTAGAGCGCATAGACAAAAAATTTCAAACCGAAGCCAGCGGCGGCGTAAATCTGCAAACCCTGCGCCCTATCGCGCTCACGGGCGTAGATTTTATATCCGTCGGCGCGCTGACGCATTCCTTTCAGAGCCTCGATTTGAGCTTGAAAAGCACGAAATAAGGAAAAAGCCCGCCGCGCCCTTTGCGCGGCGGGGCGTTTGCGTGAGGGATAGTAGAGCCGTAGCATGCTACGGCTCGGATAGCCCGACCGCCGCGCCTTTAAACAAGTGCCTTTAGGCACGCCGTGGGCGCGGCGGGCACGCCAAAAAAATATGCTTGGAAGCGCACAAAAAAATGGAGATGACGGACACGAAGTCCGCCAGCTCCTTGCATACTACCCTATGCGCCAAACGTCCGATTTTACCGTATGCTGCCTATGGGCATGGATTTATCGTATGTGCCGTGCAGCGTGGGCGTCTGCAGCCCATTGGTATAATTTTTCACGCGCTGCCGTAGGTACTCAAAAATTTCGCCGACAGTGATGATATTGTCGTGGTCTGTGTTGGCGTAGCCTTTTAATAATCCCTCTATCAGAAAAAAACTAAATACACCTTGGCGCAATTTGTTATACTCTAACGCGCTTTCCTGCGATTTGGTAGCCAAGAGAAAAACTGTACCGCTATGGCTATTTTGAAAGGCATTGTAGTAGCTTTTCATGGCTTGTTCGGCTTGTGCGATACTGCGCCCTTGTGCACCCAAAGTGGCGATTGCGCCGTTCATGCTACCCGAAGCGCAAGCGTCTGCGATGACGATTTTATGCTTGGCGCGGCTTTTTTCGATACTGGCGACGATTTCACTGTGTAAAATGACCGTATTTTTGAGGTCGTAGTCGTAAGGGAGAAACATGCCCTCCAAACCATGTCCCGCAAAATATATTAAAATTATATCTTCTTCGCCTGCTTTGAGGGATATGCTTTGCAGGGCGCCAATGATATTGGCGCGGCTGGCACGGCTGTCGATGAGCAGATGCATTTGGTCGTCGGCAATGGCGCCGCCTTCAGGTCGCTGATAGAAATTAGCGATTAAATAAGCATCGTCTTTAGCGTATTTCAAGTCCTCCACTGCAGAATGCTGATAGTCGGCGATGCCGATGATGAGCGCCCAGATTTTGGGCATTTTTTGGGTGCCAAGCTGTATTGTTACTCTGCTACTTCTTTGTTGGGCATCTGCAGTGTAAGAACACAAAAAGCTGATAATCAGTAAGAATAAGATATTTTTCATAAGCGAATTAATGGAGCTTGCGTTGTTGTTGGACTTTATTTTCAAGCCGTGCGGCACGGCGGCAGCGATTTTTCGACTTCGCTTTAAGCCAATTATCTGTAAGGCGTTTTTCTTTTTTCAGTATTTTCCACAAATCTTTGTCGTTTTCTCGGCTGATAGTCCAAGCAACTACATGTAATTTGCTATCGGCATAGAGGTATTTTACAGGCTCTTTAGACAAGTCCCAATAAATATACTGCTCTTTAATAATGCCTAATTGGCGGTCTTTTTTCTCAACCTGAATATAAGTATGGTCATTTGCTCCTGTTATAGCTTGGGCATTGGGTATGATGGTATGCCATTGCGATGTTTTGGGGTCATAGTATTCGCATTCTACAGTCATATAGACAAAATCGCCTTCATTCAAATCGTGCAAGCCATAATGTATAACCAGCAAGCTATTGCCTTCGACATACCTGTACACGTCGTAAGGCTCAGTGGGCGGATTGCCCCAAGCGAGCAGAAATGAGCTAAGAAATAAGGTCAGCATAGTTTGGGTGTTTTTTTGGGTGGAACTAAAATTTACCCTATTGACGCAAAGCGACGACTGGACTTCGGCTTTTTCGTAAAAAAAACTCCCGCGCCCTATAAAAAAGCGCAGGAGAGGTATAAATATCACAAAAAAGGATGCGCCCGAAGCATAGGCGTGCAACCGTGTTCGTCGCAAAAGACACGCAAGCGCTCGCTATTCATGCAATTAAATTGCTCTTGAAAATAGGGCGATAGCCAATGGGGCTGTATTACTTTGATGACCTGCGCGCCGATGCGTTCGAGTGCAGGCGTGGTTAAATCCACCCAATACAAGTCGCCACATTTTTCTTGTATAAGTTTTTTTGCGTCTTGCACAGTGTATTTTGCCAAATCTTTCAGCGATTGCTCTTGCTTACTTTGTGTCCAAAAATGTAAATCGGCTATGCGCTGCGGGTTTGCCCAATAGAAAGCGCGCTGCTTGAAAGACATGGCGCGGCTAATATCGTCGATGGGTTCGTATTTTCTTTGAAATTCGAGCGCTATCCAATTGCGGCTTTTCATAACGCCGTAAATAGCCTTCTGAATAGCCGTAGCGAATGAATCCGCGCAAGCCGTGCCTACGGATACAGCGGGATTGCGTGCTGGTCTTTCGTCTATGACGGCAGCCGCTACCACAGGAAAGGCTGTATCGACCATGATATTGAGCAAGTGCAATTTAAGCCCAAAGGATGCTATATACTGTTTTAGGGGTAATAGCTTTTCATCTTCTCCAATGTCGATATGTATGCCTTCTTTTCCCGATAACCAATGCAATAATTGTGCATCGCGTTCTATCGCCTCGCAGACTGCCCCCTGAAAGGCTGCTTCAAAATTCATGTGAAAGGCAGTGCCATTGGTCGTAGGTACTTGTATTAGGGGTTCTTTGCCATAAAATGGATAGTCCCAGAAAACCGCTTGCGCAGGTATAAGCAGGCGCTCGCCCGACAAAAAATGCGTAGCTTCGCACCATTGTATACTTGCCTCGCGCAATTGCTCTGCGTACTGGGCTGTGCAAAAGCGCGGAGTTTTCACAAAGGCGACAGGGTCTAATGCCTTTTTCGTTTGGCTGCTGAACTTGTATGCAATCAGCCTGTGCCGATGCTGCGCCGTACGGCTGCTCCATCGCTCCAATGCCTCTGCTATTGCCTTCGTTTGCGCTGCCTGTGCCGTTTCGTCCAACGCCGTGCCGTATTCCACTGTATGCTCTTTGTCCAATACGGCGCAATAGTAATTGTGTGGAAAAATAGGCTCATCGAAAGCATGAGCAGGATACGGGCGCACAGGCTCTAAGCCCGCTATTTGTTGAGATAGATAAGGGATAAAATCAAGTAAATTCACGCCCATATAGCATTTTGAAAAGCACCTTAAGTCAGCGCTAAGGTGCTTTTCGGGATAAAAATCTATACCTCTTTATCCATCTCGCTGCTTTCTTCTGCTGGCAGCGTCGGGTAAAAAGCGCCACCTGTCTCAGGCGAGACAGGAAAAAAGCAAACCCCGCCCGTTTCAGGTGCAGCAGGGAAAAAACTTTCTGCGTTGTTCATAACAATACATTTTACAGGTGAAAGAATATAAGCTATACAAATATAACGCAATTTTGGCGGGTATTTAGAGTTTTTTCTTTTTTGGGCGTGCCCGCGCCCCCCACGGCGTGCCTAAAGGCACTTGTTTAAAGGGGGCGCGGTCGGGCTGTACATTGCGAGACGCGATGAATCGCGTCTCTACATTGCCATCCCTCACGCTAAACACCCCGCGCCCAAAGGGGGCGCGGGCAGAGTCAAAAAAAACGCAGCACGAAAATGAAAAAAATGCCTTTTTTACTTTGTTTTCTCTTTCCCTTGATGCTGAAAGCGCAGAAAGATGGCGATGTGTGGGAAGTTGTGCTTGTGTCTATTACCGAAGATAATAGCGAAATTGTGAGAAAAGGGGCTAATTTATTTATAGATTATGCTCAAAAAGAATTTGGTTATTTAGAGGAAGTGCATCCTAAAGATAGTATAACAGTGCATATAATCAAAGGCGATAGAGTTTGTGCAGATATTATAAATCCGCTTTTATCGAAATTAAAAAACAAGCAACGACCTATAGGCGAAGAAAGAAAACATATACTTATTGTTTGGTTTTTTGTGCATGGATTTGCTGTGCCGCTTACTTGGGATATTGACTATCCATACCCAAAAAAACAAGATACTTCAGTATGGAATTGTAGTTTTGAACGCTACATAGATTGGTATTACTATATTGTTGGCGGGAATCATAGTTTTGGTTCTTTTCTGCGAAATAGCAGTAGCGATGCCCGTGGCGGTTTTCCTTATTTGATACTACTTCCCAACCAATCGGAAACAATTCCTTCGCCTGAAGATGTGCTTAATTTTGAGCATACTTTCGGGGAATTTAAGGAAGCAGAATACATAATAGGCAGAAAAAAACTATATGACCATGTTATATTTATAGCAGAAGCCTGCAATGATACAATGGCTACAAAGATTGCCATACCACGGCCTCTCCCCCCTTCGCGTGCAAAACTGTATCCATATAAAAACAAGATTAAAGATATAGTGTGTAGTGTATCAGCTGCGATTTGTGCAAGTGCTTCGTATGGGCAAAAAAGTGCAGTATATTCGGATATAGGAGGAATTTTTTCTTTCGCTTGTATGCAGGCTTGGGAAACTATAAGCGCTACCAAAATGGAGTCACCAGATTTTTATACATTTATGTATTTAATTAGGTCGCATATGGATTATTCTCAAACTCCAATGTTCTATATAGAGAAATAAGCACCCCCACGCCTACCACGAACGGCGCAGCCATCCACGAAGTGAAGTAGACGCGAAGCAAAAGGTGACATGCTCTATTTTTAGTTTTCGGGCTACGAATTAACTTTTTTGCAAAAAATCGCCTAAACACCCTAAGTAGCGCCCTCGCATTGCGTCAATGATAGTAAATTTTCCCACCAAAATTTTATTATCATGTTGCGAGTCTCTTTTCTGTTTTTTGTAGCCTGCCTTTGGGGCACGGCTTCCGTATCGGCACAACTCGACCGATATGACCGTATCTCGTCCGATATGCTACTATCCGTGCACACGCAGGTAACTGTAGATGTCGTCGTGCTTTTCGATATTTCTGGCTCCATGAGCAGCCAAGATATCACCTATCTCAACGAGGCTGTGCGCGAACTATTTGTCGCGATACAACGCACTCCCAATCTCGAAGGCTTGCGCCTTGGTATCGTTACCTTCGAGTCTTCGAGCAATGTCGTGCGTGCTTGTGCCCCCGTAAAAAAGGGCGAAACCCCCAATACCATCGCGGGCACGCCGGGCAGCACAGATATGGCGGGGGCTTTACGCCAAGCCGACCAACTACTTGCACAGCGCAAACACGCCTATCCGCCCGTAGTGCTGCTCCTCACTGACGGTATGCCCAATGACGCAAGTGCTACCCGCGCCGCCGCCGCCGACCTGCGCGCCAAAGGCGTACAAGTCATCTCATTTGGCGTAGCAAGTGCCGATATTAATTTTTTAAGCAGTTTGTCCGACGATGCCTATGCTGTAAACGGCACCAATTCGTTCAATTTGCTTTTTGCCGATGCTACTATGGGGCTGCAAAATTATATGCTGTCTGCATACACGCTTAGCCCCAGCAAATTCACCATTCCCAATACTCGCGGCTGGCGCAAGCAATAAATCACCTCCCAAAATCATCATTTCCTATGAAAGCATATATCTTCCTATTTTTGCTGCTTGGGCTGGTCGTTGGCGAGGCAAAAAGCCAAGCCAATATAGAACTGCACGTCGTTTATTTGGGAGCATACCAAACACCCTACAAAAATGCCTTAGATGCAAAATTGGGCGATTTGGCATTACCGCGCACGAGAGCCGTTATGCAGGACATTGCCTATAAAATAGGCGCAAAACTTGTCAGCTACGAAATATGCGATAATACCTTCTCGAAAGCTCATTTCGACAATACACTTGCTACGCTGATGGCAGAAGGCAAACGCGCCAATACCACCAAAATACTGCTCATCGTCGGTGCCTTGCATGGAGTTAATTTTGAGCAGACCAATAGCCAGATTCCGCATCTTATCCTAACGCATGGGAAAGTAGAGCATCAAGGCAACCTCGTAGATTTAGAAAGCACTTACGACCAATTGCGCCTTCGCTCCAATTTCGATTTTGTCCATATTTGGGTTGAAGCCTGCAACGGCGCGGACCTTGTCGATATCGACGACCTTCCACAAGCTCGCAATACCCCGACTTTGTCGCCACAGGATAAAGGCGGTGAACATATCCTAAAGTTACTCAGCAGCGAGAAAAGTACCCTTATCTTGCCTGCAAGCTACGGACAAAAGGCTGTGCCGATGATTTTGTTTTACGCTTGTGCTATCTCTTTGAATGCCGTAGAGCAAAACCGAGCTTCAGCCTGTTTCTCTTGCGATAATGGGTTCTTTGACCAAACCCGCAAATACTCTTTGCATATCAGCTCTAAAGTAAATTGGCACCAAACACCTATGTTTTTTGCGGGTGCTATTCCACAGTTTGTCCCCCCCGCTCAAACCAATGCAGGCAGCGGCAGCGCCCTGCTCGATGTGCTCAAACCCAACCTGCCCGCCGCCATGCAAAAATAACCCTCTACGCCTAAGGGAGAACCAATTTATTTGCCCCAAAAAAACGCCCCGCCTGTCTTTGCGACCAGCGGGGCGATTTCTTTTTGCTTCGGCTATTTGTTTTTGAAGAATATCCGTGCGAGCAGTCCTTTTTGTTGGCTGCTCCTGGTAGTTTGTTCTGTTTGGGTATTGCTGCTGCTGCTGGGCTGCGGGCTGCTGAAGGTATTGCCTTATTTATTTTTTCTTTTTGGGCGTGCCCGCCCTCCTTAAAGGTCGGGCGGTCGGGCTATTCGGGGCAGCCACAAGAGCTGCCCCTACTATCCCTCACGCAGGCAAGCCCCGCCCGCGCAAAGGCGCGGGCTATGGGACTAAGACGAGGCGGAAGCCATAACCATAGTTGAGTGTGCTTATAGGATAATTGCCCCGACGAACCGTTATGCGACAGCCCCTATCATCAGTTTTCCGATAACTGCTACGCAAAACTTTCGTCGTCCCGCTATTTGCTCCACGCGGATTATATACAGGAGAACTAACATAGTAGTTGGGGTCATACCAATCAGAACACCACTCCTCGACATTGCCCGACATATCATAAATGCCCAATTCGTTAGGTTTTTTTTCGCCGACAGGTTGAGTTTTATAATTGCTATTGTAATAGCACCAAGCCACGCCGTCCACCAAGTTTCCGCCTGCGTATTTGTATCCCTTAGTTTCATTGCCGCCGCGTGCGGCGTATTCCCATTCGGCTTCTGTAGGCAGGCGATAGGTTTTGCCTGTTTGTTGGTTCAGCTTCTGTATAAATTCCTGCGTATTGTTCCAATCTACTTGCTCTACGGGGCATTGGTCGCAGTTTTTGAATTTTGAGGGATTTGTGCCCATGATTGATTTCCATTGACCTTGGGTTACTTCATATTTGCCTATATAAAAACCGTCTACACTTACCTTATGGGCTGGCTTTTCATTGTCCCAACAATCGTTGCCTTGTTCGCTGGTACAGCCCATCATAAAGCTACCGCCTTCTACATAAATCATCTCTATATAGATTCCGCTGCTTAGGGGTTCTGTGTGTAGACTGCCATTAGATAGTTTCAGGGGTGTAGGAGGAGAAGGTAAGTCGTGTAGCGGCGTATCTCTTTTATAGAAAAAGAATTTGCCGCCTATGCGTTCTCCTGCAAGTGGTCCAGAGTGTATATTGACATCTTTGCTGCCTTTTTCGTTGTTTTTTCTTGCGCGTTTTACTTTTATTTCGATGCTATCGCGCAATTCGGTTTGCGATAGTTTAGGGTTTTTATTTTCTTCGAGTGTACTGTATAAGGCAGGAAAAAAAGCATTGCCATCGCCTACTCTACGCAAGGCAGTCGACGAAATAGCAAAACAAGAGGAGGTACTTTCTGCATCGCTTTCGCTTTCCTCGTCGAAGTCCCCTGACTTTAAGAAGATGCCACCCCCGAAACAAGCATCAACAAGTACAAGCGTATGCAGTGCCTTTGTAGAATAGATATAATCATAAACCTGCTTAGAAGAAAGCATCGTACTGCCTATATCCGCTTTACTATCTACAAAAGCCCAATAATAATGCGACTTTATCTCTTCGCCATGTCCAGAAAAAAAGATAAGCAAATTATCGTCGTTGGTGCTCGAGTCTCTTATTTGCTCAAAAGCCTTTTTTGCTTCGGCAAGCGTCGGGTCTTTGAGATGGATAATAGTGCCATCTATAAGGTATTTGCCAACAATTAAACCGTGTAGGTCGGTAGCTTCTTTGTTGGGGAACTGTAATTTGCGGATATGCTGATAATTATCGCAAGACAAAAATAGTAGATGCGTTTTCCCTCGCTGCCCCCAAAGCAGCGCAGCCGAGCCGAATAGAAAAAACAATGTCAACAAGAAGTGCTGCATAGTCTTGATGTTTGCATAAGTACATTGTTAAGTGATTTTTCAAAACTCACCCCCCTTTATCCCCCCTCTCTTTTTCGCTATGCTCAAAGAGAGGGGGGAAATCGATAAGATCATAGTATATACTATATTTTTTGCAACCTGTAGCTCCCCTCTCTTTGAGCGTAGTGAAAAAGAGAGGGGCGGGGGGGTGAGTTTTGCAAATACTTAATTTTCAAAAAAATAAAAAAAAATTTCTAAATCCCCTAAGTAATCCTTTACACCTGCGTCTAAAGGACGATAGTCAAGCGATGAACTTAGGGTTTTCAGGAAAAAAGTTTCGAAAAAATGCGTGAGGGATAGTAGGGGCAGCTCTTGTGGCTGCCCCGAATAGCCCGACCCCGCCCCCCTTTTTGCGCCGCCAACGGCGGCGTGCCTGCGCTGTAAAGCCGTAGCGTGCTACGGCTTTACAGCGCAGGCAGGGGCGGGGGCACGCCCAAAATAATTGACCAAATAAACAGAAAAAACTCCAAACTATGAAAAAAATCTTTTTTTTGCTTTGCCTGCTTGCGCTCTGTATTATGGAGGCGCGGAGCCAAGATACTTGGCATATCGTATTGGTAGCGGTAACTAATGACAAGACCGTGAGCATCAGCGAGGGCGCAAAAATTCTGCGCCGATACGTGGAAATGCAAGACTCTACTTTGAAAAATGACTTTCCGAAAGATCGTATATGCTTGCATATCCTCGAAGGCGACAACGTAACAATGCAGGGCATAACTCAACTTTTGAAGAATCTAATGCAGCAGCCACGCCCCCAAAACGGCAAGCAAATCCTGCTTTTTTGGTGGTTTATACATGGATACAACAACGGAAAAGAGCTATTCCCGCAGCTAATTTTGCACCCAACAGCAGTAGAAGCTGCGCAAATCAGCCGAATGTCCTCGATAGACTCGCGCCAAACATTCGACCAATTGGTGAACGCGAAAAGCGGAAATCAAAAAATCTACGACCACGTAATTATGCTCGTAGAAGCCTGCAACGACAAAGTCATACCTATCAAACTCCCAGACAGTGGGCAAAGCAAAGGCAATGGCGGCAGCACTAAATTCAGAAAAATGGTATTCAGTGCCCCCAACTGGCTTTGCGCAAGCGCCGCACCAGGACAAAAAAGCAGCGTGAATACCCAAACGGGGGGCGCATTCACCAATGCTGTTATAGCAACGTTTAGCATAATCACAGGGGGCAATGATAGCTCTGCTACTATTGAGAATGCTCGCCGTAAATTATACGGCAAGGTGGATTTTTTTAGCGGTGGTACCCAAACCCTTATTCAAATACCAACACCAACCCCATAAAACCTATGCCACCACTTTATTTTGAAAATTGGGATGAGTTTGTGCGCCAAAATTGGGAGCAGCTATTCCCGCATCTTATCGCCTCGCTGGTAGCCAAATTCGGGCACGGCTTAGATACTGCCGAAAGGGAAGATATTGTGCATGAGACGTTTCTAAAGGTGTACAATAAGCTGAAAAAGGAGGCTAATTCGCGTATTGATGAACCTCTATCATCTTCGTCGACAGATGTCTTAGACGATAATATCAGAACCCCCAAAAGTTATTTTTGGACGGTTGCGCACAATCAGGCAGTGGACTATCTACGACGCAAAAACCGCGAAATCTACGTCGAAAACGAAAAACTCGTGGATAAAATGAACCGTTTTGCAGTAGAAACGCAAAAAGAAACGGAAAATTACCAAAGTGTATTATCCCAGTTCCGTCTATCGGATAATCACGACAATAATAGGCATATACTTTACGAATTTTTTGTGCCGAGCGACAAAAAAACGCCCGAAGAAAGAGAGCAGTCCAACGAGATGGCAGCGAAGCTAAAAGCTATTTATCGCTTGGTAAACAATAACCGAGCGACAGGGGTAGTATTTTCTTTTCTTATCGCTTGGCTGCTCTCCCATATCACTGCAAGACAAAAACAAGCAGTTTTGTTTTATGATCAGTATTTTGGGGGCTTGCCCTTAGCAAATGTCGCTCAGGAAATGGGCGTAAGCCAGCCCACTGCGCTGGAACATTATCAAAATGGAAAACGCAACGCCAGCAACCATCTACTCAAATGCCTGCGCTTAGGCTTGCCCCAAAGCTACGATTGGAAAACTCTATGCGATACTTCCTTTGACCCAAAGGCTTGGCAGCGGCTGATACAAAAACTGAACGTAACAAATACCACAGCAGCATGGGGACACGCAAAAGCGAAGCCGCCGCTTTTTGAATTGTGGCTGCTCATTGATGACGAAGCCTTACGCCGCCAATTTTTCGATTTCGTACACGGTAACAGCAAAGCCGAAATCGGGAAAATGCAAGCCAAACAATTCGCGGAACTGCTAACCAAAATCACCAATTTCCTCAACGACAACGACTTATGGACACTCCTAAAAATATAAGCAATCAGCTATATTATCTCGTTGCTGACCCGCAGCGACTTAGCGAAGCCGAGCGGCAAAGCCTACACGCAGCCATCGCCAGCAACGAAAATATCCGCGAGCAATACGAAGACCTGATTTTTTTGCAGATGCAAGACCTGCTCGATACCGTATCGCCCGAAGCAAGCGAACAGGCTATGCGAAAGGTATTAGCCGCCACGAGCGGCGATAAAACACCCTCAAAGACAAGCGACACGCCCCAAAAAAATCTGCCTAAATGGCTATGGGCACTGATAGGCGTTTCGTTGCTGGCGCTCGTTGGTATCGCAGCGATATGGCTTTTCTCGCCTGCCGCCAAACCAGAGCCGACCACACAGCACTACGCCGCTATAGCAGCAAAAGATGTCCCTATGCTTTCTCATCTTGGCACTGCAAGCAGCAGCCAAATATGCGCCATCGCCCAGCCAAATACGCCCTTATTGAGCCGTGAGGGCGATTTCAAACGCGTTCGCATCGCTGAAGCCCAACTCGTAGAAAATAGCATCATCGACGGCGTTAAAGTGTATACCATCGAGCAGGCGGGCTGCAAAATCAAACTTATTCCGAAAACAGACTGCGCTGCCTGCTTGCAAGACAGTATGACTGTAGGCAAAGCCCTGCCCATCATGCCGATTGTCTACGCCCTCAAAATAGAAGACACAGGCGAAGTCGCCCTCATTTGGTTCGACACAGAACGAAAATAAAGCATTTTTTTTGGGCGTGCCCGCCGCAATGCCCGCAAAGGGCGGGCGCGGCGGTCGG
>CAYXSA010000014.1:0-61010 GCA_964467315.1 uncultured Saprospiraceae bacterium | reverse complement strand
CTATCCCTCACGCGTCGGAAATACGGGCAATATGCCACTAATATAACGTTTCCGTTGGCAAGAACGCCGTTTTTTCCTGTTTTTTTTGCAGTTTTCTACAGATTTAGCATACAATTATGAAAAGGAAAGATTTTTTAAAGTCGCTGGCTTTGTTGCCTCTGGCGGCGGCGGCTACTCGGATAGATGCCTTAGCGCGCTGGGGCGAGGATTTGGAAGATGCTCCGCAGTTGCCTGCCTTGTTTCTGGGGCATGGTAGCCCGATGAATGCGATAGAGGAAAACGAGTTTGTGGAGGGCTTCCGCAAGTGTGCGCAGGGTTTGGAGCGTCCGAAGGCGATATTGTGTATTTCGGCGCATTGGGAAACGCGGGGCAGTTTCGTAACGGCGATGCCTAAGCCGCGCACGATACACGATTTCGGTGGCTTTCCGAAGGAGTTGTTTGCGGTGCAGTATCCCGCTGCGGGCAGCCCCGAATGGGCGGAGCAAATAAAGCAAGCCATCACGCATACGCAAATAGGTTTAGACCATAGTTGGGGCTTAGACCATGGGGCTTGGTCGGTGATAAAGCACTTATATCCCGAAGCCGATGTACCCGTTTTGCAGTTGAGCATAGATTATACGAAGCCGCCGCAGTATCATTACGAATTGGCGCAACAGTTGGCGCAGCTCCGCCGCAAAGGGGTTTTGCTGGTCGGTAGCGGCAATATCGTGCATAATTTGGGTTTGGTGGCATGGGATAAACTCCATGAAGCGGATTTTGGTTTCGATTGGGCGCAGGAAGCCAACGCTTTTGTGAAAAAACAGATAAGCGAGCGAGCGCACGCGCCGCTTATTGGCTATCATAAGCAGGGCGCAGCTTTGGCGAAGGCGATACCTACGCCCGAACATTATTTGCCGCTTTTGTATATTTTGGCTACACAAGGAACGAAAGAAGAGGCTACCTTTTTCAACGATAAGGCGGTAGCGGGTGCGCTTACGATGACTTCTGTAAAAATTGGCGCTTAAAAGGCTGCTTGGGTAGCAAAAAAAGGGCTATCTTCGCCGCCTAAAGCGCCGCGTAGCGGCAAGAGCGTGAGGGATAGTAGGGGCGAATCAACATTCGCCCCAAAGGGGCGATGTGGATACGCCCCGAATAGCCCGACCCCGCGCCGTGTAGGGGCAGCTCTACCACAAGTGCGTAAGCACGCCGTGGTGGCTGCCCCCGCCCCTGCCCCTTTGGCAGGGGCGCGGCGCGGGGGCACGCCCAAAAACCCCTTTCAAAGAACAGAAAAAGCGCAAAAAAACAGGACAAGCCATGTGGAAACGGCTGATGGCATCGGTGCATTTTCGCTGGTTGTATTATGCCTTGCTGGCGACTTTTTTGCGGGTGCTTTTTGGCTATTATCCTGAGATTTGCGAGCAGGTTTATTCGCGCGGGGTCTTTTTGCTCCTGCGCATGGCGATAGATTATAGTTTGGGTTGGCTGCCTTTTGCGACGATTTATTGGATTGTTTTTTTTGCTGTAGCTTGGGTAGTGCTGCGTTTTGGGCATATTTTATTCATTTGGCGGCATTATACTTGGTGGCAGCGGATTGGCTATGGATTTGGCTCGCTCTGGGTATTTTTATGCAGAGTTTGGGTGCTTTTTTTGCTGATGTGGGGCTATAATTATGCGCGTGTGCCGCTGGAAGTTCAGCTCGAATTGGACGCGCGCGCGCTGACGCATGCCGAATTGCTGGCGGAGGTCGAATGGGTGCAAAAACAGGCTGCATCGGTGCGCAAGACGATTCCCTTTGCGGATACTTCGGCGCTGACGGCGGCGCATTATGTGGAGTTTGATGCGGAAAATCTGATGCGCGCCTATTTGGAGGACGCGCTCAACGAGTGGGGTTATCCGACTTGGGGCAGCGTGCGTTGTCGGCAGCTCGTGCCTGACGGCATTTTGTTGCGTTTCAGCACTTCGGGCGTGTATCTGCCTTGGACGGGCGAGGGGCATATCGACCATGCGTTGCACCCGATACGCAAGCCTTTCACGATAGCGCACGAATTGGGGCACGGCTACGGTTTTGGCGATGAGGCGGTTTGCAATTTTTTGGGCTATGTGGCTTGTATGAAATCGCCCTACCCTGCTATTCGCTATTCGGGTTTGCTCATGTATTGGCAATACGCGGCGAGCGAGCTCAGGGACATCGACGAAGAAGGCTACAAGCGCCTGCGCGAGCAACTTGATGCAGGTATAGCGGCGGATTTGCGCGCTATACGCGCCGCCCATGCCCTATATCCGCCCCTGATGCAAAACCTACAACAGGCAGCCTACAACACCTATCTCAAATCTCAAGGCGTGAAAGAAGGCGTGCTAAGCTACGACCGCATGGTCGTGCTTACGGCGGCTTGGTACAGGGCGGAGATATTTTATGAAAGGTAAGAGATGATAAAAAACTATTTTTTGTGAAAAAAATACAAAAAACGCCACTTTGAGCATAAAAATCGTAATTTTGTAAAAACGACAAAATATGTTTATACAATTTACAGTAGGCAATTACTTATCTTTCAAAGAAAATACGACTTTTAGTATGGTCGGTACGAAGTCAACGAAAGAGCACGAGCAAGCAAGTACTGGCAGTTTGCAAGAAAACATCTTTTGGCAAGACCTCGCAGGCGGTACCCGCTTAAAAATGCTCAAAACAGCAGCACTATACGCCGCCAACGGAGGAGGAAAAAGTAATTTTTTGTCGGCATTGCATTTTTTCAAATCACTTGTATTGCAGCCTTTTTCTGAAGAAAATAAAATTAGGGTAATGCCCTTTTTGTTGGATGAAATAACAGAGAAGTCGCCTTCTTTTTTTGAACTCACCTTTGCTATAGAAGGCATTCAATATCGTTATGGCTTTGAGGTAGATAGCCAAAAGGTGCATTCCGAATGGCTTTTTCAACTAACCTCCAGTAGCGAGAGCACACTGTTTATCAGAGATGGACAGCATATAAAACTTTACCCTCGCTTTAAAGAAGTGGCGAAGGGATTGGAAAAACGTGTGCATGGAAATATCTTATTTCTGTCTTGGGTGGCATTTAATAGCGAGACGAACGAAGACAAAAAGCAGATAAACGTAGCCTTATTCATCCGAGATTATTTACGTCACCAACTTGTTTTTGTAGCAGATGTTGGTGAAAAAGCAATGAGCTTTACTATTAAAAAATATCTTTCTGAAGTAAAGTTTCAGACTCAATTAGTCGAATTTTTTAAGTCGATAAAAATAGGTTTTGAGGGTGTTGATATTAAGGAGCAAGAAGATGCTTTAGAGCAAAAAATGGGTGTCCTAAAACAGCAAATTGAAAAGCGCGGAAAACAAGAACTGATGGACGTAATGGAACTTGTTAATCAGTTGCAAAGCAAAATGCGCATTATTCAGGATAATAACCAAACTAAGTCTGTGTCTATTGAATTTAAGCACCGAAAGACAGATGCAGAAGGCAAACTTAGTACCCATACTTTGCTTGATTTAGGCTTACAGTCCAAAGGCACACAAAAACTTTTCGGCTTGTTGGGCTTATGGATAGATGCGATGGAGCACAGCAAAATGCTGATAGTTGATGAATTAGATGCGAGCCTGCACACGTTGCTCACGCAGCAATTAATTTTGCTTTTTCAGACTCCAGCCAACAAAGGCGGGCAACTGCTTTTTGCGGCGCATGATACCAATTTGCTGCGCAAAGAGCTACTACGACGCGACCAAATTTGGTTTGCTGAAAAAAACGAAAAAACAGGCGCAAGTTCTTTGTATTCGCTCGTCGAGTATAAAGAAAAAATCTTCGTGCGCAATGACGCTTCTTTTGCCAAAGGCTATTTGGAGGGCAGATATGGCGCTATTCCTTTTGTAGGCGATATACATCGATTTATAAGCGAATATTTGAGCCATGAAGCCACATCTAAAGCCTAAAAAAGGCGACCATACCCAGCGCCAGCGCGACAGCAGTGTCGACAAAAAAGAAATGCGCGCCAATGCCGAAGTCGACAAAGTGCTATTTAGTTTTCGCTATTTCGATAAAAGCCAAATTCCACCAGGGCAAACCTTTGAGGATTGGGCACAGCAAAATGCCGCTTACGACTGCATTTGTGAGTTGCAAAAGCTTTTGGAAAATAGCGAAAATATAATAGGAGACTGCGACGAACAAGCTCTACAGCTTTTGCAAATAGAAGAAAAGATTAGCGAATTTCAACAAAATTTTGACAAAGAAACTGCCAAAAAAAACCGCTTGGCTGCACTCTGCGATTTACTCGTAGACCTCTCCGATAAAACGCGCCAAGAAGCCGAAAAGGGCATTATCACTACTTACGGCAGTTTTCCGCCTGATGATAAAACCGAATTTAAGTTGCCAAAGACACTGCAAGAAACTAATCTACAGTGGGCGACTATCCAAAAAATAGACGGGCAAAAAACTCGCGTAGCAGGTTTTTGGGAAGCTAATATCTTTTATATCGTTTTCTTAGATGCTGACCACGTTTTTTGGAAATCAGAAAAAAAACATACTTAAATCCCTCTGCCTCTCCCCGCTCTTGCAGCCGAATTTTCTCCCCTCGCGTAGAAAATTCGGCTTTCTTTTTTTATCTTGCGCCCGTTTTCACTATACTTCTAATCACCGTTTTTACCTACTATTTTATGCTCAACATTATCTTAATTGCTGTACCGTTTTTTCTAATTCTTATGCTCATCGAGTACCTCATCGGCAGGCGCAGGGGCGAGCAGTGGTACAAACTGCACGACACCATCGCCAATCTCGGCACGGGCATCGGCAACCAAGTCTTTAGCCTGCTCACGAAAGCGCTGTTGGTGGGCGCTTACATCTGGATTTATGAGCAAAATTGGCTCTCTATGCAGCACGCGCCCTCTTGGTATTCGGCGCTGATTTGTTTGCTGGCTTTCGATTTTACCTACTATTGGGCGCATCGCTGGAGCCATGAAATCAATTTCTTTTGGGGCGCACATGTCGTACATCACCAAAGCGAAGAATTTAATTTGGCTGTAGCCCTGCGCCAGTCTTGGTTTCACAATCTGATAGCCTTCGTACTGTTTTTGCCCCTGCCTATGCTGGGTTTTGAGCCGATGATGTTTTTCGCCGTCGCTGCCTTCGTTACCCTTTTTCAGTTTTGGGTGCATACGAAAGCCATCGGAAAGCTGCCGCGTTGGTTTGAGTTTATCTTCAATACGCCCTCGCATCATCGCGTGCACCATGCCGTCGACCCCAAATATATCGACAAAAATCATGCAGCCGTTTTTATCTTTTGGGATAGAATTTTCGGCACTTTCAAAGAAGAAGAAGAGGAGCCAACCTACGGCGTAACCACCCAATTCAAGAGCTTCAACCCGACTTGGGCGAATATGCACTATTACAAAGAAATGTACGACCAAGCCCGCCAATCGCGTACTTTTTGGGACAAAATTCGCGTCATCTGGGCGCGTCCAGGCTGGCGACCCGACTATCTGGGTGGGCATCAAGCGCCGCCGCCTGTCGATAAAGAGGCGCGCATCAAATACGACACGCACGTAGAAGCGCCTTTGGAATTGTACGCCATTTTGCAGTTTGCCGCCACGCTCTTCGGCATGATAATTTTCATGTCGCGTTTCGACGAAATTACGCCCTTTTATCAATGGTTTTTTGCTGCGGGCATTGTGCTTTCCATCATGATTTGCGGCGGCATTATGGAGCAAAAACGCTGGGTCAGCATCGCCGAATATGCGCGTTTGCTGCTTGTTTTGGCTGCGCTCAATAGCTACTATTATTTTTGGTATGTCGATTGGTTGGCGATTATGGCGGCGTTTTCGCTGGCTTTGTGTGTGGCTTCTGCCGTTTATTTTACTTGGGTTTGGCGCAAATTTCATCGCCTATCGGCTGCCCAAGTTTAGGACTTTTTTATTTTTTTGGGCGTGCCCCGCAGCCCAAAAAGGGGCTGCGGGTCGGGCTATTTGAGCCGTAGCATGCTACGGCTCTACATATCCCTCACGCGAATATGGTGCGCGCCGCAAAAAGTTGCGGCGCGCTTTTTTTTAGCAAAAAATCGTATTTTTGTCCTATTCAAAAAACGACATCACCATGCAAACAATCCCCGAACATTTAGTCCCACTACTACACTATCGCCCCGATGGCTCTATCTACGGCGATACCGACGAAGCCCAACAATTCGCCGAAAAAATGGGCTGGGATAATGCAAATTTTTCTATACAAGATATACTTGAAGCAGTATCTATAAGCTTTTTTAGTGCTGTGCCCGCACGGGATTTTTTTTGGGAAAATGATTTAAACTACTTATTAGGGGTTGTTCATACACACCTGAAAAACTTTCAACAACTGTATAAGAACAATAATTTTAATGAACAATTATTATCTGCCCTTATTGAATTATCGCTAAATGAATGCTTAAAAAAATCTATTTTCTCCACACAACAAATAACTTTACAAGCGCTTATTAATATTTATAAAATTTATCTTGATGAAAATTTAATAGAGTTTCCTAAAGCTTTTTTAAAAGAGCTGGGGGCATCTAAAAAATTTGTAAAAAATATAAAAACATCTAAAATTATTTCGCTGCATATAAAAAACTATTTCTGCATAGAAGATATAGAATTAGAGAACCTAAATAGCCGAGAAATTTATTTTTTGGGCAGAAATGGCGACGGCAAAACTGTCTTGTTACAAAGTATTGTTATTGCCCTAAAATATGCTTATTTGCAGCATATCGCACCCAAAAACAATATAGGAATTATTTTAGGTTATTTACAAGAAAATCCTAATTTTTGGGCAGAAGCAAAAAGCGAAAATAGCGAAATACTCAACAATCAAGCAGTTGCTATTGTCCGAAATGTCTATGCCTATGGCGTGCAGCGCCACCAGTATACAACTGATCTTAGCACCCCACAAAGCGACTACGATACAGAAGGATTTTTAACACTTTTTGAGGGAGATAAGAAATTATATTCTCCCGATAAATGGTTGCTGGATACCGAATTTCGTGAATTAAAAGCAGAAAAACGAGGACATAGACCTCGTTTCCGTATTGATGATATTATTTTTTTACTCGAAAATCTGCTAAACGATCAACTCAACGACAAAAATAGCGAGCCTCAACGCGCTGTAAAAATAAAAATTGAAGACACTACCGTACAATACTACGAAGGCGAAAACAGCCAGCCTCTTAGCTTTTCGCAGCTATCGGCGGGCTATCAGTCTATTTTGATTTGGGCGGCGGATTTTGTAGCCCGCGCCAGCGAGCAGCAACCACATATCCAAAAACTCGAAGACTTAGAAGGCATCGTACTCATAGACGAAGTGGGGCTATTGCTACACCCAAAATGGGAATATCATATTATGCGCAAACTGCGTCGGCAGTTTCCTAAAGTGCAATTTATAGTTACCACGCATAGCCCCGTTTTATTGATGGGTGCAAGCGAAGACGCGATTATTTACCGCATCGGCAAAGACGCAGACAGCGGAAAAACAACCATCATCGGCAGCATCGCACAAGAAGAAATCCGCCAAATGATGGTTAATCAAATCATTACTTCCCCCCTCTTTGGTTTGGAAACAATGGCAGCGCGCGGCTTCAAAAATGAAAATGCCAGCGATGACGATTTTATCTACGAAAAAATACACGAAGCTATACGACTACGGCTAAAAAATACCCCTACCCTCGACAATGAAGAAATTTTGCGCCAAATACAAGCCGAATTAGACAATCTTTCGCCCTTAGCCTAAAGCCTATGATTCGCATATACAAGAAAAACTTGTTCGAGGTGCCCGCTTCGCTTGTTGACAAAACTGATACCACCGAGAAGCATTGGGAGGCTGTTGTTCGTGCGGGCGCTTGGTGCGATAGCGAGCGCTACAAAGAAGAAGATGTTAAAGAGGCTTTACGCAGCATTTACGATAATAAATGCGCTTACTGCGAAAAAAAGCTCTTAGATATGCCCAAGCACGTAGAGCATTTTCGCCCCAAACAAGCTAATCCAAAAATTAAAACAGAAACCTGCGACGCAAGCTACGGTTATTATTGGCTGGGCTTTAGCTGGGATAACCTAATATGGGCTTGCGGCGAGTGCAACAGTCCGAAAAATTCCTGTTTTGATATACGCGGCACACGCGCTACATACGCGGGCGAGCCGTTTGCCAATATACATCGGCTTTCTGCTGCCTACGACGCAATAGAACGTCCACTTTTTTTTAATCCTGAAACTGCCGACCCTGCTCCGCTGATAGATTTTGACGCTAGCGGACAGATATATTCCCCACAAAATGACCCACAAATAAAATACACTATAGAGCGCTGTAAACTTTACCGAGTCGATTTGCTGCAATGCCGTATGATTATACTCAACAAACTAAAAAAAGCTCTTTCAATAAAAGCCAATAGCTTTGGAACGCACCGAGATAGGCATCGACTAAAGCAAGATATTGAACATATTGTACACGAATTTTGGGAAGAAGCGGCAGAAGACAGTAGCGAATTTGCAGCGTGGCGGCGCTGTATTTTGAAGAAAGCAGGAAGTTTTTTATCTCTGCCCACGCAAGTGGCAACGCTTACGATTTTGCTGGTCATAGAGGAATCGCGACGTAATCCGAATTTACAGCGTATTTTTTAGGCGCAAACTATCATAATTAGCCGCCGCCGCCCTTTGCGGCGCGGCTGCCATATCCTGCGTGAGGGATATGTAGAGCCGTAGCATGCTACGGCTCAAATAGCCCGACCGCCGCGCCCTTTTTGGCGCGGCGGGCACGCCCAAAACAAAAAAAAGCTCTTAGTCCCCAAAAAGTTCGATTTTTTCGTACTGCGCCGCGCCCGCATCGCGCCGCCAAAGGTACAGGCGCAATAGGCGCGAGCCGCTTGCTCCGCCTTCGGGCAGCGAAAAAACGCAATGAAAGGGGCGTAGCGTATCGCTTTGGGGTACGCGATGCTCCCAATAATAGAGGACTTTGCCGCTGCTCGTGTCGCTCAAATGCGCGACAAATTGCAGGTCGGCGCTTTGCTTTATCTGCGTGCGCAGCAGCACCCGCCGTAGCGGCTTTGCGCGCAACTCCAAAGCGGGCGAAAACTCCCCCGACAGCCTGCCGCCCTGCAGCTCCTGCCTTAGACAAGCGGCGGTATCCAAACCCAAAAACGCGAAAACATCCCCCCCGCTCGCAGGCTCGCGCAAGGCATACAAAGAAATTTTGCCGTTGCCCCCAAGCCGCCGAAAACGCGGCGAAAAGCGCGCATACCCATCGGGCGGCGTAAATTGGTCTTGCAAAACAATAAAATCAAAAGGCAGGGTTAAGGCTTTTTCTATAGTCGTGTCGCGGGTATTGAGCAGCGTCCAGCCCTTGCGCCGCAGCGCCAACAAAGGCGCATTCGTCGAATAGGCATCAATCACCAAGATGCGCGCCGAAGGCGATACGCCCGCAGAATCCAGCCAGTCGCCCGCGCCCAAAAAATTCAGCCGCGTAGCCTCCCCGCCGTCCCAAAGAGCGAAAGCATTTTTTTTGGCTTGTACAGCCAAGCTATTCGGCAAACTGCCCCCCAAGAGCAGCAACCAAAGCAAACCCCAAACCCAGCGCCAAATCCAATGTACATCGGCATTCAAGGTAGCACGCGCACCCAAAATCAGCAGCCAAACAAGCGGCACAAAAAGGCTGTCGATGAAATAGTATTCGTGGTCTACAAACTGCCGCATCATCAGCAAAAAATAAAAAACCGCCGCCCCCAAACTAAGCAGCAGCAAGCCCCAACCCAGCCCCCAGCGGCAGCGCAGCAGCGAAACCCCAAAGAGCAAACCCACAAAAACGTATTGCCCCCGCCCCATAATTTGCCCCTGCCAGCGCTCGCGTATCTGCTCCCAAAGGGCGACAAATTCCACCCAAGAGCGCGGCGGCATGAGTTGCGTCAAAAATTGCGTGCCGTAAGTCCGCCCCAAATACCCTTTATACCAAAGCCAAGCCCCTACAAAAGCCGCCGCCCCAGCCCCGAAAAACATTAAATGCCTATCCCAATTCCTTTGCCGCCACCAACGAAAAACCAATAAAATAGCCGCCACAGCTGCATACAAAACAAAGGGCAACCGTACCAAAGCCGCTAAAGCCAAGAAAAAAATAGCCCGCCTGCCGTCCTTCCTTTGCCCCTCTTCCCAATAGCGAAGGAAGTAAAAATTGCCCACCCACAGACTCGACCATGCCGACACCGAAGGCAAAAAACCCGCCTGATAATACAACAGTATCGGCAGCGTACTCACCCAACCCACCAATAACAAAGCCGCCAAAACCGAGCGCGTACAAGCCCAAACCAAGCGAAAAAGATACAAATTGCCCAGCCCGACCAGCGACAGCATATACAGCCGAAAAACCCAAGCCTCCCGCGTGCCCAAGAGCCACATTAGCCAGCCAATAATATACTCGTGCAGCGGAAAATCCACCCCCGTAACCCCATCAATAGTCGCCAAATTGTAGGTGCGTGGCAAGAAAAAGTTGCCCCCACCCTCGTCCGCATAGCCCCAAGCCAAAGCCCATCTATCCGATTGCGTCCAAGCGTGTATATGCGCAGGCGGCGAATGCAAAATGCCGCTGCCCGCATAATATGCCAGCAACAACAACATCAAAGCCCCAAAAGCCGCATAAGCCTGCCTTTCGACGTTTTTCATAGCCCATATTTTCGCAAAGTTATGTAACTTTGCGACTATCCCCCCCAGCACAGCATGAAAAAACCGCATATTATAGATTTCCGCGCCATCGGCGAAAGTGCCATCGGCTTTATTAGCATCGCCGAAAGCCAAAAGCATATACCGTTTGCCATAGAGCGCACATTTTGGACTTATTTCACGCCCGAAAGCGTCGTGCGCGGCAGACACGCACATTTTCGTACCGAAATGATACTCATAGCCCTCAGCGGACGCATCGTCGTAGAAACCGAAATGCCCGACCGCTCCCGCCAATCCTTCACGCTGGAGCAGCCCACGCGCGGGCTTTATATGCCGCCCCTCTGCTGGCATACCATGCAATACAGCCACTCCGCTGTGCAACTCGTCTTAGCCTCCACCGCCTACGACGAAAGCGATTATATACGCTCCTACGAAGATTTTTTAAACATTCCGCAGCCCTGATTTAGCGCGATACATATACTAAAGTATAATCTATATCGACATTTCAATGAGATAAGGCTGTTATATCCAGCGCAGACGGCAGCTATTTACACCAATTTATATACTTGCTACCACTGCCGCAAGCGTAGCGAGTGGCTTAGTACCAGCGCTGCGCCAGCAGCGCCGTACCTTTACCATAAGTCCATCAATGAGCGACAAAAACAACACGGAGCGCTTCCGCACGCTCGGATACAAAGATTTTCAGCGCATGGCGCAAGACCCCACCCTCTCGCCTTACGAAAAAATCGGCTTTCCCGATGCCTACCGCGAAGGCAAGGAATGGGATATTTGGCAAGATATTCAGCGCAAAATGCCCGCCTTCGCACAGCGCGGCGCTACCCTCATGGACATCGGCTGCGGCTGCTCCGACCTCGTGGGCTACCTCATCGAGCACACCCGCACGATGGAGCAACATCTCATTTTGCTCGACTCCGCCGAGATGCTCGCCCTGGTGCCCGATGCCCCACATATCACCAAAATTGCAGGTTTTTACCCCAAAGAAACGCCCCAAATTTGGCAGGAATACGCCGAAAAGGTCGATGGCATCTTACTTTACAGCGTTTTTCATTACACCTTCGTCGAAGATAATATCTATCAATTTATCGACCGCACGATGCAATTATTGCGCGCAGGCGGGCAGTTTTTGATAGGCGACATACCCAATGCCAGCAAACGGCGGCGCTTTTTCGCCACGCCGACGGGCATCGCCTTTCATCAGGCATACACGCAGAGCACAACGCTGCCGCCCGCGCACAGCTTCGATTTGCAGAGCGACCAGATAGACGACGGCGTACTATTCGGCATCTTGCAACGCTACCGCAACGCAGGGCACGAAAGCTACCTTTTACCGCAGTCCAGCGCCCTGCCCATGTCCAACAGACGCGAAGATTTGTTGATTTGTAAGGTCTAAAAGCTGTTTTTTGGGGCGTGCCCCTGCTCCCCGCGCCGAAAAATCGGCGCTTAAAGGTCGCAGGGTCGGGCTATCCGCTACATCACGCCTTCGCTTTGCTCGGCGTGGTTCCGCTCCTATCCCTCACGCAAAGCGTTGGGGACGCTGCCCCAACGCTATTTATGGAATACTTGGGCGGGGGGCGCTGCCCCCACCCAAGTACAGCGCCGCAAGCCTCAGAGAACGACAAACCCTGCAAAAGAAGCGGGGCGGGGCAGCGTCCCCGCCCAAGTACAGCGCCGCAAGCCCCAGAAGACGAAAAACCCTGCAAAAGAAGCGGGGCGGGGCAGCGCCCCCGCTCCGCTTCCCAAACAAGTAGCGTTGGGGCAGCGCCCCCAACGCTGGAAAAAATCGCTTAAGTTTAACGCAATAGGGTTTAGCCCCTCAAACATTCTATCGTTTCAATATCTTTCTTAGGCTTGTTCTCGTTTTGAGCATATAAGCGCCCGCCGCCAATTTCGATAAATCCAGCACCAAGCGACTTTCTTCGCTTTCTACGATGCTGACCAGCGCGCTCATATCCCTGCCATCAATGCCCAATAGCCGAAAATCAGCTAATTCCGCCGCCCTGCTGCCTTCTATCGTGATTTGTGCATCGGTAGGATTGGGATAAATGCGAATGCCTGCACCATTCTCGGCTAAATTTATCCCGATGGGGCTACTTGCTCGCGCGCCCAGCGCAAAAGGCGAAAAGCTGCCCACCAAATCCGAACTCAGCGTACCCGCCAGCGCATCGCCCGTAGTGGCGGTATTGCCATGATTTGCCCATTGCGAGCCGTCCCAGCGAGCGACTAAAGCATCTACAGGCTCGGCAACATTGCCGCTTCTCGCCACTGCCCAAGACAAAGTAACGCTGACGCTGCTGCTCCCCGCTGTCCTATCCAAAACCCAGTATTCCCGCTCATTGACGGCTATTATAGGCGCTTGCAGCTGATTGGTAGGATAATTCGGGTTGGCATTCTCCGCAAAGTATTCCGCCGTAAAATGGTCGGCAGCATCAGCAGGCGCAGAGATAGCCACAGGCGCATAAAAACCGCCCCCGCCCAAAGGAAAAACGAAAGCATCGTTGCCTATTTTTCGCAATTTTCCCTGCACATAAGCCCCATCGTTTGCGCCTGTGCTTGTTGCATTATCGGATAAAATTAGCAAGTTTGTCCCTGTGTAAATTATACCCTCGCTCAAAGTGAGCGCAGCCTCTACGCGAGCATCTACGCCCGCAAGCGCAAGCCCCGCAGCATTGACAAGCGCAAGATTGTAGAAATTCGTCATGCTACTGCCTGCGATGTTTTGGGCATTCGCACCATTGAATGCGACGCTGGAGGCAGCAGCAATGAAATTGCCCTCATTTTGCCAGTTGCCGCCTATATTGATGCCGAAGCTGTTGCTATGCAGGGTGCTGCCGCTGTTGATGTTTATATCATTTTTCAGCGTTAGCGGGCTGCGGAGCAGTTGCGCAGTAGGCGTATTCGTCGCATTCACGGCGAGATTATAGAGTGGCACCGTGCTATTGATGCGGATAGTCTGCGCAGCAGGCGTAAAATCATCGCCTATCTGCAATGTTCCCCCCGTAACGCTCTGCGTAGTTGCCGAAATAACCACATCGCCGACGCTGCTGCTGCTGGCGCGGCGTATTATCGCCGTACCGCCCGACATGAAGAAAGAAGCATTCGGATTGATATGCAAAGGGGCGCTGCTTGTGCTGGCGCTGCCTTGAACGTTGAAGGTTATTTGCCCGCCTATCTGCTGAAAAGTCCCCGAAGATATGCCACTATTCGGCGAAAAGCGCCCCGCTATATATACCTCCCCACCCTCTACGATAAGTTGCCCATTGTTTATATAGGTGATAGAATTGCCTGAAGACGAACCTATATTCATCACACCTGCCGAATTTTGCAGCACCCCCGCATTTGCCCACCAGCTAAAATTCCCCGAATTGATAATGCCGCCATTGTTCCAAAGTCGCCGAAGCCCCGTAAGGTCTGCCCCTGTAGAATTGGTAAATGGTGTTATCGTCGAGGCGCTCGATAGTTTGAAAGTGCCCGATTGCAAAGCCAACGGATTGGTAGGAGCATTGGTTGCCCCTTGTGATACGGTAGCCGAAAAATGCTGTGCATTATTGATGACCTGATAAGCGCGGCGGGCGTTGGGTCTGCCGTATCCCGTCCTAAAATCGGGTCCCGCATTGCCCATATCGTCCGCCGTGTTGAGTACGATGCCTTTGAGGCGGGTTGCTTCCGATTCTAAGCCGCCGTTGCGACTTTTATAGGCTTCTTCCAAAACGGCGAAAATACCTATTGCCTTTGGCGAAGCAAAAGAAGTGCCTTCTGGCCCCGATATGGTAAGCTGCGGCACGATGCGCCCGTCGAAACTCGGCCCCTTGCAGCCCCAAGCCAAAATTTCGTCATCGGGGGCGAGGTTGGCGATGGCGAGATGGTTTTTATTATGTTTGGCTACGCCCGTGAGGTTGCCCCAGCCCGAAAAGGCATCATAAGGAAAATAGCCGCTGCTCGTTCCATCGTTGCCCGAAGAATAGCTAACGATATGGTTGGGGTACGAGGCTGTGCGCATATCGTGGTCGCGTGCGGCGCTGTTGTAGCCGCCCGATATGCCAAAACCATAGGAATGGTTAAAATATCGGAGGTTATGCGTATTGATAAGGGTCGCATAAGACTGATTATTGGTGCTATAAACGCTTGCGCCCCATGCGTGGCTGCGCTGTGTGGGGTCAAAGTTGCCCGCGCTGGCGGCATTTTGCATACAGCCGATTTTGTGTGACTCTGCGGCGCTGGTTTCTAGCTCCACCAAGCGCCCCTTTAGGTCGAAATTGTTGTCGGCACTGCCGTTTTCGCCGATGGCAATGGCTACTCCTGCGCCGTTGTAGCTAATTCCATTGTGGTTGGTATTGAGAAAATTGATGCGGGTGCTGGGATTGCGCCAGCTTAGGCTAATGATTTCGTTGATGGGGGGCGTTTCTGCTGCGCCGACGAACTGAATGAAGGGTAAATTGGCGATATTTTCCAACTCTGTGGCGAGTATGGAGATATCCAATTGCTTGGAATAATCGCGGTGCGCGCTGACTTTAGCGCCTTTTTGCTCCAATGCAGCGATGACAGCCTGCGCCGAAATACCCGCCTGATAAGTTAAGACCAATTTTGCCTCTTTTCCCTCGATGGCATGCGCGGGAATGCCCTGAAAATAGAGGGGCGCTTCCTTTTTTATGCGCGCATCGGGCTGGAATATCGCCCGCACAAAGGGCGCTATCGTCGGCAACTCAAAATTTTGGTCGATGACGGCAAAAAAAGTGTTCGTTGGCAGATAATCCGCGAGTAAAAAGCCTGCTGCCTCCCATTCGGTGCGCTGTTTTTCGCTGGGAATTTGGTGGAATTGTACGAGTCGGAAGATTTTTCCGCCGAATTCGTTGCGCTCTGCGGGCGCGAAGTCGCTAAGTTGCGCCGCAGCGGGCACAAATTTGCCCGTAGTGAGCGAAATGGCGGGCGCATCGCTCGCCGTTTGCGCCTGCAGCGTACCAAAAAAGAACGCCAAGAGCATCGCCCCCAAGCAATTAAGCACGCATTTTCTCGTCATAGTAAAAAATCCCCTATGTAAAAGCGAATAAATAAAATTTTCCGAGCTAAAAATAGTCCTAAAAAGAGGATTTATTGCCAAAAACGCTGGCTTTGTTTTTTGGGGGCTGCGGTCGGGCTATGCGGGGCGACGGTAGGGACGTAGCATGCTACGTCCCTACTACAGAAAAATCGGGGCAAAATTGGGCAAAAAGGCTTATATTTGCCTATCGGCATAGCGATGCGGAGCAGTGGCGCGCAGCGCCAGATGCAAGCCCCTGCGCAGTAGGGGCGCAGCAGCCGAGCGAATAGCGAGCTGCGTAGCGACTACGAACTAGACGTGACCATAGGGAGCGCACCGCCGCCGCGTTTAGCCGCTTTAGCGGCTAAACGCGGCGGATGCCTCCATAAAAAAAGCCCATTTTTACCCACCAAAATTCTATAAACATGAAAAACCAGTATCTAAAAAGCGCGGCTTTCTCGCTTTTTACCTTTGCCGCCACTGTCGGCAGCCTGCTCGCCCAACCTTCCGAACGCGAATTGGCAAAACATCAAAAGGAGGTCGCCAAATCGGCAGAGAAAAAACAAACTATCGTAAGCCTCGACACGCTTTTTCATGCAGGCAAGCCCTATGGCACGCTGACCAAAGGCGGCAGCGTTTTAGACCGTAGTTTTAGCTTTGCTGACCTTAGCGGCGAGGAGCAAATTAGCATTATCATAGATGCAAATGATACGAATTTTTTTCTATTTCAGTTCAATGACCCTGCGCGCTTGGTCGCTCGCATGGAGATAGTCGGCGGTCAGGAGTGGATAGGGCGCATACTTATCAAATATCGACTGCTGCGCGAAGACGGCACGCTTGACGAGGCAAGCGTCGGGAGTTTTACCCGCATAAATCCCGCGCAAGTGCTGCCTATCAACGTCGTAGTCAACAACCCCAACGAAGAAAAAGCCCTGCCCCAACGCAATCGCTCGGCGCTCGTTTTCGTCAATGGCGGCACTATCCGACAAGATAACACCGTCGTCGGCAGCGCAGAAACCAAAAACGAACTGGTGGACAAAAAATACGAGCGCGTTTTATATATCTATCATGTGGACGGCAGCGTCTGCGCTCGCGCTTATCTCTCTTCCGTTGCCAATGGGCACATCATCATCACGACATCCAAAGATAACCGCACGCAAACTATCAACGAATCCTTTATGAACGATGACAAAGTAGCGAAATGGCTCATAGAGCGGCTCTATCTCTAAAAAATCGCTTTTTTGTATGCAAATGCCTCGCCCTACGGCGGGGCATTTTTGTTTGTGCTGCTCTGTACTCCGTTTTTGCAAGCAAAACGCCTTAGAATGGGGCAGATTTCGCCTTCTTTGAGGAAAAAATTATGCGGATGGCGCAAATCAGCGCTTCAACGGCATAAACCACGAAAAACCCGACACAAGCCAGCAAATCGGGATAGTGTCCGTCGACAGAGGCGGCGCGGCTTTGCCGCGCCGCGCGTGAGGGATAGTAGGGGCGAATCAACATTCGCCCAAATGGGCGATGGTGATACGCCCCGAATAGCCCGACGGCGCGCCTTGTAGAGCCGTAGCATGCTACGGCTCTCGCCCGCCGCCCTTTGCGGCGGGCGTAGGCGCGGCGGCACGCCAAAAAAAAAGAAAGCTCTTATATCGTATCTGCTTTTTTTCGAAGCAACCATTCGTTTTGCCAGCGCACAACACCGAAAATGCAAATTAAAATCAGGGGAATTTGTACCATAAAATCGGGAGAGAAACCCAAATACAAAAAATAAGCGATGCGAAAAGCGAAAATCCCTAAAAGCAAAAACCAAGTTTGATATATTTTCTGCGCGAGCCAGAAAAAACCAACAATGGTAATAGAAAATAAGAGCATATGCATACTTAGAGCACCTTCCAAGAGCAGCAAGCCCGCAAAATAATAATATAGACCTGCCATCAGGCATATCACGACAAAAAACAGCCCTATGGAATAAGCAATTTCTTGTTGTGTGATGCTGTGTATGCGTATCTTAGCAGTTGGGGGATTGAAGTGCTGCAGGTCGTCGAGCGTATCGCTAAAGCCTGTTTTTTGTGGTGCGCTTATTTGTACGCCGTTCCAGCGAACAAGCCCATAAATAGCCATAGCAATAACTATCGAATTAAGCGAAACCGTAAGCCAATTGCCATTGAGAAAAGGCGAATAAGCAGTAAGCAAATTGGATACAATAAGCACTATCCAAGCACTACGATAAAAAAGAGCAGCCAAAACGAAAAAGAGCAGAAAAAGAACCGTCCCCAGCAAGGGGACTAAATTAAAAGAAGCGATGCTATTCATGTGTTGATTGATTTTGATGGTTCTGCAATACCGCCCACTCCCGCCGCCAAGTAAGCAAGCCCCAAGCCGCCAAAAACAAAAAAACCACGTACATCGCAGAGCTGATATACAGCCCTTTGAGCGCACAAAGTACGACCAAAAGCACATCGGCGATAAGCCACAAGTACCAAGATTGCAGGATTTTGCGCCCCAGCCAAACGTTGGCAACGAGGCTAAGGCTGGTAACGAGCGAATCAAGCAGGGGGTAGCTGTTTTCGTCGGCAAGCCGTACCAAAATCGCCGTATACATGCCAAAGAGCACGCAAAAGGCAAGGAGCGACCAAGTGCCTTCTTCCGCGCTTAGCGTGTGGATACCCTCGTTTTGCTTATCGAAGCGCGCGGGCGGCGCTTCCGCCTGCAAAGCCGCCAAGTCGTCGAGCGCGCCGCTATCTACGGAAACCTTTTTTTGCACCTTCGACCAATGCCACCAGCCGTAGAAGCTCTGCACGAGAAAGACGATTTGCAAACTCGCATCGCCCCATAAGCCGACGGAGATAAAAATATATAAAAATCCCAAAATCCCCACAATGCCCACTGCCCATGTAAGGATATTGCGGCGCACGGAGAGCCAAACGCAGGCGATGCTGGAGATGGTGGCGACGATTTCGGCGTAGGTAAGTGTATCCATATTCACTAAAATAATAAAGGACGCAAAGATATACTTCTTTGCGCCCTTTTTTGGCGTTTTACTTATCCCCCGCCGCTGGCGGACGATAAAAGGGTAGATTATTGAAAACAACTACCTGCACTTGTCCGCGTCCATTTTGCTGGCGCAGTTGCGACATGTAGCCCAATTCTAAGCGTACATCTTTGCTAATGGCGTAACCTAAGGCGGCGTATACGCGCTCGCGGTCGAAGCTAATTTCCTGCTGCCGCTGCCCTATAAAAATTTCGCTGTATAAGGAAAGATAGAAGGCGCGCGCCTCCATCGTAGGTTTATTGAGTGGTACATTGAGGGAAAGAAAGTAGCGAAATCGCAGCGCAAAATCGGCATTTGCGCCAATCCATCTTTCTTCCAAGCGATAGCGATGCTGTAGATAAAAGCGCCCGAATTGTTGGCGGCTGATAAACTGCTGATATAGACGATGCTCGTCGAGGCTAATTTTTTGCCCATTGGCATAGGGTCTTCCGTGTATGAAGCCGTAGCCAAGCGCAAGATTATTGTTGCCTTCGGTGAGATTGTAGCCGAGCGCCGTGCGAAGTAAAAGTTGCTCCAAGTCGCCGCCCGCGTTAAAATTGCGATACTGCAGCTCGTTGAACCATTGCCAATTTTTGGCGATGCGCTGATTGCCGAAATAGATGTACCAAGCGCCTACGGGGCTTTGTTGAGCCTGCAAAAACAGGGGGCTACCCAGTAGCAGCCCCCAAAGATAGTTTTTAATCATGCTTTATATGTTGCGCAGATTATCACCAAACATATATGTGGTTTGCTCCTTTGTAGAAGCCGACGGCAGCTATTCAAAAACAGTTCCCTGTACTTGCTACCACTGCCGCCGCAAGGCGGCATAGTACCAGCGACGCGAACGAAGTGAGCGGAGCTCTACCAGCGAGCGCAGCGAGCAGCACCCTAAGCACTAAGCAGCGTTTCCTACCCGCCCCAGTGCCTGCATTTGCTTCATGGTCTTATCCAAACCTTCGGCGCTGCCGTCGAAGAAGATAACGTTGCCGCTGCCGTGCTCGGCGACGTGTTTCATGCTCTCCATCCATTGCACGAGCAGCATATAATTGTAGTCCAAGCCGCCCGATTTGACAAGTTGTGCGCTGTGCATCATGCTTTCCGCCAAAATATCTTCCATGCGCGCCATGCCTTCGGCTTTGAGAATGTAGGAAACCTTTTCCGCTTCCGCCTCTTTTTCGCGCTTGATATACACGGCTGCGCCCTCGTTGTAGGCGGCGGCTTTGAGGTTTTCGCTCGCTACGACCTGCGCCATACTGCGCATAATCGCCTCGTCAAACAAAATATCGTTTATCTGCAAGTCGATAAGATTATAGCCCCAGTTATCGAGATGCTGGTCTACGTGGTCTTTCACCGCGTCTACGATTTCTTGATGCAGCATCAGCACCTCGTTTTGCTTTTTCGTCGCCACGAAAGAGCGGATAGAAGCCTCCACGCTGCGTATCAGCGCCTGCATAAAACAAGCGTCGTCCATAAACTTAAACGCCACTTTTTTAATCGTCGCCTCCTCTTCGTTGGTCGTCGAATATAGCAACATCGCCTTAAAATCCACGTTCGCTTGGTCGTTCGTTATCGCCGTAAATTCGATTTCCATCGACTTATTCTGGGTAGAAATGCGCTTAAAAATCTGCTCGCTTATCGGATTTTTCCAATGCAAGCCCGATTTTGCGATGCGTACATATTTGCCAAACGCCGTGATGACCGCCACCGTACCTTCTTCCACCATAAAAATGCCGCGATACATAAGCAGCAAAACCAAAACCGCTGCCGCAGCAGCCACTATTATTATCGTTTCCATAACTGTTGTTGCTAAAAAAATTTGTGTGCTAAATTGAAGAGATTTTTTTTGTTGGGGCGTGCCCCCGCCGCGTAGCGGCGGGGTCGGGCTATCCGCTACATCAGCTTCGCGCCTGCGGCGCTTGCTGGTTTCGCTCCTATCCCTCACGCTGCGGCGCTTCGCGCCTTTTAAGCGAAAAGCAAGAAACTCGACACCCTGTCGGCAGCTATTCACAAACACTTCTCTGTACTTGCTACCACTGCCGCCCTAAGGCGGCATAGTACCAGCGACGCGAAGCGAGCTAATCAGGAAATACGGAAGAATGATGCTCCAGTATATACCAGCTATTGCGGTCTTTCTTGCAAACGA
The DNA here is from genome assembly GCA_964467315.1 of uncultured Saprospiraceae bacterium. GTDB lineage: Bacteria > Bacteroidota > Bacteroidia > Chitinophagales > Saprospiraceae > JAAFIM01. Next base: position 40,168 of record CAYXSA010000014.1, on the reverse strand, counting down.
AGGAGTAACGCGCAGGTATACTATGCCGCCCGTTCTTATCCGTGTAACTAAATTCGTAAGAACCCGACTGCACGAATATATCATTGTACTGCCGCGTCTCATGCTCGCCAAAGACGACTTTCAAGCCTTTGAGCTCCAGCAAGTGCTCGAAGTATTTTTTTATCGGAACGTGCCCGCTACCCAAATCCTTCGCAAAAGTGCCCCAGAGCAAAGCATCGTAATCGTAATGATTCAGGATAGAAAGCAAGCTATGATTATTGATAGCCTTGCCCCAATCCTCAATGAAAAGACGCAAACTTTTTTTGTCCGATGGCGAGCGCCGCACACTGCGAAAACGCTGACCGCCTGTCGTTGCGTCCACCTCTATATCCATACCCTGCAAGCGCAAAGCGTGCGTATCGTCTATGAACTTAGCCAAAAAATTCTTGATGATTTTCGTAATGGGCGTATCGTGGTGGCGGTCGATAAAAAAGGTTATCAAGCCGTGTATCATCAAAGCAATGAGCAAACCCTCAAAAATCCCAAGCCGCCAAACCAATATACCACAAAACAAGCTTAGCATAAAAGCATACTGCCCCTCCCCTGCTACATGAAAAACACCCGCTATCATCTTCCAGCCCGTAAAGACCATCAAGACCGCCAAAGCAAATTCGGGCAGATAGCTCAAATAATGAAATTCTATAGCAAAAAATAAGACGACTAAGCCCGTAAATAAGTTAGATAGTTTCGTCTGTGCGCCTGCGATGCTGTTGGTCGTACTTTTTGCCAAACCGTCTAAGTTGGTCATACCACCGAAGAAACTCGCGCCCATGTTCGCTATCCATATCGCCAAAAGGCTATTATTGCTATCGGCGGGGCGTTTATGTGGGTCGAGCTTTTCGATAGCTACGTTGCTCATCACCTGCTCTATCACGTCGATAGTCGCCAGCATCAAAGCATAGCCGAGCATCTTCGCCAATAAAACGGGGTGATGCAAATCAACATGCGGAATGGGGAGTTTCCATTCCAAATCATGCGGCTCTATATGCAACATCGGCATTTCCACCTGCTGCGCTATCAAAATGCCTGCGGCGATAGTAAGCACATATGGAAGACCTGGGCTGCTCTTTTTGAACTTGCTAAACAGATAGAGAAACAAGAGCATCGCCGTTACGGATATGCTGATTATCTGTATCCGTTCGGGGTCGAGCCACTGCTCCCAGCTCAAGGACTGGTGTGCATGGGCTGCCAAAGCCGAACCTTGTTTGAGGTCGGCGACTGTTTCGTAGGTGTAGGGCAAGAATTTGAGGGCGATTTTTATGCCTACCCCTGCCAATAAGCCTTCTACGAGAAAAGAAGGTACTGCTTTGAGTATGTAGCGTTCCCAGCCGTTTTTCCAAACCAACATTTGAAAAAAAGCGGTGAGGAAAATCAAAAAGGGCATATTCTCCATACCAAAAGTATGTATGCCCATAGCGAGCACGGGCGCAAGCCCTGCAGCCACTCCAGGCACACCTACATAGTTGCCTGGGCGAAAAAGAAAGGTAACGAACCCGACGATACAAGCAAAGACTACTGTATACAAACCCGTCTGAATGGGGTATTCCGACATAAGGCAGATGCCTATAGACAAGGGAATAGCCATTAGACCAGTAATTGTACCAGCTATTGCGTCTTTCTTGATGAGGTCGGCGCTCCATTTGTGCGCTGTTGTCATAAAGTACCAAAAATGCTAATTATTGAGGGACGGATACACGCAAGCCCCTGCGCGTAGAGCCTACGATAAGGCGCTACACAGGTCTAACGATGCGAAGCGCATAGCCTCGCCGACGACAAATAGCATTTTAGGCGTGAATGCGCCATTGGTGATAGAGCGCATAGCGCTCCGTGTTTACAGCCCATTGGGCGCGGCTTTGCGAGCGTGCATAAGCGCGCGCCTGCGTGGGCAGTTGAGCAATCGCCAAAAAAGGTAGCTCCTGCTGTTGAAAATTGTAAAGCCTTTTGCTAATGTAGGTTGCTTTCTCGGAAGGGCTGCGGTGTTCGCGTTCTTCTTCGCTTTCGCGTTTATTTTCTTCCTCTTGTTCGTCCTCTTCTTCTTCGGGTGTGGGGCTATGCGGATCGCTTTCGCTGCTGATTTCCCAAGCGTTGAGGGGCTGAGAGCCGAGTAAATTATTATTGTGCGACTGTGTAGGCGCGTGCAGCGTATCCACAATCAAACCTGCCGCCTTCTGTTGGCTTAGGCGCTGCAAAGCTTCGCTGCCGCAATTATGTACCGACATCGCCCAACACAATACGGCTGCCAGCGAGACTATGAGCAGCCTCGTCGACAAAAGCAACGATTTGTGTAAGAATGAGTGCATAGACATAAAATACAGATAAAAGCTTGATTGTTTTTTGCGTGAGGAACACCGAAGGTGAACGCGAAGCGCATTGTAGGGGCGAATCAACATTCGCCCCCTAAACGCCCCCAAAAAACGAAGTACTTACCCTTCATTTTTTCTGCGCTTGTACAAATGTCGCAAAAGAGATGGATACGAAAATATGACTTACATCATTTTTTTAATAATTTGTGTCTGCGGCAAAAAAGCGACGAAAATCAGCTTTGTACCTGCCTTTCGTTGGCAAGGGCTTAAGGGCAAAAGGCGACATTTGCGGCTCAACAACCGCCAAAAACGCTATGTCTACGACTACTGATAATCTGCCCAAAGTTCGCCGTTTTCATTGGGGGCACGGGATTGCCTTGTTTTTTTCTTCTTTCGTGGTTTTTATGCTGTCGATGGTTTATTTGTGTTCGCAGCAGACATTCGACCTGGTGGCGGAGGACTATTATGAGCAGGAATTGCGCTACGAGACCCGCATACAAGCGCGGCAAAATGCGGCGGCATTGTCGACAGTGCCGCAGATTTTTTGGCAGGCGGAGGCGCTAATTTTAAGCTTTTCGGCGGCGGAATTTTCCGATTTGCGGGGGGAGATTTATGCCTTTTCGCCTGCGTCGCGCAGCCGCGACCGTCGTTTGCCGCTCGCGCTCGATGCGCAGGGGCAGCAAACGGTATCTACGAGCGACTGGGCGGCGGGGGCTTACGATGTGCAAATTAGTTTTGAGTCGGGCGGCAAGGCGTATTTTATAGAGCAGCGTTTGGAAATCAAGCGCCATTGATTGGGCGATGGATACGAGCGTATTAGGGGCTTTTTTGCTGGGGATTCTGGGCAGTTTTCACTGCGTGGGCATGTGTGCGCCGATAGCTTTGGCATTACCGCAGGTGGGCGCAGGCGCTCGCGGGGGCGAAATCTGGGCGGCTACGCTCTACAATCTGGGGCGGGTAGTCAGTTATGCTGCGATGGGTTTTATTGTGGGCGAATTGGGGCGCGGGGTGCTGCTTTTGGGGTTTATACGAGGGGTTTCGATAGTTTTGGGTTTGCTTTTGATTTTATCGGTGTTTTTGCCTTCTGTATTGCGGCGCTTTTCGCTGCAAAATTCGCGTGTATACGCCCTGCTAACGCGGGTTTTGGCGGCTTTGATGCAGCGCCCCAGCTACAGCAAACTTTGGCTTATCGGCGTACTGAATGGGTTTCTGCCTTGCGGCTTGGTTTACACGGCTTTGGCGGGGGCAGTATTGAGTATGAATGGGGTTTCGGGGGCTTTGTACATGCTATTTTTTGGCTTGGGCACGCTGCCGCTGATGTGGATAGTCGCGTATTCGCGCCGTTTTATTTCGTTGCTTTGGCGGCGGCGCTTGCAAAGGGTTGTGCCTGTGGTGGTCGTGCTGATGGGTTTGTGGTTGCTCGTGCGGGGATTGAATTTGGGGCTACCTTTTCTTAGTCCGATGCTGGATACAGCTACAGAACAAGGGGCAGAGGTGCGTTGTCATTAAACGCATTTTTGCGTTATTTCTGCTTGGGTTGCGCCTGTCCACTCTGCGATAAGGCGTTCTTTGTCGCACTCTACACATAAAAAAGTGGGGGGATACTTTATCAATTTTCGGGCGATTTGTTTGATAGCAGCGGGCAGAGTCTGCCCTTGTGCGGGAAAAAAATTGTAGAAAATATCCGCGTGCATTTCTAAATTCTCTAAAGGCGAATAAACAACCGAAACCAAATTTTCGTACTCCTCGCCTGCTTGTTCAACTTTCTGTGCTTCGATAAAAGCAAGCCCAATATAGATATTTTCGCCAAACTTTAGAGTTTTGCTGTGTGCCTTACAAAAATCCAAATTCGTGTAAAAAAGCCGCAAAACAGAAACCTCGTTGCTATTGCGCGGCGGCATAAATGCCTGTTCTTTGAGCTTGTTTTGGCTTTCAGAATAAAAAAAAGGGTGCAAAATACCTCTTACCAAGATTTCGCACCCTTCGATATTTTCGGGGATTTTCGTCGTTTTCAAATCTATAAAGCAAATTGTTAGCGGGCTGAAAATAGTTTGTTGAGCGCTGCCAAAAACTCGCGCGGCAGGGAGCTATAAGAAAAATCTACACTATCCAAAAACGGCTTCGTGCCGTCAGGGAGCTCCGAAAAAAAGGCTATTTCTTCGTTTCCAATTTCGAGGGAAACAAAATAATCGCCTACGCTCCATTCCAAATTTACCGTTCCGTGCGACGCGGGTACAAGATTTTCAAAATGTAGCGCCATTTTTGCCTGTATCGGTAAGCATTTAAGCAGTTTTTCTGTGTTTTCAATCGCTTTTTTATCTATGGGTAGAGCGCCGTAGCCGTCCCAATTTTCTCGCAAATCGGCGATTTCTGCCAAGCGTCGCTGCACAGCAAACGAAACTAAAATTTCGATATTTTCAATTTTTGCGGGCGGCGTATTAAAAAGTGCAGGCAAATGGTAGTTCATCAAACTAAGGTCTAAGCTGCTCCATACCTGCGTAATGTCCTTGTTTTGGACAGGCTCCAATGCTATGTTCATAAAAATTTTATGTTAGGTGATTGGATATTTTTTATTTTTTTGGGGCATCCGCCGCATACGCGGCGGCGCTACGCTACGCAGCTCGCTATTCGCTCGGCTGCTGCGCCGCTTATCAGCGGCTTGCATCTGGCGCTGCGCGCCACTGCTCCGCATCGCTATGCCAAGTCGGTCATTCTATCAGCCCGCGACTATTGAAAGGGCTAAAGCTAAGTTTTAGCCCATATGTTTTTTATATTCGTCTGTTGTTGCCCACTGAAAAGCATCAAATATATGCCCATTCAAAGCCGCAAAACGGTCAAATATCGTGCTTGGGTCTGCGTATGTTTCTAGCAAATCTAAAACAAAATCTAATTTTAGATGATAGATATTTGCTACAGGCGAACTTAAGCCGTAGACTATGCGCAATTGGTGCTGCTCTTCTTTCAGCAGCAAAGAGCTTGCAAATTCCTGTAACTGCTGCGAAAACGGCATTTCATAATAATTTTTCAGCAGTACCGAATTTAACAAAGTCCCCGAAATCTCAAAAGCGTTTTGCCTGCTGCTCTCTGGCGCTAATGTGTACTGGGCTGTATTGTTTTTTAGGACGGTTGTACGCGTAATCTCTGCTATGCTCAAAGCTTGAACAATTTCCTCCATTTCTTCTTTTGCAGCCACTTCAAAAGCTGCAAAATTTTTGTAAGCCGCAGCTGCAAAAACATAGGCTATATGATTTTCTGCAACGACTAAGCGAATTCCGTTTTGTGCATTTATGAATTCAAAGCCTGTCCGCCTCTGCGTTTTTGGGGTAAACTTAGCTGTATTTTGAATTTCAATATCTGCTACGACTTGGTGCATATCCTGCCTCTCTGGGTACTTTTGCTCCAATTTTTTATAGGTATCCGTTTCGGCAAATTTATTCAGGTCTAATTCTGGAAACGCAATCTGAAAAAGCACACTATTTAGAAAAGTCTTGCTGTAGGCAAAGTCTTTAGCTCTTTCGATATGCGGAAAATTAAACATGATGCGTTGATTTTGAGCGATTTGTAATTTTGCGTATGGCGTAGCAGAGGGGAAGGGTATGTCATTGGCATAAACGCAAAATAACGAAACTTTGCTTAAAGATACAACAAAATTAGCACTTTTTTTCGCAATTTTGCCCCCGCAAAGCGCCCCTATACGGAACGTTTAGGGGCTTGGGCTGCGTTAGAAAGCCTGCATAAATCGCAGATAAGCCCCAATAAGCGCCGCGTGAGGGATAGCAGCGGAAGCCCGCGCCAGCGGGCTGGAGCGAATAGCCCGACCGCCGCGCCCCCGTGCGCAGCATGGGGGCAGCCCGCGCAGCGGGCGGGGGGCAACGCGGCGGGCACGCCAAAAAAAAAATCACCCACAGAATAGCCCCAAAAAGGCTGAATTTTCATAAACGTAGCTAAGAGCCTACGGAAACACCACCACAGAGCGAATGGAAACGACGAAGGACACCACGAGTAGCGAACACGCGCGCGCCGCATCGCTAAATTTTATCGAGGAAATCATAGAAAACGACAACGCCAGCGGCAAATATGCGCAGCGTGTCCTTACCCGCTTCCCGCCAGAGCCCAACGGCTTTTTGCATATCGGGCACGCGAAATCAATATGTCTGAATTTTGGACTCGGACAGAAGTACAAAGGCAGCAGCAACCTGCGTTTTGACGATACCAATCCGACTACCGAAAAGGTCGATTATGTCGATGCCATACAACGCGATATTCGTTGGCTGGGCTTCGAGTGGGCAGGCGAGCCGAAGTATGCAAGCGATTATTTTGCGCAAATGCACGCCTACGCCGTACAACTTATCGAATTGGGCAAAGCGTATGTGGATTTTTCTACTCCCGCTGCCATCGCCGAGCAAAAAGGCACACCCACCCAAGCAGGCGTAGCCAACGAATACCGCAGTACCGATGTGGCGACCAATCTCGCCCATTTCGAGAAAATGCGGGCAGGCGAATACGCTGAAGGCACTTGCACCCTGCGCGCCAAAATCGACCTCGCATCGCCCAATATGATTATGCGCGACCCCGTGATTTATCGCATCAAAAAGGCGCATCATCACCGCACAGGCGATACTTGGTGCATCTACCCGATGTACGATTTTGCGCATTGCCTTTCGGATAGCATCGAAAACATCACGCATTCAATTTGTACGCTGGAGTTTGAGCCGCACCGCGAATTGTACGACTGGTTGCTCATCACCTTAGGCACTTATCGCTGCCAACAAATCGAATTTGCCCGCCTAAATCTCGAATACGCCGTAACGAGCAAACGCCGATTGCTGCGCCTCGTCGAAGGTGGACACGTTACGGGCTGGGACGACCCACGCCTATACACCATCGCAGGACTGCGCCGCAAAGGTTTCACCGCCAAAGCCATACGCGATTTGGCAACTACTGTAGGTATCTCCAAACGCGAAAGCCTCACAGAAAAAGCCCTGTTGGAGTATTGCCTGCGCGAAGACCTCAACAAGGTCGCCCAAAGGCTGATGGTCGTACACGAACCCATAAAAGTCGTCATCACCAACTATGAGGAAGCCGCTACCGAGTGGCTCACAGCCGAAAACAATCCCGAAGACCCTACAGCAGGCACGCACCAAATCCCCTTCACGAGAGAAATCTACATAGAGGCAGATGATTTTATGGAAGTACCCGCAAAAAAATACTTCCGACTCGCACCCAATCAAAAAGTGCGCTTAAAACACGCCTATATTATACATTGTGACGAGCTCATAAAAGACGAGGCAGGCAATATACAAGAATTACGCTGCACTTATTTGCCCAATTCTCGCAGCGGAGCCGATACGAGCGGCGTATCCGTCAAAGGTACCATTCACTGGGTTTCGGTAAGCCATGCAAAACCCGTAGAGCTGCGACTGTATCAAGAACTATTTGCCCTGCCCTCGCTTGCCGATGTGCCCGAAGATAAGGATTTTTTGGACTTCCTCAATCCTAATTCGCTCACGGTACGCACTGCTTTCGCCGAACCCGCCGTATCTACTGCCCAAGCAGGCGATAAATTCCAATTCCTGCGCAAGGGCTATTACTGCGCCGACGACGATAGCACCAGCGAAAAACCCGTTTTCAATCTCACCGTCTCCCTCAAAGACTCTTGGGCGAAGGTCGTAGCGAAGGGGTAGATGTGCTGCACGTTGTAGGTATTATGTGCGATGCGTCGTAGGTATTTATGTGCGATGCGTCGTAGGTATCAGGTATCAAGTATTAAACCACGCAGCGCAAAATACCTGATACTTGATACCTACGACACGCAGCGCAAAATACTTGATACCCACGACACGCAGCGCAAAATACTTGATACCCACGACACGCAGCACATTTTAATTCTTATCCACAAACCAACGTCCATCGCGCTGCTGCATTTGCAAATCGCCTTTAGCGCCATCAGGGCGGCAGCAGACAACGCAAGTCATCGTACCGTCGACTTCTTTACAGTCGACGGTTTTTATTTGTACCTGTAGGCTGCTTTTGAATAGTTCGCGCTCTGTAGGCGAGGAGATTTTCCACTCGGCGTGCAGGTTTTGTATTTCTTTGCGCATGGCTTCTGTCGCGCAAGTTGCGGCTTTATCAAATTCTAACTCTGCCAAACTTTCCAAAAAATAGCGGGCTGCCTCTTCGGGTGTTTTTTGTGCATCGCTACCACAGCCCACAGCCAAAACGGCGAGCAAAAAAAATGCGCCTAAGTGCTTGATTGTCATATACTTTATGTTACTTGGCTAACTTTTGCAGCCAGTTGATAATTATAGCGCCTTGCCCCTCGTTTTTGTTCTTTTTGTAGTACCATTGCGAGGCTGCGCCGAGATGCGTGCCGCCTGCTATGGTATGAAAATCGAGCAATTCGCAATGTAGTTGGCAAAGGCGTTGGGCAAAATTTTTGGCTACATCGTGGCTGACTAAGCCGTCTTTATCGCCGTGAATGCAGAGCACAGGCACTTTTACGCGCCCGTCGAGATGTTGCAGGGGGTTGGCACGGCAAAACATATCGCTTTCGCGCTTGCCTGCATACTCTTCCAAAATTTTGCCATCGGGCATACTTTCCAAGTCGAGCACCCCCGCCATAGAGAAAAACCCTGCAAAAATTTCAGGCTTTAAGCCTATACGTTGCAAAGATTCATAGTCAAACACCAAGAGTGCCGCCAGATTGCCCCCTGCCGAAGCGCCGCCCACGACGATACGGCGGTCTTCCCAGCCCTTTTCGGTGCGCAACCAATCGAGCGTCTGCAAAAGCGCCGAATCTATATCCGCCCGCATTCCCTCATAATTGACTTCGGGCGCAAGCCGATAAGCGGGCAAAACTACCAAATATCCTTCATTTGCGAGCATTTCCGCCAGCAATAAATGCTGTCGTGGTTTGCCAATATGCCAGCCGCCACCATGCAAAAAAAATATCACTTCCTTGCGATAAGCAGGCACCTGCTCCGATTCGCAAACCAAGATATATTGGCGCTTGTCTGTGCTATAGGGCACTTTTTCAACATGTAAAGTCTTAGTTTTGCTCGTATTAAGCCGAAAAATATGCATCGGCAAACGCATCGCCTCATAACGCCGCGTGCCCAAACCCGCCTTTTTTTCCCGATTTTCGCGCTCCTCTTTCCGCTCCTTGCGCTTGTCGATGCGCTCCTCAATACGCGTTAATTTTAGCGCCCAACGCTCCTCGCGCTGCTCTTCGCGCAAGACCAAACGCCCCATTTTTCGCTCCAATTTATCGCCCTGTGCCCACAAATGCCCACCTATAAAAGATAGCAAAATCAGTAAAAAACACGTTTTCATAACATTTTTTTATATTCAATAGATATTTAACCAAAACGCGAAAAGCTCTGCCTTGGTTGAGAGATTTTTTTGGGGGGCGTGCCCCTGCGCCAAAAAGGGCGCAGGGTCGGGCTATTCGGGGCAGCCCGCGTGCTGCCCAAAGGGCAGACACACTGGCTTGCCCCTACTATCCCTCACGCAAAAAGCAAGAAATAAAGCTTTTTTCTGTACCTTTGTCGCCTAATAATACCAAGCCAAATGAACGCCCAAACCTATCGCCGCGACTGCCTGCGCGCTCTTGCCGACTTCATCGCTGATGCCAGCAACGAAAACAAATTGGAGCTAATCCTCGCCTTTGAGCAAATAGAGGACACAGCTCAAGCCGCCGAACTATTGGGCACGGATTTATACGCTGCCATAGAGCGCATCGCCGTACAGAATCAGCACGACGACGCATTTTTAGCCTCGCTCCTTCCGCTCACCCAAAACATAAGCGCCGAATAATGCAACAGAAAAAATACGCGCATTGGACGTATCTACACACGCCCATCGGCTGGCTTGTCATCTCAGGCAACGGCGCTAAAATCGCTCAAGTCGATTTCCTCGATACGGAGCCGACTACTTTCTATTCGCCCGTACCCGATTATCTGAAAGAAGCGAAAAGGCAGCTACAGGAGTATTTCGAGGGCAAGCGGCAACAATTCGATTTGGAATTAGACCTGCGCGAAGCTACGGATTTTCAGGCGCGGGTCTGGGATTTGTTGCTGCAAATACCTTACGGGCAGACTTCGACCTATCAGCGTTTGGCGCTGAGCTTAGGCGATGTAAAGACCATACGCGCCGTTGGTGGTGCTGCGGGGCAAAACCCGATAGCGATAATAGTGCCCTGTCATCGGCTCATCGGTAGCGACGGCAGTCTGACGGGTTTTGCGGGCGGTTTGCACCGAAAAGAATTTTTACTCTCGCTGGAGCGTCCTGCCGTCTTTGGCGAGCAAACTGCCCTTTTTTAAGTTTCCCCTTTTTCTACTCTTTCTCCTATGCTCAAAGAAAAACGCGGCATAGCCATACCTGGCTATCTGATGCTGCTCCTCATAATCGCCCTTTTTACCTTTATAGGCTGGGTCATCTTGCGCGAAACGCAAACGGGTTTTTTAGCCGAATATCCCGAATATGCGCTACTTCTGGCGATACCTGTATTTTTTCTGCTCGCCTTTTCGATAATGGGTTTCGTCATTGTGGAGCCGAGCGAGGCTGTAGTTTTGCAGTTTCTGGGCAATTATGCGGGCACGGTGCATACATCGGGCTTGCGTTGGATTTTGCCTTTTTATGCGCAGACGCGGGTATCGAAGCGGGTATATAATTTTGAAACCAGCAAAATGCGCATCACCGATGCCGACGGTACGCCGATGGAAGTGGGCTGCGTAGTCGCTTGGAGGGTGAGCAATGCGGCTATGGCGCTGCTGGAGGTAGAAAATTACGAGCAATACGTTAGAACCCAATGCGAGGGCGCACTAAGGGAGGTCGTCGCAAGTTTCTCTTATCTCGCCTTGTCTACCCAAAGCAGCAACGCCGCCGAAAGCGCCGCCGAAAAACTCCGCGCCGAACTCGCCAAGCGTTTCCATCAAGCAGGCGTAGAACTCTACGAATGCCGCATCAATCACCTCACGTACGGGGCAGAAATCGCAGGCGCGATGATGCAACGCCAGCAAGCGCAGTTGCTCATACAAGCGCGGCAAATGATGGCAGAAAGCTCTGTCGAGATGGTCGAAATCATCTTGCGCCGACTCTCGAAAAGCGATGTGGTGCAACTCGACGAAAATCAAAAAATACATCTCCTTAGTCGCTTGCTGGTCGCCTTCTGTAGCAACAATGGCGTACAGCAGACTATAGACGTGTGAGCGAATGACGATGGTGCTTTGTGTGTAGGTACTATGCCGCCTATCGGCGGCAGTGGTATCAAGTATTTTAGGTGCTCACGAAAAATGCGCTTCGCGTTTACGTCGTGTTCGTCATTCGCTGTGTATTTACCTTGTATCCGCCATTCAAGGTACGGCTTTGTCGTACCGCCGCGTGAGGGATAGCAGTGGAAGCCACGCCGCCGTAGGCGGTGGGGCTGCAACGGATAGCCCGACCCCGCGCTTGCGCGGGGGCACGCCCAAAAAAACGAAACTAAAAATTATGCGACAAACTATATTTTCTGCCCTGCTGCTTGCTTGGGCTGCGATTTTTGCGCCGCTGCGCGCCCAAAATGAGGATGTGGAGCGGGTCGGCGATATGTTTGATAATGCGCTGACGCAAAGCTCTTGTTATGAGTGGCTGCGCTATCTGTGCAAGGAAATCGGCGGTAGACCTGGCGGCTCGGCGGCTTATACGGCGGCGGCGACTTATACGGCGCAGATGCTCGATACTTGCGGCGCGGATACGGTTTGGCTCCAAGCAGTGCGTGTACCGACTTGGCAAAGGGGCAGCGTATCGCGGGTGCGCATTATCAATTCGCAACAGGTCGGCACGCAGGAACTCTCGGCGATAGCCTTAGGATTTTCGGGCGGTACGCCCAAGACGGGCATTAGCGGCGAGGTCGTGGAGGTAAAAAGCCTTGCCGAACTCGACAAACTGCCCATTGAACAGGTACGCGGCAAAATTGTCTTTTTCAATAGACCGATGGACGCGACCAAATCTAATACCTTTCACGCTTACGGCGGGGCTGTAGACCAGCGCACAAGCGGGCCGCGGCGCGCTGCCGAATTGGGCGCTATCGCTGCCGTTGTGCGTTCTATGACTTTGCGCCATGACGATGTGCCGCATTCGGGCGTAACGATGTTTGGGGAGCAAAAGCCTATTCCCGCGCTGGCTTTGGGCATCGAAAGCGCCGAGCTTTTGAGCGAACTGCTGAAAGGGGAGAAAAATCTGCGCATTAGCATCGTTGCCGACTGTGCGGCGGGCAAGGAGCAGACGGCGCATAATGTTATCGCCGATTGGCGGGGTACGGAGTTGCCGAATGAAATTATCGTGGTCGGCGGGCATCTCGATGCTTGGGACGTAGGCGAGGGCGCGCATGACGACGGTGCGGGCTGCGTGCAAGCGATGGAGGTATTGCACCTGTTTCGGCGCATGGGCATTCGGCTGAAGCGCACGCTGCGCGTGGTGCTTTTTGCCAACGAAGAAAATGGAATGTACGGCGCTAAAGAGTATGCCCGCTATGCGCGGGAGCATAAAAAGGAGAAGCATTTTGCGGCGATAGAATCCGATGCGGGCGGCGCTGCGCCGCGTGGCTTCGTGATGGATGCGCTTGCCGACAAGCAAACGAGCGCCCACCAAAAGGCGCAAAAATGGCGCGAGATACTTGCCCCTTATGGCTTTACGGACTTGCACACGGGCGGTTCGGCTGCCGATATTTCGCAACTCCGCGACTTGGGCACAGTGCTTTTTGGGTATCGTCCCGATAGTCAGCGCTATTTTGATTATCACCACTCCGTGAGTGATGTTTTTGAAACGGTGAATAAGCGAGAATTGGAGCTTGGGGCGGCAGGTATGGCGGCTTTGGCTTTTTTGATGGATAAACACGGGTTTTGAGCTAGAGGCTCTGATGTTACGCAAGAGCGTTGGGGGCGCTGCCCCAACGCTCTTTGTTGTACAACTTGGACGGGGGACGCTGCCCCCGCCCAAGTGCTTCCGCCAGCCAAAATATACGAAAATCAGGCAATAGAAGCGGGGCGGGGCAGCGCCCCCGCTACGCTTCCAGAACAAGTAGCGTTGGGGCAGCGCCCCCAACGCCACAAACCCAACAAACAAAATGCAGTTACGCAGCCTATTTTTAGCCTTTTTTTCTTTGATTGTCAGCGGATTGTATGCGCAGGACGATATTATAGCGCCGATAGATAAGGAGGGGCACAAGGTCTATACTTCGCTGGAAGAGGCGCTAAAGTCGCCGCTGGAGGTAGTGGTGATGGATTTGCAAAATCAGTCCCTCGATAGCCTGCCCGCGAGCGTAGCGCGTTTGAAAAATTTGCGCAAAATCAATCTAAGTTTTAATTTTTTCCGCGAAGTGCCTGCCGTTTTGCTGCTTTTACCCAAAATAGAGCTGCTAAATCTGCAAAATAACGAGCTAACGCGGGTGCTGCCCAGCATAGGTCAGCTAACGAAGCTGCAAGATTTGAATTTGCGGGACAACAGCATATCGACTTTGCCCGAAAACTTGGGCAAACTGGCAGAGCTGCAAAACTTAGACCTGCGTTATAATCAGCTTTCCACCCTACCGAAGGGCTTGGCGAAGCTCAAAAAGCTGCAACGCCTCGACCTCAGCAGCAATAAATTTCATAGCCTGCCCAGCGTCGTCAGCGAACTCAGCGCCCTGCAAAGGCTCGACCTTAGCGGCAACAAAATCGACAGCCTGCCCGCTTCGCTTAGCGCTTTGCAGGATTTGCGCACGCTCGACCTTTCCTCCAATCGCTTCCCTGCTATGCCGCTTTGCGTGGGCAGCATGCGCAATCTGGAGCGGCTCGATTTACAGTACAACAACCGCCTGACTGCCCTACCCGATACGCTGCGCAATCTGCAAAAATTGGAGCGACTCATGCTTAGCGGCAACCTCTTTGAGCGCTTGCCCGATGTGATTTTCACGCTAAAAAATTTGAAGATATTAGCCCTGCGCTGGTGCAAATTGGTAGAATTGCCGACTTGGCTCGGTAGTTTTGAGCAGTTGGAAATTTTGGATTTATTCAACAATCAACTGCACGAGCTGCCTACAACCTTTGCGCTCTTGCCGAAATTAAAAACCCTCAATATCGGCGAAAATCAGCTTGCCGATTTGCCCGAAAATTTTGGCAGCCTCCTAGCACTGCGCGAGCTGCATCTATGGCAAAACCAACTTACAGAGCTCCCCAACAGTTTTGCGCAGCTCAAAAATTTGGAAATTCTCGACCTTAGCGGCAATATGATGGCGACTCTACCGCTCACTGTTTGCGCGCTCACAAGCCTAAAAGACCTAAAACTAAACCTCAATCGGCTCGCTTCACTGCCGACACAGCTACAGCAACTCGCCGTTTTGGAAATTTTCGAGGCGAGCGAAAACCAACTCAAAAGCCTACCCGCCACCCTTTTTGCGCTGCAAAATTTGCAAGAATTGCGCCTACACAAAAACCAAATCGCCGCCCTGCCCGCCAATCTCGAAGGGGCAAAGGGGCTAAAAATCCTTAGCCTTTGGAGCAACCAAATTACGGAGCTTCCTGCCTCTTTGAGCAGCCTGCGTAGCTTAGAAAAACTCGATGTAGCCTATAATCCACTCAATTTATTGCCCCGCGAATTGGGTACACTTTCCGCCCTCAAATGGCTCAATCTCTCGCGCTGTCCACTCGCAGAGGAAGAAAAAAAACGCCTAACGCAGATGCTGCCAACGGTAGAAATTTTGTACTAAAATAAGCTGCAATACCTAATTTACCATGTCATCTGAAGATTTTTTTGATAGGTCGGGCTTACAGCGGCTTTTTGAAGCACAGGCGCAGGCTATACGGGTCTTGGGGGAGCGGATAGATGAGCAAGCTTTGGGGCGGGCATTGGGGGCGATACTGGCTTGTCGGGGGCGAGTGGTTTTGTCGGGCTTGGGCAAGTCAGGTTTATTGGCGCGCAAGATAGCCGCTACTTGGTCGAGCACGGGCACGCCAAGCCTATTTTTGCACGCGAGTGAGGCGTTGCATGGCGATTTGGGCATTTTGCAGGGGGGTGATGTTTGGATATCGCTCTCCAATTCGGGTGAGACGGACGAGCTTTTGCGCATGATACCGCTGGTGCGCCGTCTGGGCATCGTGCATATAACGCTGGTCGGCAACCTGCATTCGACGCTGGCGCGCCATGCCGATATTTGCTTGTATGCGGGTGCGGAAACCGAATTGCTACAGTCCGAAGGATTGGCGGCGGTGCCTTTGGCGGCGAGTCTGGCGGCGCTGGCTTTGGGCGATGTGCTGGCGGTCTTGCTGCTGCGGGCGCGGGGCTTTGGAGCGGAGGATTTTCGCACCCTGCACCCTGCGGGGCATATCGGGCAAAAGCTGCTTTTGCAGGTTCGGGAGCGTATGCGGGTGGAAAATTTGCCGACGGTTTTAGGCTCTACGCCCTTACGCGAGGCGCTGGCTGCGATGTCGGCGGGCGGTTTGGGTGCGCTGGTTTTGCTGGATGCGGCAGGGCGAGTAGAAGGAATTTTCACCGATGGCGATTTGCGGCGCTGGCTCCAAAAATGCACAGAGCAGCAAGCGCTGGAGGTACAAATCGGCGAAGTCGCTACACTCCGCCCGCAGACCTTGCCGCCTACTGCTACCCTTTGGGCAGCCGAAGAATTGATGGCGCGCCGCAAAATCAATGTCCTACCCATCACGGACGAGGGGCAAAAGCTCGTTGGTATACTCTCCAAGTGGGATACGGATTGATGGGGCATTTTTTGGGCGTGCGCGTAGGGGCGAACCAATGTGTTCGCCCCAAATAAACGCGGGCGTATGTCGTTTTATGGGCATAAGGGAGGGTAAACACCTTGGTTTGCCCCTACGCGTATGGATATGAGATCTGCATAAATCTAATCCAGCGACAAATACGGCAACAGTCGACGAGCGGTAGCATTCGCATCGTCCAATTCGGGTATCGTCAACACAAAATCCGTCTTTGCAAACTGCCCCAACTGTGTCCGATAGCGCACGATAGCCCGCGCCTGCTGCCAAGACAAATAAGGATGTGCCGCCAATTCTTCCACTGTAGCGGAGTTTAAGGCAATGCGGCGCAGGCTGCTCCCATGCAAAACGCATTGCAACTGCGGGCGTATACGCTGAAAAACGCTGTCGGGCATTCCGTATATTTCGGCTATTTGCTCCACCCGCGCAAAACCACCCAGTTTTTGCCGATACTTGATTATCTGCATCGCCCGCCCCTCACCGATGAAAGGCAGTTTTTGCCATTCCTCCGCCCCCGCCGTATTGATATCGATACTTGTAGGCACGAAAGGACGAGCCGCAGGCTTCGGCAAGGCGGCAAAGCTATCGCGCAATGCCCATTTCGGCTTGCTTAGGCTGTCAGGCAACTGTACAAAGGGCAGCAACTGCGGCAATAAATCGGCGGGAATGCTGTATATTTTCCCCAAGTCGCTGCGCTGCCGAAACTGTCCGCCTTTCCCCCGATAGTTCACTATAGCCCGCACCGCCGAAGGCGGCAAACCCAAGCGACTCAACTCCTCTTCCGTCGCCGTATTCGGGTCGAAAGGCGATAAAATTGGCTCTGCTCGGCTACCGTTGTCGCTGTTGGCGCTCTTGCTCGGCTGCCAATTTGTAGGGCGAGGGCTATACTCCCGCTTGTAGGAAGCGTATTGGGCTTTATGGGTAGAATCCGCCCTCTGCAACTGCGCCTCAAATGCCGAAACAGCCGACTTTTGAGGAGAAATATCCCCTTCAGGCGCAGTATAAAAATAGGGCATCGCCAACCCTATCCCAAAAACAAAAAATACCGAAACAGACAAAAATATAAGCGCCTGCCGCTCTCGCGGCGTAAAATACCAATAGGACATAATTTAGGGAACGTTTATTTAGTGGTTTAATAGAAATGTAGTAGGCAGTAGGTAGTAAGTAGTAGGTAGTAGGTGCAAAAAGTCTTACTACTTACTACTTACTACCTTTCGTGCGTAGACTGTGTGCGGCGGGCGCTGACTTGGCGCTCTGTGCCCTGCCATTCTTCCCAGCCTTCTATGATGTACGGAAATCGGCGCTGAAAATGAATCAACACGCTGCGTTCATCGTACTTTATGGAGTAGGTCAATAGTTCTTCGGGTTTTTCGGTATGGGGCTGTAGTTCTGCTTCAGCCTCCAATACCCGCGAAGGGCGCAGATGCAAAAGCGAAGGCACTAAAGATATAGCCCCTGTGGGAAGTTCAGCGTGGTTTTGGCTGCGTAAGAGATTAAAAAATTCGTTTTCCAAGTAGGCTTTTTCGATGATATGTTCTTGGTCGGCTTCCTGCTCCAGATAGGAATACTGCAACATTCGATATTTATAGGTTTGCAGATTGATTTGGGCAAAAAATTGCCCCGTCGCATTCTGTAGGGAAGCGGCAGTTTTGAAGCTATGCGGATATTTTTCGCGGTTGATGGGCGTGAAGGTAGAAAGGGCGATATGTTGGGCATTGCTCGCGTCTTCTATGCGGAGATGCGACTCCAGCACGCGCACCGCATCGAGTGGATTGCGTTTGGGGTCTTCTAAGCGGACTTGTTTGGAGCGGGAAAAGTCTTCGGCGCAAAAGCGCAGGGTAGCTTTGCCGATGTTGTTGCCTTTTGCATCGCTTAATTCGTATATGCTGACTTCTATTCTATTATTAGACCAGTACTGCGAAAAATCTTCTTCCCTGTGTTGGCTATGGGCGGCGGCGGGCAGCAAAAGCGCAAGTAGTATAAGTATTCGCATGGGGGCGTATGTATTTGTCGGCAAAAAAAGCGTTGTACTTGCGGGCTAAAGTATATCTTTCGGCGCAGTAAAACAACAATACAATCAAATTTAATATGCGTAGTATCTTGCTAACAGGTCTGATGGCTATTTTCTGTGGTGCGGCGGCTTCTCTGTCCGCGCAGGTAGCAGGCGAAAAGATAGAAATAGAAGTGCTAATTTTAGAAAATTTCGAAAAGGGGCAGATGCGATTTATCCGCGAAGGCGGCTATGTGCAGTACGCACTTTGGGACGACCCGAAACGCAAAATAAAAGGCGCTTTGCAGCACATCGAAGCGGATAGAATGGTCGTCAATGATGTCCCCGTACTCTTCGCCGAGTGCAAGTACATCAAAGGCAAGGTGCGCACAGATAGAGATATGGGCGGCGGCGTATTGGTGGGCGCAGGTATAACGACGGCAGCTATGGGGACGGTTTTTATCACGAGTTGGGAAGGTCGCGGCGTACTGGCGGGCGGGCTGACCTCTTTGGTCGTTGGTATGTCGATGATAACAGGCAAGCGAAAATTCGATTTCTCGAAGGGCTGGCGTGCTTACGGCGGAAAAATGGAGTATCGCCGTTAATGGGGCTTTTGTTTTTTTTGGGCGTGCCCCTGCTCCCCGCGCCGCCCCCGCGCCTACGGCGCTGCCCCCTTGAAAGGGGGCGCGGCGCTTAAAGGTCGCAGGGTCGGGCTATTTGGGGCGCATCACCATCGCCCCAATGGGCGAATGTTGATTCGCCCCTACTATCCCTCACGCGAAAGATGGCGCACACCGCAAAAAGTTGCGGCGTGCAGTTATTATTTTAATTGCGCATAACTGAGCCCTTGCATGCAAGGGCTGTCCTATATAATTTTTTAGAGCGCGCCGCGCCCTTTGCGCGGCGTGCGCCGTTTCATTGCGTGAGGGATAGTAGAGCCGTAGCATGCTACGGCTCGCATAGCCCGACGCTGCGCCCTTTTTGGCGCAGCGGCACGCCCAAAAAAAATCTTAAAAAACCGAAATCAGCCCTGCAAAAGCGGCAATTCTACCGTAAAAGTCGTGCCTTCGCCTTCTGTAGAATCGAAGTAAATGCGCCCCTTTGCCATCGTAACGATGGACTTGCACATAGAAAGACCGATGCCCGTGCCCGAAGATTTGGAGGTAAAATAAGGGGTAAAAATCTGCTGTTTGCGGCTTTCGGGTATGCCGCAGCCATTGTCTTCGACGCGAATAATGGCGGTGTCGTGGGTGCACATGAGGGAGACCTGCACGCGCCCTTCGCGGTCTTCGGGCATCGCTTGAATGGCGTTTTTGATGAGGTTGTTGAGTACGCGTAGGAGTTGATTTTTGTCGGCGAAGACGCAACAATTGGTGCTTTCATCGGGCAAATTGCGCGAAAGGACGATGTTTTGTTCGGGATTAAAAAGCAGCAAAACGGAGTCGATGAGCTGGGCGAGGGGAATGCGCTCGTTGTTGGGCGCGGGCATCTGCGCGAAGGCGGAAAACTCGGAAGCAATGGCGGCGAGATTGTCGATTTGCTCGACTATCGCATCGCTGATGCGCTCGATTTTGGCTTTTGCCTTTTGCGGATCGCTATCAAAAAGCCGACGCAGAAGCTGTATATTGAGCTTCATCGGCGTTAGCGGGTTTTTTATTTCGTGGGCAACTTGTTTTGCCATATCGCGCCAAGCGGACTCGCGTTGATTGCGCTCTAAGGCTTGTTTATTGGTTTCGAGGTCGATAATCATTTGATTGTAGCGCTGCACGATGTCGCCGATTTCGTCGCGTATATGCCATTCCAAAGGTTCGTTTTGCTTATCGAGTTTTACCTGTCGGAGCTTATCGGCGATGATGAGCAGCGGGTAAGTGATAGAGCGCGCTATGAGCAACGCTGCCCCAGAGGCGAGAATGAGAAAAAAGACATAGACATTGAGGAGCGCGCCCAAAAATTGGGCGATTTCTTGAGCGCGGGCGGTGTTGCCGCTTTCGGCATCGTAGGGGAGATTGAGGTAAGCGATGGGCACATCGCAGTTGTCGCGCAGCATCACATACGCCGAAAGGTAGCGAAATTGGCTAATGCGCTCGCGGTGAATGAATTGCGTATTTTGCTCCTGCCTTAGCGCGTAGAGTGCCAGCGGGTTCATCTGCCGCGAGATGAGTCGGCGCTCGAAAACATTATCGGAGGAAGAGCGCAGGAGCGTGCCGCTGAGGTCGTAGATATTCACGTCCAAGCGGCTGATTTCGGAGAGTTTATTTACGTCGGGCAGCACGTAAAAGCTATCGAAATTGCTTTGTACCTGCATGGAGGCAAATTGCCCCGTACTTTTTACCCGATTGTTGAGATTGGCATCGTGATAGTCGGCGTATTCGTTGCTAAAATATAGAATGGTGATGAGCGCGATAGCTACGAAGGAAAAAATACTCACCAAGACAATCCCCAACTGTATACGCTCGCGCAGTGATTGGTCAAACTCCCATTGCAGCAAAGAAAATCCCGTCAGTCGCCAGAGCCAAAGCAGCAAAAGCGCCACAAAACCCAGCAATAAAACGCCGATACAGAAGATATACGCGAAAATCGTTAGCATCTGTTGGGCGCTGATAACGCGCAGGTGCACGATGCCTAAATTGTTATTGCCTGCGCGATACATTAGATAGCGCTCGCCTTTGATGTCGACATTCATCGCCTCGCGGGGGGCGGGTGTGCGGAAGTTGTAAGCCAGCGTCAGCGGCAGAGAAGAGCCATTGTGCCAGACGCGGCGGTCTTTTTTGTAGAGCGCAAACTCGTATTCCGTAACCAAGCGCTCTTGCTTATTTTTGGGCATCTGCAAAAGCTCTACGAAGGCATTGCCTTTGTTGGTGGTCGGTTTGGGCAGCAATTCGATAACTATCAGCCCTTGCAAAACGTCGTTGCTATAGATGGGCAGGCGGGCAATGTAAGTATAGCGCCCCTCCCAGTCGGAATAAAAGTATAGATTGTTGTTGATGGTTTCGCTTTTGTTGAGCGTGCTCACAAACTCATCGTAAGAACGCTGTTCGCCTTTGTAGAGTGCGCCTTTATCGTTGTAAAAAGCAACATTGTAGTCATAGCGACCAAAGAAATAGTTATCCAAATAGCGAAACATCAAGCGCTCTATAGCCTGCTTGCGAGAGATAAAGGTAGCCGTAGTGAAGAAGCTCTTAAAAAAATCGTCCTCCAATATCGCTTTTTCTACCTCTGCAAAGCGTTGTTCCAGATTACCGTCGCGCTCTGCCGCCAACAGCTCTACAAATTCGCGGTATTCGCGCTGATTTTTTGCCTCTACGTCCCAAGCAAAGACCAGCATACCCAAGACGCTAAAGTACATCAACCATAGACTTAGCCAAGCGAGGTTGAAGTTTTTGCGATTGACAAAGATGCTTAGCAGCCCGATGAAGCTCGCAGCGAAAAGAAGCGTCTGCAATACCAATTCCACGCTTGCCCCGCCCAAGAACCAAAGCCCGACTTGCACCCCCAGCGCCACCGAAAACATAGCGATGCGATGCGAAAAAACAAAACCCAGCTGCTTGAAAATGCGCAGCAATTTATAATTGCTCACAAATATCGACAGCGATACGCCCAAGATGCCCGCAAGCGCCAAAAACGAGGATAAATTGATGCGCGAAAGGTTATCGAATTGGAAAGAAATGGAGCTATCGCGTATGATATTCGCCAGCAAAAGCCGAAACATCAGAAATTCCTCCAGCATTAGGCTGTATAAGAGAAATCCGCCCACCAATCTACCCAAAAGCCCCCAATTCCTCCAATGAAACAGCCGAAATTCTCGATGCACAAAGAGCGCCCAAACCAAGATTAGACCTACATCTAAGACGAATTCGCCGAGTGAGTGCGACCACCAATGCGGCAATTTCGTAAACCCCTCGCTAAAGATGCCAAAAGTACGGGCAACGGAGGGAAATTCTGCCCAAGTTACCAGCCCCCGCGCCACTGCGCTAAGCCCCATCAAGAGCCCAAAACCGTATAGGAAGCGACCAGTACGCCGCGCCAAGCGCGCTGAATAGTCGTACAAGAGCCCCAAAGCCAAGCCACTGCCCAACAAATAGAAAATTATCGCCCAAGCCGCCCAAGCCCGATGCACTACGCCCGCTTTAGCGCGCAAATGCAGGATAGCTTCGCCCCGATTATTGCGTATCGCCTGCTGCGTCGGCTCTTCGACTGCCTCCACGTAGCGGGCTACTTCGGTAGAGAGCAGCGAAAAGTTATCGCTCAAGTGCGCATTCTGCAAAGAAAAGCGCTCAAATACAGGTATCAGCGCTACCAAAGTATAGCTAAACTCCTTGCCGTTGATGATGGGGCGGTAGGTTTCCTTTAGGAAAAGGTAGTCGGAGTTTTGTATGCGATAGGGCAGATTGACCAGTGAGTCGCTCGGCTCTACGTCTGTGCGATAAGGCGCGGCTTTGTTGTTGCTCCAAAAAATCAGCGAATCGCGCTCGTCGTATATCGAAATCGTATAACTGCGCGCCTCGTACACCGCCAGCGTATCGGGCGTAAAAAGCCCATCAACTGCATTGAGAATGAATGCGCCGTTGGAAAACAAGCCCAAAACCTCCGCTTCTTGCGCGCTTACCGCCTCCTGCAAGCGCTCGCGGTAATAATCCACGTCGGCAGGTGCTTGCGCCGCTCTTTGCAGCCACAAACCAAAGGCAAAACACAAAAACAGCGCCACCGCTACCGCCGACCGCAGCGAAAATAAACAAGCTAAAACTATCTTTCGCATCGCGCAAATATAGGGTTTTTAAGTTAGGCACAATGCCCCTGCCGCAGCTTCTATACTTTATATAGGCTCACCCTTTGCCCCAAAATTAATAAAATTTGCCCCAAAGCTGGCACTACAGACTGGCTAATGCGCGCCCAACTCAATTTTTGCATACCCACGATGTTTGCAGGCAAGGACTGCAAGGGGTTGCCTGCCAAATCAAAATTCGTCAACGCCGCTAACTCGCAAAAACTATCAGGCAAGCGCTCAATAGCATTGTTGCTGAAGGTAAGCGCATTCAATTTTTTTAGCCGATGGATGCTGTCGGGAATTTCGGCGATTTCGTTGTTGGATGCATAGATAGTCTCCAAATCCGCACAGTCCAGTAAGGTAGTCGGCAAATGCCGAAGCCCTAAACCGTCTATATGTAAATTTCGCAGCTTGCGCAGCTTCTGAAACGGAAAGTTTTCGACAGCTTGCGCAGTTATCGCGGTATTTGAGAGATTGAGCGTTTGCAAATTTTGTGCCTCTTCCAGCCATTCGGGCAGCTCCTCCAGAGCCGTATTGCTCATATCCAGATGCGCCAAATGCGCCGCATTCGGAAAAACAGCAGGCAAGCGCCGAAACTGTGCACAATCGCCCAGCACCAAATTTACCAAATGCTCCATTTCGCCTATCTCTGCGGGCAATTCTTCGATAGGATTAAAATTTATATTCAGCGAAAGCAGCCCGCGCAAGGCTTTTATACTGGGGGGCAACTTATGTATGCGGTTTTTGAATAGGTAAAGATGCTGCAGATTGGGCAAGCGAAAAAGCGCTTCTGGCAGCTCGCTCACAAAACCATTGGTGATAGAAAAAGTGCGCAAGGCGCTGCATTGGTCTATCGTTTCGGGTATCTGGCTGATGCCCACGGAAATAATATCTATGGTATGTGTTGTTGTGGGATTGCGCAGGGCGCTCCCAAAAAAATTGGCAAAAGGCGGCTGATGTATCTTAAAATTATGCAGATAATCGCCGTAGAGCTTTTGGCGTTTTGCGCTTGTTTTTTTACAGAAAAAGCATTCGCATTTGCGCCCCTGCCATTGCTGGAGGAGTTTTATACGTTGGGCATTGCTTAGTTTGGCTTCACTAAGCTGTAGTGGGTTGGTTGCGGGGTTTTCGTCGAGGCAAATCAGGCAATCGTTGGGCGCTTGGGCATCGGCAACAAGGGCTACGAGGCTGGTTTTTATGCTGACGATGAGCGTGTCGTTGATAGCGGCGGTAGCTTCCGCAGGTATTTGCAGCCTATAGCCCATCGCCTCCGATAGGAGCCCAAATTCTTTGGCGTACAAGTCCAAAAATAGCGCAACCCAATGGCGGCTAATTGCAGCGCTGGCAGCTTGTTTTTGTTCGGCATCGTAGTAAATCAAGCCGACATTTTGCCCTTCGATGCGGTGTAATTCCGCAAATGGACGCATATAATCGAGCGGAATGCTCTGTTCGGTTGACTTGCCGACGGCGCTGGCATATTCGCAGATATTGCGCAACGTGAGCCAAATGCGAGCCGCTACATCGCGCAGCGGCTCCTGATACGCGCCCTCGATAGGCGTAAAATGTAGCGGAATGGGAGAAAACATAAGAAGCTATTATATAAGGATTACACACGCGATAAAGGATATTTTGGGCGTGCCCGCAGCCCCAAAAAGGGGGCTGCGGTCGGGCTGTCTGAGCCGTAGCATGCTACGGCTCTACCATCCCTCACGCGGTTGCTGCGCCCGCAAAGGGCGGGCGCGCTAACTTTTTTCTATCCTTTTAGCCGCAGGCGAGGTATGCAGCCTGCGGACACAGCAGCACAACCACAGAGCACGCAAGAGCGTTGGGGGCGCTGCCCCAACGCCAGCACACACGCCTGCGTAATATCAGTTAGAAGTCAATCACCGCAAATTTGCCAATTTTTTCTATAAAAAGCATATAAATACTGCTTATCTAAGCGCTATCTGCATGACTAAAACGCAGGCAGCCCTGCGCGCCCGCCCTTTGCGGGCGCAGCGAGCGCGTGAGGGATAGTAGCGTAGGCGCGTAGCGCCGCAGCGCATAGCCCGACCGCGCCCCCTTTTTTGGGGCGCGGGCACGCCCAAGAAATTATGGCGCATGAATGAAAAAAACGCTATATTTGCCCGTTTTTTACATCAATCGCCATTCCTTTCCGTTTGTTTATGGACACTTCCTATAAGGCTGCCACGCAGTCGAATGCACCCGTTCCCAACGAGCCGCCCAAGAACGACCTTTCGCCGCGTCGTGCGCGCTTGCAGCAGCACAAACGCTATGCGCGTTGGATGTGGTACGCGTATCTTGGCGGCTTGCTCGCGCTGGTTTCGCTCTTTGTGCGGCTTGCCTACTCGCTGCCTTCGTTTGAGTATTTGGAAAATCCGCGCAGCCGTATCGCTTCAGAAGTATATTCTGCCGATGGCGAGATGCTCGGTAAATTTTACGTGCAAAACCGTTCGCCTCTGCCCTTCGATAGTTTGCCGCCGCATTTGGTGAAGGCGCTGATAGCGACGGAGGATATTCGCTTTTACGAGCATTCGGGCATCGACCCGATAGCCGTCGGGCGTGTAGCGGTGAAAACTTTTTTGATGGGCAACACCAGCGCGGGCGGCGGTAGTACTATTTCTCAGCAGCTCGCCAAACTCCTCGTCGGTAGACCCGACACGCGCGGCGCTAATCCCATTTCCCGCATTTTCATCATCGGCAGCACCAAGCTAAAAGAGTGGCTCACCGCCGTAAAACTCGAACGCTCCTACACGAAGGAAGAAATCATCGCCCTATATTTCAACGAATTTGACTTCCTTTACGGCGCTTGCGGCATAAAATCGGCGGCAGAAATCTACTTCGGCAAACTGCCCAAAGACCTCACGATACCCGAATCCGCGATGCTGGTGCGTATGCTTCAAAATCCCTCCCTACACAACCCGCGCCGAAGCATGGAGCGCGCCAAAAAAGGTAGACGCGAGGTATTGAGCCGTATGCAAAGCGCAGGGCATATCACACAGGGCGAGTTTGAGCGCTACGATGCCGAGCCTATCGATATTTCCAAATTTAAGGTTACCGACCACAACGAAGGCGTAGCCACCTATTTCCGCGAATTTTTGCGCGACTATCTGCGCAATTATCTCGTCCAACTGCACAAAGACGGCAAACTCTCCAAACTCTACGACATACATACAGACGGTCTAAAGGTCTATACCACCATCAACGCCCGTATGCAGCGTCTTGCCGAAAAAGCAGTCTGGGCGCATCTTAGCGAGCACCAAAACCGACTTTTCAAAGAGTGGTCGGGCTGGAATAGCGATGCCGACAATGGGCGCAACCCTTGGCTCTATCAGCCCAAAGGCGTGCGCAACGACCAAATCCAACTGCGCCTCAACTCCTTAGAGCGCCAAGTCTGGGAATCTGAGCGCTTCCAACTTATGCGCCCCGAACTCATGCCCAATGCCACCCGCCTCGATATCAGCGATGCCGATATACAGCGTATGCGCATCTTGGAGAAAGCCTCCAAAGGCGATAAACCCAAAGACGATTCTATAGGTCGTAGCTGGATAACTTTCGGTTACATCAAAGAAGAGCAGCTTGCCCGCTACAAACACCTATTGCGCTCGCCCGAATGGGGCAGCCTGCGCAAGGAACAGGAAGCCGCTTTCGAGTACATGAAAAAGCCCGTAAAAATGCGCATTTTCGCCTACAACAAAGCAGGCGAAAAGGATACAACTATGTCACCCTACGACTCCGTGCGCTACCATCGTATGCACCTACAGACGGGCATGATGGCGATGGAGCCGCAAACGGGTTATGTCCGCGCTTGGGTGGGCGGTATCAATCATAAGTACTTCAAATACGACCACGTCAATCGCAGAGCCAAACGGCAGGTAGGTTCTTCTATCAAGCCCTTTTTGTATGCGCTGATGGTTAATCAGCGGGGTTACTCCTCTTGCCACATGGTTTCCGATGTGCAAACGACCATTCACGCAGGCGAAGCCCGTTTTAATCTCGACCGCGATTGGACACCCAAAAACGCAGGCGGCGGCTACTCTGGGGCTAATATCACCCTCACTCAAGCCCTTACTAAGTCGCTCAACTCCGTGTCTGCCAAGCTGATGAAGGATTTGGGCAGCCCGCAGCCTTTCCGCACCTTGCTTGCCGATATGAATTTCGATACCATCAGCATCGCCAAATCGCCTACGATTTGTCTGGGCGCTGCCGATATATCCGTATTTGAGATGACCAGCGGCTACACGATATTTGCCAATGAGGGCGTGTATTCTTCGCCGATTTTCATCGAGCGCATCGAGGACAAAAATGGCAATATCATCTATGTAGGCGACAATTTTCAAGACAAAAAGCAAATCCTTAGCGAGCAAGCCGCCTACGTGATGAACCAAATGTTGCGCTCCGTACAAAGTGCCGCAGGCGGTTTTGCAGGCATCAAAACCCCGCATGGCGGCAAAACGGGTACGACCAACTTCCAAGCTGACGGCTGGTATATGGGTATTACGCCCAATCTCGTCATCGGTACTTGGGTGGGTTGCGACGACCGTTTTATCCGCTTCAAAGGCTTGGGCAATGGGGCGGGCGCTAAAATGGCGCGTCCTATTTATCAGAACTTTCTGCGTTATCTCGAAGCTGCCAACGATATTGCGCTATTCAATCCTACGGCACAGTTTCCGCAGCCCGACATTGTGGAGCGGGAGCTGGATTGCGCCAAATTTAAGGGTATGAATTTCAGCGAGGACGAAACGCCTATCAATGACATCACGAATGACACCTACATCTACGATTACGAGTAATGCCGCCCCGCCTCAAGCTATGACTACTGCGACGCTTTCGCTCGCTTGGCTCGACCTGCGGCAGTCTGTGCGCTGGGCGCAAAGGCTGGGCGACTGGCGTTATGCGGAGCAGATGGAGGGCTGTTGGGCGCAGCTGCAGCGCTTTATAGGGGGGCATTCGGCTGTAGAATTGCAGATTTATCAGTACGTGGGCGATGCGGTCATTTTGCATTGGGACGCTCAAGCGCCTTTTTGGGCGGCTATCGACTGCATCGCCGATTTTCGGCAATGGGCGAAGGCGGAATATGAGTTTGATTTTCGCGCCGTCTTGCACTGCGGCGCGTTGGTGCGCGTAGAGCGCGAGGGGAAAACCTTTCTTTATGGCGACACCCTCAACCGCCTTTTTGCTTATTCGCAGTGGCAAAAGCAAAGCGATGCCAATTTTTTACTTTCTGCCGACTGCTTGCCGCTGCTTTCCGCTGCATGGCAAAAATCGCCTACCGCCCACGCCGAACTTTGGGCGATAGAGGTATAAACGGGTTTATTTTTTTTGGGCGTGCCCGCGCCGCCAAAAAGGGCGGCGCGGTCGGGCTATGCGGGGCGACCGCGAAGCAGCCCCGTAGGGCATCACCATCGCCCAAATGGGCGAATGTTGATTCGCCCCTACTATCCCTCACGCAAAAAACAACCCCGCGCCCGCAAAGGGCGGGCGCGCGCTGGCTTTTTCCGAAAATTAAAGCAACGAAACAAAAATACTTTATCCATATTTTTATGTTATTTTTGCACAAAATTATTGTAGCATCAAATATCTCTTTCCACTATGTCCCGACTTAGCATTCAAAAGTATTACCGAAAAGTAGAAGAAACTATAAATCAAGCCCAAACCCATAAAGAAAGCGCTTTGCGTCGACATTTTGCAAATCTTGTGGAAAGCTATTGCGAACAACATAAGCTTACTTTTGCAGACGAAAGCCATATAATCAATAAAAACAACCAAAGAAAATATCCAGATGGCGCTATTTTGCTCAAAGGTGTAGCTATTGGCTATTGGGAAAGTAAAGATAGGAACGATGACTTAGAGGTAGAAATACAAAAAAAATTCGCTATCGGTTATCCACAATTTAATATCCTTTTTGAAGATTCGCAGCGAATAATACTCTACCAAGCCCCCAATCGTACTATGTATGGTAGCCGTGTCGCAGAATGCGATATGCGCGACGAAAACGCATTACATGAAATTTTACTGCGCTTTGTGCAGTACGAGATAGAAGAAGTACGAAATTTCCGTACAGCCTTGCATAATTTTACGGCTGCTGTACCTCGACTTTCGGAAATTTTAAATGCTGTTATCGCTATTTCTGCTGGTGAAAAGAAAATAAAAGACTTTCCGAGTGACCTACAAATGCGTCTACAAGACGTAGAACTAAACGAAGATTTTATACAACAGCGTGCTGATTTTTGCGAAAGTTGTCGTACCAGCATCAATCCAAGCATTCGCCTGCAGGATATTGATGAGATGATAATACAACATATCCTTACAGAGGATATTTTTACCAATATATTCGGCTCTACTCGTTTCCATAGAGAAAACAACATCGCTCGGCAGTTGGCAGCGTTGGTAGAAACCTTTTTTGTTGCGGCTGTGTATCAAAATACCGTGCAGCAACTCGCTGAAATATACGCTCCGATTATCCAAGAAGCGCGCAATCTGCACAGCCACCAAGAAAAACAACGCTTTCTGAAACTTATTTATGAAGAATTTTACAAAGCCTATAATCCTAAAAATGCTGACCGCTTGGGCATAGTTTATACACCGTCGGAAGTTGTGCAATTCATCATAAAAAGTACAGACACTTTTGTAAATAGGCATTTCGGTAAGACCCTAAGCGACCACCACGTACACATTCTCGACCCTGCCACAGGCACAGGTACATTTGTAACCGAATTGCTTGAATATCTCCAGCTTGGTACTCTGGAGCATAAATATCTACATGAAATTCACGCCAACGAAATAAGTATTTTACCGTATTATATTGCCAATCTTAATATCGAATTGGCATTTCAGGAGCGACAAAAGCGCTATAAATCTTATCCAAATATCTGTTTTGTTGATACACTGGAGCAACTCGGTGGTATGCCACAAGGGCATTTGGGCGATAGCGCGAGTTCCGTCTACGCGACAACTTCTAACCTTTTTGCGGTAAGTGCCGAAAATGCCCGCCGCATACAGGCACAAGATATACTACCTATCTCCGTCATTATAGGCAATCCGCCCTATAACGCTCAACAAAAAAATGAAAACGATGAAAATAAAAACAGAGAATATCCACCATTAGACCAGCGCATAAAAACTACTTATATCGCCGAAAGTACAGCACAAAAAACATATCAATACGATATGTATAAGCGCTTTATACGCTGGGCAAGCGATAGGCTGGGGGAAAATGGGATTATTTCTTTCGTTGTCAATCGCAGCTTTATTGACAAACGTCAAGATGACGGTTTCCGAAAATCCGTTAGCAAAGAATTTGATTATGTGTACATCGTAGACTTGGGTGGCGACGTGCGCGCCAATGGCGCAGATGCCAGCGATAACGTTTTTGGGATTATGACGGGAGTAGCAATACTCTTTTTTGTACGCCAAAAACCTGATGCAAATAGCCGCAAACACCCAGCCCGTATACAATATTACGCTTTGCCAAATTATGCCAACAAAGCTGAAAAATTGCACGCACTTGCCAGTTGGGAAGCTAAAAATATACCTTTTCAACCTATATATCCCGATGAAAAAGGTAATTGGATAAACCAAACTAACAACGATTTTTCTACGCTTTTGCCGCTCTGTGCTAAATCTACCAAGTTTGGAAAAAATGGAGAAACAGTCTTCAATTTTTATACAGTTGGTATTTCTACTAATCGTGATGAATGGGTGTACGATGCAGATGCTCAAAATCTTGCTAATAAAATGCGCTATTTTTCAGATACCTACAATCAGCATCTAAAAGAAAAAAATACTGATTGGGGGACTGCTATAAAATGGAGCGAAACTCTAAAACGCTATTTTGCTCGTGGTGTGAAGTTAAAATTTAGTAAAAAAAATATCCGCCAAATACTGTATAGACCTTTTGCAAAGCGTTTTTTTTATGCAGAAAAAATAGCAAGCGACCGCCTGACACAAAACCATTTTGATATATGGGGCAATGACCTTAGCCATGCTAACCCGACCATTAGTTTCACTGCTCCAAGCGGCTCAAAAACTTTCCATACGCTTATTTCTAATCAAGTTGTAGATTTACATTTTGCAGGAGATACTCAGTGTCTATCGCTTTATCGCTATGCTCCAAACGGAGTACGGACACTCAATATATCGCAGGGGGTATTAGAAAAATTTGCTCTACACTACGGTAAAGAAATAAGCGGCGAGGATATTTTTAAGTATGTGTATGCGGTTTTGCACGCGCCTGCTTACAGAGCCAAGTATGCTACGAATTTGCAACAAGAGTTTCCTCGACTGCCTTTTTATAGGGATTTTGATAAATGGGTGGCTTATGGGGCGGAGCTAATGGACTTGCATCTAAATTATGAGCAAGCTGCACTATATCCGCTTACCTTGCAGCAAGTCGATAAGCCCAAGCCCGCGCCTAAAGTCAAACTAAAAGCCGACCACGCTACAGGCTGCCTTTGGCTCGACGATAATAGCTATTTGGAGGGTGTCCCATCGCTTGCTTGGGGCTATATGCTTGGCAATCGCTCTGCTTTGGAATGGGTTTTAGACCAGTGGAAGGAAAAAAAGCCAGAACACCCCATTATTGCAGCGGAATTTAATACCTATCGTTTTGCTAACTACCGTGCACAAGTTATTGAACTTTTACAGCGTGTTTGTACAGTTGCCGTTCGGACAATGGAAATACTCGCCGAAATGCCAAAAGAGTAAAAAATCTGCCCTACAGCCAGCGCCCCGCGCCCCTTTGGCGCGTGGGCAAGCCCGCGTGAGGGATAGTAGGGGCGAATCAACATTCGCCCATTTGGGCGAATCAACATTCGCCCATTTGGGCGAATCAACATTCGCCCATTTGGGCGATGGTGATACGCCCCAAATAGCCCGACCCGCAGCCCCTTTTTGGGCTGCGGGGCACGCCCAAAAAAAAATCGGCAACCGCGCTCAAAAAGCAGGGTTGCCGATAGTCTTTTATCTTTAAGTGAAGCGAATTTCGTCGCCTGTTTCGTCGTAAAATTTGTATTGAACGAGCGGGAAATTGCTGTCAGAACGCAGGCTAATCCAGCGGCGATAGGTGCGCCACCAAGTGATTTGCTGCCAGAAGAAACTGCGCCGCAAGTAGGCGTAAAGGTAAGGGTGCACGGTGAGCGAGAGGCGGCGCGGGCGCTGCGATTTCATGATGAAATCTATATCTCGATTGATGTCGTCCGTGATGAGAATGGTCGCGTTTGTCTTGCCCGTGCCGTTGCAAGAGGGGCAAACTTCGGCAGTAGAAATGTCGACTTGCGGACGCACGCGCTCGCGCGTGATTTGCATAAGTCCGAATTTGGAGAGGGGCAAAATCGTGTGCCGCGCCTTGTCGGTATCCATAAATTGCTTCATTTCTTGAAACAATTTATTGCGATTTTCGGGGCTTTTCATGTCGATAAAATCGATGACGATGATGCCGCCGATGTCGCGTAGGCGGAGCTGTCGGGCTACCTCTTCTGCTGCTTCGAGATTGACGCGCATGGCGTTGGCTTCTTGGTCGGTACCGCTAATTTTGTGCCCGCTATTTACGTCTACGACGTGTAGCGCTTCGGTGTGTTCTATGACTAAATACGCGCCACTGGGCATGGTGGCGGTTTTGCCGAAGGATGCTTTTATTTGCTTGGTAACGCCGTACTGGTCGAAGATGGAGCGTGCGGAGGAGTTGTGCAGCTGTAGGAGGTTGACTTTCGTCGGGTCGAGTTTTTGCAGTTCGTCGCGTACTTCCTCGAAGGTGTCTTGGTCGTCGACGACGATGCGCGTGAAGGAATCGTTCCAAAAGTCGCGGAGCAAGCTCTTGGTTTTATTCAGTTCGCTAAGGCATTTTGCGGGCTGTTTGGCGGTGCGCAGTTGCTGGAAAATCTGCTGCCATTTGCCGATAAGATTGTTGATGTCTTCGTGTAGTTCTTCCAGTGTAGCGCCTTCTGCGGCGGTGCGGACGATGAAGCCAAAGTTGTAGGGGCGTATGCTTTCGATGATGTCTTTCAGTCGGCGGCGTTCTTGCTCTTTATCAATTTTTTTGGAGACGGCGACGGTATCGGAAAAAGGCGTAAGTACGATGTATCTGCCCGCGATGGTGATTTCGCAGCACAAACGAGGCCCCTTCGTAGAGATAGGCTCTTTGAGGATTTGCACAAGTACAAATTGTCCCTTTTGGAGTACTTCGCCGATTTTGCCTTTTTTAGAGATTTCGCCTTCGATTTTGAAGTCTTTGAGCAAGTGGGTTTGGGTGCCGCCTGTCATGATACCTGTGGTATACTTCATGACGGAACGCAAGGTGCCGCCTAAGTCGGTATAATGCAAAAAAGCATCTTTTTCGCCTTTCGAGAGTCCGATGTCGACGAAAGCGGCATTTAATCCAGGCAGCAACTTGGTGATGCGCCCCAAGAAAATATCGCCTACATTGAGGTTACTTTTGGCTTCTTCCTGATGAATCTCTACCAATTTTTTGTTTTCCAACAGGGCTATATGTAGCTCGTTGGAGGCAGAGTGGATAATAAGTTCTTTTTCCAATGTGTGTATAATACGGAGCGAGGAAAAGGGGCAGAAAGAAGTGCATAGCTTAAAATTAGGCATAGCGCAAACGACATAAGGGCAAGCGGTTGGGCTTGCCCTTATGCGCAGGCGCAGCGCTCCGAAGAGCGGCTAAGTAGCAATTCTTTGCAAGAATTAGCGTTTTTTCTTGTGGCGATTCTTGCGAAGGCGCTTTTTACGCTTGTGCGTAGCAATTTTATGTCTTTTACGTTTTTTTCCGCAGGGCATAATGCTTGTGGCTATTTTGGTTAACAATTCAGATGGTTGCAGTATAAAAAACGCTTCTTGCGAAGCGCTATTTTTCTTCTTTGATGCTCAGATACTCCTGCTTTGCGCGCTTTATTTGCGATTGCAAATTGGCATCAAAAGCTGAGTAGGCTATACAGCGCTCATAATGCAGGGCTGCCGAATCGAGCATTTTTAGCTCTTTATAGCAGTTTACAAGCATAAAATTCGCGTCCAGCAGACTCGACGAATCGATATCGGGTATCTGTGTCAATTTCTGTAAGCGGTTGATGGCTTTGCGATAGTCGCCGCTGCGCATCATCGAAAGCTGGGCGAGGGAAAAACTCACGCGCACATTATTCGGGTACTTGCTATCGAGGGCAAGGAGTTTTTGTGCGCCCGTCATAGGCGGCACGGTCTCATCTACGCTACTCAATTCCACGTACATCAGCGCTTCGTTGATTTGGTGGCTCACAGAATCGGGCTGCGCTTGTATGGCTTTTTCTAAAGCAGCTATGGCTTTGCGCGCCGCAAATCGCCGATACATAATATCGCTGCTGCTCTGGTAAGCGATGCCGTAGCTCGTACCCGCCATCGACCAAGCATCGCCATCGTTGGCAAGCTCGGCGACCTTTTCGGCATAGTACGCGCCTGCGTCAAACCTGCGCCAAGTGTTCCATTGGCTCGAAAGTTTTTTCAAGGCTTCTACCTCTTCGCTCACGCTGCTCGCTTGGTTTTTTAGCAACTCCAGCGCCGCCAGCTCTTGCTGCTGTGTCGAATCCAGCCCTTTACGCGCTTCGAGCAAAACGGCTTGATCGTTTAGCGGCTGTTCGGTGCTACTCGTCGGGCTACCTTTTTTCGTTTTTGGGCGCGTCGGCATAAATGCATATAGCAATACCAATAAAACGAGGGCGCTTATCCACAGACCTATTTGGCTCTTATTCAATGGTTTATTGCGTTTTGTTGGGGCTTTTTTTTTTGGCGAGCCGCTTCGGGGCGTTCCGCCCCTCGCGTCGGGCTTCTACGGGTTCGCTGTTCGCTCAGTACAGCCCTTGCATGCCACGGCTCTTGCAGAGCCGCGCCTGCACGGCTGCACCTGCCGCTATTCGCGGCAGCCCTCCGCATCCCTCTCGCGGTGCAAGCTTTAGGGCTATGCTTTGGGCTTTTTCGCGCGTCCCGTCTTTGTTTTTTTATCGGCTTCTTTAGCTGCTACAGGTTCGCTGCCTGCGGTTTTGAGGTTGCTCTTTTTGATAGCATCGGCAAAGGTCTTCGCGGGCTTGAATGTCAGTATCGTATGCGCAGGTATTTCT
Source organism: uncultured Saprospiraceae bacterium (assembly GCA_964467315.1). Taxonomy (GTDB): domain Bacteria; phylum Bacteroidota; class Bacteroidia; order Chitinophagales; family Saprospiraceae; genus JAAFIM01. The sequence continues at coordinate 5,243 of CAYXSA010000014.1, read as the reverse complement.
ACAGCCTTATTCTTCTTGATATTGCGACCAATTTTTTTAGCGCGAACCTTCGCCACAAAACTACCGAAATTACGCAAGTATATATCGCCTGCAAATTTTTTATTCTCTCCTCCGTCCGCGCCATAATTGGCACTTTCCACAAATTGTGCCTTCACTACATCTATAAATGCGTCTAATACATTAACGATGTCAGCAGTCTGTAAATGCGGCGAATTCTTTTTGAGCGAGTCTTTTATGCGGGAAACTAAGCCTGCTTTTCTCATTGCAAAATACGGTTGAAAAGATGATAGCCAAGTGCTAAACTTAGCCCAGCGCATCAGGGGCGCTAAGTTAGAATATGCTACGGGTCGGCTGAAGCGGGGACAAATCTCGCATTTTTTCGCAAAAGGTTTCTACAAAAAGTGCTTTATTTTTTCAAAACTTTTGCTAAACGTATTGTAATATAGCGAGTTATGCGACCCCCTTAGCGCTTTTTACCCCTCCCACAAAAAAAACACCAGCGCCAGTAAACACTTTTCGGTGTGGGTACTGGCGCTGGTCTGTGCTTGGGTGGCTGTGGCTCTGAGTAGTAAGTAGTAAGTAGTAAGATTATGTGCTTTGTAGTTTATTTCAGTACCTACTACTTACTACCTACTACTTTCTACCTACTACCTACTACCTACTACTTACTACCTACTACCTAATTATACACCTTTGCGCGATTGTCTTCGATGGTAGCCGCTTTTTTGAACGCTTCTACGAGCAAGTTAAGGATAGCTTGGGCGGAGCGTTGCGACATTTGGCGGTTGGCGAGTTTGAGGTCTGTAGCGGCGGGTGCGGGCGTTTTGCTCAATACATTGATGACAAAAACAGCATCGCGGCTGGAGATAGGTGCAGACACTGTTCCCGCTGCGAGAATGTCGGCTACGGCTGCTACTTTCGGTTCTGAAGTGCCATTCATAAAGGGCACCGCATAACTGATAGCGCGGGCGGTCTCTACTTGCAGGGTGTATTGGGCGGCTATGGCTTCGAGGGCGTTATTGCCTTGTATAGCTTGGCGGATAATGGCGGCTTTCTTTTTGTTGCGCACCTCGCGGTCTACTTCGGCGCGTACCTCGTCGTTGCTGATAGAGGCAAGCCCTTTGGGGGAGCGGCTCACGAGCACAGGCACTACAAATTGGCGCGTATAGTTCAACTCTTCATCATCTATAGCATACGCCGATTTGGCAACTTCCTTTTCTTGGGCTTCTGTATGTGCCCAGCGCACGATATTGGCTACTTGTGAGCTTTTGCCCAAAGCCCCGATTTCGAAGGCGAAAGGCTCCAAACCGTTGGCTACGCCAGCGGGTAGGCTGCCTGCGCGCACGGCCTCTTTGAATTGGTCTAAGCTGCGATTTTTCTGTATGAAGTTGTAAGCCTGCGCCGAAACTTCCTTCACCGTTTTGTCTGAAGGTATGATAGGCTCTATCAATACGCCCAAACGAACGCCTTTTTTGCCGTTGAGTTTGTAGCCTGTTACTTGTACGATTTGTATACCGCCTTCCATAGCGCGCAGCGTGTAGAAGCTGTCTGATTTCGCCTCGAAGAAGTAAAAATCATTCAGACCCGTGCCATCTGGCTGTAGATTGCGTCCTACAAAACCTACGCTACCGCCCATTGCTTTGCTGGCAGCATCGGCGCTATAAGTATTTACCAAACTATCGAAAGAGGCTTTCCCCTCGCGCAAAAGCCCTTTCAGAGAGTCCGTAAGCGCTACGGCTGCATTGAAGGCGGCTTGGTCTTGCATATTGACGGGGAAGAGGATACGGCGGTAGCTGACGGAGTCGGCAAGCTCTTTGGCATCCATGATTTTGATGAGCTTCAGTGCGTTGTTGTGCAGATAAGGACCGAACATAGCGCCTTTGGCAGCCGCAAAAATCGAATCCTTCAGCGCAGCAGGCTCGTCCAAATCGTCCGCAGAGAAGTATTGGAAAGGTATCACTCCATCCTCGCGGATAATGAAATTGGAGTCGGAAGCCACCGTTTGAAACTCCGTAGCCAAGTCGTTCATTTTTTTCCAATAAGTAGCCGAGTCATTGGCAGAGGGTACGATATTGAAAATAGCGAACTCGATATTGGCGACGGCTTCGCGCTCGTATTTGTAGGCGTTTTCTTTGATGTAAGCGTTGAGCTCTTCGTCCGTTACTTTTACTTGGTCGTTGGGTACGGCGCTGTAGGGTATGCGCACGTAAGCGAGGTCGAAGGTTTGGTTTTGTTGGGCGTATTCTGCGCCAGCGAGCCAAGAAGGCGTATATACGGCTTGGCGCAACAAGGTAGTATACTTGCTGGTAAGGCGTTGGCGGTGGACGCGTTTTTTCAGGCTATTCCAGTAGTCGATATAGGGTTTGTTTTTTTCGTTCATTTCCATAGCATCTATCTCTGTGAGGGCATTGCGTATAGCATTGCGGTCGATAGCGCCAGTGGCTTGGTCGGCGAGTTCGGAGCCTACGATGGGGCTAATGTTTTTGCCGACAAAGAGTTCGCCCATTTCGGAATCGGATACGAGGATGCCGAGTGCTTCGAGTTGTTCGTCGATGAGCATATCTATGACGACCTGATTCCAAGCATTAGCGCGGGACTCTTCGGCTAATGTAGATTTCATTTCCTTGATAGCATCTTCCATTCTTTCGATGGAGATTTTTTTGCCATTGACGCGCCCGACGGCATCTACGCCGCCGCCTCTATTGTTGCCGCCTGCGAAATCCATAAACAAAAAACCGCCCATAGCTACTGCTACGAGACCAACCATCAACCAGCCAAAGCGCTGTCTGATAACACCTAATACAGCCATTTTTTATTGTTCTTAGTAGATTATTTGGAGAGTGTACAGATTGATTTACCATGCGAGAGGGATAGCAGCGGAACCACCGAAGGCGCTTTGCGCCGAAGGTGATGGAGCGAATAGCCCGACGCTTCGGGGTGCTTGCGCCCCGAAGCGGCTCGCCCCAAAAAAACGAAGACTCGTTTTAGGCTTGGCTACTATTCGACGGACGGTAAAAAACGTGCAAAGATATATATTTTCGCGCGGCGGCGTATAGTTGCGACAAAAAAAAATGCGCTCGCCCCAAAAAGGGCAAGCGCGAGCGAGAAATAAAGGCTTTTCCCGATTTATGGCGCGGGTGTGGGCAGTGCTTGGGCGCTGCTTTGGTCGGCGACATTGCGGGTAACTTTGATGCTGGCGGGCACATAAATGACATAAGAAAATTCTTCTTTGCATTGTTGCCCTTTGACCATGAGCACATTGCGGCTGTGGTTGGCGCTGATGCGCAGGGTTGCATCGGTGAGATTGCTGGCTTCGGCGAGCGAGTAGCGTCCTTGTTCGACGAGGAAGGCGAGCATTTTTTCGTTGCTCAGACCTGTAACGGAAACGGTCGCCTCGACGACGACGCGCGAGCCCTTCGTTTGGCGCATTTCTACGCGGGCATCGCTACCCAAGTCGAGAATGAGCTGATTTACGCCTGCTTCTACCGTGTAGGCATGGTGCAAGCTGTGTTGTACGGTGGTTTGCGCAGAGAGGCGGGCGGCGAAAGCGAGCAAAAAAAGCGTGAAGGCGGCTATAAAGCAATTTTTCATAAAGAACGGAACGCGGTGTTTTGATTTTGAAGGAAGTATGAAATAAAAATAAACGAAAGCGCAGAAAAAATATGTAGGTACAACTATGTAGAAGTAAATACTGTGCCAAATGGTGTGTGGACTTTTGGATTTGGGCAAATAAATCCCCTTGCTGCCGCATTTTTTGCGCTCTTTTCTCTAACTTTGCGGCGCGCTAACTGTTTGTAGTAGCGATGTTTTTTTTTTGGCTTTGCATTTAAGCAATTATGATGTCAGATAGTTCCCTGCCGCCTGTAGTGCCGCTTAGCAATAAGCGTAGATGGTTCGTTATGGCGGCGAGTTTGTTGTTTTTGGTGGGCTTACCGATACTTACGGTTTCCTTTTCCAAATTCGGTTTAGACAAGTTTCGCGGCTTCAAAAAGGATATGCTCCTCCTCAAGGACTCTATCGCTTTAACGCCTTTCGAGGTCGTTTCCTTGCGTGGAGATAGCTTTTCTTCTAAATCCGTCTTGGGGCGCTTGGTGATTTTGCACTATTATGCGGGGTCGCAAGATGCGAGTTGGGCGGCTTTACAGAAGCTGCAAAAGAAGTTCAACGAAAAGGAAGACAGGGGCAAAGTCCTCTATTTTTCTGTGCCGCTCACACCTGAAGCGCGTTTAAGCACGCCACCCAACGAGATGGATACGCTTTATTGGTATTCCTTGCCTGCTTCGCCCGATTTGCAGAAACTTGCGCGCTTAAACACGCCTGCCGATGCCAGCGAGCGCGTTACGCTTATCGACCCGCGCGGTTATTTGTGCGATAATTATGCCCTCGCCAAAGAAGAGGATTTTGCCCGTGTCGTCGCCTCTATGTCCCTGCTCATGCCCAAGCGCAAGCGCAAAAAATACGAGTTCCGCCCCGATACGACCTTGTACGAATAAGCCGATTTAGTCAGCTTTTTTCTTGATACCAGCGCTGCCAACGAAGTGAGCAGCGCAGTACCTAATACACAACGCTAAATTATGTCCACTTCTTCTTCTCCCAGCACGCCCAGCCTACCGAGCAATTACGCCACGCTTTCGCTTTGGGTGAAAATCGTTTCCTTAGCGCTGCCCGTAGTCGTGGCGCTGCTTTTCGGCATCAAACTCAATGTTTCTTTGCCTTTCGATAAGCACCTTTTGCCCTTCTTCAATGCGATAATCAACAGCATTTGCACGGTCTTTTTGATAGGGGCGCTTGTCGCTGCTAAAGCCAAAAACATAGGCCTACACAGCCGACTTATATACGTGTCAATGGCGCTTTCGCTTCTGTTTTTGCTGTTTTACGTTGCGTATCATCTCGTCAGCGAGCCGACCAAATACGGGGGCGCTTACGGCTATGTTTATTATCCGCTACTCATCACGCATATCATTTTAGCGGCGATACAGCCGCCATTTGTTTTGTACGCCTTCCTTTTTGGCTACACGGGGCAGAACGAGCGCCATCGCAAACTGGTGAAAATCAGCTATCCGATTTGGCTCTTTGTTGCCATTTCGGGCGTGGTCTGTTACGCGATGATTTCGCCGTACTACGCAAATTAAAGGGCGTTTTTTTGGGCGTGCCCCCAGCCCCAAAAGGGGGCTGGGGTCGGGCTATGCGGGGCGCTGTAGGGACAAGGCATGCCTTGCCCCTACAGCGCCCCTACTATCCCT